>CAVTDW010000004.1:0-355205 GCA_963733505.1 uncultured Actinomycetota bacterium | reverse complement strand
CTGATCAGCCAGATGCCGGTGCACCCGGGTCGACTTGGATTGAACGGTGCCCCGCCTCGGCCTGGACCACCTCGAGGGACATGCCCCCGTGACGCAGCCGGGTAAGGGAGGTGTGACGCAGCTCGTGGCAGCTGCCAGTGCGTCAGCCCGCCGGCCCGGCCCCGGGCGACGAGTAGGATCTCATCGGGTCACGTAGGCCGTTAACGGCCGACCCCGGTGCGGTCCTTCAACACCACGAACACCACGTCGATCTCCAGCCGAACTCGAGGGGCGCTCGCCGTCGAGGTGGCGGGCCACGGTGAGAAAGAACCGGGACGACATGGGGCCCGAAAGTTGGTGGCCGCCCTTGCCCTCGGCGACGAACACCCGGCGCTCGGCGACGTGGAGATCCTCGAGGCGCAGGCCCAGGACCTCGGCGGCGGCGCAGGCCACCCAACGCCGTGGCCTCCCCCCCCCCTTTATCCCAGTCCCAGCGCGACGCAGGGTACAAAGTGGCCGGTTTCCCGCCAGGCAACGGGGGGCTCAGGCAGCGTCCGGGGGGTGCGAGATGAAGAACGGAACCCCCTGGCGGGACCGGGCCACTAGGGCCTGGTAACCAGACCCAGGGGCACCCGATGGGTATTCGCCCCCGGGCATCCCCCAGGCCGACAAAAAGGCGTACAACCCAGACACACTTCGACAGTAGTCAGCGGGTGGTACGAGCCGAAAACCCCGACCAGCCGTCCATTCCCACGCGAGTGCAGTGCCGTCACCGAGGCGTTGGGCGCTGATAAACGCCACGACGTAAGAATACCGAAACCGCAGCCAGCAGCGTACCCCGACAAAACAGAAGAACGTTTTCAGATCATCCGCGGTGACCCGCAACGTATTCGGCCGGGCCCTGGCAGAAACAAACCGCAGTAGATCATTAAACAAAGGATGACCTAATACGAAACTCAAGTCCGACCGCCAACGATCTAATCATGGCACGGACGGGGCTCAAACCCCACCGGCCCACTCCCTTCCCCAACCAGCCGATCACCAGCTACAAACCCCACACGGATCACCCCGTATCTGCGCTACTGGACCGCAGAGGCGCTGTGCAGGTGTGGACGACGGGCGGTGAAGGGGATCGGCCCAGCGGAAGGGGGGTGGTCGTGGCGAGATGGAGCTTCCCGATCTGAGGAGGTCCTGTCATGGCCAGCACCACCGTTGTCACTGTTGTCCCCCCGCTGTTCGACGAAGCCAAGCTCGCAGTCGCCGGATTCCTGGCCCGCTACTCGGGGCCGACCCGGGTGAGCTACGCCTGCGATCTGCGGCAATGGTTCACCTGGTGCCACCAGAACCATCTTCCGCCCTTCGCCGCCCGCCGGGGCCATCTCGAGCTGTGGGCCCGGGACATGGAGGCACACGGCCGAGCCGCGTCGACGGTGGCCCGACGGCTGTCCACGGTGGCCGGCTTCTACCGCTTCGCGGTGATCGACGGCCTGGTCGAGCACTCGCCGGCCGAGTTCGTCCGCCGACCGAAGATCGATACCGAGTCGACCACCCTCGGCCTTGACCGGATGGAGCTCGGAGCGTTCATCGCGCAGGGTGCCGCCGGTAGCCCTGTCGACCACGCTCTGGCCTGCCTGCTCGGGCTGCTCGGGTTGCGGGTGTCGGAGGCGTGCGGGATCGACATCGAGGACCTCGGCCATCCAGCGAGGCCATCGCACCGTGACCGTGCTCGGGAAGGGATCCAAGCTGGCCGTCATCCCTCTGCCGCCGAGAGTGGCCCGGGCGGTCGACATGGCGGCGGGTGAGCGGCGGTCAGGGCCGCTGCTGTTGGCCCAATCCGGGTTGCGGCTCAACCGTCACGCCGCCACCAGGATCGTGCGGCGGCTGGCCAAGAAGGCCGGGATCACCAAGTCGATATCTCCGCACTCGCTGCGTCACTCATTTATCACCGCTGCGCTTGACGCGGGCGTGCCGCTACGTGACGTGCAGATCGCTGCCCGCCACTCCGATCCCAGGACCACGACCCGATACGACCGGGCCCGTCACAACCTTGACCGCCACGCCAGCTACATCGTCACCGCGTTCATCGCCGGCGCCTCATAGACCAAGCCAGCCGTCAGGCAACCCGCCGGGAAGAGGCCGACGGATCAAGTGTCGAGTTCGGGCCCCCAGCCGCCGATGTCATCCGTATGGGTCGCGTCGCTCGAGTCGCCAGCGTGTACGCGATCACCGCCGTCGTGGCGGTAGTCATGGTCCTGGTCGCGGTGCCCGCCCTGCTCACCCGAGCCTCCCGAGGCGCTATCCGGACAATCGGAACACCACCCAAGCTCACCAACGCCGCCCCGGCGCCGCCGGTGGACTTCACCTCGTCGTGGACCTGCCCCCGGCCCGGTGCCAGATGGTACGCCCACCTGCAATGGTCGCCGAGCCCAACCCCGGGCGCCTCCGGCTACCAAGTGACCTGGGCCACCAACCCGACCGGCCCATGGCAACCTGCAATCGCCGGCGGAAGAACCCCCAGCGGGGGAACACTGTCCCAAACCGGTGTGACGGCCGGGTCAACACGCTGGTACCAGGTCAAGGCCCTCAAAATCAACACCGCCTACCTCCCGCTCTCCAGCACGGCTCTGCGCGGATCGGCCACAGCACCAGCGTCAGCCTGCTGACATCACGACCACGCTCGAAGGGGCGATACCGGATGGTATATGCGATGCGCCTTCCCGTCAGCTTCCGGTCGCACTGACCGGCCCCGTGGAGCACACAGGCAACCACTCGTCGAGGTCCATGGGCCCGGCTTGAGGCGGCGATGATGTTTCTGGGCTGCGGGGGCGTGCGTGAAGGTGCCGCCGTTCTCTTTTGGACGCAGTCGCAAAAGGGTCATTCGCCACCCAACGCCTCGGCTCTTGCCATGTACTCAGCCATGCTCTGCGCCAAGCGCTTAAGTTCCTGCCCCCGCAGGTTCTGCTTGGAATCTCTATAGCTGATGACACGTTCGGAGTACTCCTTCATCCGGAGTACTCCTTCATCCTGCGATCAACAACCACGAACACGCAAGCGATCGATTCACTGCAGCCGAACTGCAACCTGTATTTCCTGCCAGTTCGCCAGCGGCCGACCTTGATATCAAAGTCGGAGTCCGACGGCTGAGACCGACTCCTCATACGTTCCGCCAGGGCTGGCTGTATCCCATTTCGCCCGGCGAGAGCGGCAGATCGCGGATGGGGAATGAGGGTCGTTCGAAGAACGGCATAGTTGCGCAAATCGGTCCCCGACCCGGACGTATCAGCGACGCCGGATCGTGGTCACCCCCACCCCGTTCCCAACTTCCGGCCCTCCGCGGCCGACGCTCGTGGAACACCTCGAGGAAGGCCACAACAAACCAGAACCACCCAGACCAGATAATGCACGACCGTCCTGGACGATGTTGTTGGACCGCACTCGCACACGCATACGATCTCCTGGAGGACCCACCGCCGGTACCGATCCAACTTCGAGACTGACACTCGACTCGTCGGTCACGTACACTTACAACATGAGCGGTGACGCACTGTGATATCCGATGAGGCACTAACCCAAGCGGAGCGCCAACTCGTTGAAGCGGTTCGCGCCGGCAAGGAGGTCCACTTCTACCGAGGGGAGGCGGGAGAGTCCCAATCCCCACCGTTTGAGCCCGACGCTCTCTTACGTGCGGAGGTAATCTTCGACTTAGTTGTGCGAAGTCCATTTCCAGCCAATCCACGCGGAGTCAGGATCGTTGGTGCTCAGGTCGAGGGAGAGCTAGACTTTGACTTCACTCGCATATCACAATACCTTTCCTTTTCTGAATGCATATTCCAAAGCCGACTTAGTTGCCACCGAACTGTCGCCACTAGCATCGCAATCATCAACTGCCGCGTTCCGCTCATCGATGCCGCTGGTCTGACAATGTCTGGCGACCTCAACCTCCGCGGCACCTACGTTGGAGGGAATGTCACACTGTCTGGGGCGCTGATCGGTGGGGACTTGGATTGTCGGGGTATTACCAGTGAATCGATACTCGCACCGCGCATCGGTATCGAAGGCAATCTACGCCTGGACGGCGCGGCCTCTTCGACTATCGTTCTCGACCGCGCCACGATCCGCGGGGCCGCACTATTCGCGCGATCCAAGGTTGAGACCTCATCCGAGGGTAACCCAGCACTGACCGCAGTGTCCGCCGTGGTGGGTGGGAACCTATCCCTAAAAGATGCCGTGTTCAACGGCCATGTCGATCTCAGACGCATCGGGATTAATGGTGATCTCCATCTCTCCCGATCGAAACTCGGCTCAGGTTCAGTCGCCGTGAACCTAGAAGGCGGAACGCTCTCCGGGAGTATCATCGCGTTCGACGCGCAACTAAGGGGGCAGCTCCTCCTCGGACGGCTCCGGTTGACCGACCTCATACTCGTTCGCACGACGGCTGAACGAATGCCAGAAACGGATCTCGCTAAGGGCACTTACGCAATAGATGCACACGACCTTACGGCCGAGGGCCGAATGCTCTTTGAGCAGGCCGCGCTGTGAGTCCGGTGGCTTGTCACTCAGACGTGCTTCGGCTTACGAAAGCATCGTGATATCAGACTCCTTTATTGATGCGGCAGCCAGTGTCGCGATCCACTGCCGACGCCTCGCAGCCTTTGGCGGACTTGAACTCTCCCGATCGACGCAGGTTAGGGGACGAGTAATCGGGAATGGCCCTTATCCGCGACTAGGGCGACGAGGTCGGAGGCGGTCCTATACCGGATGGTTACGTGGTTAATGACAACTTGGCGCGTATATTTGCTGGCCCGACCCTTGTTGTAGTTGCGACATTTCTGGCTGTCGCCCTTGTGCTACGATACGTGTTCCTTCACCCGAACGTCATTGCGGTCATTAGCGTCGCGATAGCCGCACTTGGTGTTCTGTTGGTTGCGTCGGCAAATCGGGGCTATTTGGTCCCTGACACGCGTCGGCTACGACTCCGCCAGCAACATGTGGCAAACGACATCGCTCGCAGCGGTCGATCCGTCGTGACGCAACTCATAGGACCTCCTCTGCAGGCCTATAGGGGGACTATCTTCGTCGCAATTCGAGACCTTGCGGAATCATCTTTGCTGTCCGAGGAGATGGGAGCCATCGCCTACCCCAGCGCAACTCTCGAAGTGGGCGTTGCGATCGGGGATTGCGACCCGTGGGATGAGATTCAGCGGTCCATCGATGTTCCAGGCGAGGATTCCACTATCGTCGAGTTTACAGTTTCGGTAACTATCTTGGGATCGCCTTTGAATCCACGTCAGGTGGTCCTTCTTGCGCCTCCGACTGGAAATAGCGAGTCGGCATTCTTCCCGGCTCCGCACCACATGCTGTTGGTGATCATACGATCTTCATCGAGGTTCGGCAGAAGGAGGCAGTGGTTCAGGTTGTCCGGGTGCCACTCACGGTTACCGAAACTCCCAGGCGCGGTTAGTGGTCGGCGAATCCTTCCCGAACGAGGAACTAACTCTGAAACTGTCCGTATGCGTCGATGGATCACGCTACTCGTTGAAGGTTGAAGGCTGGGCCCAAGACCGTCCATTTTGGTTGCCTGACATTGGAAGTCTTGCTGATTTGCGGGACATTCGTCGCACAATAGCCACTGATCTCGAGAATTTCAAGGATCTTCTCGAGGGTGCGCTTGACATCACAGACGAAGGAGTCCTCGCGGAAGCGTTTACGCTGTTGGACAATAGTGGACAGTACGCCTTGATCCAACTTCTTGGCGACCGGCCGCGAGAGTCGCCGATGTTGAAGAAGTTCGTACAGACCAGCTTCACGCTGTGGCGCACGACTGGACTTGTACCCAGAGTTGGGATGTATGCTCCCTTTGAAGCAATGATGCCCGTTGAACTCCTTCCGTTGCTCGACGAGTCGAACCTTGCGCTCGTTTCTGTCCCTCAGAGGAGGGGTGCGGCATTTCGAAGGTTCCTTGGGTTCTCTTCTGCGGTCGCTCGGCGTCTTACAGCCGATGTTAGTGAGGATGACGCCACCCGTGAGATGTATAGCAATGTGCTACGGAGTGTCCCAGCGCTGCCGATGAAGCTATTCCATCACGGCGCTGAACTGGCGGCCGCAGCCGCAAACTTGACTATCTGATGGCGGCGAGTATTGGCACTGCTGTTGAGGGTCCGTGGCCGGAAGTCGTCGTGAACGAAGCGGAGGCACAAGGAATCGCAATTGGCGCGATGTACGACCCGTCGCGGAGTTTTGGGTCCCGACCTCGATTGGTGCCCGACCAGGTGCAGCACTACGCATGTCACTGCGAAGTTGATGTGGACTCGCCGGAGTCGTCAAGCATACGACTTGCGGGCGCTGATTCACAGGAAGTGTCTCTTACGTTGAAGGAGCTTGCAGTGGGTTTCTCTCGACTGGAAGAGTCATCGGATTCTCGTCGAGCGGACGTGCCCATGCCTTTAGTGTTCTTGAACGCCTGCGGCTCTTCGATCGTTAGCGCTAGAAACTCGATTTCGTTTCCTCGTCACTTCCTCTATTGGAGGAGCCGCGGTGTTATTGGAACCGAGGCGGCAGTTCCTGACCAAGTGGCATCGGAGTTTGCTCAGCTGTTCTATGGGCCTTGCTAGATGGAACACCCACTGGGGAAGCACTGTACTGGGCGAGGCTGCTGCTATTGGAGCGCCGAGGGAATCCACTCGGTATTATCTATTCATATTTCGGTGATCCATCTCTGACAGTCGAGCGAGTAGCGAGGGGAGAAGAGTATGATGGAAGGCCCGAAGAAGATACCGATTTTCGGTTTGGAGGACGCGAGTGGGACTGAGAGGGGGTTATTCAAAAAGCCTGCCGAGCTGCGTTTCGGACGGTCCGAGGTTGATGCTAGCGTTCTGCGGAGCGGATTAGCCATTTTTTGGACGGAATGCGTGAAGTACTCATTGACGCGCCGGAGACCGTAGGAGGTTTTCATGTCGAGTCGGTTGTCGTGACGGCCGAGATTAGCGCGAAAGGAAGTGTGTCGCTCCTCGGGACGGGCGGCGAAGTGGCGGGGAAGGGTGGAATCAGCTTCACCTTGAAGCGGAAACCTGCTCAAACGTAGGCGGAGGGCTCAACGTGGGGCGAGAGATGTCGCTATCTCGTGCCCCATTCGGTATCTGGCGTTATACGGGTGATCCGTGTCAAGAGGTTCCTTGGAATTGTTGGTGTCGGGGTCATGGTGCTGGCGATCTGGTTCCTTGCCGTGGGCGTCCGATCAGGGCAGTTCGTTGTTTGCGTCGGTCAGTTTCGGGAGCGAATGAGGGTCGAGCACGCAAAGGCGGCTGATCAAGAAGGGATGCCCCCGCCTGGATCCCGTGGCATCGTTTGGCCGTTAGTTGCAGAGACGGGGGCATCCCTTCTGTCGTCAATTGTTTGGCTGGCGGCGAGGGTTCCCGGGCGTCAAGGGGCTGCGCCGTTAGGGCCGGGCCGGTCCAGCGTGTCGCCGCCGTTGTGCGTTGGGGCGCGAGTGGACCGGCCCGAAGGCCGCCCTAACGACGGTCCCCTTGACCCCCTCGCCTCTGCCTGGCGACGGCGACGTCGCCGACGGTTGGGGATGAGCTTGTGGTCGACGGTCACGGGTTGATGTTGTCGAGGAGGTGGTCGAAGAGCTCGGCCCGTTTGGGTTGGCCGTGGTCTCGGGCGTGTTGGCGTTGGCGGAACAAGACGGGCTGGAACTCGACTCCGGTGGAGAAGTAGGTGCAGGTCTCGCAGATCGATTCGAACGAGCAGTCCATGAGGGCGGGCCGGTTACACCACCCGTTGCCCAGCATCCGCTGGTGTTCCTGGCGCAGGCGGCGCATGTGGGGGCCCTCGGCGTCGGCCGGTAACGGCTGGCCGTACAGGTTCTCGATTTGGGCTGACACCGCCTGGTATTCGTCGGCCACCGTCCGATCGGCGATGCGGGCGTAACGGCGGGTCATGTCCAACGAGCGGTGCCCGAGCAGCGCCGCGATGGCCTCGATGCTCATCTTGTGGTTGACGGCCTGGGTGGCCAGGGTGTGACGCAGACGGTGCGGGTGGAGGTGTCCCAGCCCCGCCGCCTTGGCGACCCGGTTGAGCATGCGGGTCACGACGTGGCGGTTCAACGCAGCCCCGTCGTGGTTGGTGATCAACAGGCCGCTGTCCTGGGTTGGCCGTTGCGGCCGGTAGTCGGCCAGGAGTTCCACCAGGTGGGGGTGCAGGGGGATGTAGCGGTCGTTGTGGAGCTTGCCGACGGGGATGCGCAGCCAATGGGTGTCGCCGATTCGGACCACGGCGTCGCCTTGCAGGTCGCACAGCTCCCCGACGCGCATCCCGGTGCGGGCCAACACCTCGATGACCAGGCGGCGCAGCAGGTCGCGCTCGGCGGCCACGGCGCGCATCAGCTGGGCGAAGGCGGCGTCGTCCAGGAACTTGGGCAGCGCGTCGTCGAGGACCGGCAGGTCGCCCATCAGCACCGGGACCCGGGCCGGGGCATCATCCCATTCCCACTCGATGATCCGCACGAACAGGCTGCGCAGGGTCTGCAGCCGGCGGCGGATGGTGGCCGGTTTCAACCCCCGCGTCGGCGAGGTGGATCTTGTACGCCTCGACGTGGCCCCGGTGAGGTCCGCCGCCGCCGGCCACCGCTCGGGTCGTGGCCGGTCACGAAGACCGCGAAGCCCCGCAGGTCGGACTCACACGCCCTGGCGGTGCCGGGCCGCTGACAGGCGGCGATCTGGTCGATGTAGCGGCCCAGCGTGGCCGCCAGCACCGGCGCCTGGGCGGAGATCGCCTCCCACCGGGGCCGCTTCGGCGGGGACGGCGGCTTGGGGTCACGGCGGGGCCCGCGGTTTTGGGCCGCCACCGCGGTCACGGCGCCACCCCCAGGGTCTGGGCGTCGATCGCCTCGGCCGCCCGGCGGTATTGGTCGGCCAGCCACTGATCAGCCAGATGCAGGTACACCCGGGTCGACTCGATCGAGCGGTGCCCCGCCTGGGCCTGGACCGCCTCGAGGGACATGCCCGCCTGACGCAGCCGGGTCAAGCAGGTGTGACGCAGCTCGTGGCAGCTGCCATGCGTCAGCCCGGCCCGGCCCCGGGCGCCATCGAGGATCTCATCGAGGCCGTCGGCCGACAACGGCCGACCCCGGTTCGGTCCCTTCAACACCACGAACACCGCGTCGGTCTCCGAACCCGAGGGGCGCTCGCCGTCGAGGTAGCGGGCCACGGTGACGAAGAACCGGGACGACATGGGGATCAACCGTTGGTGGCCGCCCTTGCCCTCGGCGACGAACACCCGGCGCTCGGCGACGTGGAGATCCTCGAGGCGCAGGCCCAGGACCTCGCAGCGGCGCAGGCCGCCCAACACCATGGCCTCGACCATCGCCCGGTCCCGGTCCCGGCGCAACGCCGCCAACAAAGCGTCGACCTCGCCCGGCGACAGGATCCTCGGCAGCGTCCGGGGGGTGCGGATCAACGGAACCCCCTGGCGGGGCCGGGACCGCTCGCGCCTGGTGGCCAAACCCCGGGGCACCGGATTGGTATTCACACCGGGCGTCCCCCGGGCCGACAAAAAGGCGTACAACCCCGACACGCTCGACAGTCGTCGGCGGATCGTGCGGGCCGAAACCCCCGACGAGCCGTCCATTCCCACCACGGTGCGGTCGCCGTCACCGAGGCGTTGGGCGCTGATAAACGCCACGACATCCGATACCGACACCGCAGCCGGCGGTTTACCGACAAAACAGAAGAACGTTTTCAGATCATGCGCGGTGGCCCGCAACGTATTCGGCCGGGCCCTGGCAGAAACGAACCGCAGATAATCGTCCAACAAAGGATGACCTAATTCGAAACTCGTCCGACCGCCAACGATTGATCGCACCAGACGCGGCTCAAACCCCACCGGCCACTCCCTTCCCAACCAGCCGATCACCAGCTACAAACCCCCCACGGATCACCCGTATATTATGCGATCCCGCGCTGGTGGAAGCCGTTGGACGAGGCGCCCCTGGGCGCGGACAGCCACAGCGCTGCTGACGATCACTCCCCCAGTCCCCCATCATCGCCGGATGCCGTCAGCTGGCCGGCTCGCACGGCCCCTCAGCGAGTTGCGGCGCGCGCTGTGGAGCCGCACCTCCGGGTAGGCGTCGCCCTTGCCGGAGCGATTCTTCAGCTGGGTGCTTCTTCCGCGTCGCGACGACCCGCACCTCTTGGTGGAACCAGATTGCAGGGGCTACAACGCGCCCACAGCCGCGTTTGTGGAAGTCCACGGGCGTTTTGCTTCCGCTAAGCAGGTTCAGAAGAACTCGATTTAATAGGTACGCGCACTAATCCTTTCCTCGACATCCTGGGCTTCCAGTTGCGCCCGCTCAGCCTCGTCGCGCCGGCCCGCGTCGGCCAGGCGGACCGACAGGTTGTTCAGCGACGACGCCAGGCCGGCCTCGTAGGCGGCCGGGTTGGCAGCCGCCAGCCGGCGGTAGACCTCGACAGCTTCGACGACGGCGGCCAAGCCCTCGTCGCGCCGTCCCGCGTCGGCGAGGCGGACCGACAGGTTGCTCAGTGAGCTGGCCAGGTTCGGCTCGTGGGCGACTGGGTTGCCGGCGGCCAACCGGCGGTAGACCTCGACAGCTTCGACGACGGCGGCCAAGCCCTCGTCGCGCCGTCCCGCGTCGGCGAGGCGGACCGACAGGTTGCTCAGTGAGCTGGCCAGGTTCGGCTCGTGGGCGACTGGGTTGCCGGCGGCCAGCCGGCGGTAGACCTCGACAGCTTCGACGACGGCGGCCAAGCCCTCGTCGCGCCGTCCCGCGTCGGCGAGGCGGACCGACAGGTTGCTCAGTGAGCTGGCCAGGTTCGGCTCGTGGGCGACTGGGTTGCCGGCGGCCAGCCGGCGGTAGACCTCGACAGCTTCGACGACGGCGGCCAAGCCCTCGTCGCGCCGTCCCGCGTCGGCGAGGCGGACCGACAGGTTGCTCAGTGAGCTGGCCAGGTTCGGCTCGTGGGCGACTGGGTTGCCGGCGGCCAACCGGCGGTAGACCTCGACAGCTTCGACGACGGCGGCCAAGCCCTCGTCGCGCCGTCCCGCGTCGGCGAGGCGGACCGACAGGTTGCTCAGCGACATCGCTAGGTCGGCCTCGTAGGCGGCCGGGTTGGCAGCCGCCAACCGGCGGTTGACCTCGACAGCCTCGACGACGGCGGCCAAGCCCTCGTCGCGCCGGCCCGCGTCGGCGAGGCGGACCGACAGGTTGTTGAGCGACATGGCCAAGTCGGCCTCGTAGGCGGCCGGGTTGCCGGCGGCCAGCCGGCGGTAGACCTCGAAGGCTTCCTCGCCGGCTCTTAGGCCTTCCTCTGACCGACCAACCCGGGTGAGCCGAGCCGACAGGTTGTTGAGCGACATGGCCAAGTCGGCCTCGTAAGCGGCGGGGTTGGCGCCCGCGAGGCGGCGGTATACCTCTACTGCCTCCACTGCAGCATCCAGGCCGTCCTCTAACCGACCCACGCCGCCGAGTCGAGCCGACAGGTTGTTGAGCGACATGGCCAAGTCGGCCTCGTAAGCCGCCGGATCGCCGGCGGCTAGGCGTCGCCGGATATCGAGCGAAACAAGATAGAGGTCGGCAGCCTTCTCGACCCAGCCCACGGCAAGCAGGACATCACCGAGCCTGTTGTACGACACTGACAGGTCGCGCTGGTAGTCGGCCCGACCAGGCTCGGCGGCGGCCAGTTGGCGGCGGAGGTCTAGCGACTGGCGGTAGAACTCGGAGGCCTCATCGAGCCGGCCCGCAGCCCTGACGAGGTCGCCGAGCCGCTCGTATGACACCGACAGGTCGCGCTGGTAGTCGGCCCGACCAGGCTCGGCGGCGGCCAGGCCACGAGAGATGTCCAGTGAATGGCGGTAGAACTCGGCGGCCTCATCGAGACGGCCCATCGTCACCATGACGTCGCCCAGCCGCTCGTGCGACACCGACAGGTCGCGCTGGTAGTCGGCCCGACTAGGCTCGGCGGTGGCCAGGCCACGAGAGATATGCAGCGACCGGCGGTAGAACTCGGCGGCCTCATCGAGACGGCCCAACGTCAACATGACGTCGCCCAGCCTGCTGTACGACACCGCCAGGTCGCGCTGGTAGTCGGCCCGACCAGGTTCAGCGGCGCCCAGGCGGAGGCGTAGGTCCAGCGACTGGCGGTAGAGCTCGGCCGCCTCCTCGCCCCGGCCCATCGTCACCATGACGTCGGCGAGCCGCTCGTACGACACCGATAGGTCGCGCTGGTACTCGGCCCGACCAGGTTCAGCGGCGCCCAGGCGGAGGCGTAGGTCCAGCGACTGGCGGTAGAGCTCGGCCGCCTCCTCGCCCCGGCCCATCGTCACCATGACGTCGGCGAGCCGCTCGTACGACACCGATAGGTCGCGCTGGTACTCGGCCCGACCAGGTTCAGCGGCGCCCAGGCGGAGGCGTAGGTCCAGCGACTGGCGGTAGAGCTCGGCCGCCTCCTCGCCCCGGCCCATCGTCACCATGACGTCGGCCAGCTTGTTGTACGACACCGATAGGTCGCGCTGGTACTCGGCCCGACCAGGTTCAGCGGCGCCCAGGCGGAGGCGTAGGTCCAGCGACTGGCGGTAGAGCTCGGCCGCCTCCTCGCCGCGGCCCATCGTCACCATGACGTCGGCGAGCCGCTCGTACGACACCGACAGGTCGCGCTGGAAGTTGCTTTGGTGAGGCTCAACCTCGGTCAAGCGGTGTGAGATTGCCAGCGACTGGCGGTAGAGCTCGGCCGCCTCGGCTCCCCGGCCCATCGTCACCATGACGTCGGCAAGCGCGATCAAGTTCAGCGACACCTCCTGCTCGAGATCCGTGCGGCCGGGATGGTTCTCGGCGCGCTGCCGCACGATTCGAAGGGACTCGGCAAGGTCTCGAACGGAATCCCTGTCGTGTCCACTCAGCGACGACAGTTCGGCGGCGGCCCGCACCCCCGCGATCAGACGATCGAGCTGATCAGGCGGGTTCATCATCCGACCCGCTAATGGGCTTGACCTGATTCGACGGTCCCTGTATCACCGTATCCGCGGCCTCTTCCGTGTAAGCGCGTATTGTTCGACGAGTTCCGTCGGGTCGGCAGCTTCCAAGATCTCAAGCACCACTTCTCTCTGGACGAGACGCCTCTCAGCCTCCCGGTGGGTATCGCCGCCCGGGCGCACGAGCACGGCACGACCAGCCTCGACGACCTCGATGGAGGCCCCACCTATCGTTCCATCGGCCATGGAGGTCAAGAGCGCCGCAAGGTAGGCCTCATCGACGCGGCCCAGCGCAGCGAGGGCCGGCCGCGACGACCCTTCCCGGTCGCTCTTCCACTGCTCGAGACGCTCGCGTGGGTAGTCCTCCGGATGGCGCTTGTCAACAAGATCGTGACAAGGCTTACACAGTAGAACGAGGTTGCTGAAGGCCCTCCGTTCGTCGTCTGTCATTTCCGGCGCGTAGCGATTGCCGCGGTTGGCATCGCGGATATGGGCGATGTGGTAGTCGATGTATGGCTCGCCGCCGATGAAGGTCAAGATCGGTCTGGGGCAGCCAGGGCGGTAGCAGTTCCCGCCTGACAACTGGGCCAACGCCGCCCTAGTAGCGGCCGAGTAGTCGCGTGGACCTGTCATGGCTCGCACCGGTCACGCACACTTTCGTGTCTAGCCGAGACGGCGGCTGCCTATCCACGTGTAGCGGGATCGGACGTACTGGCGACTAAGGGAGGTTAGAGGAAGCATTCTTGGCCACTTTTGGGGCCGTTACTCAGACGACCCCTCCCCTACCGCACTGGCTCGAGCCACGACGATTACGTCAGAGTCGAACAGATGTTCTATCGTTGACGTGATGGCTGACGAGGACCTGGTTCGTCTGCGGAGGAGTCTCGCCATGGCCCCATCCCTCCCTGGCGACCAGGCGAAGCTGCTGCTCGACGAGGTGGAGAGATTCCGACAGATGCGCCGGGATCTCACGGCCGAGATCGACTCGCTGGCCAATCAGGTCGAGCGACTGCGGCGTCTTGTTGGCGCGCCCCTGACCGGCCAGGGCACCTAGCTGGGACCCGGTGGCTGGCGACCCTTTCGGTGGCGTGGAGTCGTACTGTGCCGGGTGTGGTCCCGCCCCGGTTCGAGCCGATGCTGGCCCGGACCGGCGGGCCGGCCGCAGGCGACGAAGGATGGTCGGTAGAGCCCAAGTGGGACGGTTTCCGAATCAGCGTTGGGGTGAGCCCCGACCTGCCTTTGGGCTACCGGGTCACGACTCGCTCGGGAAGGGACATCACCGAGTCGCTTCCAGAGGCGGCGGCCGCTGTTGGCCCGGGAGTGGAGTTGGTGATCGACGGCGAGGTCGTCGCGGGCGCCGGTCGGGCCGATGACTTCTACCAACTGGCCGGCGCATTGGCCCGTCGACGCCGTCCGCTGGGCACTCTGACCGTGGTGGCCTTTGACTTGTTGTGGGTCGACGGCCACGACATCACCGGCCTGCCGTGGGTGCAGCGCCGTCGTCTCCTCGAGCAGCTCCACTTCGGCGAACACATGGTCGCCACAAGCGTCCTGGCGTCGGACGACACCGCCGCCCTGCTGACCGCCTGCGAGCAGCTGGGGGTGGAGGGGCTTATGTGGAAGCGTCGACTCGCCCCCTACGAGGCCGGTAGGCGGTCGTCGTCGTGGCGGAAGATGAAGTGTGCCAGGTGGGCACAGATCCACGGGCCTCGGCGCATCCCTCGACGCTGACCGAGGACCCCCGCCACCGGCCGGCCGGCGCCGGGCGGTACCGCCCGGGTAGGTGGCGACTCGACGGCCCCGCCCCGCGGTTCCGAGGGCGAAGTGTCGCCCATCTGGCGGCGTGGGAGGTCGGCGTCGATGGGTGGAGGGTCCGCCGTCGCTCGCCGGCCCGCCCCTACACTTCCTGGCGGTGAGCGACGACCGATGGCCCGGCGGCGACCGCCGGTATGCCGCCGCCGCCCTCGCCGCCGCCGCCCCCATGGGCGGCGACAGCCAGCTACTCCTGGCGGCCCGCTACCCCGACATCGCGGCCAGCCCGTGGCTCACCACTGAGACATGGTGGCACCTGGCCCGCACCCGTCCCACGCCCGCGGTCCAGGCCGCCTTGTGCTCGCATCGCAACCTGAGCGCCGAGCAGGTCAGCTTCGCCACCCGTTTCCGCTCGCAGCGCGCCCGACGAGCCCTGGTCACCACCAACTACCTGACCGAAACCGACGTTGCCGCCCTTGTGCGCCCGGCGCCGGGCAAGCCGCTGGCCGAAACGATGTGCAACACCGATTGGATCGATCCCGACATCCAGCTCAAGGTCAGCGTCAGCCTGTCCTCCGACGGGGCGGCCGCCTGGCTGGGCGGGCAGGCCGACAACTTCGACGCCGCCACGGTGGTCGAAGTTCTCGCCCACCGCTTCGGGGGGATGAGCCGCTGGGTTTGGTACGACCACCGGGCCGAAGGTCATCTCGCCCGCGCCCTGGACAGCCCGCAGCGGGCGATCGCCATGTTGGCCCACCCCGGCTGCGGGCCCATGCTGGCGTCCGCGGTGGCCAACACCACCGCCGTCGCCGATCCCGCCGTCGCCGCCAAGCTGGCCCGCTGGGCGGCGGCCCGCGACCCCCAGGGCGACATTGTCGACACGCTTCTCGCCAACCCGTGGGCCCATCGCAGCGCCGAGGCAGCGATGCCGGTCGTGCCGATACAGCGCCGCCAGCGCCGCCCGGTCACCGGAGCAGCCCAGCAGCTGACCGGCGACGACCTCACCGTCGTCGCCAAATGGGCCACCGGGTCCGAGAGGAATGCCACCAGGGACGGCACGCCCAATGTGGGTGTCCTGCTGGGGCTGCTGGCAAACCCCAACTACGCCGGCACGGTCGGAGCAGACAGCTTCATGCTGTACAGCTATTGCGACGGCTGGGACCCCGCCGCCGACGCCGGGGTGCGGGCCACGTTCGACCAGATCGGCCAGCGACGCCCTCACGGCCGGCACCGGGACCGCATCGAAACCCCGGACTATGCGCTCGAGCTCAACGTTCGCTCAGCCGCCCAACGGCATCAACTCCCGCTTCCCCGCGTCGATGCCCCCGGCCGGTGTCATGACCCTGCGATGGCTCGACACCTGGCGCCAACACCCCAACGCCGACCCCAAGGCTTGGCTGGCGGTGGCGGCCGACAAATATGTCTCCGACGACTGGTTGGCCTGCCTGGCGCTGGGCTGGGCGCTGGGCGACAACGTCGCCGCCTGGGAGATGCTGCTCGACTCGCTACCGGCCGACACGACGCTCGGCGAGCTCGCCGACCAGGCTGGCCGGGCGCAACCCTCCGTCGGTCACCAGCACCAACTTCGCTGCATCCGAGACGCCTTGAACACGACCCCGCCGCCTGTGCGGGCACCCAAGGCCGAAATCAGCCCGGCGCAGCGTGAACGGCTGCGCCACGGTCCGCTCGCCACCTTCCCGGCGGCGGAACGCGACGCCCTCGCCTTCGCCCGAACCGTGGCCGACGAGATCGCCGCCACCGGTTCGTGCGCCTGGACCGAGACCGACATCACACAAGGCCGCGCCACCGCCCGTCTCGTCAGGACAATGCTCGGCTGGCCGATCCGGTCCCACCGCTTCCCCCCCTACCCGGGGCTACCCACCATGTGGGCCGAAGACGCCCGGCCGCAAGGGGCGGTCGGAGTTTCAACCCACGCCGCCCGCGAAGCCGAGCGATACCAACGGGCGGCGAGCTACCTCCGCTCCCGGCCCCAAACGGTCTCCTGACCTCATCAAACTGAACGGACGCGGGCCCATGGCCGGCGTGGCCCAGCACCCGAAGCCAGCGGGTCCCGCGCCTGGGATCAGAATGGTGGGAGACGACATGAGGGCACGACGTGAGGGCACCGGGTCGTCATGGACCACTGGGTCTCGTGCCCCTCTTGCTGACCGCGATCGTCGGGAGCATCGGACACGCCCGACGCCACCGAGGCCTCGCTCTCCTCGAGCGCCCGCGCGGCTCCTCGGCACACTCCCATCGACCATCGACCATTCCGTCGTCCACAGCCACCCTTTTCTCTTGTTCGGCTCAGACGCCCCTCGCCTGGCCCGTCCGCGCCTCGTCACGCTGGGCACGCCAACGCTGGGGCATCTGTCGGCCGGCTCGCGTCGAGAGATTGTTCGCCGACCGGCGGCCGCCGCCTCGAGAACAGCGGCCTGGACGGGGCGCCCAGCTGGGCCGGTGGCGTGGCGACCAGACTGATGATGGCCGACCGCCCTTTCAGGGCCCGCATCACCTCGGTCTCGGGCCACAGCAGTTCGGCGGTGAAGGTCGGGAATGACCTGCCGCCCTGCTCCGCCTGCCGGCACCGTTGCCGTGCCATCACCGTGTACTCGTCGCCCTCGTACCGCCGGGCCAGGCGGTAGTACACGTCGACGTCGCCGAGGCGGTCGACGGCGGGGTCGAGGTAGCTGCCGAACAGTTCCAGCCAGTCGACCCAGAACAGGTAGCCGGGGTCGTCGTTGATGGCCTGGGCGCGGGCCGCCAGTTCGACGACGGCCTGGTCGGCGCTGCGCCGCAACACCGGCTTGCGGGCGGTGGCCATGGCCAGGGCGTTGCCGGCCACGGTGGTGCGCAGGTCGTCGGGGCGCTCTGCGATGGGCTCGGCGTACCCTTCGGCCACGAAGGCGTCGAGGAACTGTTGCGCCTCGTCGCAGGTAAGCCTGTCGTTGCCGTAGTCGGTCAGAAAGCTGATCAGCCACTCCCGTGGGCAGCCGTAGCTGCCGCGGTGGGCGAGATCCCGGGCGAGCTGTCGGGCTTTCAGGGCGGGTATACCGCCGATCCGTTGATCCTTGGTGATCCTCACTCATTACCTCCTTGTCTTGGGTGAGCGTTGGGTTCCGGCCCGGGCGGTAGGCCGGCTGATGGTGCGCCCCGTCGGCCGGTCCGCCGCGATGGGCGGTACCTGCGGGCATTGGCCTGTGACCTGGAACGACGTCGCCGCCGGCCCCTCGGGTGGCTGGTTGGCCGGGTCGTACACGACGACCGTGGCGAGAGGTTTGATTGGCTGGCGGTAGAAGGACCGGTCGCGGTGGGCGGCCAGGTCGATGGGCGGGCCGAGGATGGAGCCGTCGGCCAGGACCATGGCGATGTGGCGTTCGGTCAGGCCGGCGTGGGTGAGGATCGGTTGCGCCGGGGGGCGGAAGACGACGGCGAACGGTTCGTGTCCCCGGTCCCCGCCGAGCAGTTGGGCCAGGTTGGCGGGCGGCGAGTCGTACACCCGGTAGCAGCCGCCCCGATGGCCGTCGACGTTCACCGAGCGGTACCGCCGGTCCGGGGGGACGGCACGATCACCACCACCACCACCACGACGGCGGCGACAGCAATGGCCGCGGCGGCGACGGCCCGGCGCTGACCGCCGAGCCACCTGGTCGTGGTCACAACGCCGGGGTGGGCACGGCCGCTAACGCGGTCGGTTGGTACAGGGCGGGCTGGGCGCTGGCGTCGAAGTGTTCGCTGAGCCCGGCAGGGTCGGCTCGCCACCAGTCGTTGAGGTCGTTATGGGGCGCCGGAACGGTGGTGGCGGTCACGGCGTGGCCGAGGTCGGCGAGGTGGGCGCCGAGCTTGGGGCCGGTGGAGCGCCCGGCGACGTCGTTGTCGAACGCCACCACGAACGCGGCGTCGGGGTAGGCGTCGTGGAGCCGCTGGGCGACGTCGGGGCCGGTGTTGCCGGTGCCGACCACGGCCACCGGTTGGGTGGGGGTGTGGGCCACGGTGAGGCCGTCGGGGATGCCCTCGGTGAGGACGACCACGCCCGGCCGGGTCGCCCCGGCGGTGCGGATGACCGCCACCCGGGGGTTGGCCGCGATGTCGGACACCACGCTGTCGTATTTGCGTCCCGCCCCTATCGGGTCGAGGTAGCGGGTCTGGGCCCACACGGCGTGCTCGCCGGGGCCGAGGATGGGCAGCACGATCCCGCTGCCCCGGTGGGGCAGACCTTTGGGGCGGCGCAGCGCCCGGGGGCCGGGGTCGTAGCCGACCCGGTTGGCTCGCAGCACCGGGTCGGCGAAGCCCCGCTGGTGGAGCCATTGCAGCGCCCCCGCGCCCCGGGGGCTCCACAGCAGTTCGGCCGCGGCGGCGACGTAGCTTTCGACTCGGACGTCGAAGCCGCCGGTGTCGGCCCTGGGGCTGGTCCTGTCGGCCCGGGTGGGGGCGGGCGCGGACAGCAGATGTTTGAGCCGGGGCGGGCTGTCGCCGGCTCGGGGGGCGGCGGTGGCGCCGCAGCGCTCCCCGAGGGCGGTGATGGCGTCGCCGACGCTGGTGTGCTGGGAGATCATCCACAGGTCGATGGCGGTGCCGCCCTCGCCGCAGGCGTGGCATTTCCAGCGCTCGGCGCGCTGGCCGGCGTAGACGGTCATGGAGGGGTGGCTGTCGGGGTGGTCGGGGTTGGGGCAGTGCCATTTGGCGCTGCGACCGTGGCCGGTGGGCGGACCGCAGATTTCGGTCGCCAGCTGCGCCAGGTCGGTGCGGGCCAGGACCTCGTCTCGCTGGTATCCGGCCACGGCGCTCGCTCCCTTCTCCCGGTCTCCATCAAGGAGCGGACCGCGGTGGGCGGGGAGCGGAACGACGAACCCAAGAAATCTTGGGTTGACCCGAAAATGCCCTGTGACCTGCGGTGGGGATATTCGCGGGGACATCGGCGGGGACATCAGGGCGGGCGGTCAGGCCGACAAATTGTTCCGCGGGGACATTGGTGGGGATATTCGCGGGGACATCGGCGGGGACATCGGGGCGGATGGTTGCCGTCATGGACGACACCTCACCCAGCAGTACCGACACCGACCGACGACCCCGACCGCGACCCCGACCGCGACCGCGACCCCGACGACGATTGCGACGACGGGTCCCCGCTGCCGGGGCTTAACCGCCGGCCGTGGCGCCTCCGGCACCGGTCGTCGTCGCCGTTGCAGTCGGCCTTGAACCGCGAGTGGCGCGACCGCTTCGCCCGCGGGTTGGTCGACGCTCCCGCCTCGTGGCGCGACGACCCCCGGTTGTCGGGCTACCGGTTGGTGGGCGAACCGCTGGCCGAGATGTGCGCCGCCGGCGTCTCGGCGCAGCGCGCCGATGAGATCGCCGAGGCGTTGGCGGTGGCCGCGGCGGCGGGCGACGAGGTGGCGACCCGGGTCATGGTGCAGCGGATGTTGCCCAACCTGGTTGTCATCGCCTGGGGTGGCGGTTTCGGCAGTGGCGCTAGTGCGGGCGAGGAGGCCGACACCATCGACACCATGATCTCGACGGTGTGGTTGTCGCTGGCCACCGGCGACGCGCTGCGAGGCGAGGCCGGGGTGTGGCGGCGCCTGGTCCGCGACGCCGAGTACCTGGTGCTGCAACGGCCTCGGCGCCGCAGAGCCCGCGAGGACCAGGTCGCGGCCCGCCTGGCGGTCACCGCGTGCGCGGTGGCCGACATCACCGGCCGCCCCGACGGGTCCAGTCCACCCGCGGCGGAGGAGCTGCTCGAGGTGGTGGGCGAGGCGCTGACGCATGGTTTGCGGTCCGCCGACGCCCATCTGCTGGCCAGGCTCGGGGTGGCCGGGGTCCCGGTGACCGAGGTGGCCGAGACCGACCCGGCCCGGGTCACGTCGCGCTGCATCCGCTACCGCCGCGCCGCCGCGCTGCGCCGGGTGCGGTCCCTGGCGACCGAGGCGGCGTAGCGGTGGGCGCGGAGGACAGCGGCGTCGAGCTCGCCATTCTGGGCTTCGCGGCGCTGGCCGCGGCGGTGGTCGGGTCGCTGTGGTTGGGTGCCACCGTGGCCTGCCTGGTCGCCGGCCACGGCGGGCTCGGGGTGGGTTTGGTCGGCGCCGCCCGGGCGGTACCGGGCCTGGCCAGCCACCCCGGATCGCCCGCCCGGGCGTGGGGGCCGCCGGCGTCGGGACGCCTGCCCGGGTCGGCGTTGTACTGGGTGTGCACCGCCCCGATCCTGGCCGCGGCGCTCGCCGCGGCCCTGTTGGCGGGCTCGCTGATAGCCCGACGGCGCACGGTGGGCCTGGAGAAGCGGTCCCGGATGGGCCTGAACCCCGAGGCCCGCTTCGCCCGGGCCAAGGACCTGGCGCCGCTGTGGGTGCGCGGGCCCGACCGCCCGCCGGGTCATCCTGGGCGTCGTCGCCGGCCATCTGATGGCCACCGAGGACAGTCGGGTGGGCCTGGCCGACGGCATCCCGTGGTGGTTGCGGCGCCGGGCCGAGCGCCGCCGCGGTGACCGGGGCGCCATCGTGGTGCTCGGCCCGACCCGCTGCGGCAAGACGACGGCGCTGGCGGTCCCGGCGATCTTGGAATGGGACGGCCCCGTCATCGCCTTGTCGGTCAAGTCGGATCTGATGGGCGCCACCATCGACGCCCGCCGCCGCCGGGGCGACGTGAAGGTGTTCGACCCGGGCGACGCCACCAGCGAGGACACCGCGGCCTGGTCGCCGTTGCGGGCCGCGGGCACCTTGACGGGGGCCAAGAAGGCGGCCCGGGCGTTGGCCAACGCCACCGACTGGACCAGCGGCAGCGGCGACATGGCGTTCTGGGTGGCCGGGGCCGAGGACCTGCTGGCCCCGCTGCTGTTCGTGGCCGCCAACAGTTCGGTGGGCATGGCCGCGGTGGTCAGCTGGGTGCTGAAGATGGACCGCCCCGACGAGGAGGGCAAGGGGTCGCTGGTGGCGACCATGAACGGGAAGTTGTGCAACCACTACAACCCGGTTATCGCCGGCGACGCCCAGGCGGCCGCCGAGTTGCTGTCGGGCACCTGGGGCCTCGATTTCCGCCAGTTGTCTTCGGTGTACGTGACAGCCAAGGCCATGATCACCGCCTGGCAGGACCCCACGGTGTCGGGTTCGTCGCTCGGGCCGCCCATCGACCTCGACTGGCTGCTCGACGTCGGCGCCGAACCAGACGGGCGACCCGACGCCGACACGGCCGGCGGGCCCCCCGGGGGCACCAGCGGCGCCTCGGCGCCGGGGACTCAGAGCCGTGCCGGGCGGGGTAACACGCTGTATCTGTGCGCCCCGCTGCATGAGGCGCAGCGCTTGGCGCCGGTGCTGGGCGGCCTGCTGGGCGACCTGTTCGACCAGACCTACGAGCGGGTCGGCAAGAGCAACGAGCCGGTCGGGCCGATCCTGGTGGTGGTCGACGAGGCCGGCAACTGGCCGCTGCGCAACCTGGGGGCGTTGGCGTCAACCTGCGCCGGGATCGGCATCCAACTGATGCTGATCTACCAGTCGAAGGCCCAGATCGACGCGGTGTACGGCCATCACGCCGACACCATCATCTCCAACTGCCTGACCAAGGTGTTCTTCGCCGGGCTGTCGGACCGTTCCACCTTGGACTACGCCGAGGGGCTGCTGGGCTCCGAGCAGGTCCTCGACCGCCATTCCAGTGTCGACGTGGGCGGCGGCACCGGGCGGCGCTCGCTCAGCCAGTCGACCACCCGGGCCGAACTGCTGCCCATGGCCTTGCTGCGCCAGGTCCGCCCCGGTGAGGCGCTCTTGATACACAACACCTTGCCGCCCGCCCATCTGATCGGCCGCTACTGGTTCAAGGACCGGGCGTTGTACCTGACCGCCACCGGCGAGGCGCTGCACCCGAGGCGATGGAAGCTGCCGCAGCGTTGGGCTGTGCGTCGCGAACGCCAACCGGCGTGCGCCACCTGCGGCGGCAGCGGCGAGATATCGCGACGCGGCTACAACCGCGCCGGCCGCCCATCGAGCTCCGTCAGGCCCTGCCCCGACTGCGGCCAGGGCGCCGCCGAGCGCCGCGCCGCCGCCGTCGGCGGCGACGGCGGACGGTGAGCGCTGAGCGATGACCGACGTGCAGCAACTCGACCGCGTGGCAGCTGGGGTGGCGCTGGTGACGACCCCGACGGGGGGTTGGCTGCTGGGCTGGGACCCGCAGTTGGCGACCTTCACTGCCGGCCATGTCAGCCAGACCGGACCGGGGGGCGCCCGCCGGGTCGACTACGAGCTGGGCGTGACCCGCTCCGCCTACCCTTCCCCGGGGACGCTGGAGGAGGGACTGGGGTTCGCGTTGCCGTCGCCGCTGCTCGGCGGCGCTGGAGGCCGAGCGCGACGCCCACCCGGCCTTGGCCGGCCCCCGCGGCATGGACGGCGAGTTCCCGCCGGTGGCCAGGCCGCTCGACACCTTCCCGGTGTGGTCCAGCGAGGCGGTGGCCGCCGGCGCCGCCGGCACTGGCCGTTCCGGGTGGGGACTGGCGGTCGAGCAGGACCGCCAACGTCACGCCTCGGTGGTCGACCTCGGCCAGGGCACGCTGTTGGAGGTGCTGGGGGCTCGACCTGAGCCGGCCAGTGGGTCGACGCTGGTGTCCTACCGGCTGTCCCACGCCGGCCGGGTGGTGCTGGCCGGCGACGACGTGAGGGCCCCAGGCGGGGTCGACGTGGCGGCCGACGACAGTGTCCGGGCGCTGCTGGCCGTCATCGTCGATCCCGACCCGGCTCACCGGTCCCGGATGTTGAACGAGGGGCAGCGGGCATTCCTCGAGGCCCACCGCGACCGCCTGCTCGACGCCGCCGCCGGCCCCGCCGCCCCCTACCCCGACGGGACCCGGGTCGCGGTCGACGTGAACGGCGAACGCCACCTGGGCCAGGTGCAATACCCGGTCCTGTCCCGAGAAGGCGAAGCTCTGGCCTACGCGTGGCGACCCGATGTGGCGTCGCTGGTCGGCCACCCTTGGCGTCGCAGCTATATCGGCGAGAGCGAGGCGGACCGCATTCTGATAACCCCGGCGGCCAAGGTGACCCCCACCCTGGCGGGACCGGAGATCGGCGCCCCCGAGCCGGGTCAGGCCCTGGCCTTCGGGTCGTTGGTCGCGCTGGCCCACCCCGACAGCGGCGAGCGGGTCGAGGCGACGGTGCTGCGAGCCCTGGGCGGCGGCGACGGGATCACCTACCAGGTGCAGCCGCACACCCTCGACGACGCCGAGGCGCTCACCGTGGCGGGCGACCAGGTGTCACTGGTGCGGGGCACCTGGTGGCCGACCAGCGCGGCGGTGGTGGCGGCCCGCCAGACCGCCGGCCTGCCCGTGGTGGCCGGCGAGATCCTGCCCGGCGCCGCCGAGGACCCACAGTTGACGTTCTTCGCCCCCGACTCCCCTGACCGCTCCCACCGCCAGGTAGCCGCCCCCGAGGTCACCGCCGACCAGCAGCGGGCGGCGTTGCTGGTCGGACTCGACCCGGTCCCCAAGCTGGTCACCGTCGACATCCACGGCGAGTTGGCCCGGGTGGGCGACCCCGGTCACGGGTGGCTGGTGGTGCCCGCCGAGCGGCTGTTCACCGCCATGGCCAAGCCGCCCGAGCAGCTGCGGGCCATCGTGGCCCGCCACGCCCCCGGCGTCGCCCTCGACGGCCACGAATCGGTCCCCACCCTGGCCGCCTTGGCCGCCCAGCACGCCCCGGACCGCCTCGACGGCCTCACCGCCGGCGCACCCGGCAAGGCGGCGGAGGCGCCGGTTCGCCACCTCCGAGTGGTCGCCGACAACCACGCCGGCCTGTAGATGGCCGACCTGCCTCCCCCCGAGCGGCCCGTGCAGACGGCGCTGCGGGTCTACCACGGGGTCCTGATCGACACCCCCCTGATCCCCGGCTGGGGCAGCCAGGCGTGGGCCGCCACGGTGTGGCTCGACGACCGTGCCCCCGGCGGCTGGGGGCGGGCGGTGATGCCCCCCGGCCCGGGCGGCCGGGGCTACGTCGCCGACGGGCTGACCCCCGGCGACGTCCTCGAGTTCGGCGCCGACTACCGCCGCCAGACGGGCCGCAAAACCTTCGAGGTGGTACCGCGACGCTGGTACGGGGTGGCGCTGGCCACCGCCGCCGACCACGTCGTCGCGTTCGGCCCGTTCCCCGGACCGGAACCGGCCCGCCAGTGGGCCGAGCGGGCCCTGACGCTGTGGCGCCAAGCGCTGGTCGTCGACATCCCCGGACTCACCGACGTGACGGCCCCGGAGCCGCCCGCGCTGCCCGCGGCCCGAGACGCCCGAACCGCACCGACCGTCGAGGTCTCCGACGACGGGCACCCGTACGGCAAGACCACGGTGAACGACCCGACCCACGGGATGTTGTCCGTCGACACCCAGGTGTACGAGTGGACCATGGTGTTCCGCGACACCCCCGAACTGGAGGGACTGTTGGCCGGGGTGGACGGGCTGCGACTGCGAGGCGACGAACCCAAGGCGACCCTCGCCGCCCTGGCCACCCTGCACCGTCGAAGCAGCCTGATCGACATCACGTTCGAGGAAACCCGAGATGGCACCCACAAAACCAGCATCGAGGGCGCCTACGGGGACTACGGCGTCGACACCGCACTGTGGCGCACCGCTATGGCCCTGGGCACCGACGAGCTCAAAACGCTGATCGGCCGGGCCGAAGGCTGGTCGTTGCGAGGCGACGAACCCAAGGAGGTCCTGGCCGCCGCGGTCGTGCTGCTCTCCGATATGGCCAACCCGCCCCATGGCGTCAAGCCGTTCTACTGGGACGAGCGCGGCGGTCTCGTCGTCGCCAGCGAGACGCCGGCGTCAGCCAACCCGGCCCGCTACTACGGCCACCCCGACGGCAGCGTCGAACGTGTCGACGGCAACGGGACCCGACCGTTGCGCCCCGCCATGCGCTGGTCGCCCGACGGGTTCGGCTGGGGGTACCGGGGCGACGGGCCGACGGAGCTGGCCGACGCCATGCTGGCCGACAGCACCGGATCGGCCGACGTGGCCCGCCGCCACGCCGTGCGCTACGCCGACGAGGTGATCTCCGGCCTGCCCCAGGGGCAGGCGTGGAGCGTGCCGGTGGCCACCGTCGCCGGCTGGGCGTCCCAGGCCGAGCAGCGGCCACCGATAGTGGCCGCCAGTCGCCCGCGACGGGACCGCGATGTCGGGGCGGGGCTATGACACGGACGGACCGACGGCGCCTACGGCCCGTGGCAGCCGCCACCGTACTGGTCGCGTTGTGGGGCTGCCAGGCCGTCACCGCGACCGGCCCCGCCGCGCCCGGGGCGGCCACAACCCGGCCGGCGGCGTCGCTGTCGGCCCGCTACCGGCTGGTCACCGAACCCGGCGACGGGCTGGGCGATCTGTACGCCCTGATCTCGACCGCCGCCGGCAGCGTCGACATGGCCATGTACGAACTGGTCGACCCCCGCGCCGAGACGCTGCTGGCCGCCGCCGCGGGGCGCGGAGTGTCGGTCCGGGTGGTCCTCGACCGCAACCGGGAGGGCGGCGCCAACCAGGCGGCCTACGCGTTCCTTTCCGCCCGCGGGGTGCAGGTGCACTGGGCCCCGTCGAGCTTCGCGGCCGCCCATCAAAAGACGATCATCGTCGACGGGGCCACCGCCGCCGTCCTCACCTTGAACCTGACCAGCCGGTACTACCCGACATCACGGGATTTCGCCTTGATCGATTCCGCCCCCGCCGACGTCGCCGCCCTGCGCCAGGTATTCGAAGCCGACTACACCGGCACCCCGATCACCCCCGGCGCCGGGTCGGCCGTGGTGTGGAGCCCGGGGTCGCAGGCCGCCCTGGTGGCGCTGATCGGCTCGGCCCGAACCACCGTGGCGGTCGAAAACGAGGAGATGTCCGCCCCCGGCATCGTCGCCGCCCTGTCCGCCGCGGCCCGCCGCAAGGTGCGTGTCACCGTCACCATGACCGACTCGAAAGCCTGGGCGGCGCAGTTCGCTGACGCTCAGATCGGCCGGCGTCGACGTCGGGGTCTACCAGGGCGAGACCCCCATCTACATTCACGCCAAGGCCATCGCGGTCGACGCCGCCACACCGGGAGGTCGCGTGTTCATCGGCAGCGAAAACTTCACCGTGGCCTCGCTGGCCTACAACCGCGAGGCCGGCGTCATCGTCGCCGACCCCACGGTGGTTACCTCGGTCAACGCCACCTTGGGCCGCGACTTCGCGGGCGCGGCCCGCTGGCGGCCATGACGGCCCGCCCCGACAGCGCCGAGCAGTGGCGGGCTGCCACCGCCCTGTTCGGCATCGCCGACTGGGACACCGGCGCCCTGCACGCGCGCCGCGGTCGTCGACGCCGACAAGGCCGGCGCCCACGCCGACGATGCCGCCGCCGCGCTGGCCGGTGACGCCGCCGCGGCCGCCCGCCTCGGTGTCGCCGGCGTCGTCGCGGTCACGACGGCCGGCGCCGTCTTCGAAGTCGAGGAGGCCGTCGACGGCTGGGTGTTGACCCCCAGCGCCGGCACCCCCGACATCGCCGACTTGGCCATGGCCGCCGCCATACGGGCCACCCAGATCGGCGCCGAACGGCGCGGCGAGGAGTGGCGATGAGCGGCCTGCGCGACCCCGACCTGGGCCGGGACCGCACCACCGCCGCCCTCGGCCGGCGCGACTGGGGTTTCTTCTCCGGGTCGGGCACGATCGTCCCCGCCGACCGCGAAGCCGGCCAGCCGCCGTGGGGCACCACCCGCCACGTCACCACCCACGACCGCTTCGACCGCACCTTGGGCATCCCGGAACGGGCCGTGTCGATGTGGCCACTCCAAGCCCTCCCCCTCGGTGGTACCAGCCCGGCCGAACGGGCCCAAGCCATATGCGAGGAGCTGCTCGGCGAGCCCAGAGTCGACCGGGTGTGGCCCGACGCCCAGCGGGGGGTGGCACTGCTCGGCGAAGTGGCCGACGCCGTCTACGGCCGCGACACCCAAACCCAGATGGCCAAGGTGGTGGCCGCCGCCCGCCGCCACGACATCGACCCCACCGTGGCGGTGGAGCTGGCCGGCGGCGTCGGCGCCCTGATCGCCCAAACCTCGCACCGCCCACCCGCCGCCGTCCCCGGCGCCGCCCGGCTGAACATCCTGGCCGGGGCCAACCTGCCCGACGCGGTCGAACTGTTCTTGGCCCGCGACCAGATCCGCCAAGCCCAGGCGCACTCCGACCCTGACCTGCCCCGGCTGTGGATGATGGCCAATGGGCTGACGCATGGGACGCCGGTGGCGATCATGAGACAGGTCCCGGCTCGCTCCGTCGGCCCGGCCGAACAGATCGTGCCGCTGCACGACGACCTGCTCGACTGGCGGGGCATGCGAACGGCGGTGGAGCACATGACCGCCACCGTGGCCGCCGCGGCCGAGGGGCGCCGGTGGCTGGACCGCACCGCCCGTCTGGCCGGGGCCGACGACGCCGCGTTGGCGGTCGGCGTGGTGTCACTGACCGACCCCAAGGCGGCCGCCGCACTAGCCCGCCACGGCGTGGCCCATGTCACCATCGAACGGGCCCGGGCCGCGGCCGGAGACCCGCCGGCCGGGGTGTTGGACCTCTCCGACCGGGCGCTCAAAGCGATGTGTGACCGCAACGGGTGGCTGCTCGGCTCGCCCAGCGAACGAACCCAGCGGGAACTGGTGCAACGCTGCCTGCCGGCCACCGCCGGTGACACGCTGCGGCGACGCCTGGCGGCGGGCGACGCAGGCGCCCTCGAGCACAGCGCCGTGGCAGGCGCTGACAACGACGCCGACCTCGATCGCAGCGCCTTCCGCAAGAACCCTCCCGCCCCCGACGTGGCCGCCACGCAGCGCCTGATGCGAGCCGCCGGGGCCGAGGCGCTGTCACGCTTCGCCGGTTTCGACGCCCACCCACGGGCCAGCTACGCCGAGGCGTTCGCCCATCGCTTCCCGGCGCAGCTCAGCCGGGCCCCGCTCGCCGAGAGCGACCCCCACCACCTTCTCAAAGCCGACGCTGCTCTGCCCGCGGTCCGTCAGAAAGCCGAACCGCTCAGTCTTGATTTGGGCATTTGAGACTGACACCGAGTTTGACGGGGACACAGCACCTTCACCCCTCAGAATGGAACGCCACGCCACCTCGTGTCGGCGCGGGCCACCGCCGGCGCCAAGCGGACCGGCAACTAACCGCGAAAAATCCGAAGATGGCGTAAAGAACGCATACCCAATCGTCTCGTCGCTCGTGCCCTGCGCTGGGCCCCATGCCTATCCCTTGTCTCTGGCTTGAGGTTGCCCGTCCTGCGTGCACGAATTCTTTTTTCCCCATTTGTCACCCGGAATGACTAAGTCAACCGTTAGAACAGGTGGTGGACACCGACGGTTTTGAGCAGGAGTTCGAAGCGCTGTTCCTGACCGCGTTCGCGGTGACCCGCCGGCTGATGGCCAATGTCAGCGACGCCGAGGATGCCGCCGCCGAGGCGGTGGCCCGCGCCCTGGTCGCATGGCGCCGAATATCGGGACAGCCGGGGACACATGCTTGGGTGGCCCGGGTCGCGACCAACGTGGTCATCGACCAGTTACGCCGGCGTCGCCCGACCACCGAGTGGATGGTCAAGACAAACGACGAGATCGAGGAGGCAACGATGCGGCTTTCACTTGTCGCCGCCCTGAAGAGGTTGCCCAAACGGCAGTGCCAGGTAGTGGCGATGCGATACCTGGCGGATCTGGACGAGGCGTCCGTCGCCCGTTCCCTGGGCATCTCGGTCAACTCGGTGAAGAAACATTCGCAGCGGGGCGTCTCCACCCTGCGGGGGCTACTCGGATCCGACCTGAGGGAGGTGTCCCTTGTCGTGGGCTGACAGTGACCATGACAATGGGCTTGACAAACCGACACGCTCACCGGCCGAGCTGCGGGCGGTCGTGCGGGCCAAGGCGGACCGTATCCGGTGGCGTCGCCGGATCGCGGCGACGTCAGGCGCCATCGCGGTCACGGCGGCCCTGTTGAGCACAGTCGCTTTGGTGGCGCCCCGAGGCGGTGGAGGGACACGGTTGCAAACCCTCAACCAAGGCGGTGTGACCACGACGACAACAGGCTTCTCAGCCGATACGACGGTGGCGTCGGGGACAGCCCCGCCGACGACGGTGGTGCCGGCCCCAACGACAATTCCGGCGACCACGTCGTCGACAACGCCTCGCCCGGCGCCCCGGGCGGCAACCGGTTCGACCACGATGGCCGCCACCACTACCACCACTGCGCCTATCCCGCCGTCGTGTGCCGACTCAGACCTGTCGTTGACGGCTACCACCGACCACCCCACCTACGCATCGACGCAGGATGTGAACGTCACTTTGTCGATAAAAAACATCGGTCCGCTCAACTGTTCCATGGACCGCAACCCCGGATTGGTCATCCTCGACTCGGCCGGCACCATCATCGGGCGGGTCGGCACCGCAGACATGTTCAACCCCATCGTCGTGGGCCCCGGGCAACCAGCGGGCAGCGGCTTCGAGCCGGGGAAGGTGCTGGTCGGAGACGTGGCCTGGGGGCATAAGGGCTGCAACGCGAACTTCCCCACTCCTTGTCCGGCCGGGAAGTACACCATCATCGCCAATCTCGAGAATCCCTACGGGAATGGTCAAGCTCAGCCACCCCGTATCACCACGCCTCCAGTACAGATCGTGCTTACCTAGCCACAATCTCTCCGTCCGTGGCGTCCCGCCGTCGCGGATGCCGCTCAAGGTGGTCCGTCACTCTCGGCAGGACCAAAGGAATGTCGATCTGTCGGAAGTTGGGGTACACGGCTCCGGCAAGCGGCGAGCGCAGCCCCTTCGGTTGGGACCGCAGAACCCGGCGTCGGCGCCGAGAGTGGATCCGCAGAACTCCACGCCTGGGTGACAGACCACCTACAGTTCCCCCCACCCTCGAAGGCCGGCCGACGACGATGGCCGCGTCGGATCGCGCCAGATCGGGCTGCCTCCCCAGGTTGTATCTGTCGTGGTACTAGTCGCCAGGGCGGTTACCGTCATGGTTGGTGCCGGCCGATAGGCCGGGTCCTGCAGATACAGACGGGCCCGGGGCGGCGGCTCGGCTGTCCGAGGGGCCGCCAGTTCGATCTTGCCGATCAGGCGATACGCGAGGGCGGAGCGCAGGTCCTGGGCCACCTGTTGGGCGGCGTCGGCGCTGGCGTGGGGGCCGTGGGCGATGAGCTCCCAGCGGCTGGTGGACAGCAGGATCCCGTACCAGCGCACCGCCACGTTGCGGGCCTTGCGACCCGAACCGGTGATGAGGTCGGCTCCGAACTCGATGATGTCGGAGTACTCGAGGGCGATGGGCTGGTAGCCCGGTCGGCCTACCTGGGGGCCCCACCACAGCGCCCGACCCCACCCGCCGGGCTGCGTCGGGTCGGGCCAGCAGGTGGCGGCCCAGCACCGGGCGTCGGGGCGCAAGATCGGGGCCGGGAAGTCGATCACCTTGCCGTCGGTGGAGACGCGCAGCATCGTCGGTGTCGGCGGCGGCATGGGTGGAAGGGAGGGTGTGGGATCGGCCAGTCTGTGTCGCATCACGCGGCCTCCTTACGATTTGGGCGCTGCTGAGCGGGGGGTCCCGGCGGGCGGCAGCGTCTCTGGTTTGCAGTGTGCCTGGACGGTGTGACACTGAGACCCCACACGGCGCTGGGTCATCGGCTGACGCCCAGGTCGAGGGTGCTTTGGCAGCGGTCAAGGATGCGCCGGCGGGTCAGGGCTTCTATCGGATCGTCGGAGATCGGGCCCAGCGCCTGCTCGGACGGCGGGGCGTCGGGTCCCGCCGCCGGCTGCCCGTAGCCCAGTCCGAGGTGGTGGTGGCGCCACGCTTCGACGCTGCGGGCCCGGCGGTCCCAGTCGGCGGCGACGTCGGGCCCGCCGTCAGGCCGGCCGCCCAGCAAGGCGGTGAGGTACCGGGGCGGGCGGGCCACCGCCGCGGCCACCGCGTCGTCGACGATGAGGTCGATGGCGGCGGTGATCAGGTCGTGGCGCTCCCGTAGCCCGGCGCGCTCGTCGACGCTGTCGGTGGCCGCCGACTGGCGTTGGCGCAGCATGTCGAGGCGCAAGGTCTGCTCGGCGTCGCGGCGCTCGAGGACCGCCACCTGGTGGCGCAGGTCGGCGACGCGGCGGCGGTCCGGGCGGCGGCGGTCGACCTCGGCGGCCAGGTCCCGCCGGGACTCGGTGAGCCGGGCCGCGGTCTGGTCATGGCCGGCCTGGGCTGACGACAACTCCGCCGCGATCGACACCGGGTCGCCGCCGGGGTGGCCCGCGACCAGTTGCAGCAGGTCGCGCCGCTCGGCGCACAGGTCGGCCAGGTCGCGTCGGCTCAGCGACCGGACTTCGGCGGTGTCAAGCAGGCGGTGCACCCGGTCCCACTCGTCGGCCGCGCTCAGCGGCTCGGCCAGGTGGTAGGCGGCGGGATCGACGCGCTGGGCGCGCAGCACCGCATTGACCCGGTACTCCAAGATGGCGGCGCCCGCCTTGGCGCTGTCACGTTCCCGTTCGCTCAGCGCCCCGTACAACCCCGCCGGGTCGACCCCGGCTGCCAGCAGGGCGTGGACCCCGGCGGTGGCCCGCTGGCGGGGGATGTGCTCGATCAGCGCCCAGAACCGTTCCTGACGCGACGGCTCCAAGGTGGCCGCCCAACGCGCCACCAGCGCTTCGGCTTCGCCTCGCTGCTGCTGCCACACCGAGCCGTGGCCGCTGGGGCGCGGGCCGATCGCCCAGGCCGCGGCACGGCCGTAGCCGGCCGCGCCCCCGCCGGTTGACCAACGGGCCCGGTAGGCGCCCACCGCGCCCACCGCGGCATCCCACGCCCGCCGGTTCTGGCCGCCCCCGGGCCGTCCGCCGAGGCGGGCGACCACCTCAGGCGGAGCCGACGCCACCGCCGCCGCGGTCACCGCCGCCTCCTCTGCCAGTTCGGCCCGGCGGGCCACGATCAGCCTCACCCCGCCGCTGCCCGCGGCGTCGCGGGCTTGGGGGTCGAACTGGGCAGCCCGGGCGATGGCCGCCAGGTCGGCCAGGCTGCGGCCTTGGCGGAGCTGCTGGGCGGCCCACGCCACCGGGTCCAAGTCGCTGGCCAGCCGCTCGACCCGGGAGCGCTCCAGGTGCTCCACCACCGCCCGCAGCGGACCACCCGGGTTGGTCAGCACCGGCAGCCACTGCTCGTCGTCGGCCCTGGTGTCGAGGTCGCGGTCGCGAGTCACGTAGGCGCGCAGATCGCGCTCGCCCCGGCTGACCATGACATAGAACGCCGGGCGGCTGGTCGAGTCGGTAGCCACCGTGCGCGCCGCGTGCATGGTCGAGCCCTGAGCCCTATCCGCGGTGATGGCGTAGGCGTGGGCCAGGCCCCCCCTTCGTCCGTCGTCGAACTCATGCGTCAGGTAGCTCCAACCCACCGTCACCGCGCCCCGACCGGCGAAATGGACTCGCATCCACTGCTGCTCGGGGTGGTCGGCGTCGAGGTGGACCTCGGTCACCCGACCGACCGTTCCGGTGCGTACATAGCGGTCCCGGGTGGCGCCGTCGGGAACCAGGCTGTGCCCGGCCTGGGTCAAGGTCACCACCTCATCGCCCACCGCGAAATGCCGTCCCGCCACCACCAGATCGGGACCCGACAAGGTCCCATCGGCGGCCAGGCGCCGCCGGGCGGCGGTGTTCAACAGGTCGACCTCGCGGCGATGCGCGGCCATCATCCGCGACGGCTTCGGCTTGCGCCCTGTGGCCTGGAGACGGGACTGACGGTCGCTGTACCACTCGTCGACCACCTGGTTGAGCAGGGCCTCGGCATCGTCGAACACCAACACCCGTCCGTCGGCTGCCAGGCGCCCCATGGCGGTGCGGACCCGCTCGGGCATCTGCGACCGCAGCCCCCCCAGGGCGGCCCGCACCTCGGCCATGTCATCGCCCTGCTGGCGGTAGATCTTCGACAGCGACGGGACGGCATCGGCGTAGACGACGTGGCGGAACCAGCCGCCCGCACCCACTGAGCTCAGCTGCGCCGGGTCGCCCACGAACACCAGCGTCGTGTCAGTGCGCGCCGCCCAGCGACACAGTTTCTCGGCGTCGCGGGTCGACACCTGTGTCGCCTCATCGACGATCACCACCGTGTCGGGGCGCCACACCTCCGCCGGGTCGTCGGCGCTCTCCAGGCGGGTCAGCCACGAGCGCACCACTTCGGCGGGGACACCGAGGCGTGCCCCCAACTGCTCGGTCTGGGCGCCCCCGTTGGCGCAGCCCAACACCTGGTACCCGACCGCCTGCCACGCCGCCACCCCGGCCCGCATGGCCTCGGTCTTGCCGGTCCCGGCCGGTCCGATCGCGCAGCGGATCCCGTCACCGCTGCCCGCCACCGCCCGCACCAACTTGGCCTGCTCGTCGGACAGCCCGCCGCCAGGATCGCCCGCCTCGTCGGCCACCGCCGCCGATACCGCAGCTATGGCGTCGTCGATCACCGGGTCGGGGACCGAGGCCCGGGGCTGGGCGCCGTGGTCGGTCCGGGCGTCGCGGTAGAGGGTCAGCAGGTTGTCCTCGGCGGCCAGCATCGCCTCAGTGGTGAACACCGGCTCGGGGTCCTGGCGGGCCAGTATCCGCTCCCCGACGCCGCACAACACCACCGCCGGATCGGCCACGAACGCCTCAGCCAGCGCCCTGATCCGCGCCGCCGGTACACGGTCTCCCGCCCACGCTGCCACCGCCTGGTGAACGTCTCGCGAGGTGAAGGTGGTCTGTCGTTCCGTCAAACCGTGCGGACCGACCAGATGGGCGTGCAGGTCCGCGATGTCGTTGTCCGTCAACTCCGAACGGGGCTGTGAACCCACCGCAACCAGCGCCCGAACTGCCTCCGGAGTCCATCCGATATCGGCCAACTTTGCCACCTGAACGGCACGGACCGCGTCGTCGGCCAGCACCTTCTTCGGGGCCCGGGTGGCGCGCTGGGCGGCCACCTCAGTGGCCGCCCCGGGCTCCAAGCCGGACTCGACCATCTGCGCGAACTCCTCTGCTACCTGGTCGTGGCGGGTCGAAAAGGCGTGCAATAGCGACTCGGGGAATGCCGCCAACTCCGCCACACCGCTGCGAACCGGACCCCACTTCACCGCCCAGCGCGACGCCAACTGGTGGCGCAGTTCCGCCGCCCCCAGATACCCGGCGGTCTTCACGTGGCGCAGCAACTCGTGACCATCGGGCGCCCGCCACACCACCTGCGGGGCGCCGTGCTCGTCGACCCGCGGCCGTCCATCGTCGTCGAGCAAAGGCACCTGGACCGCATTGACGATGAGGTTGTGAGTGTGGAGATGGGCCTCGTCAGCTCGCGACGTGTCGTGGACAAACGACGCCACCCCGAACCCCGCCGCCGGACGGTTGCGGCCCTCCACCATGCCGTAACAGGCGTGCTGCTCCAGGTACGAGAAGGTGGCATTCACGGCCGCGTCGAACGCCTCGGCGATGTCGGAGCGGATGGCCTCGTCACCGACCGCCCACAGCAGCGAGACACTCTTCGGGGTCGAGCACACAAGGTCGAATCCCATCACCGTCTCGGGCACCAACCGGTCGGCCATGAAGCGTTCCACCTCCCGCCGCGACACCTGCCACTGTCCGCTCGCCGGGTCTTTGCCGGCCAGCAGATAGGCCTCCGATGGAGGCGTCAAGGGACGTCCGGACATGAACTCGATCAGCCGCCTGGCAAGGCGCTCGTCGATTTGATCAAGGGGGGTCGGGGTGGCGAAAAACGTCTGCGGTTGGTGCTCTGCCAGACGCCGGAGGTACCCCGGGTGCACCCCGATCAGGAACGCCGCCTCGGCCAGGCTGAGCAGCTCGTCGGGGTCGCCGCGACGAGCCACGGCCCGCGCCCCCTTCGGCGCAGCGCTGCGTCCCGAAGTCCCCGATGCCCCCAGCAACACCTCCCCGGACTCGGCGTGGCGGCCCATCAGAACCGCCTCCAACTCCGATGCCGACACCGACCCGACCAGCCCCATCGCGGCCGCTCCACGACCACGGGCCCGCCCCTGCGACTGACCCTTCTCGCCCGCCGTGTAGTAGCCGACCACTCCGTCACCGAGTGTCCTGCGGCCGTCACCTCCACCCCCATCACCGGGTCGATCACCGGTCGAGAACGAACCCTGTGCGTTCGCCGGCGCGGAGTTGCCTTCGCCGCCCTGCAGGTAAGAAACGATGCCCCGAGCCGCCACCCGCAACGTCCCCCCGGTGGCCGCCCGCATCCCTAACACCTTGACCCGGGCGATCATTCTGGACGTCCGCTCGACCCAGGTGACATGGCTCGACTGGACCGGTGCGCACCTCGCAAGGCAGCAGGACAAGAGCACGGCGAGACGGATGCCGGCACCGCCCCCAAAATCAAATTGGTGGTCATATCCGCTTCGGACGTCAGCGCATGCGAGCGGAAACGACCGCGCGGAAAAATGTGCTCTGACCTGCGGTGGGGATATTTGTGAGGAACCTTCCCGACCACACCACAACGCCCGCCATGGTAAGCCGTGTAGTTCGATGTGTTGACGTATCCTAGCAGGTCGCCGGCAGCGCGACCTGCAAATGTGCTGTACAGAACTGACCCGCCGCGCCCGACCAAGACTGTCCCTTCCCCATCCCCGCTCGACTCGCCCCGCTCGACCCGTCAGTTCACCACCGACCGCGATCCCGCCACCATCCCCGCTCGACCCGCCCGTTCGCCCCGACCGCGATCCCGCCACCATCCCCGCTCGACCCGCCCGTTCGCCCTGACCGCGATCCCGCCACCATCCCCGCTCGACCCGCCCGTTCGCCCTGACCGCGATCCCGCCACCATCCCCGCTCGACCCGCCCGTTCGCCCTGACCGCGATCCCGCCACCATCCCCGCTCGACCCGCCCGTTCGCCCTGACCGCGATCCCGCCACCATCCCCGCTCGACCCGCCCGTTCGCCCTGACCGCGATCCCGCCACCATCCCCGCTCGACCGCCCCGCCCCCCTCGTCGTCACCAAAGCGGTTACGCGTCACGGCAGCGGTTCCCCGAGGGCTGACAACCCCCGGCGAACCGCTGCCGGCTGAAACGACAACCGGCTCAGGCGGTAACCGGTATGCAGGCTTCCTGACGCTCAGCCCGCCGGTGAACGGCCCGGGCAAACTCAGGCAACTCCTCCAGCCGGCGCCCCGCTACCGGCGCCAGGGCCCGGCGAACGGCGTACGTGTGACCGTTCCAGGATGCGGCGCCGAACCTCTCGAGTCGCCGCAGGGCCTTGACCACAGGTGTGTGCGGCCCGACCCTGGCGCCGATGCCGAGGTCACGTCCCAGCTCGGCCAGCTCGACGACGGTGTGGTTGGCGGCGAGGGCCATCACACCGACTCTGCGATAAAGCCACAGGGTCTGTCCCCAAGGATCGGGAGATAGCACACCGAGACATACGTGGAGTTCGGCCCGTGGCCGTGACGCTCGACGACGGGATCGTCGAGCGGTACCACGGTGATGGCGGCGGCGATGGTGGCGGGCATGGGCATGGCGTGTCCTTCCTGTGCGGCGGGCACCGATGGGTCCCGGGAACGCCGGCGGGCGGCTGGGGAGGTCGGCCTCGGTGTCATCGGGTGGTGACGCCGAGTTGGCCCAGGGTGACTCGCAGCTTCATGGCGGTGGCTGCGGTCAGGAGGGGCGTGACCTGATCGAGGAGGGAGGCGATGGACGGCAGGGAGTCGAGCAGCCAGCGGCAGAGGATGCCTTCGTCCATCCATCCCGCCGCCCCGGCGGGCAGCAGGTCGGCGAGCCATCCCGGCTGGGCTGCTTGTCGGGCCAGGTGGCTCCACGACCAGGCGTCGGCGGCGCCCCGCAACGCGGCGACGGCTTGTTCAGGCGGGACGGCGATTCCGGCCGCGGCGGCGACCTGGAGGGCGGGGTGCAGCGCGGCGACGGCCTGCCACGTGAGGCGTCCGGCGGACCGTGCACCGGCGCCGGCGATGTGGGCCAGCCACATGACCGCCAGGAGCCCGGCGGTGGACTCCTCAGGGGGTGGGGTGGGCAAGTCGAGGCAGCGGCGCACCAGGTCGGGGATGCGTCCCACGGTGGGGGCTTCGCCGATAAGGATGGCGGGCCCGGATCGGAGGTAGCCGGCGACGTCGCCGGATCGGGTTAGGAGGAACACGACGCGGCACCGGCGCCGCTCGCCGGGGCCGAGGACGGTGTCGCTGTCCGTGGGGGCCTCGTTGAGGTTGCGGGCCCAGCCCGAGCCGACGGTGACGATGGCGGCGCAGTCGGCGGGGGCGACGAAACCCATCATGGTGTCGAGGTCGTCATGCCAGCGGGCCTGGTCGGGCCGGGCGAGCGGGCCGATGATCTCGGCCCACGCGGGCGGGGCGCCGTCAGGGCGGAGGGACTCCATGCTCTGCGCCAGGACGGTCAACGGGTCGCCCCCGCCCGGGGTGGCGTCGCCTGGGCGGCACCCGAGCGGGCGCGGGATCGGGGCGGGTGGGGCGGTGGGTGTTCATGGCGGTCGTGCCTCCTGGTAGGTGGTGGTCACCTTCTGTGGCGTCGGGCCGTCACCCGCCGCCGGGTCGTCCGATGGGGCGAGCGCTCAGTACTCGCTGGCGAGAAGGACCGTGGTGCTGGCTCGGTCGGCCTCGGTGATGATCCAGATGTCGGCGCCGGTGGGCAGGTGGTAGCTGGACAGGAGTCGCCCGCCGGTGGCCAGAGCCTCGGCGTTGGCGGCCTGGTCGTTGTCGTCGACGTCGCCCCAATCGGCGCCCAGGTGGCGGATGAGCAGGTCGACCAGGCGGACATCCGCGCGGGCGGCGGCCTGGGAGGCGCCTGCGGTGGCGGCGAGTGCGCCGAGCTCGAAGGGCAGTCGCTCGTTGCTGGTGTTGGCCATGTGCGCTCCTTGTCGGGCGGGTGTGCTGTGGTGGCCGTTTGGCCCCGGCTTCCCCGTCCCGGGCCGCACGGACCACCACGGCTGTGGGTCGCCGGGGCGCTCAGGGAAGGTGGGCGACCACAGCCCGTAAGGCTGCGAGTCGCTCGGTGATCTGCTGGGCGCACCCCAGGACGCGCTCGGCGGTCGTCTGCACGATGTCGGCGTCCCCTCCGGCCCAGCTTGCGACGTAAGCGAAGCTGTACTGGTCGGCATCGATGCCCGCCGCGGTGGAGACGAGGTAGGCGACGCTTTCGGCCTCGACCTCGGCCCGGCCCCGGCACCCCGCCGCGTACTCGGTCCCGTCGTGCAAGAGGATATGGGCGACCTCATGGCCCAACGTGCGGCACGCCTGGCTGTCGTCGACGTCGTCTCGGACCCGCACCACCCGGGTGTCGAAACGGGTGACGCCGTTGGCGCCGCGGCAGTCGCCGCGCTCGACGGTGTAGCCCTCGGCGGCGACCAGCGCGGCCAGGGCGTCCCACAGCCCGGCGGGGGCCTCGCCTCGCAGCAACTCGGGCCGTGCCGGCTGGGTCAGGGCGTCGCCGTCGGTCGATGACACGTCGAACACGTACACCACCCGGAAGCCCCGCACCACGAGACGGCCGCCTTGGGCCGGTGCGTCCTGGTCGTTGCCCTGGGCGCTGTCGTCGGCGTCGGCGGTGCTGCGGTAGCGGCAGGGGGCGAGGATGGCGATGCCCTTCTCGCCGGCGCGGACTTGGCGGCCGAGCTGCTGCCAGGTTCGGTATCCGGCCACCTGGGTGGCCCAGGGCGCCTGGGTCATGATGAGCAGGACGTTGCGGGCGGAGTAGCCGTGGAGCTTGGCTGCCAGGGTCAAGAACGCCTGCCAGTCGGCGCCGCTGACGAGCGCCTCGACGGCGGCCGCCAGGCGGTCGTGGGCCTCGGTGAGCTTGGCGTGGCGGTTGTCGTCGTGCTGCGTCTTGCCCATCCGGGGTTCTCCTCTCGGCTCCTCCCGCTGGTGCGCGGGGTTCTCAGCCGTAGGGCTCCCGGACACGCAGGATCGGGGGGGCGGCATCGCGCCGTCGCCCCCGATCGAGGTGGGCATGGGGAGCGGGCCGGTCAGGCCGCCTCGGGGTCGACGTCGGCGGGGTTACAGGTCGTCGTCTGCGGCGCTACCGTCGTTGTCGCTGCCGGAACCTTCAGCGGCGCCGTCGGGGCTTCCGTCGCCGGTGGCGTTGTCGGCCTTGGCGGCGGCGTCGTGGACGACCTTGGCCTCTATGGGTGCCAGGGTGTAGCCGGTGGAGGCCAGGAAGCTGAGCCAGCGGGCGGCGTCGGTGGGGGCGCTGCGCCAGGTGCTCTCGTTCATGGTCTGCTCCCGGTCGGTGGCGACCTGAGCCAACAGGAGCAGCACCAGTCGGGCCTCGGAGGCGTTGCTCAGCGCGGCGGCGCCGACCTGGCGGCCCCACGTGTGGGCGGGGACAGGCTTGGCGAGGAGGTCGGCGAGCAGTTGGTCTTTGCCGTCGCCGACGTGGTCGGGGTGGGCGACGATTTCTGTGGCCACGAAGCGCAGGGTCGCCTTGGGGGCGGTCTTGCGGGCCAGGAGGTTGCGGATGTAGTCCCGCCGGACGGGTTCTGCGGCCCGCCATGCTTTGTTGTTCTCGATCACCTCCCGCCGGGCGGCCTTGGCCTCGTCGGTCATCTTGCCGTTGACCACCGTGGGCGGCTGGGTGGTCTGCTGCCAGCGGGGCTTGTGACCGTTGGCGTTGGGCTCGGTGCAGTAGTAGGTGACTCGCTTCGGGTCGTGTTCGGACACGACGGCCGCGTGTCCGGGGCAGGCGGCGTGGCCTTCGTCGGTGAGGACGTTCCCGTCGCCGTCGACCAGTTCGTTGAGCCGGGTGGTGGCGTCGCGGTGGCTGGGTTGGTCGATCACGGTGACGCCGGTGTCGACCAGGGCTTTGATGGCGGCGGCGTGAGCGGTGACCGCCTTGCGGTCCTGGCGGAGGCGGGAGACCAGGTGGTCCCACTGGCCGGGGTTCTTCTTGGCGGTGACGACCAGGGATTTGACGGCGTTGTCGTCGCCGTCGAACTCGGCCAGGACCGCTGCCTGTTCCAGGGTGAGGGTGTAGCGCTCGGCGGCGGTGACAGCCAGCTCGGAGCCGGCGACGGCGAGGGCCTTCTTGACGTGGGCGGGTTTGTGGCCGACTCGTTTGGCGATCTTGGCGGCGCTGAGGCCGGCCATGGCGAGCTGCTCGTAGGCCCTGGCCTCGTCGTGGGCGGAGAGGTCGAGGCGATGCGAGTTCTCGACGATCATGGCGACCAGGGCGGCGGTGGCGTCGGCGGCCGCCAGGTCGGGCCGCACGATGCAGGGCACCGTGGCTTGTTCGGCCAGGATGGCGGCGTTGTTTCTGCGGTGGCCGGCGACGATGCGATGCCCGCCGTCGCCGTCGGGGATCACCACCAGCGGTTCGAGCACCCCGACGGCGACGATCGACGCTGCCAGTGGCCCCAGGTCGCCCAGGTTGGTGCGGATGTTGGCCGGGTTGGCAGCCAACACTCGCGGGTCGAGGTGGACCAGCGTGGCCGGGAGGTGTGCGTCTTGGGATGCGGTTTCGGCGTCCGGTGCCGTTTCGGGGAGATCGGCGTCGAGAGGCTCGACTGGTTCGGTGAGCGTCATGGGGGTTTCTCCTTTTTGGGTGTGGGCGGGGTTGCCCGGCACCGAGAAGGCCGCAGGGGCGTCGTGCTCCGCTTACCGGTGGTCACCCAGGGTCTGCGGGTTTCCTGCCTCCGGGCCGGGCGGAGCGGGACGGGTCACGGTTTACGCCGTGGAGGAGTCCGGGCCCGGCGGCTGGGCCGCCGGGCCCGAGTCGGGCAGGTGGGTTACTCCTCGACCGGGTGGTCGCCGGCAAAGGCCCGGTCCTCGAGGGCCTCCCAGTCGACCGGCGAGTCGTCGACGATCCAGCCGCCTCGCGTGGCGTCGTAGCGGACGACCATGTAGTCGTCGGGGCTGAAGCCCAGGACGAGTCCGAGTTCCTCGGGTCCATCAGCCAGGAGGGACAGGAGGTTGGTGCGGTCGTCCCACAGCGGGTCGACACAGGCATCGGCGATGAGCGCGTCGGCGTCGACCACGGATCGGGAAGACAGGAGCACGGCGTATTGCTCGGCCACTTCGGCGAGTTCGGCGAGTCGCGACGCCTCCGACGGGTCGAGGCGTTGTGGGTCGTCGGCGGTGGTCGTAGTGCGTGGGTCAAGCGGCATGGGTGCCTCCTTGGGGCTCGTCGCGGGCCGGGTGCCCGTCCGTGCTGCCGGTAGGGCGCACGGCCTCGCGGCCGCGCTCAGCCCCTCGTCGGCCGGACTGACGGCGGGGGCGTTCAGAGGCCGGGGACGACGAGCGGGTCGGGGGCTTGGGGTAGCGGAGGGCGGGCAGGGCGATACGCACGTCAGCCCGCCGGGCTCGGGCGGCGCCGCGCGCCAGGCGAAGCGGTGGCTGCGGAGGTTTTGGGCGCCGGCGTCGCGGGGTGCGTGGGGTAGCCACGACAGCCACCGCCGACCGCGCCTCTCGGCACGGGCGCGTCTGCAGGTTGTCCACCCTGACCGACCTGGGTCAGTTACCACAGCTCTCTGGACAACCTCCATGGCCATCCCATCGGCCGGTCATCCGACTGTCACGGCCAGCCGAGTCCCGTGACCGCGGCGCTCCCTTCAACGCGGACCGGGCCCGCCTGCGTAGGCGGGCCCGGTACGGGCACGGATCGTGCTGAACTGCTGTTTGCCGTTTATCTCCCGGCGGCGGCCTCGGCGAATCGGTGTCTGGCCCATGCCCAGGTTGCGGCGTCGTGGGCGAGGCCTGGGTGGTAGCGCAGTTCGAGCAGGCGCCGCTCCGCGATCTCAAGGTCGTCTCCCAGCTCGATCATGCTGAGCGCCAGGAGCCGGCCTCGCCGGCGCTGTCGCTCGACGTCGGCGGCCGGCAGCTGCTCTTCCTGCCAGAGTTGGTGTGCGGCTTGGAGGGCGGGCGGCAGGTGCTGGACCTGGTGCTGGCTCAGCGGCGGCACCTTGCGCCGCACGGCGAGGATGTCGAGGCCTTCAGGTTTGGCCAGCTGGAATCTGATGGTCCGGCCGACTGCGCGCACGAACGGCGACTTGCGGGCTCCGCGGTCGCTCAGCCCCAGCGATCGGGCAGTCTCGGCGAGGGGGAGCAGGTAGCCCTCGGGGTGGACCTCCAGCCCGGCCACCAATCTGCGCAACAACCAAGTGGTGGATGGTCCTAAAGCGCACAACCAGAATTTTTCGACATAGCTGCAGCGGGGGTCGAAGCCGAGGGTGTCGATGACTTCGTCAGGCCAGGGGCGGATGTGCAGGGTGTCGCCGCCGGTGAGTTCGGTAACGCAACGCGGGGAGGGGGATGGGTTCATGGAAAGGGACCTCCGAGGGGTGCTCTTGCCCGGCGGTGTTGCCGGTCACCGGGTGGGGCGCTCGCCCGCGGCCGGACGCTGGTCCCCCGGGCCCCCCGTTAGCCGGGCTGCCCGAGGGGGGGCAGGCCGGCCGGCAGTGGGGCACAGCCGGGGACTGTTGTGGCGGTTCTCGAGTTGCCGCTCGAGGCTGCGCGTGCCTGGCCAGGTGCGGGCCAGGGTGAAGCCGATCCCGGCGGCGGTGATGACCTCGAGGAGCCGGGCGCCGCGTCCGGTGGCGTGCTGGGCGAGGCGCGAGTTCAGGTCTGTCGTCAACTGAGGGCCGGACAGTGGCGGGCGTGGCGGTTAGTTTCGTTCGAATCGCAGCAGGTACACCGTTCCCTGGGGGCCTCGGCTGGCGGGGGGTGGTTGTGGTCATGCCAACAGGGCCGCCGGTACCGGCGGCCCTGCTGGCGTTGTCTGACCTCCGGCGGCGAGCCAATCAGGGTGTGATTGTCGCCTGGGCGGTGCTGTAGCCGAGTTGGGCCACGGCGAGGCGGATCCCGCAGGGCGGCGCTCGGGGTGACGATGGGGGCGATGCGCTGCAGGAGGGAGTCGGTGGTGGGGAGTGCGTCGAGCAGCCAGCGGGAGAGGATGCCTTCGTCCATCCAGCCGCCGGCGCCGGCGGGGGGAGGTCGGCCAACCACGCATCCCGTGCCCCTTGCTGCGCCAGGCGGCTCCAGGTCCAGCTGTCGGCCGCACGGCGCATCGCGGTGACGATCTCGTCGGCGTCGGCGGCGATGCCGGCTTGGGCGGCGACTTGGAGGGCGGGGTGGAGCCGGGCGGCGTCGGCCCAGGTGAGTCGGCCGCCGTTGTGGTTTCCGTCGACCGCGTCGGCGGCGATGTTGCTGAGCCACAGACGGGCGAGCAGTTCGGCGGTGGTGTCCTCGGGCGGCGGAGTGGGTAGGCCCAGGGCCCGCCGGGCGAGGTCGGGGATGCGGCCCACGGTGGGGGCCTCGTCGATGAGTATCTCGTGCCCGGCTCGCAGGTAGGCGGCGGTGTCGCCGGTGCGGGCCAAGAGGTACACGACCCGGCAGCGGCGCCGCTCCTCGGCGGCCACGATGTCGCGTCGGCGGTGACCGTCCCGAGGTGTCGGGCCCAGCCGTAGCCGACGGCGGCGATGGCATGGCAGTCGCCCGGGGCGGCGAAACCCATGAGGGTGTCGAGTCCTTCGTGCCACCGCACCTGTGTCGGGTTGGCCTCGGGGCCGATGAGTTCGGCCCAGGCGGGCGGGGCGCCCTCGGGGCGGAGGGACTCGACGCTCTGGGCGACGACGGTGAGCGGGTTCGCCGGGGCGCTGCGCCGCGCTTGGGGGCGTGGCGTGGTGTGCGGGTTACGCGGCGACGGCCGGGCGGTGCGGTGGTTGTCCATGACTGGTGCCTCCCTGTTGGTGGTGGTCACCGATGCGCCGCCGGGCCGTCACCGCCCGCCTGGGCACGGCTGGTGTCGGCGGCCGGGCCACGGTCGGGTGGACGCGGCTGGGGTCGATGTCGCTCGACAGGATCGGGGTGAACCACGCCGGCAGAACGCGAGGCGCCGGCAGGGTCAGGTCCGGCTCGCTGGCGACGCTGTCGGGTTGAGTGAACACCGCTCGGATGTCGGCGCCGGGCTCGCCGCCCAGTCCGAAGGCGCACTGGTTCCCGGCCGGGTCGATGAGGATCCTCCCGTCGCCGCCGCCACGGATGCTGTTGTCGCTGGCGGCGATCTGGTCGGTGGTGGCGGGGCCGATGAGCTGATCGGTGTCCCAGTCGTAGAGATAGTCGGTCATGGCTGTGGGCCGTCGCGCCGGGCACTGTCGCTGGGGATGTGGGACCGATCCGCGCCGACAGCAGCCTGGTCAGTATTCGCCGGCCAGGAGGATGGTCGTGTTCGCGCGAAGCCTCAGTGCGGCGTCCAAGACGTCGAAGGTCTTGGCGAGCAGCACCGGCCACCACCGGTCGGTGTCGTCGTTGAGGACATCCACGTGGGTGTAGTGGGTGGAGCCGAGGAAGGTAAACCATCGGGCGGCGGCAGGGTTGGCGTTGCGCCAGGTGGCGTTCGCTCATGGTCTGTTCCCGATCGGCGGCGATCGTGGGCGAGCAGGACAGGGGAGGCGGCCCCCTCGCCACGGCTCGGTCGTTGCCGGCCGGCGCGCCGACGTTGGACACCGGCCCGGGCGCGGGCTTCGGTCAGGGCTCGGTCCTGCGCCGCGTCGTCGCTAGCTGTCGAGGAGGCGGGCGTGCGCTCGCGCGAGGCCCCGCCACGCGGCGTCCAAGCCGTCGAAGGTCTTGGCGAGCAGCACCGGCCACCACCGGTCGGTTCGTCGTTGAGGACTCCACTTGGCGTGAGTGGCCTTCGTTGCCGTCGGTGACGACGAAGCCCACGGCGTGGCGACCCCTCCCGTCAGTCGAGCGGTGCTCTGCCGAGCGGCTCGCAGTAGTCGTAGGCCCGCGGCCGGAGGTGGCCGACGCGTGCGGCCGCGTGACCAGAGTCGGTCGCCTAGCCGGTGGGCCCGACTGTGCGCGTCGCCTGGCGCCGGTTATGTCGGCGTGTCAAGGCCCTCCGGGTCGCCGTCGACATCGACGTCGTCCTCGTCGGTTCGTCCCGGTCGGGCGACCTCGCCGGCTTGTCCCGCTCCTCGGCCGGGGCGCCTTGGGTGTCGTCGACGACGTGCTCGTTCGATGCCGGCGAGGGTGTAGCCGGTGGAGCCGGGGACAGTTGGTGCGTCGCCGGAGCGGACCGCGTCGGAGGCAGAATCTGGCCCTCGGTCTGCGATTCGACCGGTGCCCACCGACGACGCGGCTGGCGGGCCCGCCAAGTTCTCCGCCAACCCCGCGGCCGGCGAGCTCCGCACGGCGGCGACGTTTGTGGGTAACGGTGAGTGGCAGCGGCCGGCAACGGTATGTTGGGTTTGCCCTCGTTGCTCGTCCGGGCGGCGTACCAGGCCAGCGGTCAGGCCGAAAGCGCCCGTGGAACTTGGATAGAATTCACCGCCGATGGGCGGTTGGACGAGGCGTTCACAGGTGTGGAAGCTGCCGTACTGGTCCAAGGAGATTTTCGTCGCGGACCGCGAGACCTGGCCGCATCGGCGGCGGGTCAAGCTGGACGTGTGCGGTACCGAGGTGTCCGTCGATGGCCGCTTCGCCGCTGCGGTGCTCGGTTACAGCGCGCTGACAGCCATCTTGTTCGCACTGGGCGCCACAATGTGGTGGCGGGCCGTGTTGGTCGGCGCAGGTTCGGGGTTCGTTGGCCTGGTTGTGCACGAGTTGGGACACGCGTTCGTGACGCGCTGGCGTGGCCATTCGCTGCGCTGGGTGGCCTTCAGCGCGCCATCGTCGGCCACCGGCAACTTCGCGGCCGGTGAGCGCTACAGCCCTCAGACGCTCGCCGTGGTCGCGCTCGCCGGTCCGGCAGTAAACGTCGGCAGTGCTGTGTTGCTCATGGCCGGCTGGTGGCTGACGCATGGGTACGTGAGAGTCGCTTTTATGACGGCGACGCTTGTCAACGGCGCTGGCATGGTCAACCTGTGGCCGGCGAAGGGGATGTCGCCAACGGGGGCGGATAGGGTCCCAACCGACGGCGGCCTGGTACTTCGAGCCATCAGTGCTGCCCGCACCGGCGTCGTCCCGGAGTAGTCGCACGACCCATGGGCCGGATCCCGGCGGTGCCATCAAGGGTGCACGTCGACGCTGCTGCCGGTTCAGGTGCCCCGGTAGAGGAACCGTGCGAAGGCGTCGTCGTAGAACACGGCAAGGGCCGAACGAATTCGAACTAGGGCGACGATGCTAGATAGCCGAGAAGCCGTCAGCGGTCCTGTGGATGACCGAGCTGTGGTGGGCGGCCAGGAATTGCGAAGAGGTCGGTTGAGGGTACGGACGGGAAAAGAACTGCGAGTTGCGGTCCGGGGGAGATGTGTCGTCGGTAGTCGAGCAGCTCGCCGATGGCCATCCGTATGTCCTGGCGGCGAGGCGACGCCTTCGCTTCTATGAGCAGGCCGACTTGGCTGTCGTATCCGTCGGTCACGAGGCGCCGTCTCGTCGATCCGTTTGACGGTGAACCGAGCCGCTGGAGGACGGTGGTGGTCTGGGCACCCCCGATGAAGTCGCCACGCCCCAGCGGGGCCCGCTGAGGGAACTGGTAGCGGTAGGCGGCGCCGAGCAGCGCCTTGCAGTTGTAACGGCGGTCGTTGTGGTTGACCATGAAGCGGTATGACCGTCCGAAGGCGTAATCGGCGAGGAAGGCTTCCTCGCCGATTTGGTAGAACTCCGCGATCGCTTCGAGCACCGCCGTCTCGTCGGTGACATCGGCAATGCCTATTTGGGACCCTCCTCATGGTATTGGTCACCTCCAGCCTGCCAGGATCGGGAGGTGACCTGGGCGGGTGGGCCACCTGGGGTATCTTGGCTGCCGGGGTCGACGGTCAGAGTGGGTTCGATGCTCGAATAGGGATCGCTGAAGCGGTGTCCTGGTCAAGGGCGATGATGAGGAGTCCGATCACGGTCGCGAGATTGGAACAGTGTCAGGCCGCGCCCGGACGTCAATTGGAGCCCCACGTTGCCCAACAACTGGCGGCTCCAGCGTTCGGCACTCGTGCACAACAAGCGCAAATGGGGCGTTACCGGATGGTGCGCCAAACGGGGTGTCATGCGGCTACCCGAACACGGCATAGCGGCTGACCGGCTGGAGCTGCAGCGCACAATCAACCTGATGCGCGGCGGGTGACTGTTCGTTTGTCCGGGAATACTGTCTCAGTCATTTCGGATCAGGTGCTCGCGAGAGTGAGCACGGTAACCTCATCCGAGGTCCTATCTCCTGGCGGCCTCCAAGGCGGAGCAACTCAATAGGGCGGCGCCGTCCGACTCCTGCCCAGTTACCTGCGTTCCGCTGGTCCGCCCTCACCGGCACCTATGCCACGCGGGGACGCGGTCTCTGACGCGCGCGCTATGGGGCGCGCGTTCGGGGACATCGCAGTCGTCCGGAGGCGGATCCAGAGCCGTCTCGATCTGGGACACGCTCGGCTGGCAGCGTCAGCTCTGGCTGCACGCACCTTCGAGGAGGATCAGCCACACCCCGAGTCGGTCCACCTTGAGGTCAGCGAGGCGGTAGCGAAGCAGGTCGACGCGACGCTGCTTGTCCTGGCCCACCGCGGCTCCGACGTCCGGGCAGATGAAGACGGAATGACGGTGGCCGCGGGATGGACCGGTTGCTCCTCATGTCCGACTTCCTCCTGGGTCGGCCCGTTCGGCGTCAGGTGCCCGCCTTGTGCCCCTCCTCGTGGTGCCAGTCGATAAGGAGCTCCGGCAGGGTGCGCGCCGGCTCTCCCCCACCGGTGATCTCCCGGAAGAACTCCACCCAGTGGGCATCGACAGGCTTGTGGCCGTGCTGCTCCGCGTCGATCACCGAGGCCAGGTCTTCGCCCTCCATGAGAAAGATCAGCGCCTCGGACGGATCAGTCTGGTGGTACATCTTGAGGACGGTCAGGCCGACATCCGACCAGTGCTCAAGGTTCGCTTCGGCCATGTGGCCGGTGACGATCTCCCGCTGATGTTGACGAATCCGGTCGAACTGGCCGGGCTCGAGGCGTAAGGAGAACATCGCGGTTTGCACGGAAGTCGACCCTTCTCGAAGGCGTCCATCGACGCTACGCAAATACTATAAACGCGAACCGGTCGGGGCTCGGGGAGGTCGATCATGTCGGCTGCCACCGTTTCGTCCAGCCCGTCTGTCTCCGGCATTCCGTAACGGGCGTCGCCGGCCACGAACTGGTGGAGGTGGGAGTCGGTCCAGCCGATCGCGACCTGCAGGAGATCGTGTAGCTCGGGCAGGAGGACGCCGGCGGGCACGTCGAGCACCCGCACCACCGTCGGTTCCACCTCGCTCATCGTCACCCTGAGGCGAGTCGTTCTCATCATCGAGACGCTATGGGCTCCCGAAGGCCCCGACATCCAGATCACAGTGGACCGCACCGCCGATGTCGTTCCAGACGGCACCGACTCGCGCCACGTGTTCGACGCCCTGGTTCTCGCCGCCCAGGAATGGGCGCCCGCGGCCGCCAGCGTCGATCTCCCGAAGCGGGATCGTTGCCCAAAATCGCCGACCGACACGTGAACCAACCATCTCGGCACTTGGCGCACGATCATGAACATGCGGCGGCCAGCGTCGATCGTCTTGCAGTGTGGCGATCGTGGTGGCAGCCGCGGCAAGTGACTACCCGGAAATGGTCACGCGGGGCCATTGACATCGTTCGCCGATTCCGCCCATGGTGACGGGGAGGCGGAAATCATGAAGACGACGTTGAGGCCACTGGCGGTGTTCGCGGTGGTGGCCGGGCTGATCGCCCTGGGCGCCCAGTTCACTGTCACTCCCGGCCGCCCGATCTCGCACGTCGCGGTCGGCGGCGGCGGTCGGGCGGCATCGAGCGCCGGCAAGACGCCAGACCTGCCGAGTCCGGCGGCGGCATTAGTCGAGGGGTCGCTGTCGCCTGGGTCGCTGCCGCCTGGGTCGGTGTCGCCTGGGTCGCTGCCGCCTGGGTCGCTGCCGCCGGTCCCGTTGGCCAGCACCGCGCCGGTCGCCAAGGTGCCCGGAGTTGCGGCGGCCCCGTCGACGGCGAAACCTCGTGATGCGCGGCTACCGGCCGCAGTGCCGGTGACCGGGGACCACGCCATAGTCGGGAGGGGGCTGTGGTTGATGGCCCGAGATGGGAGCGGCTTGCGTCGCGTGTCAGCCGACGAGCCGGCCGCCGTGGCCTGGAGTCCCGACGACCGCCACCTGGTGGTGGGCCATCTTGCCCCAGGCCTTTACGGGGGCGATCCCGTCGACCCCGGCAGCCTCGACATCATCGACGTCGCCGATGGGTCCTCGAGGCGCCTGTCGGTCTTTGCCAACCCGATCGGGTGGCTCAGGCTGTCCTGGTCGCCCGACGGGCGGCGCATCGCGGCCAGTGTCAGTTGGACCGACGCCACCGGGTTCACCAACCATGTGCTCGTCATCGACGCCGCCACGGGCACCGCCACCACGCTTGGGCCAGGATCGTCGGCGTCGTGGTCGGCCATGGGCTGCTTGGGATGGGTCTACGCGACCGTCGAGATCTGGTGCCCTGGTGGGCCCGTGTCGAGCCGGCCCCCACTGGTGGGCTCCTCCAACTTCGTCTGGTCCCCGGCCGGCGACCGCTACGCCGTTCCCAGCAGCGACGACGCCACCCCCGGTGCGATTCTCACCTATGCCGCCGACGGCACCGGCCGCGTCGATCTCGGCGACTTGGACACTCAGGCGTTGGCCTGGGTCGGAGACGGCCGGAGCATTCTGTTCCAGACTCATCGGGACTTGGGGTTGTTGCGCCAGCCCGTCGGCGGCGGCCCCGCCCAGGTGCTGGCCGATCCCAGCGCCTTCGCCGTCAACGGGGTCGACGACGCCATCATCATCGGGACGGGCAGGGAGGTTGGCCCGCGCGCCATTGTGTCAATCACGGTCTCGGACCCGACCCCCCATCAACTGGCGTCGGTCGCGTCCCCCGGAGACTTGGTCGGCACCCTGACGTGGACGCGCGATGGCCGATGGGTGATAGCCAAGGTCGTACGCGCGTCCTGACCGGCTGGCGGGGGTGATCCCGCCCGGGACACTTCGATCTACTCGCTGATCGGGACCGCCCAGCCCCGCGTGGCCAGCGGGGTGGCAGCCGAGGGGACCGTCCGAGCAACTCCTGATCGTCGAGGCCAGTAGCAAGCTCGACCGTTCGATGACGGACTGAGATAACGGTCGGGGTTGGGACCCGCCTCCCAATGCCGTGCCCGTCACGATCCGTCCCGTCACGATCCGTCCCCGTCGGCGCCGGCGCCGGCCCCGGCCCCGGCCCCGGCCCCGGCCGGGCGTACCCGATGCGATAGCCGGCAACGCCCACCGCCTTGGCCATGTTCGACCTGCTGAAGCGACTCGAGGTGCTCGGCATGACCTCCGCTTGGCGGAGTGCGTCCGGAGCGCGGCACCCGTCGGGACTCGACTTCACGGTGCTCGCCGGATGCGCATTGTCGCCCGGAACCGGGGCACCGCTTGGGTCTTTGCCATCCGAGGCCGGCCTGGCGGCTCCAGTGACCCGTTGGCCGGCCCGCAAGATCAGAGCTCCACGAATGACGGCTCGAACGGTGTCGAGGTCGGCGCCTAGGAGGAGTCGTTCCCACATCTGCTGGCGGGTCCACGTCCTCATTTGGCGGCCGGTGATCAAACCCAGTCGGACCAGGGCTCCGGCCGCCTCCTCCTTCCACAGCAGCCTCACCAGAGTTTCGGCGTCGATCGGGCCGGGGTTCGCCTCGGCCGGTCGGAGCGTGTCGAGGGTGCCCGCCGGGTCGACCACGCTAAGACCCCGCCACCGACGCTCGGCCAGCGCCGCCGTCACCGCCTGGGCGTGTCTCTCGGCCACCACCAGGCTGCACGGGTCAAATACGCGGCTGTAGGCGCACCCATCGAGGCGTCGATTGAGATCTGACCCGCCGTCTCCCACAGCGCCCCCCCAAGTAGACATGACTGGTCCCAGTTGGCTGGTGAGCGGGGAACACAGTTCGGCCGTCACCCAGGTCGTGCTTCGCATGACGTCGGTGTCAGCGAGTGAGTGCGGCGAAGGCGGCGCCAGTCGCCAGGCCGTACACGACATGCGCGCTGAGGTCTTTGCCGAGCGTGCGGGCGTCGTACTCCCAGATCGGCTTGTACAGCTTGGCCAGCGGCATCAACACGTAGCTGGTCAGCCACACCAGCGGGCCGAACAGCAGCCCGAACCCCAAGTGGCCCAATGCACCACGTTGGTCGACGTTCGGGCCCACCGGTCGGGCAGCTCGGTCCGGGTGAATCCCTCGACGAGGCGCCGTCCCACTGCCCGGGTGCCGGGGCGTCGTCCTTCTTGTCGACGCCCGGGCGCCAGCAGATGCCCGACATCGACATGGACCCTCCGCGGTCTCCCAGACCAAAAGGCCCTGCTCCCCGCACGCCTCTGCGGTAGCGGCGGTACCAGACCAGGTTCATCGCGGCGGTGCCGACCGTCGGCGGGAACGGCGAGCAAGGCTGCATCCGCCAGGTGGGGAGCCAACTGGGCTCATCGAGGCCACGCCCGTCGGGCGTCACCGCGCAACCCGTCACTTCTGACTCACCTGCCATATTGTCGGCGGGTGCTGGTCGAGTACCTAACCTGGATCGCCCGTCTCACCTTGAGCGCCGTGTTCGCCGGTGCGGCGTGGGGAAAGCTCACCGCCCGCAGCGATGCACGGCGTGCACTGGCCGAGTTCGGTGTTCCCCGGCGGTATGTCGCAGCCGCGGCGTGGGCCCTTCCGATCGTGGAGGCCGCGGTCGCGGTCGCCCTGTTACCGGCCGCGTCGGCGGTGTGGGGCGCCTGTCTTGGCGCGGCGCTGCTTGTCGCCTTCTCGGCTGCGGTCGGCCGGCTGCTGCTGCGGGGCCGGCACCCGCCATGCGCATGTTTCGGGTCCGCAGGCTCCAAGCCGATCGGCGCTTCGACCCTGGCGCGCAACGCCGTGCTGTTGGCGGTGGCCGCGGTCGCTGTGGTCGGTTCCCTTGCTGGTGACGCCGTTCCGGATTCCCTTCCCGCCGATCACGCCGTCGGCCTCGCCGTGATGGTCGGACTGGTCGCGGTCCAGGTGCGCCAGCAGCTCGTCCTGACCGAGCTTGCCAAGCGGCCGGCGCCCGGCCCCGAGCCAACACGCGGACTGCCCGTGGGCTCAATCGCGCCGGAGTTCACCGTGACCGGGCTGGACGGCACACCGCGCACGCTCGCCGACCTCGTGGCTGGTGGGCGGCCGGTGGTGCTGGTGTTCATCCACAACGGCTGCCAGCCCTGCCGAGAGGTCGCCAAGGAGCTGCCCCGCTGGCGGCAACGGCGCTCGCCTCACCTGGATATCGTGGTGATCGCCAGCGGGTCGCCGACGGAGAACACCGGGTGGGCCGACGACTACGGGATCGACGGCGTCCTGACCCAGAAGACCTACGAGGTGGCAGCCCTCTATCAGGTCCGGGGCATCCCCAGCGCCGTGTTCATCGACAAGTCCGGCAGAGTCGGCGCGCCAGCCGCCGCCGGGCCCGACGCCATCAAAGAACTGCTGGTTTCTGCGAGCGCCTCAAGGTCCAGCAAGAATGTCGACGATCCATGATCACAGTCAGGAGACGACATGAGTGAACCCGCGGGTTGCGAAACCATCGAGTGCCCCGACGACCGAGAAGACATGTACTTCCCCCACCCGACGAGGTGCGACGCCTTCTGCCAGTGCTCGAACGGTGTTCCGTACCAGCAGGACTGCCCGGCCGGCCTGCACTACAACAGGGTGCTTCACGTCTGCGACTGGCCTGAGAACGCGAACTGTCCCTACTAGAGGGCGAGGTCATCAGCTGCGAGGATCACCTCGGCCATGCTGAGGGCAGCCAAGGCGTCGCCCAAGATGTCCGCGCCGACGGGTCCGTGCCGGGGTCACGACGTGATCGGGGCACAGCGAAGCGCGAACGTATCGAGATGGTGGTCGCCGCCTCCGCCGCCCTCGACGCGGCCAAAGAATCGCTCGACGAATCAGTGGGCCTCGCCCGCATCGACGGTGCCAGCTGGGGTGACATCGGAGCCGTCCTAGGATCAGCCGCCAGGCCGCCTTCCAACGCTTCGGCACCTAGCCCCACCCGGTCGCCCCCTCGCGTGGACGGGGGCTGAGCCGGGGGGCCGCTCCGTGACGACCTGAGGGGATCAGACTGGCGATCCAGGCAACCTTGGGAGCATGCAGGCGGGATCTGTCACTATCCGTCAGATCCCAGGCTGCAATAACGATTTTCCGGTTCGGGCAGCCCAACAACAAATCAAGCTGCGTTTCGGAAAGGCCGGCTCGTCGAGCCCTCCCGGGGGAAGAATCATCACCCACCGAAGGCCAGACCGACAGGCCGGCCACCGGCGCCAGCCGAAGCCCATCCCCGCCAACCGGGAGGCCGTCGGCGCCAGCCGAACCCACTCCGAGCCACCGAGGCCACCGGCGCCAGCCGAGGCCACCGGGCCCACCGAAGGCCAGACCGACAGGTCGGCCACCGGCGCCAGCCGAAGCCCATCCCGGCCAACCGGGAGGCCGCCGGCGCCGGCCGAACCCACTCCGAGCCACCGAGGCCACCGGCGCCAGCCGAGGCCACCGGACCTCACCGGAGGCCAGACCGACAGGTCGGCCACATCCGGGCCCACCGAAGGCCAGACCGATAGGTCGGCCACCGGCGCCAGCCCACTCCGAACTATCGCCCTCCGACCTCGCGCTCCTCCGCCTATCACCTATCCCACCATTTATCCTCTTACCTGTACCTACTTGTCGTCGCAGCACGGGCGCGTCACATTGGTGCGTTGGCCAGCCCATACGTCCAATCTCCTCCCACCTGTCGTACGCCCGCCGTGCGACCCTGGTCCGCCGCGAGAGGTCATCGACTGTGTTGCCAAGCAGCTCGGTGTCGCCCCGGCGACCCTCGCCGGCTATCGCCCGGCAGATCGACGGGCGCACCCGACGCCGACATACGGCCGAGGTCGTCGCCCGGGCCGGGTGGCAAAACTGCAGCTGCGAGCCCAGCGGCCCGGGCCCCGTGGGCGGACGGTAAGGTCATGGTCGTTGTACTGGCCGTGGCGGGTCGTCAGCTCACGGAGCACGCATTCGGGGTGGGCGGCGAACACTTCGTTGACCGGGGCGGGGCCCTTGGCGGTGGACAGATCGACGCAGCGCTCCCGTTCCGCCCTTGACGGCGGACCGACGAACCGATCGGAGGTCGACTGGGGCGTTAGCCTCTACCATTGTGGGCAATGGAGCGTTCGATGTCGCAGCAAACCGTTTTACTGGTCGTGCCTGGTCTGGAACTACTGCGTAAGGCTCGTGCGCTCGAACTGCGTGTGGTGGCGGTGGACATGGTGTGCGAATTCGAGCGCTACCTGGCCGACCTGGTGGAAGCCGCGATCCTCGTTGACTACCGGGAGTGGTCGGTGCTGCGGCCGCTCGTAGTCGCGGCACATGAGGTGTTCGGGTTCAGGGCCGTTCTGTCCAACAACGAGGCCGGCTTGGAAACTGCGGGTCGTATCGTCGAATCGTTGGGTCTCGGCGGCAGCGCCTTTTCTGTGCACCATCGGTTGCGCGACAAATGGGCGATGCGCCAGCAGCTGTCGGTCGCTAACGCTGGCGGTATCACCGCGGCCCCGGTGGATGATCTTTCCAAGCTGGCAGATTTCGGCCGAAGTCACGGCTATCCGATGATCGTGAAGCCGGTCGACGCGTCATCCAGTCTGGGCGTGGTCCGCATCGATGGGCCTGACGATCTCGGCGCGGCATGGGAAAGATTGATGCGGTTGCGCGGTAGCACCGAACACGACTTGTTACCGATAGGTCGGCTTATGGTTGAACAGTACATCGATGGCCCTGAATACAGTGTCGAGGCGTTCAGTTTCTCGGGGCGCCATGTGGTGGTGGCGGTGACCGAGACAGAGACACTGCCAGGTTTCGTCGAGGTGGGTCATGCGCTTCCGGCCCGCCTCGACCCAGTCATCGACGCCGCCGTGGTAGAAGTCGTGACGGGCTTCCTCGACCTGATGGGCGTAGAAGATGGCCCTTCGCATACCGAGGTTAGGATCTCGGATGGGACGCCGTGCATCATTGAGTCGCACACCCGCACCGGTGGAGACCGGATCGGGGACCTCGTTTTCCGGGCGTACGGAATAGACCTGGAGAAATACACTTTGGCCTGGGCGGCAGGCACCTGGTCTCCTCTCATGCAGCGACCGGAACCGCACGGGGCCGCCGCCGTCCGCTTCATCGTGGGCGAACCGGGCACGGTCACCGAGATCCGGGGTGTTTCTGAGGCAGCGGCGGTGAAAGGGGTGTTCGAGGTTTCGGTCGACGTGAAGGTGGGCGATGTGGTGCGCCCTCTGAGAACCGGCAGGGACCGCGTCGGTCGGGTCCTTTCCGTGGGGGCCGACACCGACGAGGCGCTTGCCCGATGCCAGAGGGCGGCTTCGCTGATCAGCGTCGTCACAGCGCCGGAGCCGTAAGCGGGCGTCGATCCAGGAGGCGACGATGCGAAGTGCGCGGTCGATCTCCGGCGCCGCAAGACAGCGTCGATGAGATAGTGCCGGCAAGTCCTCGGCCTGGGGACACCGGCGCCGAAGCACGGCGAGGCGAGTCCCTTCGGCCGGGTAGAAAAGCATTCACTGAGGCGAAGCGTGGAAAAACAGCCATATCGTGGCAGCTATGCTCCCATACCATGATTCCCAAGGTCATCCACCGGACGTGGCGTTCGGCGGATATTCCGGCTGCCGCGCTCCCATGGACTCGCACCTGGGGGGACCGGAATCCGGATTTCGATATTCGCTTCTACGACGACGCCGCTTGCGCGGCGTTCGTCGCCCGGGAAATGCCAGAATACCTTAGCGTGTACCACCGATTGCCTCGACCGGTTCAGCGGGCCGACTTTTTCCGATATCTCGTCGTCTACCGGTTCGGCGGTGTCTACGTCGATATCGATATGGAATGCCTACGACCGTTCGACCGGTTCCTCGACATCGCCGGTCTAATGCTGAGCGTCGAGGAAAAGCTGACCCCGACTCGACAGCTTGAGCTCGGCTACCGTGCACCTTGGCAACTAGCGAACTGCGTCTTCGCGGCTGAGGCCGGTCACTGGTTCCTTGCCCGGCTGATCGAGCGGATCGCGCACAGTCAAGTGGGCTGTGTTGTCACCGCCGAGCCGACCGACGGCGATGTCCTGGACAGCACCGGGCCACGGCTATTGACCCGTTTGTATTTCGAGTTGACGCTTGCCGAGCGGAGTGATATCGGCGTCGTCGCCCAAATCTACTGGATGCCGCCTACGTGGTATCCGAACCGTTGGCCTGTCAACCTCAACATGTACGCCCGGCATCACTTCATGGGCTCGTGGAGATCCGGCGCCAATGACTCGGTGGCATTGCACCGCCGGATTATTGAGCGTGGCCGGCTCCCTTCTCCATGGCCCCAGAGGATGGCAGCGCGGGTGGGAAGCTGGCCAGCGTGATCGTTGCGGTGCCCCGCCTGTCCGGCACTCGGGACACGTGCGCCTCGGTCCGCCACGTTGGGCCGTAGAACCTTGTCAGGTATTCGAGGGTGACTGATTCCGGCGGGGCGCTCAGAGCGAGTGGCCCGAAACGGTATCGCCGCAGCGTGTCGAGGACGTCGCTCTCGAGGTATTCGTTCGGCCAGGTGCGGCGGGCCTTCGCCGACGCGTAGGTGAACCGATCGCCCCGGCGCCTCAACGGGAACAGGTCGACCCAAGGGAAGCGGTACTCGTTCCATGGGCGAATCTTGTATCCGTCGAGGGGGTATATCTTGAATGTAGCGAAGGCACGGTCACGTCCGAGCCCGAACCCTCGTTTGGCGAGGAAACCTTGAGAATCGCGAATCGCCGGCAGATCTTCGACGCGTATCCCCAGGTCACCGTCGGTGTCCCAGGGGATCATCCCGCCGTGGCGTACCGCGCCGAGCAGCGTCCCGCTGTATGCGGTGTATGGGACGCCGAGGCGAGCGCAGAGTTCGTCGGCCATCTGCAGGCAGGCATAGATCCGGTCGACGGTCCATTGCGGTACCCGCGGGAACGGGTCGCCGGGCGACCACGCCCCATTTATTCCGGGATGTGGCCGGTCGGGAGTGAGCTGCAACGTCAGCCCTGCCATTCAGCCGGCCGCCAAACCCCGGCCCGTCGCCCGGCGATGCCCGCATGGCCGTGTCCGCAGGTTTGGTGTCGACGGCAGGCCGGAACATTCAACGCGAACAGTGTCTCGGCATGCGAGTTATGATCGGCCCGCCTTGCAGGTCGACGTGCAGGTCGACGTGAGATGTCGAAGATCGTACAGGGAAACCTACGAGCATTTCGGTTCCCGGCGTCACTTCGCCGAGCCCGGACTACGGGTTCAGCTGGTGCCCGCACCGTCCCGACACGACGGCCTCTCCTCAACCCGGAGAACGGGTCCGACTGCTCGGCAAGTACGACGCAATCTGCGGCAAATGCGGACCCCACCTCGGTGGGCGTGATCCTCTCAGGGGACGCGTGCGTCGGGTCGGGATCGGACGGTTCTCGTCGTGTCGACGGCCGCTTCGCCAGTGACACGGCGGACACTCCCTGTCGTCCTGGCCGGCCGGGTCGGCGAGAGCGCGTCCCAGAAGCACGCTTTCCCCCAGAGAAGGAGCTGCCTGGGCGCGGGACGCGTCGGCGACGCCGAGGTCGTGACCGGGTAACGTTTCGGGGTCCGGACGGTTCTTCGTCTTGAAGGACGATACCTCCGACGAAGGAGGGTTTGGATGGGAACCGTTGATGGGCTTGGTGCGTTGGCGTTGGCGGCCGCCCGTCTCGGGGGGGCGGACGTGACGGAGCTGTTCGGCAGCGTGCTGGGGGCGCGGGGGGAAGGGTGCTGGTGGCCAGTTGGTGACCGAGACAGATGTGCGTGCTGAGCCGGTGATTATCGCCGCGCTTGGTGATGCGAGACCGACGAAAAGATCTGTGGGGAAGAAACCGCCGTTCAACGGGCTATGTCGGGTGTGCGGTGGTTGGTTGTTCCAGTCGACGGCGCCGCGAACCTCGTGCACGGTCGGCCGGGTGCGGTGTCGGTCGGTGCCGAGGTGGCGGGTCGCGATGTCGCGGGGGCGAACTGCCGGCCCGCGTACCGTGATCGGCTTGTCGGCAACCAGTTTGTGATGCCATCCAGTCATGGTCGGACCCGTCTCGGTACGGCATGGTGTCGTCGGGTCGTTGGCCGGTTTCACACCGAGCCGGTCACCGGGGGATTGCGCCCCGAGCATGGCTGTAGCCGCGACGCTGCTCCCGCCGGTGCGCGACTCTCGTCGGACCGGATCGATCGCGTGCGATCTCCGAGCCGAAGCGACTGGCGAACTCGACGCCGCCGCCGTTTTCTTTGAACCTGATCCAGTCGATGTCGCCCGCGGGGTCGCTATGGTTCTCGCCGCCGGAGGTCGCTCCGAACAGGCGAGTTCAGCGTCCGGCGTGACAGTCACGGTCGCGGCGAACCCGGCAAGTTGTGCCGCGCTCGTTGACTCGACTGTGGCGTCGCTTTACGCGGCAACGTTGTGATCGGTCGGGATGTGAGGATCGACGCCGCGAGGTGGATGTCGGCGGTTCCCGACGACGTCGACCTGAGCGACATGACGATTGCGGGGACGCATCAGTCGTGTGCCCGCTACAGCGGGCCGAGCCTCGGTTTCAGCAAGTGTCAAAACACGAGGTTCGATGTGGCAGCCCAGTTGGCGGCCGGAGTACGCTATCTCGATATTCGCTGCTGTTTGCGCCGCGGCGTTCTTCGGTTACATCACGATTTCGTGTACCAACACGCCACGATCGACGAGGCCCTGCTCCCCAGCGCGTCGTTTCTTCGCGAGAACCCGGGGGAGGTCATCGTCATGCGGATGCGACAGGAGTACTCGACGGCGGCAGAGGGCGAGTTTCGTTCCCGGTTCGAGGAGCGGGTGGAGAGGCTCGGATTGACGGGTATGGTTCGTGTCGATCCGACGATCCCGCGGTTGGGGCAGGTCCGGGGGAAGATCATGCTGGTGAGCGGGCCGTGCTATGTCGGTGGTTTGCACTGGGGGGACGACGCGGTCATGGACGTGCAGGACGATTGGAAGGTGAGGCGAAGGGCGGTCAAGTTGGGGCTGGTCGTTGCCCATGCGGAGCGGGCGATGCTGAGGAAGCGCCGCGGCGACGCGTCTGGTCGGCTCTTCATCAACCATGCCAGTGGCTATCGGGTCCCGCCTCGGGCGGTCGCCGCATATGTCAACCCGCGGGTGACCGGCGTGTTACGGGCTATGGCTGATGAACTGTCGGATCGAGGGGACGTGTCGGGGCTCGGCATTGTGGTCATGGATTTCGCCGACGAGGCCATGGAGCTGGTCGATCTGCTCATCGGATGGAATCGGAGCAGCGCATTGCGAATACGTTGAACCGGTAGAGGGAGTTGAAGTACCCGTCGAGGTCCTGGTCGACGATGTTGTATCGCAGCGGGGACCGATCGGGGTGGCGAACGAGTCGCGGTGAAAATGCAAACCGAGAAGGGCCGGCGTTAGCGGCGCCGACATTTTCTTCGCCGACGCGTCCGATGCGTTCGCCGGAGGATTCGACCTGGTGGGCGGCGGCGCGGGAATGGTCGGCGAAATACAGGAAGACACCGTTGGCCAACGAGGTCGTACAGGCAGTCCGCGGTCAGGTCGGCGGCGTCCACCACCTCGATGCGCGAGCCGGACACTGCGGTGGCAGCGGATTGAGCGAGCGCGGGCGGTAGTCGATTCCCGCGACCTGATATCCGGACTCGGCCCGCGATATGAGGAAGGATCCTGGTGCCGTCGAGTGGGAAGATCCTCACGACCCCGAAGCGTCGGTCGCGGGCGAGGCCGAACCCTCGGTCGGCCAAGAACGATTGGTCGCCCGGAGGATGCGGGGTGCATCGTGGCGGCGGAGAACGACATCGCCGTCGGCGTGCCCAGCCGATGAGGCCGCCGTGGCGGACGGCGCCGAGCAATGTGCCACCGATGGCGAGGTAGGGGACCTCGATCTCGGCCTACAGCGCGTCGAGCGTGCGCAAGCCCCGATAGATCTGGTCGACGATGCCTCGGGGAACGCGCGGATATGACTCGCCCGGTGACTAGGTCACCGAGACCGCGGGCTGGTTCAACGGCAAACGCCCATAGTTCCGCCTGGCTGGTCCGCTCGGCGACGAACGATGCGTCAAGTGTCCCAAAGGGTGGCGATACCGGCGGGCGGGGCTCGCGCCCGTCTGGATGAAGTATTCCGTGCCGAGAAAGCGGCGTGCGAGGGGGCGAGGCAGGCGTAGCAGCAACGCCACCAGACGCATCGCGTCGCCGCCGCCGGTCTGGCTCGAGTGGGCGGCCAGGCTGCGTCGCTTGATGTCGAGGTATTTGCGCACGTCGACGCGATGGGTGATCACCCTCGCCGGCGTGTAGGCCTGCCGGAACGCTGCCGGGTCGAAGTCGGGCAGGATACGACGCAGCGGCGCACCTGCCCACACCAGCCGCGCCAGCCGGGTTTGATCGTAGGTCGCCTGGAGTACCACGGGTGTGCCTGCCAACTCGACGGCTCGGGCGCCGACGCGGTTTACCTGCACATGATCGGGATGGCCGTAGCCGCCGGCCGGATCGTAGATCGTCAACAGATGAGCACCCTCTTCGCGCAGCAATGCCGCCAGGCTGGCCGCCGCCTCCTCGACATCGGCGTGGGCGAACACTGCGGGGTTGGCTGCCCGGCCGTGGCTAGGACTGTCCCAGTCCCAGCCCGAGTCCCGATAACCCAGCCAGACGACCCGGGCGCAGCCGAGCACCTTCGCCGAGGCCTCCAATTCTGCTCGCCGCACCTGGTCGAGCCGACCGTCGCCCGAACCGACCGACGCCAGGCCTCGTTCGCCCAGAGTCGCAACTACCAGGACCACTCGTTGACCTTCGTCGGCGAGCATCGCCATGGTGCCCGCGGTCAGGAGCGCCTCGTCGTCGGGGTGGGCATGGAAGAACACGCAACTGAGCGACACCCGCCCATTTACGCTCGGTCGGCTCGTCATGGTGTGCCCATCTGCTTACCTTACGAAATGAACAGACGGCGGCAGACCTCGCGGCCGAACGACGCTCGTCGCGGCGCGTAGTGGTGCCGCGGCGACCCCCCGGCAGCGACCGGGTCAAGAAGGTTGGTGTCAACGCCGACCGCACGGTGCGGCGGTTCCACGCCCTGCGGGCGTCGACAGTGAAACGGGACGTGGTGCGCGCCGCCCGGCTCAACGTCGCGGCGCCCCGACCGCGGGCGGTGGCGCCGCCCGGTCGGACGCGCGTCGCTCGACTCGTCGTGTCGATGACCTCCATCCCGGCACGGGCGAAGTGGTTGCAGCCGGCTTTGCGCAGTGTCGTGGACCAGCAGGAACCGCCCGATCGGGTCGTGCTGGCCTGGCCGTGGCGCAGTAGGACCGGTGAGCCTTATCCGCCTCCTCCCCGGGTGCCGGCCGGCGTCGAGGTCCTTCGCTGCGACGACTGCGGGCCGGCGACCAAGCTTCTCCCGGTGCTGAGAGCAGAGCCGGACGCGGTGATCGTCGCGGTTGATGATGACGTCGTCTACCCGTTGGATTTCCTGGGCTGCCTGATGGCCGGTCATTCGCGTCACCCCGAAGCTGCGGTCGGGCTTCGGGGATGGCGCATCCCGGCGGATCTCGCTTGGCCGGAGCATGTCTTCGCCACTGGAATCCGCAGCTCCGCTCAGGTCGACGTCCTGATGGGCACCTGGGGCTATCTCGTGCCGCCCGGGGCGCTGGACGCGGCGGTGCATGACTTCACCGGATGGCCACCGGAGGTCCGCTGGGCCGACGATGTCTGGATCAGCGGACACCTCGCCCGGCGGGGTATCGAGCGGTTCGTGGTCCCCGCCACCGGCCTCCCGCTGGAAACGATCGGCTCGTCGATCGCGTCGCTCTCCGGCGGCCGCAACGCCAATGGCTCCAATGACCACGCGGCGATCGACGCGTTCGTTCGCTGGTGGTGAGCAACGGATGAGGATCGTTCACGCCACCGATTTCTTTGCACCTCGCGTCGGCGGCATCGAGACCCAGGTCGCCGACCTGGCTCGCGCTCAGACCGGCGCCGCCCGCGATGTGCATGTCCTCACCACAACACCGCGGGAAGGGGCGTCGATCACAGAGATTTGGCCGTTCCCCGTTTGCCGCGTCACGGGCGGTTTCGGGATGGGTCAGGCGGTACGTCCATTCGTCGCAGCTCGGATTCGCCTTGTGCTCGACGAGCTCGACCCCGATGTCGTCCACGCGCATGTGAGCGCGGTATCGCCCTGTGCCTGGTGCGCGGTGCATTGGGCCCTCCAGCGGGACCGGCCCGTCGTGGCCAGCGTCCACAGTCTGTGGGGTGGCGTCGCGGGCAGCTTTCATCGCCTCCTGGATCGGCGCAGCGGATGGGCAGAACGCGTCGCCGTGGCGCCGGTGAGCGCCCTCGCCGCCACCCAGGTGAGCCGCGCCGTCCCCGCCGCCCACACGTTGATTGTTCCCAACGGCATCGACGTTCAGTTCTGGCGCGACCAAGTCCCATCGGACCGGGTCGGCGACATTCACGTCGTGTCCGTCGCCAGGCTGGTCGGGCGCCGCCGGTCCATGGTGCTGCTCGACGTGCTGCGCGCCGCTCGCCGCCGGCTCGGCTCCCAACTGACCGCGACGATCGCCGGTGACGGACCAGACCGTCGGCGCATGGTCAACTACCTGCACCGTCACGCCATGACGTCGTGGGTCCGCCTGGTCGGCCGACTATGTCCCGTCGGTGTGCGCAGCTTGTTGGCCGACGCCGACATCTACCTCAACGTGGCGCTGCGCGAGTCCTTCGGCATCGCCGCCCTCGAAGCGCGCACCAGCGGAGTCCCCGTCGTTGCGCTGGCCGGCACTGGCACCGCCGACTTCATCGGCCACGAACGCGAAGGCATCTTGTGCCATGACACCCCGGGGCTCGTAGACGCCCTAGTCCGGCTGGCCCGCGACCACGATCTGAGACACCGCATCGCCGCGCACAACCGGTCGCACCCCCCGCTGTGCACCTGGCCGGCCGTGCTCGCCGCGTTTGACCGTTGCTACTCCCACGCCTTCCAGCAGGTTCGCGGACCACAGAAGCCGGCCCTGGCAATTCGGTACACAACAGGAAGGTCACACCAACCGGAGCAGGAGGCACGCCACATGGCGCCAATCAGCAAGGCCATCATCCTGGCGGCAGGGAAAGGCAGACGCCTGGGCTTCACGGAATGGCCGAAACCGTTGACGCCGGTCAACGGCATTCCTATTCTCCACCGTTCGCTGACCAGCCTGGCATCGGCGGGGGTCCGCCATGCTGTCATTGTCGTCGGCTATAGAGCCGACGACATCATTGCCCATACCGCCCACCGGTTCGGCGACCTTACCGTAACGTACCGATACGCCGACGCCTACGAACACACCAACAACAGCTACTCGCTGTGGTGTGCCCGCGAGGAACTCGACCAGGATCTTTTCCTGTTGGACGGCGACGTGGTATTCGATGCCGACATACTCCGGTACCTGGCCGACTCCGACGCCGCGCTCGCCATCGCCGTGGCCCCACGCACACCCGCGATGAACGGCACCATGACCACTGTCTCGGGCGACACTGTAAGCCACGTCTACCTTATCAAAGACCAACCCGACCCCGTCCAGGGTTCCGACCTGCTCAAGACGGTGAACATATCCCTCTTGCGGGCCAAATACCTCGAAACAGAATTCGTTCCACGGCTCGAGCAGCTGATCAATCGCGGCGGACACCACGAATTCTATGATGCAGTGATAGCCGAGACCGTCAACGGTGGGCGCGTCTCCGCGCGAGCCGTCGACTGCCGCCATCTTCGCTGGCAAGAAATCGACGAACCAGCCGATCTCGCCGCGGCGGAATACCAGTTCGGCACCGCCGATCAACAACTCGACACATTGAGCAGAGAACACGGCAGCTACTGGCGGTACCCCATCACCGACCACAGCCTCCTCTACAACCTCCACTTCCCGCCCGAGGAAATGTGGCACGCCTTGGCTGGCCAGCTACGCGACGTACTCATCCAATACCCGGGCGGGCAAGACACCGCCCGCGCCCTGCTTGGCGCCGCCATCGGACAACCCCCCGAACGGCTCGCCGTGGCCAACGGAGCGTCGGAACTCATCAAGGTCCTCGGACCCATGCTCGGCCACGTCGTGCTCACCAGCCCGGGATTCAACGAGTACGAAGCCGTGACAGACACAATCCGCACCGATCGCGTCGAACTGGCCTGGCCCGAGTTCCGCATCGACATCGATGACATACACGGCATCGTCCTTGACGGCGGCGCGAACGCAGTGGTCGTGGACTCACCCAACAACACGACGGGACGAGCTACGCCCAGCGAAGAGCTCCTCCGCCTGTGCAAACTTCTCGCCGCGCATGGGACCCGGCTAGTCGTCGACGAATCATTCATCGATTTCTGCGAGGACAACCAAACCCTCGAACGTCACCTCGGCGACCACCCCAACCTGCTGATCATCAAAAGCATGAGCAAGGCATTCGGGCTAGCGGGACTACGACTCGGATACCTCGCCTCAGCAGACAAGGAACTCGTAGCAGCCGTCATTGCCCGCCTACCAATCTGGAACATAAACGGCATGGCCGAAGCGTTCCTTCGCCACCTCCCCAGATACACCGACAACTTCGAGCACAGCCTCGAACAAGTCCGCACCGATCGCGACGAACTACACGCCGGCTTGTCCACAATCACCGGTCTCGAGACCGTGACATCCGATGCGAACTTCGTCCTCGCCCGCCTAACCCCACCCTGGACGGCACAGAAACTAACCGAACGCCTCTTCGCCCAACATAACATCCTGATCAAAGACTGCACGAGCAAATCCATGCGCCATAGCGACCGATATGTACGAATCGCCAGCCGCACCTCAATCGACAATCAGAGACTTGTCAGCGCCATCACCAGCATCCTCAACGCCTGGGGTCCGTTGCTCAGATGATCCCCGTGTCGGAGCATGGGTCACCTCGTCTGCGCTCATGTGCTAAACACTGATCATTCACGGAGCCGCGTGAGCTGAGGGTCACCCATCCGCGGAAGTGCCCGCCAAACAAGGGATTCTGACGTTGTCGACGCGTCCGAAACCCGAGCCAGGAGGGCACCTGCCAAGTGAACGCTAACAGTGCGATCCCGGCGGTGGTGGAAGGCTCCGGCAAGGGGGTCGTGGCCCACGCCGGGCTGCACGCCCTTTGGCGCCTCCGCCGACCGTGTGCGCCTCGGGGATTCGCTCTCGGCCCGCATCCCCGTCTCCGGGGAGCGGCTCCCGCGGCACGACCGGGGCAAGGTGTGGTCCAGGCCATGCGCATGCTGACCGGCGGCGGCGAGGCGTGCGCCGACATCGAACGCCTCCGGGGCCAGGGCGAGCGGCGAGCTTGATCTGAAAGCAGCCCCTTGGCGTCCAGGTGTCGGCGTGATCGTGGACGCACATGACCGATTAATCCTCGTACCAGTGGTCCGTATCCCACAGAGGCTGGGTGCTTGCCACAGTTACCGGTCTCTCCCGAGAGGTCAGCCGGCAAATAACCAAATGAGTGCGTCCGACAGCCGAAGTAGAGCTCAACTGGCTGCTGTGATATTGAGGAATGCGATCGCGACATCCTTCTGGAAACATTGAGCCGACGGACGGAATCTTAGGATGCCGAGCTAGCACGTATCTGGCGTTCCCGACTGGCCTGATTGCCAGTTGTCGGGCCGTTCCCCGCGGGCTCGGGGCCGGCACGGCGGGGGACAAGATCCTCCGGCCCAGGGTTCCGTGGCACTGCAACACCGACTGGTGCACTCAGATCCAGACAGCGTGGCGACGGTGTCGAGCCGGCACTACACAGCGCAGCCATCGGGCGAGCCGCCCGTTGACCTCGGGCCCGTACTGAGGTACGTCTCGTCCACCGAGTCGATGTCCACTGTCGGCGACCAGCAAGAGGCGCTTCCAGGAGTTTGGACCATGGCCGCCAGGGACCCATTTGCCCCGCAGGTGCGCTTCCCGGGCAACGTTTTGAGCCTCGTCGGAATACTTCCAGTCCCGGTCGCCACCGATGAACATGACGTTCCGCAGGTCGTCGTTGTCCCAGGATCGGTACGTGGTCCTCCGTCTCGTTTTGTCAGAGGCCGATGGTCTGGCGGGCGGCTTCAGCCGGCGTCCGGCACGCCCGTCAGCGTCCCACGCAGCCGCCCGCTCGCCGACATGACCACGGGGTCTGGAGACGATGAGGTGGAGGAGAGTTGCTTTCCCGGAGTTTCGGCACATCCGCCAGTAGCCGCTGCGGACGCAGACGTTGACCAACCGTCGAGGCTCAGCCTGCGTTCAGGCCGAATGAGTCGTTGCCTGATCCGCGGTCGCCAAGCTCGTCTGGGGTTGGCAACGCTCACCACCGGTGATGGCCCGGGATGCTGTCTCGGCCGCCGACGCTCTCATGTCCCGTCGACGCTCAGTCGGCCGGGAGGCGGTGCTGGCCGCCGCCCGCACCGCCTCCGACACTTCGCGAGCCGGCAGGCCTGCGCAGTCGGCGATTCGCTCCGCGCTCCATCCCGGCGCCCCCGCCCACTCTGATAGCACCGCGATGCGGTCCCGCTCGGCCGCCTCGAGCGCCTCCCGAGCCTTGCCGGCCGCGACGACCGCCCGGTCGTAGCGCCGTGTGACCTCGCTCACGAATCGGCGCTCGGCGGCTTGGCCCTCGGCCAACCGTGACATCGTGTGCTCAGCGACTCCCATTTCAGCCTCCTGATCCTGGGCCCCATGCGGCGGCCCTCATCGAAGAACTGGACCGCGGGCGACTAGGAGCGGAAACTCCCGGCCCCGAAAATGTTTTCGGTCGCTCCGGCCGGGAGCACATGGACGTTGGCCGCCCGGTGCTCACACACCCCGATATAGGAAGCGGGCGAGGGGATCGTTGAGGTAGAACATGGCCAGTGCCCGGTCGGTGAGGCGCTTGTAGGCCGCCTCCTCCTCGATGCCGAGAACCACTCGGCTGGCCTCGCCGGCGAGGCGGCCAGCCAGCGTCCACGTGTCGGCGTCGGGGGCAAGGTCGACGAGGCCATGGGCTCGGGCGAAGCTGGCCACGAGCTCCGCCGCTTGGTGATCGGTCGAGAGATGCGGGGCGCCGTGCGGGAAGTCGCAGAGGCAAAGGTGTGCCGCACCGCGCTCGGCGAAGCCAGACAGGACATCGTGGGCGAACTCGTCGCCTCCGGGCAGCAGCACCAATCCGAGGGCGGCCACCGCCTCACCCACGGCGGCCAGCTGAGCCTCGTCGAGTTCCACGAAGCGCACGGGGATGAGCTCAAAGGTGCCGTCGGAGGCGTAGAGCTGGGCCGTGGGGCCTCGCTCGGCGGCCAGGACGGCGCCCCGGATGTCTTGGACGGCATCGAGAGCGTCGGTGCCGAGGCCGGCCGGCGCCGGCTCGTCGTCGGCGTCGACGGCGACCAGGGCGAGGAGGACCTCCTCGAGGCGGCCGAGGACCTGTGTGAGTTCTTGGTCGGTGTCGGGCACCGCGACCAGGCGGCCGGCCATCAGCGGGCCGCCCGGCAGTACCGATAGAACGGCCGCACCCGAACCGGCAGGCGGCGGCCGGTGGCTCGCCGGCCACCGTGGATCGCTTCGGGTCGCACTGCTCGCAGCAGACTCATCGGCCTGGCTCGCACTGGGAGGCCAGGGCGACGATGGTCTGGCCGCGGTCGGCGTCGGTGGTGACGACCACCGCGTCGTCGGTGCCCGTCAGGCTGTAGATCGAACGTAGGATTCCGCAGGCGGTCACGGCGTCGTGGTTGGCGGCTCGGGTCTGGTCGTCGACATCACCCCAGTCGCCCCCGAGGTGGCGCAGCACGGCCTCGACCAACTGGACCCCGGCGGCGCGGGCGGCGGCGATGGCTTCGGGGGTGGCGCTCAACTCACCGAGGTGGAACAGCAGCGACACCGCCGGCCTTGGCTCGCGCCCGTCGGTGTCGTCGCCCTGTGAGTGCGCGCCGGTGGTCGGCTCCGGGGCCGGGTCGCATGTTGGGCTGGCCGCCGGGCGGTTCACGGCCGCGGTCCCGACCGGTGGGCGCTGTCTGGCAGCGGGCGGTTCGCGGCGGGGGAGTGGGCCACGCTGCGGTAGTGGATGGCGCGGGCCGGTTCGGGGAGGCGTCGGGCTTGGCGGTCGCTGAGGGGGGCGACGGCGCGGCGCAGGGCGTAGACGGTGGGGTAGCGCCAGCCGCCCAGACGGAACACTTCGAGGCGGTCTAGGGCTTTGACGACCGCCGAGTTCGGACCCACCTTGGCGCCCAGTCCGAGGTTGCGGCCCAGTTCGCCCAAATCGACCTCGACCCGCTCGGCGCCGAGGATCAACGGTGCCATGTGGCGATACAACAGGCAGCAGCTGGGCCCGATCAATGGCAGGAGGCAGTACTCGAAGTAGACGCTGTCGGGCCTGAAACCGATGCGTTCGATCTCGCGGTCTTCGAGGGGCACGAAGGTCACGCGGGTCGGTTCTGAGACAGGGGGACGCACGTCGGGCTCCTTCGGAGTCTTGGCGCCCGATGGCGCCCAGTACCGGGAAGTGCGTGCGGTCACTGCGCTTCGCTGGTCGTGCTGAGAGGCGGCAGCTTCTGCGGTGGTCGCCGTGTTGGTCGGGGTCCGAGCTGAGCTCGTGGAGGTCGTCATACCAACCACGGCCTCGGGGGCGCCTCAGGAGGAAAGTCTTTCCTCAACATTTCGGACTCAAAGGGGACGATCGAATCCGGACCCCCGGAGAAGTGGCACCCGCGGGAGATCGGACACGCCCCTATTCAGGGCGTGGCTACCGCCTTATGGGTCCCCGCCTCGTGAGGGGCGCCCCGACGGTCATTCGGCCTCAAGTGACGAATCTGAAGGTTTCCCTGCGAGATCACACTCAATATAGAGTTCATCGAGTGCGACGTTCACTGCTACATCGGCTTGGTCAGGAACCCACCCATAGATGTCAGTCGTGGTCGGCCTATGAGTGTGTCGCATACGCTGCTGAATTAGCTGGTCGTGCGCGCCGATCTGCCGCATAAGCCCCGAGGCCGAGTGGCGTAGCCCGTGAAACGTCAGACCACTGAATCCGGTCTCCTGTATCGCCTTGTGCCAAGTGCGCGTTCGGAAGTTCGCTGCATGAAGGGGTCCTCCTTTCGGTGCCTCGAACACGAACCGCTCTGGCGTCCGCCTCGAAGTAGCCGCGAGGTGCTCGGCGAGAATCGCGACCAGAAACGAAGGCAGAGTAAGGGGTGTCTTGCTACCGGGGGTCTTCCCTTTGCTTTCTACATGCTTCCCCGATACTTCCGGCAGCGGACAGTTGACCCGAATCGTCGGCGGCCTTCCCAGGAAATCTATATCGCCAACTCGTAGGCCGATCACTTCTGAGAGCCGCAAACCAAGGACACCCGCGAGGAAGACCATTGGTCCGTATGCCGACGGGAGAGCCTCAGCAAGACGACGCTGTTCTGGCATGGTCAGTCGTCGCTTTTTGGAGGCGACCGGGCTTGGCAATTTCGGTTGCCGATAGGGGCTGACGTACAAGCGATCATCCAGAACAGCGCCGTGCAGCAAGGCCCGTAGCACCCCGGCATTTGTCAGAACGGTCTTAGGTGCGAGAGTGGCACTCATCTCGTTGATGATCCTTTGGACATCGCGTGAAGTTATGTCCGACAGAGCCAAGGCTCCGAGAGTTGGCAGGACATGCTTTCGGATCACTGTTTCGTCGCGAGCGAGGGTCGTGGGAGCCTTCACCGGATCTGATGCCAACCACTCCTTCGCATAGTCGGCAAGAGTGATCCGGCCGTCCTTAGGGTTGCGCCAGGTGCCTCTTGCAAGATCAGTCCGTACTTCCGCCAAGTACACATCGGCGTCCGCCTTTCGGTCGAAGGTCTCGTTGTGCCACTGACCCTGGCGGTCGCGGTAGCGGGCTTGGTATCGGCCGGACGGGAGACGGCGAATACTTCCAAAGGTTCGCTGTCCCGGCCTTCCACTCATGGTTGGTCACCTCCCACGACAGTCACCGACGAACTTCGGTTCCTGGGCTCACTCGAGCTCGCAGTAGGGGCGGTTCAGCCCGAGCACCCCAAAGGTGTGAAGTCCATCGTAGCCCTCGGATCTGCACGAGGGGAGGGTTGTTTTCGCCGGCGACAACGCGGTGTATGCGCGTTCCGAGCCCGGACGGCCAGCGTAGGTCGAGCCCGGTTGAGACCGCCGGGCGGAGGCAAGCAGGAGGGTCGACCTGGCGGCGAGGTTGCTAGTCCCGTGAAGCGAGCGGCGTGATCGCTTCGTGACTTCAGCGCGGCCGAATCCGGTGATTCTCACGCCACCGGCTGTCGTCCGTCTGAGGCTAGTAGGACGACGGCAAAGATGGCATGAAGATGGCACGAGGCGTCGTTTGTACCAAGTTTTTTGAGCCATCTAGGGTCCTGACCTGCATATTTCCGTTTGTACCCCACCGTGATGGCTACGTTCGCAACGTAGAAGTCGCCGGTTCAAGTCCGGTCACCTCCACTCGGAAAAGACCTGGTCGGAGGCTGTCGCATGAATCGGTGACCATCCCCCGGCGCATAGCGCCAATCTGGGAGCCCGGGAGCGGCGGCCCCGGCTGCGTGAGGCGTTACGCCAGTTGGACGAGGCGGGGGCGTCGGACAAGGAAATGTATGAGGCGCAGCGGGCGGCGAAGGAGGCGGCGTTGGGCCGCAAGTTGCCGACAGGTCCTGGTAATGCCCATGATCCACACTTCGGGCTTGTCCAGGACGAAACCGGGTGGGGTGATGGTGTCTTCGCTGATCTTGGTGCTCCGCCCCGATCGGCGGTGTGCGATGTGCGGGCAGAGCCGGGTGGCGGCCTCGGCACAGTCCGGGTGCATCGGGGGGTCGACATAGCAGCGTTGCTCGGCTGCGCCGGGGCCGCCGAGGAAGGCGACCCAGTAGCCCATGGCGGCGCCGCACAGACCGCAGAGGCGGCCTCGGCCCGCGAGGAGCGATTGGGTTCCGTCGACCGCCGTGAAGTCCGGGACGACCGCGGGGTCGACGACGGTGACGATCGGGATGGGTAGGCCGCATCGGTCCTTCGGTCTGTGCGGGCCCGGCCCTGACTACGCTCGCGAGCGTGCGGGCCCGACCCGGTTTTGATGGTGGCGCCCTGATCCGAGCACTAGACGTTCAACGTGCCGATCGCAATTTGGGCTGGACCGATCTCGCCCATGAGCTATGGCAGCAATCGGCGCAGCTTAACGACGAGCTCGGCGGCAACGCATTGTGTCAGGGAGCGCTGGTGCGAACCGCAAAGCGCGGCACGATGTCCTGCCAGTACGCACTGATCATTCTGCGCTGGATTCGCCGCGCACCCGAGGACTTCTTGATCGGGAGCGCCGTTGACGTCGGAGACACCAGCCTTCCGACAGCTGGATCGGATCGCCGCCTGCGCTGGAACCTGCCTCAGTTGCACGCAGCTCTTAACCAGCGCCGCAACGAACAACAGCTGACTTGGGCCGATCTTGCGAAGGAGATCGGATGCACGCCTAGCCGGCTCACGAATCTGCGCACGGCCCGCCTCGCGGACATGGACCTCACCATGCGGGTCACCCAGTGGCTCGGTCGTCCCGCCAGGGATTTCATCCATCCCGCAAACTGGTGACCGCCCGCCCTATCCGCCACGAAGGCACGCCTTGGCGATGCCGGGGAGGTCGGACCCTTCCGAAACCTTCCGCCAACGCAGAGAACCATTCTCACAGATCGTGCGACGAGTGTGTCACCTTGCCGGGCGGATGGCCTCGTTGAGTTCCCGTGCCGACGTCGCGGCGGCGTCGTGGTAATGGAGATCGACGTGCTCCCCCCTGAGACCGCTTGCCCGTCATGCGGCCAAGTGGTCGTAGCGAAGGTTGCTACCAGTCAAGACCTGGAGCGAAGTCTGAAGCGTGTAGTTGCCGGCGGTATCGACCCGATTGATGTTGAGGCGATCCGTAACCGCCTCCTCGCTCGCGGCATCCCCGGCCTTGATCCCCGGTCCACTTCCGCCTGCTTCACCCAGGCCCGCAGCGACTCCACCCCGACACCGAGCTGCTGCGCCACCCGTGGGATACACCGGTGCGAATCCCGTCACTCTCCTCGATCGCCGCACCATCCGTACCCCACGATCACCAGCTCGGCGTGTAACGACGCTGCTTAAGGTGAACCTGACTGCTTGACATAACACCATGCCAACGTCCAGAGCCTCTACCGATACCAGGGCGAACCAGAATGGGTTTCGTGACTTCCGAACGCGACGGTCTCGTCGAATGGTTCGCCCTGACGATTGACTGCGCCGACGCCGGTGTCCTCGCCGACTTCTATGTTGCGGCCCTTGGCGGAGAGGTCACGCGCCGTGAGAGGGAGTCCGTGCACGCCTGTGCGGGTGGCCTCACCATGGTGTTCCGGTCCGTGCTCGACTACCAGGCCCCAACATGGCCCTCACCTCAAGTCCCGCTTCAGGTCCACTTCGAGCTGGTCGTAGGCGATCTCGACAGCGCAGTCGGCGACTTCGAGCGCCTCGGGGCCCGGCGGGCAGCCCATCAGGACGATACGGATCCGCATCTTGTGGTGATGGTCGACCCGGCAGGACGGCCGTTCTGCGTCATCCGGGACAGCGCGGCCACGCAACCGTGAGTGCAGGATCGGTTCACCGCCGTCTGGGGTCCGAGCGTCCAGGCGGCGCCGAATTTTGTCGGAGACGACCGCACTCGGAGTCGGCCGAATGAGCGTTCCTAGTCGGGCAGGCCAGCCGCGCAAGGTGACATCGGACCCGCGCACAGTCCCGTCGATAGGTCGCGATAACGACCCACGCGACGGGGCACGCCGGCAGCGCGGATGAGTCGATCTGTTTTATGGGTTGGGTGCAGTTGGCGGCAATCCGGAAGGAGGGTCCTGCGATCGAACCTGTCGGCAAGTCGACGAGCAGGACTTCGGGTCAGCAGTGGCCGATGCCGGGTCCTGACGATCATCATTGCCTTGTGACCTGTCCTGAAACGCCTATCGCCGCGATCGTGCTGGACGCGACCAAGCACATGGGCGACAACGGAACCGCTCCCATCAACGATGTCGCCGCCCTCCTTCTCGACCTAGCCGTGGGCCTCAATCGGCCTCGGAGACTTCGAATCCGCCGTGAACCAACTCGTCGACCTAGGCATGCTGTCAGTCGACGCAGATGGTTTCGTGCTCACCGCCACAGGCAGCGAGCTGCTCGCTCGCCTCGTACGGCATCGTGACGATTCGAGGCGCCGGCGTCGCATCCAAGAAGCACTGGCCGTAGCTTCGGTCGGAGCCAGCCGCTCGTCATGGCGTTTCGACGCCGGATCATGGGCCCAGGTTGGCCGCAGCCATACGAACGTGAAGCGATCCCGGCTCGAAGACCGCAAGGCGATCGTCGACGCCCTGATCGTGGCCGTCGACCGCATCGACGAGATCAACGCCGTGGTCCGGGCGTGCGATGACCGCCGAGCCGCCGTCGAGGTCCTCACCCAGGCAACATTCGGGTTCAACGAGATGCAATCTCAACACGTGCTCGAACTGATGGTCGCTCGCCAGACCAAGCAGTCCCGGGCTGACCGGGCGGCCGAAGCGGCGAAGCTCGCGGAGGCGATCGACGCACTCAAGACCGACTGACGATCAACGACATCTGACGCCGTAGCCGTCCGATCGGGGACGGGTTCGTCGCCCATCGCTGGAGGGCGCTCGCCCGCCCTGATGAGTAATTCTGTCCTGGAAGTCTCACCGGCGAACGGCCGTGGGGAGCTTTGAGCGGCAACCCTTAGGGTCCACCCAGCCCAGAGTGAGGGAAAGCCCCGATAGTTCTTGGGGGCTCGCTCGTTCATTGTCAGGACCATGTCGAACCTCAACGTGGTCCCAAAGCAGACAGCAGCCTTCTATGCTCAGGCGGCGATTTCGTTCACTGTGTCGGTCAGCGCTCTCGGACTCGGCATCGCGTACCTCCCAGTCAATGGGTGGATGCGAGCATTTTTGGGTGTCGGACTCCTCTATGTCGTGACATCGACGTTCACGCTCGCCAAATGCGTTCGGGACCAGCAGGACGCGAGCCGGGTTGTGAGCCGAGTTGACGAAGCGCGTCTCGAGCAATTCTTGGCCGAACACGACCCATTCAAGCAGGCACTGTGAAAGGCAGGATCCCGACGCCCTACCCGTCGATCTGTTGCCCAGGGAGGCGATTGTTGGCGGCCCTCGGCCCGTCCAGATCAGGAAATCTGGCGCGCGCTGGGTCGGCTCCGGGCAGGATGGGGGCGTGTCGACACCAATCCTCGATACCCTGGCCGCTCGACTCGAAGCAGATCTTCGGCTGCGCTTTCCCGACATCACCGTCCGGTTTGCACGGAAGGTGGAAGGCGAGTGGGTGTGCCGGATCGATGATTGCGGCCTCTCCTGGGGCGACGTGGCCACGAACTTCGATGACCGTGCCGTTCTATCGCCCCGCGAGACCGAGCAGCTCCTGGCTGAGGTGACTATCGAGGTGGCCGACAACCTTTGGCCTGACGACCTGACCGACCCATGGCCGTTGTGCCCACACCACGGCGACCATCCACTCCAAGCCCAGTTCTTTGCTGACCAGGCCGTGTGGCTCTGCTTTCGCGACTCCAGCGTCGCGGTTGCCGTGGGTGCCCTAAGCGATTATTGAGCGATCCCAACCGAGCTGTTCTACATCCGTCGATCAACCCTGAGGGAGGTCCGCCATGCATCAATAACCGTCGTTCGGTGGTGTGTCCTGAAAGGAGAGTGAGGGCGATGTAGAAGGTCGTCAGCACGAACCGTGCTGTGCCAGTGATGGAGGTTGGCCCTCCGGGTTCGCCGTGCAGGCGGGGAGCCCAAACCACCGCAAGTTGCTTCGGTTAAGAGCCGGGGTGGTGAGCGTTGCGGCAAAAGGCCCGCTGTCAGCGGGTCAGGTGTGCGACGAGAAGACGAACGTGTGTGAACCACTGCTGACGCATCGACAGACGGAACTATGGCATCAAAACCGGGGGATCGCAGAGCCCCTGGGACATAGGCGCGCCGATGGTGGCGTGCCCTCAGTCAGGGGGCGGCCTGCTTGCTGCCTTGGCGGTGCCCGGTGTAGAGGTGGCGTGAGCTCGTCGCAGGCGCTGGTACGGAACAGGAGAACCTGTCGTCCCGATACCGATCCGGCCGTTCACTGGGCCCGAAGGCCCCCCGGTCGGCGAGAGGGAGGACCGCAAACAGCGACAACTGTGAGCGGCAGAGTACCGATGCGGGGCACAGGGACGGGACGGCTCGTAGTAGCGGTGAAGGCTCTGTAATGGAGCTGGAGCGAAGGGGCCGTGCAGACCAGGGTCAGCCCGACGCCAACCCCGCGGGGGAGGAGCCGACGGAGAGACCCAAGCCCAACGTGAAGTCGTTTGAGATCGACAAGCGCCTCATTGTCGGGGCGTGGGAGAAGGTCCGGGCCAACCTGGGGGCGCCGGGCGTGGACACTGTCAGCATCGCCGGGTTCCAAGAGCAGCTGAGGGACAACCTTTACAAGCTGTGGAACCGAATGTCGTCGGGGAGTTACTTCCCGGGGCCGGTGCGGGGAGTGGAGATACCGAAGGATCACGGGACGGGGGTGCGTTTGCTCGGGGTACCGAACACGGTGGACCGGGTTGCGCAAACCGCAGCAGCGATGCTGCTGGAGGAGAAGCTGGAGCCGATCTTCCACCCCGACAGCTACGGCTACCGTCCTGGGCGTTCCGCCCATGACGCTCTGGCCGTGTGTCGTCGACGGTGTTGGAAACAGGACTGGGTGTTGGATCTCGATGTCCGGGCCTTTTTCGATTCCGTTCCCCATGATCTGCTGCTCAAAGCGGTCGCTCACCACACCGACGAGCGCTGGGTCCTGCTCTACATCTCTCGGTGGCTCGTCGCCCCCATGCAGATGCCGGACGGGACTGTCGTGGCGCGAGAGAAGGGGACCCCGCAGGGCTCTCCGATCTCGCCCCTGTTAGCCAACCTGTTCATGCACTATGCGTTCGACCGATGGATGGACCGGGAGTTCCCGGGGTGTCCATTTGAGCGCTACGCGGACGACATCGTTGCCCACTGCGACAGCGAGCAACAGGCCCGAGCGCTTCGGGCTGCCATCGCCGAGCGGCTCGGGGCTCTTGGCCTCGAGTTGCACCCTGAGAAGACGAAGATCGTGTTCTGCAAGGACGCGAACCGCCAAGGGAACTTCGAGCATATTGGCTTCGATTTCCTCGGCTACACCTTCCGGGGTCGCCTCGCTCTGGGTCCGAGAGGCTACTTCGAAGGCTTCTCACCGGCCATGAGCGCCAAAGCCCGCAAAGCGGTCGGCCAGAAGATCAGGGCCTGGCACCTCAACCGTCGCAGCAGCCGTGACCTGTCCGGCCTCGCCGAGGACATCAACCCTCAAGTCCGAGGCTGGATCAACTACTACGGAGCCTTCTACCGCTCCGAGTTGCGCTTCCTCGCATGGCGCATCAACGAACACCTCATTCGGTGGGCCATGCACAAGTTCAAGCGATTCAGGGGCAAGTTCGCCAGGGCAAGAGAATGGCTACAGCAGGTTTACCTGCACAAGCCCAAGCTTTTCGCCCACTGGGAGCTTGTCGCGTTCATCGCAGGCCGGACTGTGGGGGCCGGATGACGGGAGACTGTCACGTCCGGTCCTGAGAGCGGCGGGGGGTGAGATTCCCCCCGCCGACTCACCCCTGTGGCCACCAGCTATGCCGGCGTCAGAAGTGTCCCAGATGGGAATTTCTGTATCGGTAACCGGCCCCGAGAGCTTGGTCGAGGCACCATGGAGTTGTGGACACAAAGGCAGCACGGCTCCACCTGCTTCGGCTCGGCGCGATGCACGCCGCCATGCTGATGTTCACGGGCGGAATTCTCGTGGCCATCCTCGGTGCTCCGGCGATCGGCCTTTCGACACTGCTCCTCGCAGTCGTCATATGGCCAATCGCCATCACGTCGGCGTGGGTCGCTGCACTGCGGACACGCGGCGGGAAGCCTTGGTTCGGACCGAGGTCAGTGATGGAGGACGCGAACTATCGCACGGGGTGGAGCGACGTTCGGCGAGCGGCTCTCTCAGTTGGAGCCGATCCGAACACAGTTCGCCGGGTGCTGATCGGTTCGACAGCAGTCACCATCGCTTTCGTTCCCCTTTGGTTCGTATCGGCCGCGATTATCCGGTAGGTACCACCCTGGGGGAGTCGTCGGGGAGTGGCGTCTAGGTTCGGTTCATCTCTCGATGCAAGAACCGTCGATCATTGCGTCTCGGATGGCGCGCATGGCGCGTCGGGGGCCGCCCTGATGAGACAATCTGTAGCCGAGGAGACCCTGCCGTTCGCCGAACCTGGAAGGTGGCGATGAGCGAACCAACGCATGCGCTGACCATGAATGGCCGGATAAGCGGAGAACTCAAAGGTGAACTCCCGCCTGAGCAGGAACTGCGCCGCCGGTTGCACCTTCTTGACGGCAAGGACAGGTACTCCCTAATGCTCTGGCCAGTGCCTGGTGGAATGACGTTCGACCAAGTGGATCTGCGGCCTTGGCCACGTGAGTACATGCAGGTCGCAGGAGGACCGGCGCGCATGACCGTGGAGGTTCGAAGACGGCACGGCGACGATTTCGACCACTTCGTCATCGGCCGAGCGCCAGACCCAGGACCACCACTTACTGACGTCATCGAATGGGACGGGTGCGAGACGTTCGTGCAGCCCAACGAGGTCTTCGACGTGCAGGGGGTCGGTGAGCTGTTCGTCGAGTACTTCCGGACTACAGATGTCGGGAGCATGTACTCGCTGAGAAGGCTCGACCTCTGAGCCAGCAGGAGGGCGCATCACGTCGATCTGGGTCGGGCGCCGCAAGGCGTGATCAGTGACCGAGGCCTCCCAGATCAGATAATCGGGCGTGGCAGGCGACACCGCGGGTGGCGTGTCCGCCGGTAGGGGGGTCTGGCACCCACGGAACGCAGGGAATGTCATCGGCGGGTTGGGGGTTGGGCCGCTTCAAACCATCAAAAGTGGCGCAGGTAGGGGCCACGTCGCCTCGGCTACCCCGACCGGGACCAAGGCGACAATCCAGCAGGCAGAATGGCCAGATGCGTCTCCGAGCCTCAAAATGGCACGAGCCTCCGTCACCGGGGCCGCTCGTCAGCACCGAGCCCACATCGTCAGACTGGGACGGGTGCCACAGCGAGGAACCGGAGAGTCCCGCCCGCGCCCTCAGCGGCGACGAACGTCGCGTGCTCGACCTTCTCCTGGCGCCCGAGTTCGACGGAGTTCACGAGCTTCGACGGCAAGCGGCGAACGCTGTTGTAGTCGGCCGCTGTCGCTGTGGATGTCCGACGATCGATATCGATGTCCGATCGGACGATGAGCCGGCCGCGATCCGGGGGTCCCTCGCTCCTTTCGAGGCGAATATCGCCCCCGACTGCGACGGAGTACCCGGCCAGATCATCTTGTTCCTCAACGCTGGGCGGATCAGCTCGATGGAATACGTCTACTTTACCGACACGGTTCCCTCCGAATGGCCGCCTGTCAGCCGGTTGAGCGTGGTCGAAGTGCCTCGCGCGTAACGACCCGGCGGTCGGTGGCTGGCGCTTCGGGAGAGTGCGAACATGACCGGGCCTGCGCATAACGACGCGTGAGAACGGAGTTGAGCTTTGTGGGTCGTGACGACATACCCGGCGATCTGTTACCGCCAACTGGGACATGGCTACATCTCGATCCGCGGCCGAGAGCCACGAAATAGGCGTTGGTGAAATAGGTACTCGATAATCCGCGCCCCGAGCGAGAAAGGCTGTACTCCGGGGCGTGGGCCGCGTGGTCAGCCGACGCCCAGGCCGTCGTTCTTACACAGGGCGGGCGGCACCTTGTGGGGTCCGCCGTGGTGGAGCGACACCCCTGGCCGCCGAGCTTGTTGGGCTCTGTGTGTGTCGAGGGTTCGGCGGGTGGCGAGGTCGGCGTCGGCGATGACGGTTTCGAGCCGACGGGCGTGGGGCAGGCCGTGGGTTTCCCAGTCGGCTCTGGCTGCCTCGACGGTTTGGCGGGCGGCGCCGAGGTCGTGGTCGGCAGCGCGTCGTTCCCGGCGGCGCAGGGCCGGGTCGGAGGCGTGGCGTACGGCCCGCCGGTAGTTGCCCTTGACGTGGGTCAGGTTGAGGGCGGCGCGCCCGGCGGGCGTACCCGTCCATCGGCCGGTGCCTTGGCGGAGTTATTGCAGGTTCTACTCATGCCGGAGCCGCTCGTCGAGGGCGGCGCCCACCTGCTGAAGCGCGTCGGGTTCGGGTTCGGGGTCTCGACCCGAGTCGCCGACCTGGCCGACAGCGGGACACCCGGGAGGCTCGGCTCGACAACGATCCACGAACATGACGTTCGATTCGGGCGTGCGACACGATCCCGTCTGCGCGAGGCGCAATGGTGGCGATGAGCATCGGTGAGGAGCCGTTGGAGGAGCGCCGGCGACGACGCCGGGCCGGCGACCCTCGGATCACGCCCGAAGGGCGGGAGACCCTTTTGCGCCTCGTCTCGGGCGACATAGTTGAGGAGTTCCAAGCGGCCCTCGATGCCGTGTCAGCCGCCGATCCGTTGCTCGGCGGTGGCGACATCGTCGACGACGTTTGAGCCGGCGAGGGCGCCGTGATCGTGATCGACGAGTACCTCGCGTTCCGCGTCCTGCTCGCCCAGTGGCCCGAGCGGCTACCCGGAGATGAGCTGGCTTTGCCCACCAGCCGACACTGGCGCCTCCTCCAGGCCCTCCACGGCGGCCGAGGCGGTCAGCTCTCCCAAATCCCCCAGCTACCCGAACCGGACCGGGCGGCCGTTCGGAATCCCCACCCAGAGGTCCTCCAGATCCTCGACCCCCGGCCTTTGCTAGACGACGGCGCGCCCATCGCCGCCCGTTATGGCGGCACCGGCTGGCTGATCGCCGAGACCCTTGCGTCCGGTGTCGCCTACGGCTCCCAGCTGTGGTTCGGCGCCGAGCACAACATCGGGCGACTCGTCGCCCGCGCCGCGCCCGAGCTCGGAGTTGCCGTCCAGATCGCCAAGTGAGCGTCATGTCGGGGGCGGGGTTGCGATAGCTGTTCAGGCCCGCCGCCAGCCCCCTACCGACCGCCGTCGGGGGGCCTTCTGCGCAGCATGCATCCGCGCCTCCACCGTTCCGGCCCCGGCGCTTCTGTGAAGCCAGCGTGAAGTTCAGCACCTACCGTCGGTGGCGTCGGGTCGGGTCCGCTCTGCGCAGAGCGCTTTGGTGTCCTCGGTGGCGTGCCCGCTGCGTGCCCGTAGCACGGGCACGAAAGGGTCTTCAAGGGCTACCAGCGGTCACTGCAGTCGGGGATGGAAACCCCGTCTGACCTGCTCGTTTTCAGAATCACGCAGGTCAGCGAGTCTCATCAAAATGCCTCTACGCCATGTTCGCAACGTGAAAGTCGCCGGTTCAAGTCCCGTCACCTCCACTCGGGGACCAGCAGGTCAAGCGGAGCCTGCCACCTCCTCGAAGCCAGCTGTCGGACCTGCTCAAACTGCGGGCGCTGAGTCATCGGTTCTTCCTCCTCCCAGAGTGGTACGAGGATCCTTGGTACCGAACGGCTGTGACACGCGGTCCGTAACCGGTCATTCCTGTCACACCTCGGGTCCAAACTGGAACTCGTGAACTACCAGGACGACGACGAAGACTGGGATCGAGACCAGCTGATGGCTGATGCCGGGAGTTGGATCCGGTCCGTTTGCGACACCCTCGATGACGCAGTCGACGAAACGAACACGTTCCTTATCGACGAGGAGTTGCCCAATGTCCGGCCGGCTGTCACCGAGTGGCTGGATACTCTCTCGGACCTCGTGGCGCATGCGCAGGGAGGAGGGACCGCGCGTTCCGAGGCTGCCCATGCTTTGCCCGATGCGGCCACGTCCATCGATGTCTCGGACTTCTTTCCGGCCCCCGAGGAGATCGACGAACCCGACGAGAACCTGCGGTGGGAACTGATCGACGATGAGCGGCGTTCCCTGGCGACAGACCGAGTCACCTTGGCGGACCGTGCATTATGCGGCGCGCTCCGCGACCTCGAAGAGCTCTCGTACGAGACGCCAACCGACTCGACGTCAATATCCGGATTGGCGCTGCGGGCCGAGTGCCTCGTCAGACTGGTCGAGCAATGGCACGAGGTGTGGATGATGTGCCTGCACGGTTACTACGGCGTTCATGGGCGCTACCCCGGCGTGGCCGGCGATGCCGTCGAGATCCTCGAAGGCTGGCTCGGGCAGATGAGATTTGAGGCAGAACTTCGGCGACTCCTCGACGAACGAGACGTCTAACTGTGCAGGCCGGGTGGAGTACAGCGCTCGAGTTCGGCCCGTCCGTCCCGCTCGTAACGCTCAGGCGGGCGGCCTTCCGAGTCGTCGAGAGACCATCGGGGACAAGCGGTGGTACGAATCCAGGACACCGCCGAACTCCGTGTTCCACGGTCATACCGAGTTATACTGCTGGGCGTGAAGACAGCCATCTCCGTACCCGACGACACCTTCGAACGCGCCTCCCGTCGCGCCCAGGATCTCGGCATGAGTCGATCAGAGTTCTTTGCCCGGGCGGCCATCCGTTACCTGGATGAGCTAGACGCCGCCTCTCTAACCGATCAAATCGACGCCGCCATCGCCAGCATCGAGGGCGCGGACGACTCGAATACCGACGCCGTCATTGCCGGCCGACGTCGACTAATCGACGCCGCGGACGAATGGTGATCGCACGAGGTGGCGTGTACTGGGCGGATGTTGGTGAGCCTGTCGGCTCTCGTCCTGCGAAGCGCCGACCGGTGTTGGTCATCTCGGGTAACTCGTACAACCAAAGCCGGTTAGCCACCGTATTGGTGGCGGCAGTCACATCCAACACTCAGTTGGCGACAATGCCGGGCAACGTGTTTCTGCCCACGAATGCTACGGGACTTCCCCGTGACTCCGTGATGAATGTCACCGCATTGGTGACCTTGAACAAGACCGACTTGGCCGACCAAGCAGGGACCCTGTCGCCCGCCCTGATGAAGGAGGTCGATCGAGGGTTGCGCCGAGTCCTCGACCTGTAGAGCGACGACTACTCCAACTGATGAAGGATGTGCGTCGGTTGTCGGGCACCTACCCCCCACGCGATCCATTCGGTCTAGCGAGGTCGCGTCCAATCCGTACGCCCGCCAGCGTCCCCTCGACCACTGTCCAGATGCGTGTCTCGCGACCGCCGAGCGGCCATTCATCTAGGCAAATACGCCTCGAGGGGCGACGATATGCGGGTCGCGCTTCCACCTTCCCCGGTGTCGGCGACGTCGGGTTCCGCGGCCGTGCCCGCCCCGTGCCCGTGGTAGGGCACGGAACGGTCTCGAAGGGTCATTGGCGGTCAGCAGCCGAAACCGGTCACCCACTCGTACGCCCGAGTTACAGGCCAGGTCGAGGGTCTAGCCGTTCCGGGCCACAAACAGGAGATCAACGGGTACCAGCATCTACTTCTGGGGCGACCCCTCATGACCTGGATACCGAGGACCGCGCAGCGGCAGGATGAACCACATCCAGGTCACCAGCCCTCCCAACCCGCTCGCCAATACGGCAGCCCAAGCGTCGTGATAGAGCGCCGATGCGGCCACGAATATCGCCCCGACGACCGCGGCCGCCAGCACGAAGGTTCCGGCCAGCACGCATCGCTGCGCAGTCTGAATGATCCACTCTTTGTCGTGTCCACGGAAGTTGAATCGATGAACCGCAGCCGGTGCGATAAGCAGAACGGTCGCGACCGCCGACGCCAGCAGGGTCGCGCTGTAGACGGTCCGACCCGTCGCCTTCAGTCGGTCGAAATGACTCTGGAACGGCAACACGAGCAGAAAGGCGAACAGCACCTGGACCCCAGGCAGGACGACCCGCAGTTCCTGGAGCAGTTCGCCCAGTTCTCGGTCACGGCGCTGATGCGGTGTTTCACCGTGGGAGTCAGTTTCGGTGCCCACCGTATCCCTCTACTCCAGAGGAAGAAAGGTGAACGGACAGCCGCAGACTCGACTAGTCAAGGCCGCACCGCCGGTCGCCACATGCCCTTCGGGCCGCACCGACCGACGCGTGCCGGCAGTATCGGCCCCAGCCGGGGTGAGCTCGCTGGTTCATACCTCTATTTTGTACGACTTCAACCGGGACCCGCTCTGCCGACCTTGGCAGCTTGCCGACTTTGGTAGAGACCCGGCACGGGTTCCTCACGATTCAATGAACATGCGGCACTTGGCGTTCCCCGCAGCGGAAACCGATGGAACCATGGCCCGATGGCCTCGGCGCAAGGACGGATCGCGGCAGCCGAAGCCCCGGCCGGGGACCGTTGGAAGCGGGTGCCCCGAGCCGCCACAGTCGCGTTCGTCGCCGGTGCACTAGGCGAGATCGGCCTGGCGTGGGCCGCCTTCTCGGGCGCCCCGGTGCGGTCGCTGCCACTGCTGTTGGGGCTGTGGTCGCTGGCGTGGCTGGTGGCGGTCCGGGCCGCCTTCGGCCTACCCCGGCGGGCGGCTGTGGGCGCCATCCTGATGGTCGGCGTCGCCCTGCGCCTGGTCGCGTTGGTGGGGCCGCCCACGACCTCCGATGACCTGTTCCGGTACTCGTGGGACGGGCGGGTCCAAGCGACGGGGATCGACCCCTACGCCCAGCCGCCCGCGGCGAACCAGTTGGCCGGGCTTCGGGAACGGTGGTTGTGGCCCGACGCCGCCGGGTGCGCCGCCCTCGCCCGGGCCCCGGGCTGCACCCGGATCAACCGGGAGAATGTCCGCACCATCTATCCCCCTGTTGCCGAGGCGTGGTTCGCGGCGGTGTACCGGCTGGCGGGGATCGGCGCCCGGCACAAGGCGTGGCAGGTGGCTGGTCTGCTCACCGAGCTGGTCACGTTGGGCCTCTTGGTCGTCGCCCTGGGTCGGTGGGGGCGCGACCCGCGCTGGGCGGCCATCTACGTCCTGTGCCCGGCGCCGGTCATCGAGTTGGTCAACAACGGCCATATAGACGGGTTGGCCATCCCGCTGATCCTGGGCGCGCTGATCGTCGCCTGGCCGCCCGATCGGTCACACCCCCCGCCGTGGCGGGACGTGGCCGCCGCCGCCCTGCTGGGCCTCGCAGCGCTGGTCAAGCTGTACCCGGCCGTGGTGGCGCTACCCCTCGTGGTGTGTCGCCCGCGAGGGCAATTGCGCGCCGTGGGACGGGCGGGCGCCACGATGGTGTTTCTGGCGGGCGCCGCCTACGCACCCCACGTGGCCCGGGTGGGCACCCGGGTGCTCGGCTACCTGCCCGGCTACCTGCGGGAGGAGCACTATCAGGGTGGGGGCCGCTACCTCATCGCCAACCTGATCGGCATCCCCCATGCCTGGGACGGCTTGGCTTCGCTGCTGGGCATCGTCCTCGTGGTGGTGTGGATCGTGGCCCGGCGACCGGTGTTGCCTGTTGCGGCCGCAGTCCTGGTGGCCGCCATCCTTCTCGCGGCCTCGCCGGCCCAGCCCTGGTATGCCGTGGCCTTGCTGGCCTTGGCTGCGGTGGCGGCCCGCCCGGCGCTGGTGGCCATTGTCGCGGCCGGCTATGTGGCCTCGTTCGCGTCGATCCTCGACCAGCATCACGCGGGCACGATCGGGGCATGGGCCTACACATGCGCCCTGGTGATCGTGGTGACCGGGGCGATCGTGGTGACCGGGGCGATCGTGGTGACCGGGACGACCGGGCGCTCGCTAGTGCCTCCGGGCGTGGCGGCGCTGGCCGAGCGCTGTCACCAAGGCGACGGCGGCGGTCGCCACCATCACCCCCAAGATCACGAGGATGAGATTGGCGCTGTAGTTGTGGGGGAGTGACGTGGGGTTGTGCAACACCCGGGCGTAGCCCCGTACCTCGGCGAATGAGAACAACACCAGCACCCCGGAGACCATGAGCGCTCCCTGGAGGTAGGGCCGCCACCGGCGGGGCGCCATGCGACCCAGGGCCACGCCCGCCAGCAGCACCAGCGGGGCCAACACCAAGTCGTGGACCGCGGCGCCCGCCGCCAAGAACTGGACCAGTTCCGTGGGCCGGGTGTCCAGGTGATGGTGTAATGCCCCCCGCACTCCCCATCCGATGACGGCCCACCCGAACGCCGCGCTGATCCAGAAGACGGGCCCCCGCCGGGCCGGGACCTCGCCGGTCACAGCACCGTCACCTTGGTGACCCACTTGGTCTGGAGCACACCGGCCCGATCGGGGGCGATCAGCCGGAGGGGGTAGCCGTGGTCGAGCGACAGCGGCCTCCGATCAAGGTGGGTGGCGAGCAGGGTGGCGGGGTCATGGGCCTGGAAATGGTTGACGAAGGAGGTCCGGTACGGTCCGCCCTGCTCCAGGGACTCCACGAGTACCGCGGCGTGGGGTGGCGCCCCGGCCAGGGCGAGGAGATCGCGCAGCCGTACGCCCTCCCATCGGGCCGAGTAACTCCACCCCTCGACGCAGGAAATGGGCAATATCGACGAAGACCGGGGTCGCCCCCGAAGCTGGTCCAGGTCGAAAGACAGCGGTCGGGCCACCCGGCCGGTGACCACCAGCCGGTAGTCGGGCGCGACCGCGGCCGCCAGCACGCCGGCGTTGGCGGCGCTGCGGTTGATGGGCCGGTCGCGCGGGTCGCGCGGGGCCAGCAGGGCCAGGGGCGCCAGCGCGGGAACGGTCTCACCCGCCGTGACCAGGGTGAGCGCCCCGCCCGCGGCGGCCACCGAGAGCAGGAAGCCCCGGCGGGACAACCCGTCGTGCGTCCCCTCCGCCGAGGCCCCCACGACGGGGTCGGCGGCGGCCAGCGGCGGCCGGCCGGGCCCGCCTGGTGTGCCGGCGCGACGTGACAGGGCGCGCCGGGCGATGGCCCACTTGGCGCCCACATGGGTCAGGATCGCCCCCATGGTGATCCACGCCACCCAGTAGTGCGACGCCGTGAAGGAGAAGTGCCATGGGTACCACTGGGCGATGTTGGCCACCCCCGTGAACACCATGAAGATGCTCCCCGCGACCAGTGCGACCAGGCCCAGCCGCTCCACCAGGTCAGCGATCGTCCGAAAGAGCGGCCAGGACAGGAATCGGGGCCAGACCACCCACAACTTGGCTACCAGGACGGGCAACGACGCGATGCCCGACGCGACGTGGACGCCCTGGGTGATGCGGTACAGCCCGGCGGGACGGGCGGGCACCGGAAACCACGACAGCGGGTGTTGCTGGACGTGGGAGAACAGCCCGGTCAGGAAGCAGACGCTGAAGAGAATTCCGAGCGTCGCGCCCAACCAGGCCGCGACCCGCTCGTCGCGCAGCGCACTTTGGTAGCGCCCCTGCCGCAGCGGGAGGGCAGGGTCGGTAAGGAAGGTTTCACGCAACGGCGGTGCCCGCTTCGAGGGGAAGGGAGCACAACGGCGCTCGAGCCAGGTGGGCGAACCAGCGGCGCTCGCCGGCCAACATCTCGACCCCGGCCAGGCCGAGTCCCGCGGCCGGGGCCAGGTCGGCAATGGCGTCGATGGCGACCTCGGCCCAGGGGAACCAGGGACCGAGCAGCGTTTCCCGCTCGATCCGGGCCCGATGGGAACGGCAACCCGCGCCTGGTTCCGAAGTCTCGACGACGATGGTGCCCCCTGGTGCCGCGAGCGTGCGGCACCGGCGCAGCAGCCGGACCGGGTCGCCGCCGATACCGATATTTCCGTCGACGAGGAGAACGGTTCCCCAGTCGCCCTCCCGGGGCAGGGGATCGAAGACCGATCGTTGCAGCACCGGGGCGCCGCGCGTTCTCGCCGCCCTGACCGCGCCCGGCGATGGGTCGATTCCCAGGGCCGGCACACCACGCTGTCCGAGTGCGACCACCAGGCGGCCCGGTCCGCAGCCGACGTCCAAAACCGGACCGGCCATTTTTCCCATCATCTGCTGCTCGGCGGGCGATGCCAGGCGGTGCCACCGACTCGGATCGAAGGGGAGGCTGGTGCCCCGGTCGGAGCGGAGCCGCACCACGTCGTCCACTCAGGCCACCCGGGCCGCGAGGGCGAGTCGGCCGGTGCGGGTGTGGGGCGCCAGTCGCGCCACCGCGGCCAGGTCGGACATGGTGTCGATGTCGCGTTGGCGGCCGGCATCGAAGATCGTGAAGCCGAGGCGCCGGAGCCGCCTCGCCTGGCGGGCGCCGGTCTGGGGCGTGCTCATGGGGATACCGCGGAAGACCCGGACCGGGTCGAGCCCCCGGTGGTTCCAGCCGATCACCCACCAGCCCCCGTCCTCGGCCAGGCCGAGCACCGCCCGGTCGGGCGGCCCGTCGAGTGCCGCCAGCAGGCGGTCGAGCTGGTCGGCCCGGATCTGTGGCGTGTCCATCCCGATCTGGATGCCGGCCGTCCCGGCGTCGGACCAGGCGTTGGCCAGGCGCTGCGCGAAGGAGGCGCCCCGCTGGGCGATCACGATGAAGCCCGGCGGAAGCCACGGTCCGGGATCGCCGTCGAGGGCGAGGATCTTGCGGGCCGACCGGCAGCCGGACACCGCGTCGAGGGTGTCGGCCAGGGCCGCGGCCGCCACCCCCGCGGCCTCCTCGGGTGAGCATGGCGGACACAGCCGGGTCTTGACGCGGCCCGCTACCGGCGACTTGGCCATGACCAGCACATGGCGGGCGGAGGGGTTCACCGCAACACCAGGCTCATGTCACGAATGGCCCGGGCGGTGCCCGCCACGGTGCCCGTCACCTTGGACCGCCCGACGCGGGGGCGGTACCGCACCGGGACTTCGTCGATTCGCCAGCCCGCTTCCGACGCCCGTAGCACCATTTCCAGGGGCCAGCCGAACCCCCGGTCCCGGAGCCCGAGAGCCAGCAACTCGTCCCGGCGGGCGGCGCGCATGGGCCCGAGGTCACGCACTCGGCAGCGCGGCCCGCCCGTGCCGCCAGTGCCGCTAGTGCCGCCGCTGGGGGCGCTGCCGCTACTGCGAGCGCTGCCGCTACTGCGGGCGCTGCGGCGGCGCAGTTCCCAGGTCAAGACGGCGTTGGCTGCCCGGGCGTGAACCGGCCAGGCCCCTCGGCCCGCCGGCCGGCGGGCCCCGAGCATGAGGTCGACCTCGCCCCGCAGGACCGGTTCCGCGACCTTGGGCAGCTCAACGGGGTCGAGCGAGCCGTCGCCGTCCATGAAGCACACCACCCCGTCGTCAGGCGACGCCACGAGGAGTCCGGCCCAGCAGGCGGCGCCGAATCCCCGCCTCGGTTCGTATACGACGCGTGGCCCCGAACGCCTCAGCCACCCGGGCCGACCCGTCGGTCGAGCCATTGTCCACCACGATGGGTCGGTAGCCACCGGGCACCGCCGCCAGCAGCGACGGCAAGGCGGCGGCCTCGTTCAGCACAGGGATCACGAGGTCAGGCATGGGCTTGTTCTACCGACCGCCCCCTTACAGATCGCTGCCGCGGTGCTCACGATTCGATGAATTCGCGCCGCCCGCGCTACTGAGTGCCTGATGGCCTGGCCAAGATGGTCGCCATGTTGGAGGCTCCTCCTGTGATGGCACGGGTGCTGATTATCGAGGACGACCCCAACGTGGCCGAGGTCGTTGGTAGATATCTGGAACGCGAGGGCTACCGGGTCCAGACCGCCTCCGACGGCCGGGCCGGGCTCGAGATGGCCCTCTCCGATCTGCCCGACCTGGTCGTGCTGGATTTGATGCTTCCGACCATGGGCGGCCTCGAGGTGTGCCGGCGGCTGCGCTCGGTTGCCCCGGTGGCGGTGATCATGTTGACCGCCCGAGGCGAGGAGGCGGACCGAATTGCAGGCCTGGAAATGGGCGCCGACGATTACATCGCCAAGCCGTTCTCGCCCCGGGAGCTGACCGCGCGGGTGAAAGCGGTGCTGCGCCGGGCCAGAGGGCCGCTGGCGGCCGAGCGCCAACCGGGCGTTCTGCGAGCGGGCGGATCTACGGGCGTTGCGCCCGGACCGGAGCTCGAAGTGGACACGGTGGCCCACGAGGCGCGCGTCGACGGTCAGCTGGTGGCGCTGACGGCCAAGGAGTTCGACCTGTTGGTCCATTTCATGTGGCACCCCCGGCGGGCCCTGCGGCGGGAGGAACTCCTCCAGGAGGTATGGGGGTTCAGCTACGGGGACACCTCGACGGTGACGGTTCACGTCCGCCGTCTCCGGGAGAAGATCGAGCCCGACGCCTCCGATCCCCGCTTCGTGTGCACGGTCTGGGGCGTCGGCTACCGGTTCGAGCCGTGAAGCAGCGCCCAACCCGTTTCCTACCGCAGCGGCGATGGGGCGTGCCGGTCGCGGTCGGTGCCGGCGGGATCGCCGCCGGTGCACTGATGGCTGCCGTCGGAGGGCTGCCCTCTGCCGACGCCCAGCGGCTCCTCATCGACTCCACCTTGGGCGCCGCCATCGCCGGCGCCATTGCCACGTCGGTGCTGCTTGTGCTGCGGCGCCGCTCCCTCGGCGTCCAGGCCGCGGTTGCCGCCCTCGCCCCGGTCGTGGCCATGGGAATCGGCGTGGCCTGGGCGACGTCGCACATGTTTCTCATGGCGCATGACCTGCGGGTCCTCTGGGTCGTCCTGTGCAGCGCGGGCGGTGTCGGCCTCATCATCTCGATATTGCTGGCCCGACGGATGGCCCGGGCCATCAGTTCGGTCGGGGCCATGGCGCGCCGCCTCGGCGAAGGCGGACCGGGAACGGACCTGGCGGCGGGCGCCCGCGACGGCACGGTTGCGGCCCGTCCCGCTGGTCGCCGTGGTGCACCGCGGGCCGGGTCGGGGCCGGGCCGGGGTCCGGGTCTGGGCCGGGGTCGGGGTCGGGGCCGGGGCCGGGGTCGGGGCCGGGGTCGGGGTCGGGGTCGGGGTCGGGGTCTGGGGTCTGGTCGCGCAGCCGGGGCCGCGACTGGGGCGGCGAACGGGGCCGGGTCTGGGCCTGGGCGCGTTCTGCCGGCCGCCCCTGGGCCTGGGCGCGAGCTGCCGGGCGAACTTGCCGTCCTGGCCCAGGAACTGCAGGACACCTCGGCCCGTCTGGCCGCCGCCCAGGATCAGGCGGCAACCCTGGAGCGCAGCCGACGGGAGTTGGTCGCCTGGGTCTCCCACGACCTGCGCACCCCCCTGGCGGGCATCCGGGCCATGGTGGAAGCGCTGGAGGACGGGGTGGTCGACGATCCCGAAACGGTGGCCCGCTACCACCGGACCATGCGCCAGGAGGCCGACCGGCTGGCGGGGCTGGTCAACGACCTGTTCGAGCTGTCCCGGATCCAGGCCGGTTCGCTGTCGCTGAACTACGAGGCCGTCCCGTTGGACGAGCTGGTCGCCGACGCCATCTCAGGTACCGCGGTGGCGGCCGGCGCCAAGGGCATCGAGGTGCGCAGCCAGGTGCGTCAGCCCGCGACCATCGAGCTGTCCAGCCCGGAGATGGCTCGGGTGGTTCGCAACCTGCTCGACAACGCCATCCGCCATACTCCGGCGGGCGGCACGGTGGTCGTCGACGCCGGCCTCGACGACACCGAGGGCCGCCCCACTACGGCGGTCGTCTCGGTTCTCGACGCCTGCGGCGGCATCCCCGAGCGCGATCTCGACCTGGTCTTCGAGATGGCCTATCGCGGTGACGCCGCCCGCACCCCCGGCGACAGCGGGGGCGGTCTGGGGCTGGCCGTGGCCCGTGGCCTGGTCGAGGCCCATCACGGCGAGATCAGCGTGCACAACGAGGGCGAAGGCTGCCGCTTCGTCGTGCGCCTGCCGGTGCATCGCACGTGAAGGTGCTGGTCACCGGGGGAGCCGGGTTCATCGGCTCCCACATCGTCGAACTCCTGCTCGACGGCGGAGCCACGGTGCGGGTGCTCGACTCCTGCGACCCCACGGTGCACGCCGAGGTGCCGTGGGTCGATCCGCGCGCAGAGCTGATTGTGGGAAATGTGGCCGATGCGGCTGCCATCGCCGCCGCCACTGCAGGGGTGGACGCGGTGTGCCATCAGGCCGCCAAGGTGGGTCTCGGCGTCAACTTCGGTGACGCCCGGGGCTACGTCGACAGCAACGACGTGGGCACCGTCTCACTGCTCGAATCCCTGTGGCGGCACGACTTCCGGGGTCGCCTGGTGCTGGCCAGCAGCATGGTGGTCTACGGCGAGGGGCAGGCGCGCTGCCCGGACCACGGCCGGGTCGCTCCGGCGCCGCGGCGGGCGCACGATCTCGATGCCGGCCGTTTCGAGCCGCGGTGTGGGGCCGACGGCTGTGCCCGCCAGGTCAGCTGGGCCGCGGTCGACGAGTCGGCCCCGCTGATACCGCGCAATGTGTACGCGGCCACCAAGCTGCACCAGGAACACCTGTGCCAGCTGTGGGGGCGCGACTCGGGGGCGGTCGTGGTGGCGTTGCGCTACCACAATGTGTACGGGCCCCGGATGCCGCGGGACACGCCATACGCGGGCGTCGCGTCACTGTTTCGCAGCGCCCTGGCCGCCGGGCGCGCCCCCCAGGTATACGAGGACGGGGGCCAGACTCGGGACTTCGTCCACGTGCGCGACGTGGCTCGGGCCAACGTGCTGGCCCTGACTGGGTCGGAGGTGGTTTCGGGAGCCCTCAACATCGGCAGCGGTCAGCCCCACACCGTTCTCGAGATGGCGGCTGCTCTGAGCGCAGCGGTTGCGAGCGCTGGCGGTGGCGGGCGGTCGGACCTGGCGCCGGTGCTCACGGGGCAATGGCGACCGGGCGATGTGCGCCACATCGTGGCGTGCTCGGACCGGGCCGGGGAGGAGCTGGGGTTCCACGCCGAAGTGGGCTTCGAAACCGGAGTGGCCGAGTTCGCTCACGCCCCTCAGCGGAGCAGGGTGACGCCGAGGAGCGTCCTTTGTTAGCAGTACATGACTGGGTGACGTCCCCCTGAACCCAGATTGGTCCCAACAGCCGTGTTGCCGAGGTGCGTCGCAGGTTCGCGAGTACAGTGACAATCATCGGTCAGAACTGCCCCTCGACCGGGCGGTACGCAGGCTTCGGCGCGAGACGCCGAGGAGCGTCGCTTGTTAGCAGTACATGGACCGCTCACGGTCGACGTACTGCTACCGAGCGGTCGCTCGCAAAGCTTCGGCACGGCGCCCTCACGGTCATGTACTGCTAAAAGACCGTCGATGAGGCGGCCTTCGGCTCGGCGCCGCGCTTCATCACTCAAGTTCAGCCAGTACCTCACCAATGATCTTGGTGGTCTGGTGAGCTGGGAGCGGTTCGCCGCCTTCTGCTTCGGCCACCTCGGCGGCGAAGTCTTCCACTGAGTGAACTCCGCCGACGAGGACATGGCGCAGCGCTTCCGCGCTCGCTTCAGGATCGTCGAGAGCTTCGACGGCCGGGGCAACGGCGTGATCGGGCGAGGTCGCGACGGCGTGCACCAGGCTCATCGCCTCCTGCCGGCCCGATGCGGTCGAGACCACCGGCGCCCGATCCGGGTTCTGCTGCAGGTCCCACTCAGCCAATGCCTCGTCGTAGCCGCCCTCGCCTGGATGCAGCACGCGGGTCGTAGGCGCCACGGTCGCTTCGCTGTCACTGCCCTCGGGAACGGTGTCGGCGTCATCGACGGCGTCGTGCGCTCGCGGGGGCTGCACCGGGACGACGAGGGTGCCATCGGCATTGCGAACGATGTCCATGGATGTCTCTCCTTCGGTAGACGACGGCTGTGCGAATGCCGAAGACGTGTGCTCAAGAACCTACCCGTGCGACGCAACCGCAAAAACGACGCCTGGTGTCAACGGAGGGGGTTGGCGGACCAGCCGACACCCTTGCGAAGTACGTTTGTATCGGTGCCCCGGAGAGTTCGGTTGCGGGCCGAGGTCGATGGCGAGGATCTCCGCTTTCTCGACGCGTTCGTCACCCCTGACGGAGTCCTCCATGTCGATGGCCAGGATCTGGGCCCCGCCACTGCAATGGTCAGCAGCGACGGCGAGTACGAGTGGGGGCGGAGCATCGCGCCGGCCGACATCGCGCGACTCGTGGAGGAGTTGGGTGGCCGGCCCGGCGAGGATGTCTTGGATGTCTTGCAACGGGATTGGAGCGGAGCCCGCTCCTACGATCTCGAAAAGCTGCTTCGGGAGACCACTATTCCCGTCTCCCTGTGGACCTGGTCTGGCTGACAGGGCGACCTGGCTCTGATCACTCCTCGATACTGACGCCCCTCGCCGACGCGATTCGCGCGGTGTCAATCCTGAGCCAGCAAGACCCCCGGGTTCAGCATGCCCGTCGGGTCCAACGCCGCCTTGATGGCCCGCATGGCCCCGATCTCGGCCTCGGATCGGGTGAGGTGCATCCAGGGGATCTTGGCCCGGCCGATGCCGTGCTCGGCGCTGATGCTGCCACCCATATCCGCCACGAGCCGGTACACGGCATCGTCGACGGTGTAGTCGTCCGGTGCCGGACCCACCACATTGACGTGGAGGTTGCCGTCGCCCGCGTGCCCCCATATCACGACGGTCGCGTCCGGCGCCGCGGTCGCGATCGTGCGATGCACCGCTGGGACGAAGGTGGCCAAGGCCGACCGCGCCAGGCTGACGTCGAGTTTGTGCGGCACGCCCAGCCGGCTGACGGCTTCGGTATGGCGCTCGCGAAGCGCCCAAAGGTGACTGCGACCATTCGGTGTCGTGGCAACCGCTGTGGCCTCGTCGTCCACACCGGCGGCGGCCAGAACGCGGGCCAGATCGTTGGTCACGGTGTCGTCTGATCCGGCGCACTCCACGAGCAGGTAAGCACCAAATGGTCCGGCCAGTGGTGACGCCAGGCCCGCGAACCGGCAGACCAGCTCCATTCCCTCCTGGTAGAAGATCTCGGCCGCTTCCAGCGTGGAGACATTCCGGCGCAGAGCAGTCACGAGTTCGATAGCGGCCGCCGTGCTCGCCAAGCCGATCAGCGCCGTGACCCGGAATGGCAGCGCCGCGACCAGCCGGAGCCGGGCTGCGGTGACGATCCCGAGTGTGCCTTCGCTCCCTACCAGGAGCCCCGGCAGGTCATAGCCAGTGTTGTCCTTGGCCAGGCCGTGGAGGCGCTCGATCACCTGGCCGTCGGCCAGCACCACCTCGAGGCCGGCCACCTGCTGGCGCATCCCGCCGTGGCGGACGAAGTGGATGCCTCCGGCGTTGGTCGCCACCATGCCGCCCACCGTGGCACTGTCACGTGCGCCGAGGTCGACTCCGAAGGCCAGACCGGTGTCCGAAGCCGCCAGATGTCGTTGCAAGGCGGCCAAGGTCACGCCTGCGCCGACCGTGATCTGGGCCTCGGCCACGTCGACGGGTTCGAGGCGGTCAAGGCGGACGAGGCTGAGAACCAGCCGCGGGGTGTCATCCCCCGAGCCGAGCCGGTCAGCCGGTACTGAACCGCCCACGAGGCCGGTGTTTCCGCCCTGCGGGATCACGGCGATCTGGGCCGCCAGACATGCCTCGACCACCGCGACCACCTCGGCGCACGACCCGGGTCGGGCCACCAACGCCGCCTTCCCCCGCCAACGGCCTGTCCAGTCGACGGTGTAGGACGCCGTCACATCGGGATCGGTCAGCACATGCTCCCGACCGAGGACCTTGACCAGCGTTGCCGCCAGCTCGTCGGTCTTGCCGTTGCGGGCTGTCATCCACCCAGCATGCGTCCGTTCGACGCCGGGAGAGCGCCACGGTGCCAGGGGGTGGAGAGGACAGCGCCCGGCGCACGGCCGGCCGAGCGCACGGCCGGCCGAGCGCAGGAACGGCCGGCCGAACGCAGTCACGGCCGAACGCAGGCACGGCCGAGGCACGGCTGACCGGGCGGTCAGGTCGGCGTGCGCCGCAATGACTTGATGAGTTGATGAGAGGGCGTGAACAACCGCCGTACCGTCAGTTGGGCGGCGACCAGGGCGGCGAAGGCGTTGCCTCCCAGCAGCATGTACATCACCACCAGCTGGAGGCGGATGGCCAGGATGGGCGAGGCCCCGGCCAGAATCATGCCCGTCATGGCGCCCGGAAGCGCGACCAGCCCGACCACTTTGGTCTGGTCGACGGTCGGAATCATCCCGTTTCGTAACGATGATCGCATCCACGGCAGCGCCGCCTGGCGGCTGCTCTGCGCCAGACTCAGGCGAGCTTCCACTTCGCGCCGGCTGGCGGCGAGGTCGTCATGGAGCCGGGTCATCACCAGCGAAGTGGTGTTCATGGCGGCGGTGATGATCATCGACCCCAGCGGGATGATTGCCCGGGCTGCGACGGGCACGATCTGCAACGCGGCGAGCACGCCAAGTGTTCCGGTCGTGGCAACCGAGATGGCGGTGGCCGCGATCAGTTTGCTGCCTGGTACCCGTTTCGCTCGTCCTGCCGAGGTGAGGCTGGCTGTGGCGACCATCACGGCGATGGCCGCGATCGTGAGAGCGCCGTGGCCCTTGAAGATGAAGTCGAGGATGTAACCGACGGCGACCAGCTGAACGAACGACCGGAACGTGGCGACGGTCATGTCCCTCTCGAGGCCGACTCGCTGCCACCGGGAAACGCCCACCGCGACCGCCACCAGTACCAACGAGAGGGCGACATCGCCGAAACTGATCGGCGCCGACAAGGGCGAACCGCCGGCTGAGACCGCGCTCACGACCATCATCGCTCCCCGCTTCGAGGCAGGGGAAGGACTTCGATCACCTGATCGGCCAACTCCGCCTGGCGCGGATCGTGGGTCACCATGACTACCGTCAGTCCGGAATCGGCCAGCTCCCGTATCAGTCGCTCGACCCCTCCCTTGCTCGAGGTGTCGAGGGCGGAGGTCGGCTCGTCGAGAGCCAGAACGTCGGGGTGCAATGCCAGGCTGCGGGCGAGAGCCATCCGCTGCGCCTCTCCGACCGACAATCGGTCGGCTTCTCGGCTGGCCAGCCCAGGATCAAGCCCCACCTGCTTCAGCAGGGCCGGAGTGTCCGCACCGATATTGTCCCTGACCGTGCCCGGAAAGGTCACGGGTACCTGCCCGACGCTCTGCACCCGGCGCCGCAGATCGAGGACGTCGTAGTCGCGCACGTCTCGGCCTTCGAAGAACACGACTCCCTCGTCGGGATCGTCGAGCCGGTTGAGGAGACGCAGCAAGGTCGTCTTGCCCGCCCCCGAGGGCCCGACGATGGCGGTGAGACCCTGAGCCGGGACGACGGCCGAAAATCCCTTGACGATGGGACCGTCGTCTCCGTCGACTCGCACCTGGCGGAACTCGAAGCGAGCCGTCACCGCCCAATGCTAAGCAACACTTTGAGGGTGGCTGCCATTGACGGCGTCTGGTCCGACCGTCATGCCGCAGACCGGTTCTGTCGAGTCGCCGTCACCGGGCGCCGGGTGGCCGCCGCTCCCCACCGTGAAGCGAGTCGGTTCAGTATTGAAACGGTCCCGGCAGCGGTCCGAGCAGAACCAGTACGCCGCTCCGGCGACGGACGACTGGGCGGGGGCATTGGCCGTACGAACCTGCATTCCACATACCGGGTCGAGGGCGTAACCGGACCCGCCCCCGAGACGCTCGCGGTGCCTGTGCAGCCAGTACAGCAGGCCGAAGAGCGCCAGGAAGGCGACGTTGAGGAAGGTGGTGTAGTTCCACTGGAAGTGAGTCGGCGCAACGGTCTGCGACCGATGGCTGGGTATGAGGCCCGCAACCGAAGCCAGGCCTTCGACGATCAGGCCAGCCGTCGCCATGACGGCCCAGAACAGCACCAGCAGGCGCACGGTGAGCGCCGTTCCGTAGTACTTGCGATAGATGAGCAGCAGCGGAAGGGTGATGAGGTCGGCAAAGATGAAGCTGATCACGCCCCCAAAGCTGATGCCGCCCTTCCAGAGCGCGGCCGCCAGGGGCACGTTGCCGATCGAGCACACGAAACTGATCATGGCGATGAACGGACCGACGACCACGTTCTCGATCGAGGTCCATACGCCGTGTCCGTGGAGGAAGACCGCGTTCCACAGGTGGCTGGGAACCACGACGGTGAGGAAGCCGGCCACGACGTAGCCGATGGTCAGCTCACGGCGCAGCATGGTGAGATCGGCCATGGTGTAGCTGGCGGCGTCGGCCCAGGCCGCCTTGGAGGTCAGCTTCTTCGCCCAGGGCGTGGCTTCCAGCGCCGCCAGGCGCTGGTCACCCACGACAGCCATGGCTTGATGATCGTGTCCGTCTGCCAGGTGCCCGTGCTCGAGGCGCTCCCGCGCCGCCTCGGTGAGCCGACGGTGAAGGACGACACCGCCGAGCAGCGCCAGGAGGACGATCATGACGGCGCCGCCCACGAACTCCGCAGCTGCGAACTGCCAGCCCATCAAGATGACCAGCACGATGCCGAGCTCGATTACGAGATTCGTCGAGGCGAACATGAAGATCATGGCCGTGACGAAGTCGGCGCCCTTTTGGAACAGCGACTTGGCCATCGCGGTCGCGGCGTACGAGCACGACGACGACACCATGCCCAGCCCGCTGGCGCGAACCACCGAGGCCGGGCGGTGATCTCCCATCACCCGCTCCAGCTGTTCCCGGGGAACGAAGGCTTGGACCGCACCCGACAGGGCGAAGCCGAGTACCAACGGCCACAGGGTTTCCCAGAACATGAAGAAGCCCTCGCGCAGGCTGCGGCCCGTCCAGGTGACGGCGCTGGCGGCGAGGATCGGCGTCACGACCGTACGAGGCGGGCGATGGCAGCAGTGGCTTCGGCCAGTTTGGCGTCGGCCTCTTCACCACCAGCTGCGACTGCCCGGCGAACGCAATGGTCCAGATGGCCGTCCAGCAGTTCCAGCGCCACCGCCTGAAGGGCCTTAGTCACCGCCGACACCTGGGTGAGGATGTCGATGCAGTAGGTGTCCTCGTCAACCATCCGTTGCAGGCCCCGCACTTGTCCCTCGATGCGGCGGAGCCGCTTCAGGACCGCTTCTTTGTCGTCGGTGTATCCGCGCATCTTGTGGCCCTCCGGTCAGCGTCGAGACACTATACCCCCCTAGGGTACCTACCGGAATGGCGATGGCGAGTTACGGCTGGTGGATGCGACCGAACCCCGCGAGATCGTGCCACCACATCGGCACCACGGTCACTGACGCGCCTGAATGGGGCGCGTTGATCATCAGGCCGTTGCCGATGTACATGCCGACGTGATGGGCCGGGCTGCCGAAGAACACCAAATCGCCCGGCGCCAGCTGCGAGATCGGGACGGGCGTCGTCCAGGCCTGCTGCTCCGACGCGATACGCGGGAGGTGTACTCCGGCCTGCGCCCAGGCCCATTGCACGAGCCCCGAGCAGTCGAAGCTGTCCGGGCCGGTCGCGCCCCAGACATAGGGCAGGCCCACCCGGGTGAGGACGGCCTGAATGGCCCCGGCAGTTTGCTGGATCGGCGCCGCCAACAATCCCGCCACGCGGATGTCGAGGGAGTTGTTGGACACGAACTTCTTGTAGGCGTCCTGCATCCGAACTGCGTCCGCGACGGCCACGAGCTGCGCCAGGTTGCTGTTGACCTGCGACAGGGTGGCCAGCAGGGTGGCTTGCTGGAACGCCGCCGCCTGGGCGGCCGATTTTGCCTTCGCCGTCGCGACCTGGGCGCCGGCCCGGGCCGATTCTGCCTTTTGGCGCGCCACGGCAGCCGCTGCCTGCGCCTCCTGTCGCTGGCGCTGCGCCGCCCGCAGCTCCTGGACCCGCACCGCGGCACGAGCGAGTGCCGTCTGCACGATGGCTCGGCGTTGCTCGTAGGCATTGACCAGGTTGCCGCCCACGGCGCCGGCAGCCGCCGCCCCGCTGGTCACATAGGCGTCGACCGCCGCTTGGCGCAGCGCGCCCGGTGGCCTTGGCAACGCCGGACGCGCCCGCGCGTTCTTGCGCGGATGCCGAATCCAGTTCTGCCTGCGCTCGGTCGACCTCGGCGGTCGCGGCATCGAGGACCGCCTTGGCCCGGTCGTACTTCTCGGCCACGACGTCGAGCGCGTCTGACTGCGCCACGATCTGGCCCTCGAGTAGGGCGGCGTTCGCCACGTCGAGGGGCGACGCCGTCGGTGGTATGGGCGGCGGTGGGGGTGGGGCCGGGATCGTCGCCACCCACGCTGCCGACGGCATCGGGGGGGCGGCAATCGTGGCGGACCAGGCAGCACCGGGCGTCGTCGGCGTGGGCGTCGCCGCCGGCAGCGCCTGCGTGGGCAGCACCGGCGGCAGCACCGGCGGGGGCGCGGGCGCTAGGGGGACACGAATGATCGTCGTTGTCGTCGAGGCAGCCGGGGGTGCCGCTGAGGTGGTGGTCGATCCCTGTGTCGACCCGCCTGTCGAGGAGGCGGTCGTGGTAGTCGTAGCAGCCACTCCGACCGGCACCGTCGTGGACGGACTTCCGGTGGTACCGGGACCCCCCGGACCCCCGGGATTGATCGAGACCCGGTGGGGGGAACCAAGGGCTGGGGCGGTGGCGCCCATCGGCGCCGCAAGGGCGGTGCCGCCCTGTGCCATGACCAGGAACCACGAGATCGCGACGCCGCTGAATCGCAGTCGACGGGACCTCGGAGTCATCGCAGCACGACGGACCCGAGGGCACCTCTCGTAGCGCGTCCCCCAACATCGGCGCTCGGCGAGCAGCCGCGGCGCGCCGAGCGGTCGACCGGCAGTTCCGGGAAACGCAGGTCGGGCGCGGTCGACACGCTGCTTCATCGGCACGTGCCCCAAGACCCAAGAGGCGTTGGCCCGCTATGAGGCAAACGCGCTCGCCGATGTCGGTAAGCGCGGAAGCCGTCACCGCGCACCTATGGCTTCGCGGCCGCTTCCTTACTGCCGAACGCTTTCGTGGTGCGTGTGGCGACTGCAATAACGGCGGTCAGCACCGGCAGCAACGCCAGCGTGGCGGGAAGGGAGGTCGCCTGGGCCAGCCGCCCGATCAAGGGCGGTCCGCCGACGAAGCCGATCCAGCCGATGGCGGAAACGGCGGCGACCGCCGTCCCGGCGTGTACCCCGGCGAGCCGACCGGCGGCGCTCATGGCCGAGGGGATGACCAAGGCGACTCCGACGCCCAGGCAGGCGAAGCCGAGGAGGCCGGCCAACGGCGTGCGGACCGCGAGTGCGGCGGCGAAACCGACCGTGGCAGCCGCGGCCAGGGCCGGGAGGAGCGTTCGCCTCGCGACCCGCGCCAGCAGTCGATCACCCGTCAGGCGCAAGGCCACCATCGCGGCCGAAAACGCCGCGTACCCGAGGCCCGCCACCGCCGGGGTCGTGCGCAGGGAATCGTGGAGGTAGACCGCAGACCAATCGGCGGCCGCCCCTTCGCAGAGCATGCACGCCAGCGCCACCGCGCCCAGGGCAAGAACGACCGGGTTGCGCAGGACGCCGAACGGCCGACGCCGGTCGGGCGCTTCGAGCAGCGGCGCCGTCGGCGGCGGGTCCGGCAGCATCCGGGTCGAGGCCCCGCCCGCCACCAGCGCCGCGACCAGGCCGAGAATGACAAGCTGGCCGCTGAGCGACAGACCCTGGGCCACCGCGAGGGCTCCGAGGCCGGCCCCGGCGAAGCCGCCGGTACTCCAGGCGCCGTGGAAACCCGACATGACCGGTCGGCCGAGGGCGCGCTCGACGACGATCGCCTGAGTGTTCATCGAGACGTCGAGCGCGCCCAGGAACACGCCCCATACGGCCAGGGCGCCAAACAGTTCGATCTGCGTCGTCGCCAGTCCCACCCCCACTCCGGTGAGGCAGTACCCGAGGAGCGTGGCCTGCACCATCGGCCGGCTCCCGAATCGGACCAGGAGCCGCCCGGTGAGCAGCATCGCCACCATTGACCCGATGGGCGCGCCGAACAGGGCCAGGCCCAAGCGGGCGTCGGTGAGCCCGAGATGGGACTTCACCTGGGGGATGTGCGCGGTCCACGACGCAAACAAGAACGCGTGGCCGAAGAACACCACGAGTACCGCCGCCCGGGTGCCAGGAGGCGCTCCCGCCGCCCGGATCGCGCCAGCAGGCGTGTCGATGGCAGCCCCCTCAGGCACGGAGCACCTCCACGCCCGCGGCGCGCAGCCGGCCCACCGCCTCGTCGGGCGCGGCCTGGTCGGTCACGACGATGTCGACGTCGCGTGCGGGGCAGACCACCGCCAGCGCCGTGCGGGCGAACTTGGCGCCTTCGGCCACCAGCACGACCCGGCTGGCGGCGGCGCGGGCGGCCCGCTTCACTGCCGCGTCCTGTACGTCATGGGCGGTCACCCCGTGGTCCAGCGACAGCCCGCAGCAGGTCAGGAACGCGGTGTCGAACCGCAAGGCCGCCAGGCTGGCCTCGGCCATCGGCCCCACCAGTGAACCCTCGCCGAAGCGGGCGGTCCCCCCCGGGAGCATCAGTCGGATCGACGGGCTCGCCGACAACGCCAGCGCGCCATGCAAGGACAGCGGCATCACCGTGAGCCGCCGCCCGGCCAGCGCCCGTGCGACCGCCAAGCCGCTGGTCCCGCTGTCCACGACGACCGCCTCGCCGTCGCGCAGCAGCGCCGCCGCCATGGCCCCGATGCGTTCCTTGACGCCGGCCGACTCCACCTGGCGCATGGCAAAGGGGAGTTCCTCGCCCCGCATGAGCAGGCTGATCGCACCACCGCGGACGCGGCGCAACACGCCGCTGTCGGCGAGCACGTCGAGATCACGACGGACCGTTACCTCCGAGGTGGCGAACTCGGCGGCCAGCGCGCCCACGTCAACTCGCCCGTCACGCCGGAGGCGCTCCACGATGCCGTCTCGCCGGGCGCTGCCAGCCATACCGCGATCGTACATCCAATAGTTTCATTCGGAAGTCGAGAAAGTCTGAAGGACTGGCGGGGAAAATGGGGCGGTGACCGACTTGCGAGATCTGCTTACTCACGCCGCCTCCCGGGCCGCCGACCATCGCGCGCGGACCGCTGAGCAACCGGTGTTCCCCCCTTCGCTTGACCTCGAGGCGATGCGGATGGCGCTCGGCGCATTGCCCGACGGGCCCACGCCGGCGTCGGACGTGGTCGACCAGTTGGTGGACATCGTCGAACCGGGCCTGGTTGCAACCACCGGCCCTCGCTACTTCGGCTTCGTCGTCGGGGGCACCCTCGACGCTGCCAGCGCAGCCGACATACTGACTACTGGCTGGGACCAACCGGCATTCAACGCCGTCACGTCCCCCGCGGCGGCGCTGGTCGAAGACGTAACCGGTGGGTGGCTGAAGGAACTGCTGGGCCTGCCCGGCGCGGCGTCGTTCGGTTTCGTCACCGGCGGTCAGGCGGCCAACACCGTTGCGCTGGCGGCGGCCCGCCACCAGGTGCTCGCCGAGGCCGGTTGGGACGTCGAACTGCGGGGACTTCTCGGCGGTCCGACCGTCCGGGTGGTGGCCAACGGCGAGCGCCACGCCACCATCGATCGGTCGTTGCGCCTCCTCGGGCTCGGCGCGGGCGTAGTGGAACCGGTCTCCACCGACGACCAAGGGGCGATCGACGTCGCCGATCTCAGCCGCGTCCTGGCCCAACGGCCTGCCGGCCCGACGATCGTGTGCCTCCAAGCGGGCAACGTCAACAGTGGTGCCTTCGACGACTTCGCCGCCGCGTCGGCCATCGCCCACGAGCATGGGGCGTGGGTGCACATCGACGGGGCCTTCGGGCTGTGGGCGGCCGCCAGCCCCGCCAAGCGCCACCTCGTTGCGGGAATCGCCGGCGCGGACTCCTGGGCGACCGACGGTCACAAGTGGCTCAACGTCCCCTACGACAGCGGTTACGTGTTCTGCGCCCATCCGCAGGCCCACGCCAACGCCATGTCGTTTACCGCGGCCTATCTCACGGGGCACGGCCAAGGCGGCGACCTTCGATCTCCCGCCGACTATGTCCTCGAGTCGTCCCGGCGGGCCCGTGGGTTCGCCACTTGGGCTGCCCTTCGCCAGTTGGGCCGTACCGGCGTCGCGGAACTCGTCGATCGCTGCTGCGCCCTGGCCCGGCGCTTCGCGGACCAGTTGTCGGAGGTCGATGGCGCCCACGTCGACAACGACGTGGTGCTCAACCAGGTCCTCGTGGGCTTCGGTAGCGACCACGAGACCGACCGAGTGGTCGATGCGGTGCAGCGCTCGGGCGAGTGTTGGATGGGTGCGACCACGTGGCACGGCAGGCGCTTGATGCGCATCGCGGTGTCCAACTGGCGCACGACCGAAGCCGATGTCGACCGCTCCGTCGCCGCGATCGTGACGGCCATGTCAAAGACATGAGGTACGTCCACTGAACGACCGAGAGACCTCGTTGCCCGGGCGGCTGTCACGAAATCGGGTCCGTCGGGCCGGGCCGGGTGTTTTCCTGCGAGGGTTCCCACGTCTAGCTGTGGGTTTGTCGAGGGAAAACCGCCCGACGGTGCCCCCGCTCGCAGGCCATCGATGCCGCGCTACATGGCCTTCTGGAAAAAATCCGCGAACGGGCGCGGCCTCGCACGCGCCGTCGGCCGCGAGCGCCAGACGTGGGCCCGTGCCAGGACGAAACTTGCAGGCATGTCGCTTATCCAGCCTGACATTCCGCCGAGTTCGAACGGGTGAACGTCAGAAGTGGTCGACCCTACGCGAACGAGCCGCCGGCACAGCCAGCGGTTCGTTCGCCGGGACTCAATGCTTAGATAGCGCGGACGTTCTGCGCTTCCTCGCCCTTCTTTCCGGGGGCGACGTCGAACTCGACGCGCTGGCCCTCTTCGAGGGAGCGGTAGCCCCCACCCTGAATGTTCGAGTAGTGGACGAAGACATCGTCCCCCTGCTCGCGAGAAATGAAGCCGTAGCCCTTCTCAGAATTGAAGAACTTTACGGTTCCGGTAGTCACTTTTTGGTCTCTTCTCAGCATCCGAGCAGGTCCTTGTGACCCGCCCGATGGTTCCACGCTACTGGTTCGCGGCGCCCGGGGCTCTCTCATCCCCGCGGATGCGCCGTTTTGGGGCCCTACGCTCATCAGCGTGACCGACTCGGCGGGGCAACCGGCAAGCGTTCGTGCGGTCGAGCCATCCACCATCGACGTGGATCGAGCGGTCGGGATGACCCTCACCTGGGCCGACGGACACGTTGTCGCGCTCCGACTGGTCGAACTCCGGGTGAACTGTCCATGCGCCGGGTGCCACGAGCTGCGCCGGGCCGGGCAGGCCGTCTGGCCCCGACCGGGCTCGCCGGAGCCCCTGCGGATCCTCGACGCCCGATTGGTCGGGGCCTTTGGTATCGCCTTCGACTGGAACGACGGTCACAACACGGGCATCTACGGCTGGGAGGTTCTGCGCCACGCGATCCCAGCCTCGGGCGGGTAGCCGTGGCCGTCGCCGACACCATCGTCTGCGTGGACTGTGGGGGAACGTGCCACCGCCAGCCCTTCGAACGGCCCGAGTTCGGTTGGCAGGTCGGCGACATCGTCACCTTCCGCTGCTCGGATTGTGCCGACATGTGGTACCTCGAAGTGGCCGAGGACGACCTCGCGACCTAAGGCCGGAGCGTTGCGATGTCCTCGGTCACATCATGGAGGTGGTGGATTGGATCGTGGATCATGTACCGACCGAAGGTCTCGACGGTGAACTCGGCGCCGTCGCTTCGCGACCCTCGGCGTTGCCAGGTCGTGCCCTCGACGACGTCGAAGGTGGCGGCCAGTGCTGCCGCGGCAGTCCTGAGTTGGGCGGCGACGGCCACCGGATCCTGCTCGTTGTAGCGGTCGTCGACCGCGGTCCGATCCTGGTCCCAGTTCGGGTAGGCCGGGTTATCCCTCGTCAGCATGAGTTGGAGGCGGTCCTCGTACACCCGGAAGACGTCTCGAACGTGGCAGCCGTACTCGAGGGGCGACCACCGGTCGTCGCTGGTCCGGCGCCTCAGCAGGTCTTCAGGCTCGGCCAGGACCGCCACCCATGCCTCGGCCGTGGCGCTGATGCGGGGGGCGATCTCTTCCCGAAGCAGCGACGAGGCTTCGAAGCCGCACTGGGGGCAGCGCCGTTGGAGCACCCACGTCCAATCCTTGGTGTCCGCCTCGATCGGCACCCTCGGAGGATATGCCGATGAACGAGATCATCCCCACCAATAATCGGGCGCTCGTGGAGCGCTTCTACCACGAGCTTTGGAATGCCTGGGACGACGGCGCGGTGGACAACGTCCTAACCGAGGACTTCGTCTTCCGTGGTTCGCTCGGGACCCGAACCGTGGGCCGAGACGGCTGGCGGTCGTACCGCGACCTGGTGCGCGCCGCGGCCCCTGATTTCCGTAACCAGATCGTCGATCTCGTGTGCGAGGACGATCGGGCCGCGGCCCATGTCGTCTGCACTGGGCGCCACGACGGAGTGCTCCTTGGAATCCCGGCGTCGGGCCGCCGGTTTCGCTACGACGTGGCGGCATTCCTTACTCTCAGGGGCTCACAGATCGCCGAGGCGTGGGTGCTGGGCGATCTGGACGGTCTGCGCCGGCAGCTGGTGTAGCCACCTACACTTTCGCCCGGCAGCGTCGGCCACGATTGCGAGGGCGGGAATGGGCGGCCAGCTATGGAGCGACGACCGGCTGGACGGGCTTCGCCGCGCCGGTGATCCGGTAGCTGACGCCGTCGTCGCGGCCTACTTCGCCGAACGGACGTCGATGCACCCCAAGGGCCTTATCGGTCACATCGTGCGCCACGAGCGGATGGCGACCGAAGACCGGTCGAAAGCGGTCGACGACTACCTCCATGACACGCCAGCACTTCCTCCATGGGCGGACGTGGCCCAGATCCAAGCAGGCGAGGACGTATTCATGGAATGGGGCCTGCTCATCAGCCTGGTTCACTACTACGCGTCGCTGCCGTCGATGTACGCCGTCGGCCGCGGGGTCAGAGTTCTCCATCTGACGGCTCGGCTGGCGACCGATACCGGGCGCCGTATCCATGAGACCGCGCAGCTGATCGTCAACGTCATGTCGCCTGGTGGCCTCGTCGTCGGCGCCGCCGGCTACGAGGCCGCTCGCCGGGTTCGGCTCATGCATGCTGCCGTGCGTTATCTGATCCTGCACGATCCATCGGTCGCTCAGACGTGCGACCCCTCGGTAATCGGTCCGCACTGGTGCGCCGACTGGGGGGTGCCGATCAACCAGGAGGACCTGCTGGCGACGTTGATGAGTTTCACCTGGGTGGTGTTCCAGGCGCTCGAGCGGGCCGGGGTACGGATTTCCGACCGCGACGCGTCGTGTTACCTGCACACCTGGAATGTGGCCGGGTACTTCCTCGGGATCGATCCCGAGGCCCTGCCGGTCGACTTGAACAGCGCGTCGCACCTGTGGCGCGCAATCACGCGGCGCCAGTTCGCGGCCACCGACGAGGGCGTGGAGATGACCTCGGCGCTTGTCCGGCTACTCCAAAGGCGCATGCCTCGGGGCCTGCATGCCCTACCTCCCGCCCAGATCCGCTATTTCGCAGGCGACGACGTGGCCGATGTCCTCGGACTCAGGGCTCGAGGCGTCCTGGGTGCGACCCTTGCCGGAGCGGGCCGCGCCATGCGTGTCGTCGCCCTGGTCGAACAGCACGACCGGTTGCTGCGGATGGCGTCGCGACGGATCGGACGCATGACGTTCAAGGCGTTCCTCGAATCGGGTCGCTCAGGAAGCAGGGCATCGTTCAGCATTCCGACCCACCTGGCGACGCAATGGAAGATCTCGGCCACCAACACGCCGGCGCAGCGTTGACCGGCCGGGATTCGGGCGAGCGCCACATGCCGGCCCTCCTGCGCCTGGTCAGGATCGAAAACTGCCTGCTCGGTGTCGCGACCTCGATGATTGGCTACGGGTCGGCGCAGGCAAGTGGGCGCAGGAGCCTCAACGAGGTGGCGATCCTTGTCATAGTGGCGCTGGCGGTGGCCTTTGGAAATGTCGTGAACGACTTGGTCGACGAGGCTGGGGACCGCGTCAGCAAGGCGGACCGGCCGATCGTCACCGGGACGATCAGCCACCGCCAGGCGTGGGTGCTCGCTGCCGGTCTCTCGCTGCTGGCGCTCATCGTCGGGGCGCTGCTGGCGGGCCGGCTCCTGGGGTTCATCGTCGCCGTGTTGCTCCTCGCGACGCTGTACTCCGTCCGCCTGAAAGGGGTTCCGTTCCTCGGCAACCTCGCGGTCGGGGTGCTCGCGGGCAGCACGTTTCTCTTCGGCGCCCTGGCCCACGGGCATCCCACCAAGGCGACAGTGGTCGGGACGATCCTGATCACCGTTGCTTTCCTCTGCTTCGAGCTGGCCAAGACCATCGAGGACGCCGACGCCGACGCCGCCGTCGGCCTCACCACGGTGGCACACGTGCTGGGGCTGATGGGGCAGCGCTGGGCGATCCTGACGGTCGCGGTCACCTATCTGGCGGCGGTGATCGGACTGGGCATCGCCTACCAGCCCGCCGTTGCCTACTGGCTGGTCGCGGCGCCCGTCCTGCCCCTCTTGGCCTACGGCGTCGCCGGGCCGCGGCCGCGGCCGGGCGCGGGGACCGCCACCCGATCCAACCCTTCATCCGGGTCAGCAAGGCCCTGTGGTGCGTCGGGCTGCTGGGACTGCTCAGCACCCACGCCGGGCTCAGGTAGCTCAGGCCGGCTCGCCGATCTCCTTCAGAGCGGTGGCCAGGGCGGCTCGCAAGCGACGGGCCGACGCGGGGGAGAAATGGCCGACCAGGCCCGCGCCGGGATGTCCGGCCTCCTCGACCGTCAACTCGATTCGCAGACCGTCACAAGGCTCGCAGTCGTCGAGGACGGCGACCGCCCAGGCCAGCGGGACCCGATCGGGGTCGTCAGGAGGATGGTCGTCGATGCCGTAGTCGGCGAGCTTCTTCATGGGGCCAGTCTGCTCGGCCCCGGCGGGCCCGGTCAGACCCGGTGGGGGCCCGTACGTCTCGGGCGCTGCCTGCCGGTAACGGTAAACGTTGTCTCATGACGCCGCCCAACGGCCCCCCCGATGGGCTTGGGGCGAGGTGCGATCAGCGGGAGACGCCCCGAGGTCAACCGCAAGTCGGGTCAGCCGGCCCGTCGCCGCTGGCCAATCTTGTCTCGAATGCGTTCCATCCGTCAGTCCCAGTCCGACTTAGGCCAACAACTCTCGTTCACGCGGAAAGAGGCTTGAATCGCTTTCAGATCCTTGGGCCCGTGCGGGACTCGGCACTTCAAATGTGTCCGAGAAGGGTGAGGGCAGCCTCGGCGCGACGTTTGAAAGGGACTGCTCCTTGGGCGTTGGCGATCGACAGGGCGCTGCGCAGTGAATCCTCGGCCTCCCCGTCGTGATCGGGGCCTTGGGCGGCGATCAGTTCGCCCCGCCGGCGGTAGAGGTCAGATTCCCACAACCGGTCCTCGCCTATCTCGGCCAATGCCTCCTCCACCAACGCCAGTGCCCGACTGCGGTTTCCGAGCTGAGTTTCGCCTGCGGCCTGCAGGCCGAGGAAAAATGGGGTATTACCCAGGGCGCCGCTGGTTCGATTAGCGGCCACCTCGGCCGCCATTGCTGGCACGCCCTCGTCGGCATTACCCAGTTCCGAGAATGCCCAGCCCCTTAGGAGCCGAAACCAGCCCTGATAGGCCGTCAGCCCGTGTTTGCCGCAAAACGCGATCCCGTTGGTGGCCCTCTCAACGACGGCCGAGGCGTTGCCGAGCAGGACTTCGAGGTGAGTGGCGAAGTACGAAGCGAACGCCGACGTGTGCGGGTGGCCCAGCTCGGTTGCGAGCCGGACCCCTTCAGCAGCCAGGGCGTGGGCTTGGACGTCCTCGCCGACGGTCCAGGCTGACCTGGCGGAATACATAAGGGCCATCACCCGGGGGTGCAGACCGAAAAACGATTCCGCGACCTCTGTTGTCAGATCCAGGGCGGCGGTCACCTCCCGGAGGGTCGCCAGGCTGTCGTGGGCGTCGCGCAGCCGTCCGGCCTGCAGCTGGGCCATCCCGAGAAACAGGTACCCGGCGGTGAGCCACATCGTGTTCGATCGCTGTTTCCCGATTGTCAGGAGCTGCGCGGCCAGCTCCATTGCGATACTCAGGTCACCACGGACGTGATGGAAGTTGGCCAAGTTGTTCAGCGCCTTGAACAAGGCGTCGGTTTCGCCGATCTGCTGGCACAACTGCTGAGCTCGAGCGCAGGCCTGGCCAACCTCAGGGGCGGCGAAGCCGTGAGTGAGCACCATCAGCGCAACGAGGCCGTTCTGGACCTCGAGTTCGCGCTCCCAGCGGGCCGGGCCGGCCGGCGTGCGTTCGATGAGGGTCAGCGCCCGGCGGAGGTGGTCTTCGGCCTGCTCGTAGGCCATCGCCGCCTTGGCCGCCTGGGCCGCTGTCAGCGTGTAGTCGAGGCCCCGTTCAGGGCCGACGATTGGCGCGGCATGGAAGAAATGCCATGCGAGGTCAGCCAGCTGTGAGCGGGCGTCGTCCCGCTGTTGCTCTACTGCGGCGCCGACCTGGGCGTGCAGCGTGGCCCGTCGCACCGCGCTCGAGCTCACCGTAGACGGTGTCGCGGATGAGGGCGTGTGAGAAACGGAACCGCCCGCACAACGCCGCATCTTCGCTGACCAGGCCGGCACTGAGTGCCGGCTCGATTTTATCCAGCACTTCCACTTCTCGAATGCCCGAGGCCGCCGCGAGGACCACCAGGTCGAAGTCGCGCCCGATGACGGCGCAAACAGCAAGCATCGCCGCGGAGTCCGCTGGCAGACGGGCCAACCGGCGGCGGACCACGTCGCGGACCCCGGTAGGAACCGGAGCATGGTCCCGCTGACTGCTCGGGTCGTGCTCGAGCAAACCCTCGCTTTCGAGGAGCCGGGACAGCTCACCGACGAAAAACGGGTTCCCCTCGGTTCGGGCATGCACCGCCGACACGGCCGAGGAGGTCGGCTCGACATTTATCGTTTGGGCGATGAAATGTCCGACTTCGGCCTCCGACAGGCCGCCTAGGGCAATACGTGCCAGTTTGGGGTTGCGAGCCATCGAGGCCAGCACGTCATCGAAGATCGTCGAACTCCCGGCATCGACGCTGCGATATGTGACGACCAACAGGACCGGCGCCGCGGTGATCCGGTCCGCGACGAATCTGGTCAGTTCCAGAGATGCCACGTCAGCCCAGTGCAGATCCTCCAACACCACGACGAGGCGCTGTCGTCGGGTCAGGCGAACCAACAGATCGACAACAGCCTGATGGAGACGAAAACGCGCCTCGAGGGGCCCGAGTGACGGTGGCGGCTCGACGTTGGCGACATACTCCTTCACTTCCGGCAGGATCGCCGAGACGACTCCGGCGCTGGCCTCGAGGACCTCGCCGACCAGGTCGCGATCACATTCGGCCAGGACGGCGCTGAGTACCTGGACCCAGGGCCAATACGGCGGGGCCCCTTCTGCCTCATCGACGCGACCCCAAACCACGACCGCGCCCCGATGGGTCGCTCGAGCCGCCAGCTCTTCAACAAGACGGGTCTTGCCGATCCCCGGCTCTCCCGAGACCAACCCGAGGCCACCCTGGCCCCCAACAGCCTGATCGAGCGCCACCTGCAACCGGCCCAGCTCGTCCTCACGGCCCACCAAGAGGCCGGGGGTGTCGAGTGAACGCAACGGCGCGAATTTCTTCGGGAGGCCCTCGGCGCAGACCTGGAACACGTGCTCGGGCCGGCCCAGATCCTTCAGGCGATGTTCTCCCATGTCCAACAGCGACACATCGTGCCCCAGGCAACCCACGACAAGCTCCGCTGTCGCGCTCGACATGACTATCTGGCCCCCATGTGCCACGGCCTCCAGACGCGCCGCCCGATTCACCACTGGGCCGAAGTAGTCGCCGTCGCGCTCCTCGCAGCACCCCGAGTGCAATCCCATTCGGACCCGGATAGGAGTCGCCTCGGGCCAAGGCGCGGCCTTCAACGCCCGTTGGATTTCGACCGCTGCAACGAGAGCCGAAGGCGCCTCGGCGAACGCAGCACAAAACGCGTCTCCCAACGTCTTGAAGACATAGCCACCCGCGGCGGCGATCCCGGCTCGGACTATTTCGTCGTGACAGGCCAAGGCGACATTCATCTCCGCGGGGTGGGCCTCCCACGCCCCCGTTGAGCCCTCGATATCAGTGAACAACAACGTCACTTGACCTGACGGAGGCCCCATCGCACCAGTCTGCCCCAACGCAAGTGTTCAGGTCGCCGCAGTCTGATGGGTAGTCACCTTGGTCCGGAGCCGCACCGTGGCGAAGGTCGACTCGATCGGGTTGGTTTGCCTTGAAGTGGACCCAGTGCTCGGCGGGTAATCGAAGAAGCTGAGGAGGACCTCGGTGTCGTCGACGATCTTGGCGACCGCCTTGGGCCACTTCGCCTAGTAGTCGGCCTGGAAGGATTTGATGGCCGCCAAGGCGTGGTCGCGGTCTTCGGCGTCGCGGATATCCGCCATTGCCTTGCGGGCGGGGGCTGGGCGGAGGTGGGAAGGGCGTCGAGGACATTGGCTGCCTTGTGGACCCAACAGCGGGCCGCGACGTTGTCGGGGAGCACGTCCCGCAACACCGCCCAGAACCCCAAGGCGCCGTCGCCGACGGCCACGTTCGGGGCGCCCATGCCGCGGCGGCGCCGGTCTCGCAGCACAAGCGGTTCTCGTCGAGACCGACGTTTGAAGTGGATGCCGTCGACCCAGATGTACACGTGGTCGACCTCGGCCAGGCTGCGCCGGGAGAACCGCTCCCGTTCCTCCTGTACATCAACGTCCGGAGGTCAGTTGTGTCGGGGGGCGTCGGGATGCGTCACGTGCTTGTATACGTCAGTCAACTCCTTGGCCCTGCGCTGCATCCTCGCGATGTCGCCCTGTTCGACCACCGGGCGGATCTCGATGTGCTTCAGGGCGCCAGAACTGTACGCCGCATAGCACACGGCTAAAGCGTCGACATCGTCGGGTAGCTCGAGTATTCCCAACAGGTCATGCTCGGCGAAGAGCCAATACGTTGCCTTGAGGGTGCCACCCGCGTGCTCGACGATATCGCGAATCGCGGCGACCCGATCGACGTCCTGGTCGATGATGTGCCCCCACGATCCCGGTGTGTAAGAAACGTAGCCAATGTAGGTGGGCATCACTTTCTCCTTGTCTTCCGACACCGGACTCTCCCTAGCTCGAATGGCAACGGCACGCCACCAGATTGTGAATATGTTCGGCTCATCTCGAATGGGTCGGTGCGTCGGGATGCGACGGTACGAGAAATGTAACTCCCCGGACATTCTCGACGACTGCCGGATGCTCGCTGGCTTTGATCAGCGGGTGAAATTGCACCAACGAGAAGTTGCCGGTCGACTCGCAGATTATTTTGATCGCCATCATTACATTTTCGTCCGGAGCGTCGACAATGACTACTCCGTCATACGGTCCGAACATCCAGTACATCTCGACAAGTTTGCCGCCCGCCTGCTCCAGCATGTGCGCCACAGCCTGGGGCCGGTCGAGTTGACGCTCGGCGATGTGCTGCCAAGCGTCAGCCGTATAGCGGTAAAGCGTCAGATATCGTTGCAACGCGCCGACCTCCTCTGGGATCCGATTCGGACTGGTAGGACCGGGCCGTGCGACACGGGTCCGAGCCGTTCATCGCCGTTCAGTCACTGTGGGTGTAGGGAACGTCGTCACCGAAGACCAGGGCAATTCTGTCGCGCTTGAGGTCTTGCTCGCGTTCGTACAGTGCCTCTAATGCGACAATGACCTCTTCGGCGACTCCGAGCCTTGACGCTTCTCGGCGGACGGCGGCTCGCTCGTCGTCGCTGTATGTCGCGTCGGCATTAGACGCTCGAATGGCGTCGAAGACGGCAACCCGCCCCCACGTGTTGGCCACGGGCATGTTTCGTTCTAAAATCGCCACGACGTCCTCATCGCCGTCGTAACGCTCGAGGGCCTCGATGGTGCCTTGGTGGGCGCCGCAAGCCGCGCCGTATCCGATCACCCAGTCCTTCTCGGCCGGTGCCAACTCGGTGCCGGCGCGCGCACACGCCATAATCGCTTTCAAGTAGTCGACGCGGTCGTCTTCGGGCACGCCGCTCGGAAAGTTCCACATCTCTCGCAACACCCATCTGCCACCCAGTGCGTGAGCATCCATGCCCGTCTCCCATCGCTGAGGCACACCTAGTGTGCTCCGGAACTCCCTTGCATGCCGACGGTGTTGGCACTTGGTTGGCCCCCTCGCCCGATCATCGCCTGACGACGCTCTCGCGATCAGGCGTTGGTCGAGGCGACCGTCGCGGTGGCGCGGTACCTTTCCGTCCAGAACTCTGTTTCGCTGAAAGCGGACCGTTTGTCAGGACGGGGACGAGGTTTGAATGCGATCCGCCAGTGTGGAGTAATACCAAATCTCGGCGATCTTGTTGTCACGGACCCGGTACATGGATAACGCCCCCGCGTCCACCGCGCCACCGGTCGGGGCGTGGGCCTCGTCGCCACGGCGGAACGGCCCATCATGGGTCCCGCGGGCGCTGAGGTGGACCGCGACGAGATCGCCCTCGGCCACGATCTGCTCGACGACGAGCTCGAGTTCGGGCAGCGCCGTTCCGTATGTACGCGATTCCTCGTGAATTCTCGTCCCGTGTTCGGGATGGTCACTGACGACTGGGGTGTGGAGGACAACGTCGGGTGTCAGGTAGTCGGTCATTTGCTCCAAGTCGCCGCGGGCATGGCCTTGGACAACGAACTCGATGTAATGCTTGACAAGGTCCTTGTTTTCTTCAAGCGTCATCGCTCACTCCTAGTGTTAACGTTCGACGGGCGATGATGACCTACCGTGCTTGCCGTTGGCTTGCTGTTGCCTGAACAGGCTCGAGGGGGTCTCAACCGGTGAACTTCAACGTCTTGGGGCCACTCGAGGTTGTCGACGACGGCCAACCGGTAGCCCTGGGCCAACGCCAACAACGGCTCGTGCTGGCCATGCTCGTGCTCTCCGCCAACCAGGTGGTCTCCGTCGATCGCTTGGTTAGTGACCTTTGGGGAGACCAGCCGCCCCATCGCCCGATGAGCGTGTTGCACGTGTATATCTCAAGGCTGCGTCGGGTCCTCGAACCGCGGCCGCGGGCGCCGGGTACAGGCCAGGTACTGGTGCGCCGGGCGCCAGGCTACGTCCTTCAGATGTCGTCGGGGGAGTTGGATGCCAACCACTTCGACTTGTTGGTTAGCGACGGGCGACGGATGCTGGCTTCGGGTGACCCTGAGTCGGCGTCGCGCGTATTGGCGGCGGCGTTGGCTCTGTGGCGGGGTCCACTGTTGGCGGAGTTCGGCGAATGGGACTTCGTCCGTCCCACCGCGAGGCGCCTGGAGGAGCTACGCCACTTTGCGGTCGAGCAACGGCTGGAAGCCGAGTTGGCCCTTGGTCATCACGGCCCGGTGGCCGCGGATCTGGAACATCTCATCAGCCAAGATCCGCTGCGGGAACGGTCGTGGGAGCTTCTGGCGTTGGCCCTGTACCGGTCGGGTCGTCAGGCCGAAGCGATGCGGGCATTGGCCCGAGCGCGGGTTGTGCTTACTGAAGGGTTGGGCCTCGAGCTATCCCTGAGCCTGCGGCGTCTCGAGCAGGACATCTTGCTTCAAGCGCCGGAGCTGACATGGCGGCCACCCGGGCCGCAGCGCCCCCTGAGCACAACTGCCCCGCCTGCCTACGCCGCCGATATGGCCGCATCCGACGACAGGCCCCGTCTCGTCGGCCGCATCGAGGAGATGGCTTGCCTGCAGGCCGCGTTGGCGTCCGCGGCACGAGGCCGGGGCGCGATCGTGGCGATATCAGGCGAAGCAGGGATCGGAAAAACCCGGCTGGTGGAGGAACTGGCCCGCTGTGCGTCGACCGCGGGGGTCACCACCGCGATGGCGTTGGGCCACGACGGGGAATGGCCGCCACCCCCGTTCTGGCACTGGGTCCAGATTCTGCGCCGATTGATATCCCAGGGGGAGCCGGCCGTTGTTCGCGCCGCTTTGGCCCGCCGGGCCCGGGACCTGGCACCGGTCCTGGCCGACGTGCTCGACGTCACGCCCGTTGACACTTCGGCTGTCGACGTCGGTGAGGCGGCCATTGACCCCGAGGTGCGCCGCGTGCGCTTCTACGACGCCGTGGTGGGTTTCCTCGGACAGATGGCGCAGTCCGCGCCGCTGCTACTGATCCTCGAAGACGTCCACTGGGATGACGCGGCGTCGATGGAGCTGGTTCAGCTTCTGGCAACCCAAATCGGCCCGTCACGATTCACCATCGTGGTCACGCATCGAAACGCCGGGGTGCTCGCGGGCCATCCGCTGGTCAACCTTCTGTCCGCGTTGGCCCGCCTGCCCTACGCCCAGTTCCTGGACCTGCGGGGACTGTCGCGTTCGGAAGTCGGTGAAATCCTGACTGATGCGACGGGCCGGGAGCCCGAGCCCTCGCTCGTCTCTGCCGTGTATGACAAGACGGCTGGCAATCCCTTCTTCGTCACCGAGTTGTCCCGCCTGTTCCGCAGTGAGACAGGTTCGGGAGGCGACCTACCGGGGGTGATACCTCATCGTGTGCGCGCTGTCATTCGACGTCGCATGGACCGCCTCGAAAGAGTGACTCATGAGGCGTTGGCCCTTGCTTCGGTCGTCGGTGTGGAGTTCGACTTCGGCGTTGTGGCCAACGCTGGTGACATAAGGTCCGACGCCCTCTTGCAAGCCATCGAGTCGGCCATGGGCGCGGGACTGATCCTCGAGTCGCCGACGGCAGTCGGGTCGTATCGCTTCTCCCATAGCATCGTCCGCGACACGATCTACGAAGCCATCAGTGGGCTGCGCCGGGCGCACCACCATGCACGCATCGCCGAGGTACTGGCAGGGGCGCCATCGACCGAGCCGGACCACGCAGTCGCCTTGGCTTTCCATCTCTCCGAAGCCGCGCCGGTCGTCGGGCCTGAGCGCGGTATCGAACAGCTCCTGCGCGCCGCCGATCTGGCCGATGCCGCCCTGGCCTACGAACAAGGGGAGAAACATCTGCAGCGGGCCCGGCAACTGCTCGGCCTCATGGCCGCCGGGACGGCACGGTCGGACCTGGAGGCAATGATCCAGAACCGCCTCGCCATCTCGGCCACGCTTCTGCGGGGCTTTGCCGACGGCCAGGTGGACGAGGCCTGGACCAAGGCGGCGGCACTCGCCCGCTCGACAGACGGGCGATCTAACCAGACCGCGTCGTTGTGGGGAACGGCCACTCTCGCCCTCAGCCGTTGCGAACTCGGGCGCCTGGCTCGCATCGGGGGCCACTTGACGGCGGGGGCCGAGGAGTCCGGAGAGGCGTCATTGGCGGTCGCCGGCCACTTGGCCCTCGGGATGCGGTCGTTCCACGCGGGTCGGCTCGGCGATGCTCGTGAGCACCTGGAGGCGGCGCGCCAGCGGTGTTCCGCACTTGGGGACCGCTCGCTCGATGTGTTCATCGTCGATCCGGAGGTGTACGCCCTCGGCTATCTGGCCTGGGTTAGCTGGCTTGTTGGCGACACCCAGGAGTCAGCTCGGCTCTCGGCGGAATCCGCGGCATGCGGGTCCAAGAGCACCCAACCGTTCAGCCTGATTGCAGCCCTGGTCCTCGAAGCCCTTGTTGCCGCCACCCGACAGGATGCCGAACTGGCGGGTCGCCGAGCCCAAGCCATCATCGTGGCTGATCGTTCGCATGATGGGGCGCTCCTCGCCACTCTGCTCGAAATCTGGGCCCGAGCCAGTCAGGGCGGGGAACAATCGGGTGCCTGCGCATCGGCCTTCAAGGAGGCGTATGTCCGGCTGCTGGCATCAGGCTGGCGCTTGTTCGGGCCGCTCCTGCTCGGTTTGCGGGCCCGATTGCACCAACAAGAAGGCGCCCCCCACCATGCCCTCGCGGCGATCGACGAGGCCCTGGCAGAGGTGGAGACGACAGGCCAGCGATTCTTCGAGGCGGAGCTATACGGACACCGCGCCGAACTCCTGTCCCTTTGTTATCCCGATCGTGAAACCGACGTGAGGGAGTCGCTGGCGCGCGCCGTCAGCATCGCCCGGGAACAAGGAGCCCAGGCATTCATCAACCGCGCCGAGGAGTTGCATGTCACGTTGGGTCTCTAGACCGGGCCCAGCGGCTGGGAGTTGAGGTAGCGCTTTGGCGGAGCCGCGATCCGGCGTACGGCACCGGAACTGTCGGCGAGGGAAAAGGGGATTCCGCTAATGCTATTGGTTCCTCCGACCGGATAGACCGGGCCGGCCCGAACGTCCCGTCGCCCCTGCCAGTGCTCAAGCCCCCGCCCGGCGCGATCAGGTTCCGTTGTCCGGGAGCCATTCGATCATGACCAGGCTGGCGTCGTCGGCCAGCGGACCGCCGCGGTGGGTGACGACCTCCTTGACGATCCGCCGCAGCATCTCGGCGGGGATCAGCCGGTCCGCCAGGTGGCGCTCGATGCGCGCCCGGAGCAAATCGAGTCCGAACTGGGCCCCCCCGGCCGGCCGTGCCTCGACCACGCCATCGGAGTAGAAGAGCAGGCGGTCGCCCGGTTCGAGGCGCAATCGACCGACTTCGGGTTCCTCGATCCCGAGACCCAGTGGGAGGCACGGCTCGGCGTGGGCCTCGGCGACGACCGTCGATCCCCGGATCAGTAGCGGGTCCGGGTGGCCGGCGTTGATCCAGTGAAACTCACCTGTGGCCGTGTCCAGATGGGCCAGATGGCCGGTCACGAACGTGTCGCCGTCGAACTGGCCTAGTAGCGCCTCGTCGATCTGGTGGGCGATTGCAGGAAGGTCCATGCCCCGCAGCCGTCCGTAGCGCAGGCCGGTCAGGCTCAAGGCACTGGCGAGCGACGACGTCAGGCCGTGGCCCATCGAGTCGAGCATGGCGAAGGTGAGCAGGTCCCCGTTGAGGCTGTAGTCGAAGGCGTCGCCCGCCACGTCGTACGCCGGCTCCAAGATGCCCGCCAGGGCGACGTCAGGGGCACGAAACGTGAGGGGAGGCAGGAGCAGGTGCCACTGGACCTCTGCCGCCAGGCTCATCGGTTGGCGCCGCCGGCTGAGTTCCAGGGCGTCGGTGTACTGATCGGCGGTGCGAATCAGGTGGCCGATGAGGCGCCCGAGGTCATCGCACAGCTGGGCCGCGTCGTCGGGCAGCAGTTCGAATCCGATCTCCAGTACCCCGATACGCTCGGCGCGCTCGCGCACCGGCGACCACACGCACCACCCGTCGTCGGTCTTGGCCGTGACGACCTCTTGGAGCTGGAAGGCCCGTCCGGCCATCGTGCCGAGGATCTTCACCTCCTCGGGGCCGTCGGCCAGTAGCTCGGCCGCCAGCGCCACCCGGCGCAGAGTCTCCTGCTCGTAGTCCACCAGGTAGAGCACGAGGTGACGGCATCCCTCCTGGCTGAGCGACGCGGCGACATCAGCGACGAGCAGGTCGGGCGCCGACAGGTTGGCCCGGCGCAGCAGGTCGCTGAGGACCTCGTATTTCGCCATCAGGCCGGCCCGACAGACGTACGACCGGCAGGCATCAAAGGCAAGCTAGCCCAGGGGTGGGCGGTCAGGGCCGGCTGGCGAGCACGAACCAGGAGTACATCGGGACGATGTGGACGACCGCCCCGGTGTGGGGCGACTCGATGATCATGCCCCCGCCGATGTACATCGCCACATGCGCCCCGGGGTCGCTCGGGAAGACCAGGTCTCCCGGTTGCAGCTGCGACATCGAGATGTGGGTGGTGGAGGAGTACTGGGCACCGCTGAAATGGGGAAGCGATACGCCCCCGTGGGCCCACGCCCACATGATGAGCCCCGAACAGTCGAACGCTCCCGGTCCCGCCGCCCCCCAGACATAGGGAGCGCCGAGGCGGCTCTTGGCGGCCTCCACCGCCGCGGCCGCACCGACGCCGACGGGGACCGGTACCGACGAGAAGCTGGCGCCGCCCCCGCCGCCGGAGGTCTGAACCCGGGCCAGCACCGCCTGCGCCGCCTGGGCGGCCGCGGCCTGCTTGGCGGCCTCGGCTTGTGCCACCAGGCTGGTCAGTTCCCCCTTGACCTGCCCCAGGGTCGATTCGACCTTCTGCTGGGCCGCGATGGTGGCGTTGCGAGCGGCATTGGTCGCGGCCGCCCCCTTGGCCTGTTGCTTCTGCAGTACCTGCAACTGGGAGGCCGCGATATGGGCCGTGGAAGCCGCAGTGTGGAAGGCATCCAGGTTGTCGGACTGGGTTGACGCCAGGGTGCTCATGTACTCCCCGGCCAGCAGGCCCCCGTCGGCCTGCGCCGCAACCCCACCACTGCGGCCCGCCAGCGACGCCAGGGTGCCCCCGTGGATGTAGGCGTTGACGGCGTCGGACTGGATGGCGGTCTTGGCCTTGTTGGCGCTGGCGTCGGCGGCCGCGACCGCGGCCTCCTGCTGGCTGACCTTGGTGGCGGTCGACTGGGCAGCCAGAACGGCGGCGTTGTATTGCTCGGCGAGAGCCGATTCCTTACGGCCCAAGGCGTCGATCTGGTTCGACAGGGCCTGCGCCTGTGCCCGCTTGTTGCTGACCGCGTCCGCCGAGGCCGAAGGTAAGGCGGACCCGGCGACCAGGCCTGCGGTAACCAGCGCAGCCATCAGTCGCCACGCGTGCCGACGGAAAATCCTCGTGCACGTGTTCACAATGGGCGGGGAGCCTACGGTCCGACCGGATGTCAGTCAAGTAAGTGTCGTTTGTCTGACCGGCAATGTGGCGAAACTCCCCGTCCGATTTCCGCTAGTACGCGGTGGCTGACGCTGACATCATGGTTGGGTGATCGACGATTTCGAACGGTGCTACGCCGCGGTCCAGAGCCGGGACCGCCGCTTCGACGGCTGGTTCTACATCGCGGTGGCCACCACGGGGATCTACTGCCGTCCCAGCTGCCCGGCGGTCACGCCGAAACGACGCAACGTGTCGTTCCACCCCAGTGCCGCCGCCTGCCAGGCGGCGGGGTTTCGGGCCTGCCGGCGGTGCCGTCCCGACGCCAGTCCCGGTTCACCGCAATGGAATTCCCGGGCCGACGTGGTCGGTCGGGCCATGCGTCTCATCGCCGACGGCGTCGTCGACCGGGAAGGGGTAGGCGGCTTGGCGCGGGCCCTCGGCTACAGCGCCCGGCATCTCCACCGGCAGTTGGTCACCGAGGTCGGCGCCGGCCCCATCGCGTTGGCCCGCTCGCAACGAGCCCACACTGCTCGGCTGCTGCTCGAAACCACCGACCTGGCGTGTGGCGACATCGCCTTCGCAGCGGGGTTCAGCAGCATCCGACAGTTCAACGACACCGTGGCGGCGGTGTTCGCGATGCCGCCGACCAAGCTGCGCCAGTCCTCCCCGAAGTCGCTACGACCTCGGCCCGACAGCCCCCTTGGTGAGATCCGTCTGCGGTTGCCGTACCGGGCGCCGTTCGACGGCGCGGGGCTGTTGGAGTTCCTCGGGCAACGGACCGTTGACGGCGTCGAGGATTGGGACGGCGCGGTGTACCGGCGGACGCTCGGCCTGCCCCATGGTGCCGCGATCGTGGCGCTCTCCAATGGCCCGGGGTATATCGACTGCCGCTTGTGGCTGGGTGACCTCCGCGACCTGGCAACAGCCGTCCAGCGGGCCCGCCGGCTGCTCGACCTCGACGCCGATCCAGTCGCAGTCGCCGAGCATTTGGGCGCCGACCCGTTGCTCGCTCCGGCGGTGGCCGCGGTCCCCGGGCGGCGGATCCCCGGATCGGTGGACGGCGCCGAGCTGGCCATGCGGGCGGTGCTTGGCCAGCAGGTGACCGTGGCCGGAGGGCGGCGCCTGGCAAGTGTGTTGACGGCCCGCCACGGCCGCGATCTCTCGGGCCAGCCGGATTCGGGTCCTGTGCCCCCCAGCGGGCGATCGGGCCCACCGGCGAGGCTTTTCCCCAGCCCGGCAGTGATCGCAGCCCTCGACCCCTCGACGATGGGCATGCCGGTGGCGCGGGGTCAGGCGTTGGTCGGCCTGGCGGCCGCCCTCGCCGACGGGCGCATCGTCATCGACCCCGGAGCCGATCGTGAGGAGGTGGTGCGGCGCTTGGTCGCCCAGCGCGGTATCGGGCCCTGGACGGCGGCGTACGTGGCCCTGCGGGGGTTGGGGGACCCCGACGCGTTCCTGGCCAGCGACCTCGGGGTGCGCCGGGCACTGGCCCGGGCCGGCCTGGCGGCCGGGCCAGGCGCCGCCAGCCGCCGGGCGCAGCGGTGGCGGCCGTGGCGGGGCTACGCCCTTCAGTACCTGTGGGCTTCGTGAGCACGACGGTCGCCACCATGGTGACGCCGTGCGGCCCGTTCACCGTGGTGGCCTCCGGCGGCGTGGTCGTGGCCAGCGGATGGGCGGGCGACGGCGCATCGCTCGTAGCGTGGATGACGCCGGCCTCCCGTCCGAGCGGTTGGCACACCGTGGCCCGCCTCGGGCCTATCACCGACGCGCTGCACGCCTACTTCGACGGGGACCTCGAGGCGATCGACGCCGTGGCGGTGGGCCAGCGTTCGGGACCGTTCGTGGAGTCGGCGTGGGACGCCATGCGGGCGGTTCGCGCGGGCGCGCCGGTGACCTACGGCGAGCTGGCGGCCCGCTGCGGCCGGGCCGGCGCCGCCCGCGCCGTGGGGTCGGCTTGCCAGCGCAATGCCGCGGCGTTGTTCGTTCCCTGCCATCGGGTGGTGCGTGGCGATGGCCGCCTGGGCGGTTTCCGTTGGGGCCTGGTGGTCAAGCGGTGGTTGCTCGACCACGAGGCGAGCCGCCCCTGAGTCAGATGGGCAGCTTGCGGGGTATGGCGTCGTCGGTCCGGTAGCTGCCGTTGACCACGAACTGCACGGGAATCACCCGTGAGGACGGCACCAGCGTCACCTCGTTGAGCGACGGTGGAAGGAAGAACGAAACATGGATGGTCGAGGTCTGGCCGTACGGGACGACGTAGATCATGCCGACGACCGTCATGCCTCCATCGGTGCCGACGGTGCTGAAGTCGGGCTTGTAGCTGGCGATGTTGAAGGCAGACGCCGGGAGGTACAGCAGGAGGTACACCCGCTGGTCGCCGGGCACGACGCAGCACCGGGTGCCGCCCTCGATGTACGGGCTGGTCAGCGGGCGCCGGGGGTTGGTCACCGTGATGTTCATGTCGACCTGCTGGTGTTCGGAAAAACGCTCGGCCTGGATTGACACCGATGGGCGTGATGAACACGTCCAGCTTGCTGGCACTGACGTTTTGCACGCTGACCATCAGCTTGTCCGGTCCGAGCGCCCCGTCGGCGCCCAGTTTCACCCACATGGCCTCCTCGGCCGGGTCGGCCGACCAGGCCAGCAGGTGTCGGCCCTTGGCCACCAGGTCCAGCGCATGGGCCAGCTGCGGGATGGAGTAGGCCCCCGAGCGCAATGCCGTGAAGGCGGCCCGGGCCACGTTGCTCTGGACGTCGCGCCGGGCGTTGGTCTGGTCGGCGGTGGGGTAGAGGAGGTAGTTCCGGTAGAGCACCTGGGCCACCACGTTGTCGGCCGAGTACTTGAAGCCGTTGACCGTGACCGGGCCGACGACCCTCAGTACCGCCCGCAGCGTCACGACGTCGACGAAGAGGACCCCGTCGACCTTGCCGAACGCCGAGTTGGCCGACATCTGCGAGTAGATCTTGGCCACCACCGGCCAGTTGGGTGACGTGTCGGTCGTTCGCCACTCCTGGCCGGGCTGCATCCAGCCGTACAGGCGGTTGATGTCGTCGGGGACGGGCACCTTCTTGCTGTCCGGCAGGAACAGGTCGAACGACGAGATGAACTCGCCCGTCGAGAGGTCGCCCCCCTCGAAATGGATGAGCCCGGCGGCGGTCGTGATGCCGCCCGAACGCATCTCGGCGTTGTTGCCCGCCAGCACGAGGTACGTCCGGGGGCCGGCCAGCATGGTGCGCAGCGTGGCGGTGAGGGTGATGCCGTCGTTCAGCTGGGTCTTGGCCTGGGCCAGCTTCTCGATCAGCTTGGCGCGCGCCTTGGCGAGCGACGTGGCGAGGTGGCCGTCGGTGTGGGTCGGCACCTGGTCGAGCTGCTGGTTCACCTCGATCATGTCCTGGCGGAGGGCGTCGACGAGGTGCAGGCGGGCCGCCGGTCCCGATCGCGGGGCGTCGAGCTGGGTTCGGGCCTTGATCGCCGCCTGGTACGCGATGTCCCCCACGTGGGCAGCCGAGCCCGACAGGACGCGAGCGGCCTTGATCTGGGGTCCCACCTTGGGCAACGGGGCCAGCAGCTTGAGCCAGATGCTGTCGCGGGCCAGGTTGGCCCCGGCGCGCAGTTGGCGGTCGGCCGTGCCGACGGTGGCCTCGATCGACGCCCGCGAGTCCAGTTGCGTGAGCTGGAGGTGGCCCAGCCCACCTTGGCCCGCGGACAGGTCGCGCTTGATGCGCACCACATCTCGGGTGAGCAACGCCGCAGCACCGAGCAGGAGGATGAGGCCCCCCAGAGCCAGGAACACCCACGTCGGGGTGCGCCGTCGGGGCGACGGGCGAGACGAACCCTCTCGGTTCAACGTGTCCTTTCGGTGGCGGTCGGCCGGGGGAGACTACCGACGAGCCGACGGCGACACCACGCGCCCGTCATGCGACAGCACGCGCCCGAAGGTGGCACCGTGTGGTGCCACCTTCGGTTCAGAGCTACTTAGAAGGTTTTTGCGGTCAGTTGTTGCTTCGGCGCCGCAGCTGCCGCGCTGCGAGCACTACCACGATGATGCCCGCGGCCGCAGCCAGAGGAATCGCCGCTTGCTCGCCCGTCAGGGCCAAGCCGCTCGTAGTGGTGGTGGTTTCACCGCTCACGACGGGTGCGGTCGTGGTCGTGGCGCATCCGTTACCGGATCCGCTGCCTCCACTGCCACCCGATCCCGGGCAAGCCTGGGCACTCGCTCCGGAGGCTCCCACCACCGTCAGGCAGACAAGGAACCCAAGACACAGAGTCACCCTCATTGCCAGCCGTCCGATTGTTCGCACGTAATCCCCCAGTCCTTCCCGACTCGGCTCACAGTTGACCGCCAGCACAGATCTTTGTGCAAGCAGCTAGATCCTGCTCGTTATCCGGCTCGCGCGCAAGCTCAGTCGACTACGGCGGCTCAGATCTGGCCATACTATACCATGAGAGCCTCCAAAAAGAGGTGAGAGATAGCTTTTGTTGCTGAGGATTGCGCGGAGCTGGGGTAGTCGATCGGTTTGGCTCATCCCAACCGGCAGCTGAGCGAAAGGCCGAAGTCGCCGGCCGGGTCGGTCCACCATTGGGACAGATCGAAGCCCGCTGCCGCCAGTTCGTCGAAAACCCGTTCGGGCCGGAACTTGGCGCTGATCTCGGTGCGCATCTCCTCGCCGGCCTCGAAGGCGACCGTGAGCGCCAGGTCGGCGACCAGGACCGCCTGTGCGCGCGAGTCGATCGGAGGCGCATCTCGATCCACTCCTCCACGTCATTCCAGACGGCGACGTGGTCGAACCAGGCGGGCTCGAAGTTGGCCCGCAGCCGGCGATTGATGACGGAGAGGACGTTGCGGTTGAACGCCGCGGTCACGCCTGCCGGGTCGTCATAGGCGAGGACCAGCCGGGCCGGATCCTTGACCAGGTCGGTGCCGAGGAGCAGTCGGTCGCCCGGCGCCAGCGCCGCGGCCAGTTGGCGGAGGAAGCTGGCCCGGCCGGCGGGGTCGAAGTTGCCGATCGTGCCACCGAGAAACGCCACCAGGCGCTGGCCTGGTTCGCCGATCTCCTTCAAGACGCCGAGGTGGTGTTCGAAGTCGCCCACGATGGCATGCACCGCCAGGCCTGTTGCCTGGTAGCGCAGAGCGATGGTGTCAGCGGCGCTGCGCAGCGTTTCTTCGCTGACGTCGAACGGGGCGAAGGTGCGCAGCCCGCCGCTCCCGGTGCCGGCGTCGAGCAGCAACCGGGTCTTGTCGGAGGTTCCCGACCCCAGTTCGACGAGCGTCGACACGTCTCGGGTCATGATGTCGCCCGCGTGAGCCTCGAGGATGGCCCGCTCACAGCGGGTGGGGTAGTACTCGGGCAGCCGGGTGATCTCGTCGAAGAGCTGCGAGCCCCGCTCGTCGTAGAACCACTTCGGTGGCAGGGTGCGCCGGCCAGTCGGCTCGGACAATCCTGCGACGACGTCGCCTCGCAAGGAGGCGGCCAGGTCGGCGGGAGTGAGCAACACGTCGATGGTGGGTTTCACGGGGCCGCGGCTCCTTGCTCGTCGTCTCTGGATTGCTCGTCGTCTCTGGATGCAGTGGTGGGCAGCGGCACGACGGAGGTCGAGTCCGCGGTGGCGATGAGCAACGAGCAATCCGGGACGACCACCCAGCCCGGCTCGTCGTCGAGCGGTTCCGAGGCGACGACCACCGCGGAACCGAGCTCCCCTGGAGCCCCGGGCGCCTCACCGGAGCCCTGCAGACGGCCCTGAGCGCCACTGAGCGCCATGAGCGCCACGAGCGCCAGGTGAGGCTGTCGCCCCACGTGGTGGCCCAGATGGTGGCGCCGTCGGTCAGGAGGAAGTTGAGGCGGTTGAGGCGACCGGGCACGTCGCCAACCAGGCCCGCCAGCGCCTGGTCCGGCGGGCTGCCGCCGTCGAGGCGGTCGAGCAGCAGGGCGAAGAGCAGCTCGGCATCGCTCGCACCCAGGATCGCGGCCCGCCGTCGCGGCGTGACCTGGCCACGGAGGGCCTCCAGATCGCAGTTCACGCGGCCGTTGAGCGAGAACAGCCAGGGGCCGTCGGTGAAGGGCGCGGCGCCCGTCTCCTCGATCGGTGCCGGCGGCGTGGCCGAACGAACCGCGGCCAAGAACGCGCCCGACCGCACCACCCGCGCCAGCGATTCGAGGGACCGGTCAGCCCAGATGGGCCCGGCCCGGCGGAACCGGGCCGGTTCGGGCGAGACGTCGGGCTGGTACCAGCCGACGCCGTAGCCGTCGGCGTTGATCGTGCCGTAGCGCTGGTTCCTGGGCGCCCAGCTCTGGCGCACCAGGGACTGGGGCGGGTCGTAGAGCAGCGAGGCCAGCGTCAGGGGCGGCCCGAGATATGCCAGATGGCGGCACATGTCAGCCGGGTGGGCGCCGAAGGCACATCAGGCGTCGCGGGCATCAGGCGTCGGGGGCGCATCAGGCGTCGCGGGCGCATCGGAAGCCGGCGAAGATCTGGCGCCGGATCGGATAGTCCCAGTTGCGGAACGTGGTGCGCACGGCGCTTGGATGGGTGGCCCACGACCCACCGCGCAGCACCTTGTAGTCCGGCCCGAAGAACACCTCGGAGTACTCCGGGTACGGGAAGCTGGCGAATCCCGGGTAGGGGCTGAAGTCGGAGGCGGTCCATTCCCAGACGTCGCCGACGAGTTGCTCGGCGCCGCAGGGAGCCGCACCGGCAGGGAACGCCCCGACCGGCGCGGGCCGGAAAAAACGCCCTCCCAGATTGACGACGTCCTCCGACGGCGCCCCCTCCCCCCAGGGGAAGGCTCGGGCATCACCACGCTCCGGCGACCACCGGGCCGCCTTTTCCCACTCCTGTTCGGTGGGCAGGCGCCTGCCGGCCCAGCGGGCGAAGGCGTCGGCCTCGTACCAGCACACGTGTTGGACGGGCTCGCCGGGCGGGACCTCTTCGACCCAGCCGAAGCGGTTGCGCAGCCACGCTGCGCCGTCGCGGTGCCAGAATTTGGGCGCCGCCAGGCGGGACCGGACCCGGAAAGCCCAGCCCGCGGGCGACCACAGGTCCCGGCGCCGGTAGCCGCCGTCGGCGATGAACGCCTGAAACGCGGCGTTGGTGACCGGCCACCGGTCGATCCAGAACGCCGGGAGGTCCACGCTGTGTCGGGGCCGCTCGTTGTCGTAGGCCCACCCCTTGTCGTCTGTGCCCATCTCGAAGTCGCCCGCGGGGACGAGGACCTCGGCCGGCCGGTCGAGCCGGGCGGCGCGGCGTCGGCGACGTTGGTGGCGTTGGTGCGAGCGGGCGGTAGCCGTCGCCGTCCATGAGTTGCAGCGTCGCCAGCATGGTCTCGTCGTGCTGGTGCTCATGTTGCACCACGAGGCCGACGACGAAGCCCTCGGCGAGCAAGGGCACCGCCGGATCGAACTCGATCGCCTCGACGACGTCGAGGGCCCGGCCCCGGACGTCGCCGATATAGCGGCGGGCCTCGACCGGATTCAGCAATGGCAGCCTCGGCCGATCGGCGCGGACGTGGCGGAAGGCGTCGTACATCTCGTCGAGGGACGGGGCGACGCCGGGCTCGCCTCCGGCGGCGCGGACCAGCCACAGGTCTTCGTAGTTGCCGACATGCGCCAGGTCCCACACGAGGGGCGACATGAGGCGGGAGTGCTGCCGGGTGAGCGCCCGCTCGTCGAGTGGGTCGAGCAGATCAAGGGACCGCCGGCGGACGGTGGCCAGCTCGTGGGCCGCCCGCTCCTTGAGGCCGGTCAGGCCGCCTGGCTCGGCTGGCTCCGCATTGTGGCGCCCGATGTCGGTGGCTACATCCACGGAGGCTCACATCCCTTCTGCACGGTCGTGACCCATTGCTCGACCATGACCGCGGTGCCGATGTCGACACCGACGCGGTGCAGGCCCCTGAGCGCCCGCCGGGCGCACACCGCGGCCGCCGCCGCCAGGGGTGGGTCGGCCAGGCCGTCCTCCGCCGCCTGCCACCAGCGGTCCGCCACCGGTTCGCAGGCCTCGACCGCGTCGGCGTCGTCGAGCAGTGCCGCCGCGACCGCGACCGGGACCCGCCACCACGGGTCGGGGAGGGCATCGACCATGCGCAACTCCAGCCAGCCCCGCGGCCGCACCGGGGGAAACAGCGTCGTCAGGTGGTATGCCACGTCGTCGGCGCTGGGCCAGCCGAGCGGGTGGCCGTGCTCGATCCACGCCCGCGCGGTGATCGGCTCGTCCACCAGCGCCTCGTGGCCGGCGCCGCGTCGACGCCCGCGTCGGTGCGGATCAACATCACCTGGGCGTCGAGGGCGTAGTCGACCCATGCCCGGCGAGGGTCGACCCCCGGGGCGCACGGCACCGGAGCGGTGCGGCTGGGGTCGAGACGGAGCCACGTCGCCATCCGGGCGTTCCCGCAGCCGCCGTCGGTGGGCGACGAGGAGAAGGCGGCCGCGAGCACCGGACCGAGGACGTTGGCCGCCCGCCAGCGCCGCGAGGCCCGGCCTCCGGAGCCGAGGCCCAGGTTGACCTGTACCGAAGCGGTCTGGCGCATCATGGTCCGCCCGTCGTCGGACCACTTGCGGTCGAAATACGCCTCCATGGCCCGGTAGCGGGGCGTGTCCACCAACCGTGAGGGGGGCCGGGCCGACGCCGGACGCAGCCCGGATTGCACCAGGCTCACACCGAGGGGGGAAAATGCCTCCCGCGCCGCCGCCAGGTCGGCGCTGAGGGTGTCACACGCCGCTGCGACGGAACCCTGGGGCGGCGAGCTCAACTCGACCTGGCCACCAGGTTCAAACGTCAGGCGGCTCCCGGCGGGCAACTCCACCACCGGTAAGCGTTCGGGAGGGATTTGGGGAACGGCGAAACTCTCGAGTTCGACGCCCACCGTGCGGTGCTCCCGGGGCCCGTTGCCGACCGGCCCGAAGCCGCACGATCCGATCAGTGAGCAGGCGTCGACCAACGCCAACTGCTTCGTCGGTGTGGTCATGACTCAGCGGTGCCCGCATTGCGCCGAAACCCATGCCGCGTTGCGGACGGGGGCAAGCCAGAGCTGCAGGCAGAAGTACGGTGCCATTGCTCATCCCTTTCTGTTTGGGACTGACGGGCGGTTTTTTCCCGCGACCGTCTCGCAATAACCTACGAAGTGCACAGGGGCTATGGATCACTTCCCGGCGTCAAGTCGATGCGCGATGCTGAACTTTCGGTGACAGAGGCGCCCCGGTGGTGGGTTGAGGGCCTCCGGGCGGCCCTTGACGAGGCCGGCCGGACGGAAGACTCGTCGGCGCTGGCCGAGGCGTTCGCCGCCCGTGTCCCGAGCGGCTACCTCGAACGCACCGACGCGGCCGTGGCGGCCGCCGATCTGTTGGCGTTGGCCTCCCTCGGCCGCGCCGGCCTTGGGAGCGGGCTTGAGAGCGAGGGTGGTGCCGGGCGTGGTGGCGGGCTGCGCATGGCGGCCCAGCCCGACCCTGATCCGGGAGCGGGGATGTTCCGGTTCCGTCTGTACGGGCGTCGGGCTATGGAGCTGTCCAGCTTCATCCCCATCCTGGAAAGCTTCGGGCTCACCGTCGTCGAGGCGGTACCCCATCAGATCCCCGACCCCGAAGGCGGCAAACCCCTTCACCTCGACGATTTCGGCCTGCGGGCGAGGTTCCGGTGCGTGTTCGAACCGGCGGCCGACGGACCGCGGCTGGTCGACGCGGTTCAGGCCGCGTGGCGAGGCTCCGCCGAGGTGGACTCCCTCAACCGCCTGGTGGTGTGCGCCGCCTTGGATTGGCACGACGTGGTGGTGTTGCGGGCGTATCGCAGGTACCGGCGCCAGGTCGGAACCTCGTGGAGCGACCGCCAACTCGACGATCCCCTGATCGAGTTCCCCGCGGTGGCGCTGGCCCTGTTGGGTTACTTTGCGGCCCGCTTCGATCCCTTGTCGAGCCAACTCGACGCCTCCACCGAGTCAGCCCGGCAAGCCGTGGTGGACGCCCTCGCCTCGGTGGAGCGCCTGGAGCACGACCAAGTGCTGCGGGGATACCTGGGGCTGGTCGACGCGACCCTGCGGACCAGCCATTACGCCCGCTCGCCGGGCGGCGAAGGGCTGGCGACGCTCGCACTCAAGCTCGACGGGCGCCGCGTTCCCGACCTTCCGGCGCCGCGCCCACACGTCGAAACCTTCGTCTACTCGCCGCGGGTGGAGGGCCTGCACCTGCGCGACGGCCCGATCGCCCGGGGTGGCATCCGCTGGAGCGACCGCCAGGACGACCTGCACACCGAGGTGCTGCGCCTGGTCCGGGCCCAGGTTCTGAAGAACGCCGGGATCGTGCCCACCGGCGCCAAGGGCGTGTTCGTCTGCAAACGCCTGGTCGGGTCCGGTCGAGGTCTGGCCCGGTCGACGTCGATCCCGCCACGGAGGTGCGCGAGTGCTACCGGCGCTTCGTGAGCGGCCTGCTGGACCTGACCGACAACGTCGTCGGTGGACGGGTCGTGCGGCCACCGGGGGTGCGAGCCGTCGACGGCGACGACACCTATCTGGTCGTGGCGGCCGACCGGGGGACCGCCGCCTTCTCGGACCTGGCCAACGAGATCAGTGCCGACCACGCCTTCTGGCTCGGTGACGCCTTCGCATCCGGGGGCCACCACGGTTACGACCACAAGGCGATGGGCATCACCGCCCGGGGTGCCTGGGTGGCAGCCCGCCAGCACTTCCGCCAACTCGGGATCGATCCCGAAGGCGAGGAGATCCGGGTCTTGGGAGTCGGCGATATGTCGGGTGACGTGTTCGGCAACGGGATGTTGCAAAGCCGGACCATCAAGTTGATCGCGGCGTTCGACCACCGGCACATCTTCGTCGACCCCGATCCCGACCCCGCCTTGGCGTACGCCGCCCGCACCCGGCTGTTCGAGTTGCCCCGGTCCAGTTGGTGGGACTACGAGCGCTCCGCGCTGTCCCGGGGGGGCGGCGTGTGGTCGAGGAGCATCAAGGAGATCAACCTGTCGCCCGAGGCTCAAGGCGCACTCGGGCTGAGCGCCGGAGTGATCAGCCCACCGGAGCTGGTGTCGGCCATCCTCACGGCGCCGGCCGACCTGCTCTGGCTGGGAGGCATCGGCACCTTCGTCAAGGCTCCGGGCGAATCGAATGCCGACGTCGGCGACCGGGCCAACGATGCGGTTCGGGTCACGGCCGACCAGGTGAGGGCCCGAGTCGTCGCCGAGGCCGGCAACTTGGGCTTCACCCAGCGCGCCCGCATCGTCTACTCGCGGCGGGGCGGCAAGATCAACGCCGACTTCATCGACAACGCGGCCGGCGTGGCGACCTCGGACTACGAGGTCAACGTCAAGATCCTCCTGGCACTTGCCAGTGAACAGGGCCGAATTTCGGCCGGCGAACGTGACCGGCTCCTGGCCTCGGTCCAGGACGAGGTCGCCGATGCAGTCCTTCTGGACGTGGGCTTGACCGCCCTGGCGGTCACCCGGGCAGTGCCGGCCAGCGCCGTCGACCTCGACGCCTACGAGGCCTTGATCATCGATCTGGAGGCCGCGGGTCGCCTCGACCGCAAAGTTGACGCGCTCCCGCTGGACGAGGACATGGCACTACGCCGCGCTGCAGGTGCCGGCTTGACCCGGCCCGAGGCCGCGGTCGTCCTCGCTCTGGCCAAGTCTGACCTCGCCGATTCGGTCGAAGCATCGGCACTGGCGGAAGACCCGCTGGTCCACGACGCCGTCACGGCGTACTTCCCAGCCACGATTGCGATCCCGTTCCAGGATCTGATCGGCCGCCACCGGCTGTACCGGCAACTGGCTGCCACGCGAGTGGCACACGAGATCGTCGACCGCATGGGGGTCACATGGGCCCACGAGACGGCCGACGAGTTCGGCGTGGGAGTGGCCGACGCGGGCCGTGCCTATTGGGCGGCCCGGCAGGTGTTGGGCGCGGATCAGCGCTGGCGCCACGTCGAAGATCTCGCATCCTTCCTCTCGTCTGACGTCCAGGAGGTGCTCGACTTCTCGGTTGCCGAAGGCGTGCACCGCCTGGCCCGGCGGTACCTGCTCGATGGCAGAGGCGACCGCGCGGGTGACGCCGGGCGCGACACCCAGGTCACGGTCGACGCCGATCGAGCCGTCGCCGTGCGGTTGGAGGCCGCGCCATTGACCGGTGACGGTGCAACGAAGGCCAAGGAGCTCGTCGAGCTGGGCGTCGATCCTTCGGTGGCCGAGTCCTTCGCCCGGTTGCCGGCCATTGCGCTGGCGGCCGATGTGGGCCGCGTCATCCGGGCGCTCGGGGCGACCGACGCCGATGCGTTGCTCGTGATCGAGGCATTCGGTGCCTGTGACTCGGCGCTCGGACTGGCCGAGTTTCGCCACGCGCTTGGTGATCTTGCCGTGACGAGTCGGTGGAGCCGCTGGCAGATCCGCCGACTCGAAGATGACGTCGCCTCGCTGCGGCGCGAAGCAGTGCTGGCCGCCCTGTCGACAGGGCCGGTAATCGGCAACCCCACGGCGGCGGTGGCCGAATGGCTGGCGCAACGAACGGCGCCGAAGTCCCGTTTCCAACGCCTCGCGGCGCACCTCCACGACCCCGACGCCGACGGTCAATGCGTCGCTGCCCTGGCGGTACGTTGCCTTTCGGACGTGGTGCGATCGGCCACTTGAGCTAGCCAGAAAAGGCCGGGCCTGTTAGACATTGGGTGCGTTGGGAAGGAATCGACCATGCGCCGAACTATTTGCGGCTTGATTGCCGTCGTACTTTTTGGATTGACCGGGACCGCAGTTGTTGCGGTCGGAACCGTCGGCGGCCACAGTCACACGGCCGCGAGGACCGCAGTCGCGGCTCCCGCGGCCCCCGCTTCGATCCAACCAGCAACCGACCTGGCCGCCGTGACCCCGGCCGCCGGCACAACCCAAATCGCATCGCCGAAGGCCGGGTCCTACGGGCTGATCCTGTGGGATCGTCCCGGCGGCCAGGTGGCGGGGGCCGTGTCGACCACCACGTGGGGCGGCCCGACCGCCCGGCCAATCATCAAGTCCGTGCCCGGCTGGGTGCAGATCCGCCTTGATGCCCGGCCCAACGCGTCCACCGGCTGGGTGGAGAAAAGCGATGTCAACATCACGACGACCAACTACCGGATCGCCATCTCGGTCAGCCAGCGCAGTTTGACCCTGTACCAGAACAACCTGCCCATTTATTCCGCTCCGGTTGGCGTGGGCCAGCCCCAATGGCCGACACCGATCGGACCGTCGTTTATCGACGCCATTGTTCCGGTCCCGGCGCGCCAACAGCGGATCTATGGTCCCGTCGTCCTCATCACCGCGACGCACTCCAACGTGTTCACCGAGTTCGACGGCGGCGACGGGACAGTCGGGATCCACGGCTACCCGTCCGACCCCGCCTCCACTCGGGGGGTGGCTTCGTCCCACGGTTGCATCCGGGCCAATCCCCAGACGATCGAGGCGATCCGCGTGGTTCCCGCGGGCACCCCGCTCGACATCATCGCCTAGCCGCAGCCCGCAGCCCGCAGCCCGCAGCCCGCAGCCCGTAGCTCGCGCGGCGGTCAGCGGGCTCAGGGGCTCAGCCTCGAAGCGCCTCGCCGATCTCCTGGGCTGAGGCGCCACGCTCTCGCAGCGCCGCCACGAGCTCCTTGAGCTTGACTTGCAGTTCGTCGATGGCGGCTTTGGTGGTTTTCAGCTCCGCCAGGAGTCCCTCGTCCACGGCCATCGGGTCAACGTAGCCCAGGTTCCGGACTGGTCCGTCCGGGGTAGGTATCGCTCGTGAAGGCGACAGCAACAAACCAACGTCTGTGGCGATTGTTCTCCCTGGAGTTGCAAACCGGTGAGCGAGTGACGGCTCAGGCGCCGAGTCGTCCCCGACCCCGCTGGTCCGCCTCCACCTCCGACCCCGCACATGCGGATCATCGCCGTCGGATCACGCCTCGCTCCCACGACTGAGAATCGGCCCGCGGAGACCGATCCGACGGGGTCAGATCATCTCCGCCCTGGTCAGGGGCATGCCGCTGCTGCCATCGTCCATGGTCTTTACGCCGAGGACCTGGTGGATGGCGGTTTCGTTCAGTTCGAATCCCACCACCGCCGCGGCCATGTACAGCCGCCAGATCCGGGCCCGGACGATGCCCACCAGCGACACCGCTTGGTCCCAGTTCTCGTCCAGATTGGTGACCCAGTGGCGAAGAGTGAGTGCGTAGTGCTCCCGCAGCGACTCGACGTCGCGCACCTCGAGCGACACCGCTTCCATGGCCGAGACCACGTCGGCCACATCTTCCAACTCCCCGTCGGGGAAGACGTAGCGCGCCGTGAAGCTGCGGCGGTCGAACGACGCCCCGTCGGGCGTCGAGATGGCGTGGTTCAGTAGCCGCCCACCAGGGACCAACACCTCCGCGAGCACCGAGAAGTAGGCCGCCATCTGGTCCTTCCCGACGTGTTCGAACATCCCGATGGAGCTGATGGCGTCGAACCGCTCGCCGCCGCCGCCGCCGCCACCGGCGCGGCCCGTGGCCACATCCCGATAGTCCTGGAGCCGGATCTCCACCCAATCGGACAGGCCGGCCTCGGCCACCCGCTTGCGGGCCAGGTCGTACTGCTGCTCGGACAGCGTGATGCCCACGGCCCCGACGCGGTAGTTGGCCGCGGCGTGCATCGCCATGCCTCCCCACCCGCAGCCCACGTCGAGCAGCCGCATGCCCTCCTGCAGCCCCAACTTGCGGCAAATGAGGTCGTACTTGGCCGCCTGGGCGTCCTCCAACGACACGTCAGGGCGCACGAACCGGGCGCAGCTGTACGTCATCGACTCGCCCAGCACCAAGCGGTAGAAATCGTTGCCCACGTCGTAGTGGTGCGAGATGGCGGCGGCGTCGCGTTCGCGGGAATGCCGGCCCCCGCGCAAGCGAGCCTCCTCGGCCGGCCGGGGCGGCGGCGGCCCGAGCACGCCCAGGCGAACCGCGGCCGACAGGGTGCGGACCACGGTTCGGGTACCGATCTGCAGATCCTGCGGGGCGGCACGAAAGACCGCCCGAATCGCCTCCAGCAGGTCCCCCTCCACCTCGGCGTCGCCGGTGATGAACGCCCGGGCGAAGCCCACTTCATTCGGTGACCACAGGATCTGGCGCAGCGCGCCCGGGGAGCGCAGCACGATCGTCGCGGGGCCGTCGGCGGCGCCGACGTGGCTACCGTCCCAGAAACGGACCTCGACAGGGATCGACTCCCCGAGGACGGCGTGAACAAGCGGCGCAAGGGCGTTGGCAGCAGTCAGCCTGGGCATCCCACCAGCCTGACACGCTAGAAACAACCTCATGGCAGAACCTGACCTCTACCCGCGCATTCTCGACTACCTCGTCGCCCACAGCACCCCGCCCGACGAGCTGGCGCAGCGCCTCATCGCCGAGACGGCGGCGCTGGGCGGCGTGTCCAGCATGCAGATCTCCACCGACGAGGGCGCGTTCCTCACCAACATCGCCCGCCTCGCCAACGCAAGAAGCGCCGTCGAGGTCGGCACGTTCACCGGCTACTCGGCCATCTGCATCGCCCGCGGGATGGCGCCCGACGGCCGTCTGCTGTGTTGCGACGTCAGCGAGGAGTGGACCGACATCGCCCGCCGCTACTGGTCCGAGGCGGGCCTCTCCGACAAGATCGAGCTGCGCCTGGGCCCGGCGCTCGAGACGCTGCGGTCGCTCCCCGACGAGCCCAGCTTGGACCTGGCCTTCATGGACGCCGACAAGGTGGGCTACCCGAGCTACTGGGAACAGATCGTGCCGCGCATGCGTCCCGGCGGCGCCATCATCGTCGACAACGTCCTCCAACGCTTTCAGGTCCTCGACGACGCCGCCACCAACGAGAATGTCGTCGCCATCCGCCGCTTCAACGATCAGGTCGTCGCCGACGACCGGGTCGACGTCGCCATGCTGCCCATCCGCGACGGGGTCACCCTCGCCGTCAAGCGCTAATCGAGGAGCTCTTCCCATGAGGATCGCTGTCGCATCCGACCATGCCGGTTTCGACCTGAAAGCGACGGTCATCGAACACCTGACCACGACCGGTCACACCCCCATCGACGTCGGGACCCATTCGACCGAGCCGGTCGACTACCCGGCGTTCTGCGCCTCCGCCGCCCGCGCCGTCGTGCGCGGCGAGGCCGACGCGGGCGTCGTCATCGGCGGCAGCGGCCAAGGCGAGCAGATCGCGGCCAACAAGGTCCACGGCGCTCGCGCCGCTCTGTGCCACGACGAGTTCACGGCGCGCCTCTCCCGGCAGCACAACAATGCCAACGTGCTGGCCCTCGGCGCCCGCATTCTCGCCCCGCAGTTGGCGCTCGTCATCCTCGACGAGTGGCTGGCCACCGACTTCGAAGGGGGTCGCCACGTGGCGCGCCTCGAGCAGCTGGCCGGCATCGAGCGCGAGGAGTGCGCCAACGCCGGGGCCTGACGCCATCGAGGGCATCGAACTGCGGCGGGTGCGGCTGCCGTTGGTCCAGCCCTGGCGCTGGCCGGGCGGAACGCTCACCGACCGTGAGGTCATCCTCGTGCGGGCCGTCGGCCCCCACAGCGAGGGGTGGGGCGAATGCGCCACCTTCCCCGCCCCGACCTACAGCCCCGAATGGCTCGACGGAGCCTGGGACATCCTGCGCCACCACCTAGTCCCCCTCGTCGTGGGCCAACCCCTCGACGCGGCCGCCCTGGCGCCGAGGTTGGCGGCGATCCAGGGCCACCACATGGCCAAGGCCGCCGTCGAGCTGGCCGTCCTCGACGCCGAACTGCGCGCCGCCGGGCGCTCCCTCGCGGAACGCCTGGGCGCCACCCGCACCCGGGTCACGGCGGGCGTGGCGGTGGGTCTCACCGGTTCGGTTCCCGACCTGCTCGACGAGGTCGGCCGCCGCGTCGCCGAGGGCTACCGCCGGGTGAAGCTGAAGATCCACCCGGGCTGGGACACCGAGGCGGTGCTGGCGGTACGCGCCGCCTTCCCCGACCTGGCCCTCCAGGCCGACGCCAACGGCACGTACCGCCTCGACGACGCCCCCCGCCTGGCGGCACTCGACGAGGCCGGCCTCCTCTGCCTGGAGCAGCCCCTCGGGGGCGACGACCTGGTCGGCCATGCGGCATGGGCGGGGAAAATGAGGACGCCGCTCTGTTTGGACGAGTCGATCACCTCGGCCGCCGCTGCGGCGAGCGCCATCGCCCTTGGCGCCTGCCAGGTCATCAACATCAAGGCAGGCCGGGTGGGCGGCTATCTCGAGGCGGTGCGCATCCATGACGTGAGTGCGTTGCGGGGCGTACCGGTGTGGTGCGGTGGCCTACTCGAAACCGGCGTGGGCCGGACCGCCAACCTCGCCCTGGCGGCGCTGCCGAACTTTTCCCTCCCCGGCGACCTTTCAGGGTCGAACCGTTTCTACCGGGACGACGTCACCGAGCCCGTTGTCCTCGGTCCTGATGGGACCATCGCCGTCCCCGACGGCCCGGGGACCGGCGCCGTGATCAGGCCTGACGTCCTCGACGGGGCCACCGTGCAGCGCCAGTGGGTCGGCGCAGGCTGATCGAGCGGCGCAGTGTCCACTGGTGCTGGCGGTTCACGGGCGATCGGTCGCTCGTCCACGGGGCGATGGGCGCCTCGACCATCCGGGCGAAGTTGAGCAGGACGGTGTCGTAGTTGACTCGCCAGCCTTTGAAGCTCTTCCACGCCGCCTCCCGGTCGCCTCGCAGCGGCATGCCGGCGGCCTCGAGCAGGGTGCACGCCTCGTCGTACTCCGCTCGGCTGATGGTGATGGGGTCGTCGGGGCTCGGGTTGGGGTTGTGGACGATGTTGAAAAAGTCGGCCAGGCGCCGCAAGGCCACGAAACCGGCCCGGATGCACAGCTGGACGTCGGGGTCATTCGGATGCTCGACAGTCGATGCCCACAGCGAGGCGGCGTCGAGCACCGTGCCCGCCGCCGTGACCCAGGACTGGTCGGGCTGCGGGGAGCGGAAGAAGACCAGGATCGAGAATGACGTGTGGGACTCTTCCAGGGCCGCGAACCACGCCTCCCACTGTTGCCACAACTCGCTCAGGCGCCCGGTGAGGCCGATCTGGCTGTAGCGGATCAACAGCGTCCACGCGGTGGGTGGAGTGCCGGCCCGGACCTGGAGCTGGGCCACCGCCGCTTCCCGCTGGGAAAAAACGCCGTACAGCGTCGGCAGGTAGGTGATCAGGAGCGTGAGGACCAACAGACCGAGCCCCGCCTCGGTGTAGGTGAGGACGCTCGGGACAAGCCGGTGATCCGATGTCGTCCCGAGGGTGATGATCGTCGACCCTGAGAGCCGGAACGCCTGCCCCAGTCGGTTGACGCCCACCCCGAGGTAGATGGCGGTGTAACCCACGGTCAGGAGCGTGTACCACGTCGACAGCAGCAGGAGCAGCGTGATCGGGCCGTACATCGCCATGATCCGGTCCCGGCGTTCGTAGGACGGCAAGCGCCAGGTTCGCAGTCGAAACACCAGGCGCGTGGCCCGGTAGACGATCCCGGTGATGAAGGATCTGACCCCTCGGGGGAGGATGGTCGAGCGGATGACCGACAGCAGCGTCCCGAGGATGATCACCGTGCCGATCAGGTCAAGGGTGATGCTCCGGGCCAGGCGCATGGAGGTCGGCCCTCAGGGTGTCGGTCGGTGGTTGTGTCGCCCGGACGGCGGGCTAGGCGACCGAAGCGGTCGGACTGACCGTGCGCAAGTCCTGGAGCCGGGGGTCGTTGGAGAAGACCTCGATGACCGGTTGGGTGATCCCGAGCCGGCGCTGCATCTTCTCGATTTCGAGGCGCTGGTCCCAGAGCACGAGGGTGACGACCAAACCCTCCTCGCCCGCCCGGGCGGTGCGCCCCGATCGGTGGAGGTAGGTCTTCGGGTCCTCGGGAGGGTCGTAGTGGATGACGACGTCGATGCCCTCCACGTGGATGCCCCGGGCCGCCACGTCGGTGGCGACCAGGACCGGCAGCTTGCCGCTCATGAAGTCGGCGAGGGCCCGTTCGCGCAGCTTCTGGGGGAGGTCGCCGTGGATCGCCGCCACCTTGAGCCCCTCACGCTGGAGGTTCTTGGTAAGGGTGTCGGCACCCCGCTTGGTGCGGGTAAACAGCAAGGTGCGGGGACTGGCCTGCGCCACCTTGGCCGCGACCTTCACCTTGTCCATCTGGTGGACCGCGAGGAAGCGGTGCTCCATCTCCGAGATCGTCCCCACCGGCTCGACGACGTCGTGCAGGGCGGGGTCGGTCAGGTAATGGCGTACCAGGTAGTCGATCTCACCGTCGAGGGTGGCGGAGAAGAGCATCGTCTGGTGCGGCATCGGCAGGCGTCGCAGCACCCACTCCACGGGGGGCAGGAACCCCATGTCGGCCATCCTGTCCGCCTCGTCGAGGACGAGGATCTCGATCGCGTCGAGATGGAGGTCGCCCCGTTGGTGCAGGTCGATCAGCCGGCCGGGCGTGGCCACCACGATGTCGATCGGGCCGTGGAGGGACTTGATCTGGGTGTCCATCCCGGTGCCGCCGTAGATCGTGGCCAGGCTCAGGCCGAGCGCTTCGCCCAGCGGACGGAGCACCTCGGCGACCTGGCGGGCCAGCTCGCGAGTCGGGACCATGACCAGACCCCGGGGCCGGCCGCTCGGCCTCGTACTCGTCTTCGTGTTCGTCTTGGTCTTCGTCGTCCCGGAGGAGTCAGGGTCGGCATCGGCCGCGCCGCCGCTCAGGCGCTGCAACATGGGCAACCCGAAGGCGAGGGTCTTGCCCGAGCCCGTCTTGGCCTTCCCGCAGATGTCGCGCCCGTCGAGCGCGTCGGGGATGGTGAGGGCTTGGATCGGAAAGGGATTGGTGATCGGGGCGAGTGCTCGGACTAGGTCCGGCGAGACGCCCAACGCGTCAAACGATGGCTTCAAAGGTCTCCTGGGAACAGCGGATGTACAACATGGCTTGCCCCGCCCCGCCGCCGTACTTCAGGATACCACGTGGTTTCCCGAGTGGGCGGCTGACGAGGTGCGTGACCTACTGACATGTCGGTAGGCTGGAAACATGCACCGATTGGATAGCAAAACCCTGTCGGAGGACCAGTCGCTTCTCGACGCCACCGCCTCAGTGGCAGAATCGCTGTTCGAACGACATCTTGCCAAAACCAAGGAGTGGTTCCCCCACGAGCTCGTGCCCTGGAGCATGGGGCGGGATTTCCAACCTGGCCAGGAGTGGGATCCCGAGGAGTACGCGCTGCCTGACGCCGTGCGCAGCGCCCTCTATCTCAACTTGCTCACGGAGGACAACCTTCCGTACTACTTCCACGCCATCAGCTGGCTGTTCGGCGAGGACACGGTGTGGGGTGCCTGGAATCGCCGCTGGACGGCCGAGGAGCACCGCCATTCGATCGTGATCCGGGACTGGATGACGGTGACGCGCGCCATCGATCCCGTCGTCCTCGAGCGGGCCCGCATGGCGCAGGTCTGTACCGGCTACGCGCCTGAAGGCAAGCTGTCCAACACCTGCGAGGGCGTGGTGTACGTCACCCTGCAGGAGCTCGCCACGCGAATCTCGCACCGCAACACCGGCCGGCTGCTCGACGGCCCCGGCCAGGATGTCATGGCCAAGGTGGCGGCCGACGAGAACTTCCACTTCCTGTTCTACCGCGACCTGGCCACGGCGATGATCGAGGTCGATCCGTCGCGAATGGTGATGGCGTTCGAGACGCAGGTGAAGACGTTCCAGATGCCGGGAGCGGGAATCCTGGAGTTCGCCCGCCATGCGTCGGCGACCGCGGCCGCGGGGATCTACGACTTCAACATCCACTATGAGCAGATCCTCGCACCGGTGATCCTGCGCAACTGGCGGCTCGAGTCCCTGACCGGGCTCACGCCAGAGGCGGAGCAGTCCCGGGAGCGGACTCTCGCCCACATGAAGCGCATCGAACGGGTCAGCAAGCGCGTGGCCGACCGCCGCGACCGCCAGCTGGCCGCCACATCCCGCTAAACGCGGAGCCGGGGGGCTCGGTGTGGGGGGTAGTGAGCGAACCGGCCGAGGGAAGGTGTCTGCCGGGCAACAGGTTCTCTCCTCGGTAGCCCGTCCCGTCGCTCGCGGCCCGCTGTCCGCGGTTCTGGACACAGTCGGGCGATAGCCTCGCCTCGCCATGACCCTCCCGATGTTCCCCGTGGGTCCGAGCGGCCCTCGGACGGTCACGCTGGTCCGCCTGGCGGGCGAGATCGCCCGGTCACTGGCACCGGTGGGCCGGGTTTCGGTCGAAGGAGAGGTCTACCGGCCGACCCGCACCGGCGCCGGGCGCATTTATTTCACGTTGCGTGACCGGGCCGCCCAGATGACCGTGACCTGCCCGCAGGGCCGGGCGGCCCGCTGCCGGGCGATCGCGGGCGAGCGGGTGTGCGTGGTCGGCGCCGTGAGCTGGATCAGCGAGCGAGGCGACCTGCAGTTGGTCGCCGAGGCGGTCACGCCCGTGGGCGACGGTGCTGTCGCCGCCATGATCGCCGAGGCCCGCCGCCGCCTTGAAGTAGACGGCCTGCTCGACCGGCCCAGGCGGCCCATCCCTCTCCTACCTCGGGTCATCGGCGTGGTGTGCGGCGCGGACTCCGCCGTTCGCAAGGACATCGAGTCGGTGGTGGTGGCGCGCTTCCCTGGCTATCCGCTGCGGGTCGTCGAGACATTCCTGTCTGGACCCTCGGCAGCCATGTCGATCATGGAGGCCCTCGCACGGCTGGCGTCCGACGACGAGGTGGACGTCATCGTCCTGGCTCGGGGCGGCGGCGACGCCACCCAGTTGCTGCCTTTCAGCGACGAGGAGCTGTGTCGGGCGGTGTGTGACTGCCGGGTACCGGTCGTCTCGGCCATCGGCCACGAAGGGGACCGGCCGCTGTGCGACGAGGTCGCCGACCTGCGTTGCGCCACCCCGCTTGCGGCTGCGGCGGCCGTGGTGCCCGATCGCCAGACCTTGGAGCTCGTGCTGGCGGCGCGGCGGGCTACCGCCGCCGCGGCTTTCGAGCGCCGGACCGAGGTGGCGGCGCGGCGGCTGGCGGCTGTCGACACGGGCCGCGCCGTGCGACAAGGCGCCGGGCTGGCGGGCGCCCGCCTCGATCGCCTCGGCGATCGCCTGGCGTGGGTCCATCCGAAAGGACGGGCGGTCGAGGCATCGCGGCGGTTGGCGTCGATCGATCTCCACGGGCCCGTCAATCGGGCGCTGGACAGCGGTCGGGCCCGATTGGGCGCCCTCGAATGGCGCCGCGGGGTGCATGACGGCTTGGCCCGCGCCGAGGGACGCCTCGAAGCCGACGGCCGCCATCTCCAGGCCCTGTCGCCGCAGCGAGTACTCGAGCGAGGCTACGCCGTGGCGCGAGATTCGACGGGTGGGGTCATTCGCCAGGCCGACCAGGTGATGCCCGGTGCGCTGATCGATGTGCAGGTTGCCTCTGGGCGGATGCGAGCGCGAGTCGAGCAGGTGATGAGTGCCTGACGGCATGAGACAAGGTATGGACCCTTTTGCCCAGAACCCGGAGCAACTGAGCTTCGAAGAGCTTGTCGCGGCTCTGGAACTCCTGACCGATCGTCTCGCCTCCGGGCAGATCGGTATCGAGGAGGCGGCCGACCTGTACGAGCGAGCCGAATTGCTTCACGGCCTGGCCAGCGAACGCCTGGCCCGGGTCCAGGCCCGCATCGACGCCCTCGGTGGGCCCGCCGGCGGCGCCCCACGTGTGGGCGGCGACCCACGTGTGGGCGGCGACCCACGGGGTGGCGGCGAGGGAAGCGCTGGTGGGGGCGCGGTCAGCGCCGCGCCCAACGCTGGTGGCTGACCGTTGGGCTCGTTCACGGGCTCGGCGCCGTCAGTAGGGCGCCCGTTGCAGGCTGGCCGCCGACTTAGTGACGGGCCGGCCACTGGTGGGTGAAGCAGCGGTCGTCGCGCCGACCCGGTGACCACCGGCCCCAGACGCCGCCGATGGCCCGGGCGGTGGTCTCGGTCCAGGCGATGACGTCGGGCGCCGCGATTCGTCGTACCACCTGGCGGATCCCGCCTTCGTGGACCGCATAACCGGTCCACGTCCCGGGGTAGTCCTTGGTCGACCCAACCTCCACCACTTCGATCGGGCCGTGGCGCCGTCGCCGGTGGCGATGGGTGTGGCCGCTGGCGACGAAGCTGGCGGGGTTGGCTTCGGCCAACTCGTCGAGGAAGGTGCGGGCCTGGCGGCCCCCGATTCCGGGCGGGTACTCGGTCGGCCACGCCCACCGCTGGGGCTGGTGATGCAGGACCAGGAAGGCCGGCCCGGGTGCTTCGGCGGCGAGGGCGACCAAACGGGCCCGCTGGCGGTCGTCGATTTCGCCCGAGCGTCGGCCCGGTCGTGGCGTCAGAGCGAACACGAGGCGGATGCCGTCGCGGTCGCGGGCCCACGGTTCCCTGGGTACATGGATGCCGTAGTGCTGGAGGATGGGCCGGCCGTCGGTTTCGATGTCGTGGAACTCGTGGTTGCCGAAGGTCGCCATCACCGGAACCCGGATCCGGCCCAGGAGCTCGCCCATCTCATGGAACTCCGCCGCCCCACCGTCGGAGGTCATGTCGCCCTTCACGACCAGCGCCCGGGCTCCCCAGTGGAGCGCTTCGTCGACAGCCGCGTCGATGCAGCGCCAGGTGTAGGGGCGGCGACCCGCAGGCAGGGGCCAGGCTTCCTCGATTTCGTGGCTTGGGCCGAAACCGGGCTCTCCCAGGTGCAGGTCGTTGATGGTGGCGAAGGCGTCGAGCAGGCGACCCGGCGGGGGCCGGAGTGTCCTCACCTTCTCCACGACGCGCCGGGGCACGCCCGGGCCACTGACCGTGAGGTCGTAGCTCGTGCCAGGACTGAGACCGTCGAAAATGACCGCGCCCGGCCCGCCCATCGCTCCGGGTGGCAAATGGAGGGGTACCGACCGACGCTCGCGGCGACGCAGTACCGCCGGCGGCGACGCCACCACGTCGCACACCTGGTCACCAATTTCAAGCGACACGTGGGGCGCTGGCAGCCAATGCCAGACGACCTGCACCGCCGTTTCCTCGACCGAGAACACCTCGATTGGCGGAGACGCCGACAACGCGGAGGCGACCGAGATCAGGGGCACCGTTGAACGTGCTCCGGCGGGCGGGTCATCACAGCAGTCACAGCAGTCACAGCAGTCACAGCAGTCACAGCAGTCCACACAGCAGACACAGCACGCACGGCAGTCAGGCTTCGCAGTGCGATCGGAACCGTCGGGAGTGTCAGGACTTCTGGAGTGCGTCCGGCAGGTCGGGAGCCACCCGCTCCGCAAAGGCGACGCTGTTGTCGAGCTTTTCGAGTGACTGGGCGACGAGCGTCTCTTGGGGCACCGGATGCGCGGCGAGAAAGGCGTGAATATCCCGGGCCAGCCCGGCGTCGGTCACCGAGGACATGGCCTCGAGCATGCGCGGGATGCTGTTCCCGGGGAACCGCGAGCAGATGGTTTCCCAGTGCTGCTCCATGAACGGCCATGCCAGCCGGGCACCCGCCCGCGACGCCAGTACCGACCCGATGACATACGGCGCGTCCTGAGTCCTGACCTCGCTGCTCAGGCAGAGTTCGAGGGTCCGGCTCAGCAGTTCCGGGACCTGGGGTGCTGTCAGGGCGTACAGGAACCGGATCTGATCTTGGGGCGTGGAGGCGGCACGGAAGCGCTCGTACATCAACTGGTATTCGTCCTCGCCGCCGGCATAGGCGACGATCGTGACGACGGCGGTGACCAGGTCCGGCGCAAGGGTGCTGGGGTTGGCGAAGTACAGCTCCAGGCGTGATCGGGCTTCCTGCCGCACGCCAGCGTCGGCGCCGAGGGTCCCGACGACCGAGAGGAGCCGGGCTCGGAGCGTGCCGGTGCGTTCCGGTTCGCCCGGGGCTGGGTCCCAACCGAGTTCTTCGAGTAGCGGGCGGGTGATGCGGCGCACGAACGCCTGGAGCAGTGGCCGGTCGGCGTCGGGCAGGATCCGGTCCATCAGTCCGAGCGGTCCCAGACCGGCACCCCAGACATCGGGATCGCGCTCGGAAGGCAACTGCTCGACGAGCGACAGGAAGTCGGTGACCGGCGAGTGGCCGGCCAGCATGGACGCGGCGGTGTCGCTCACCAGCGTGAGGCGTTCGAGGGGCGACAGCTGCTCCGGCATGACCGCCCGGAGCCGTTGCAACAACGACTCCTCGTAGCGGACCCGATAGAAGCCCCACGCGCCCGCATTGACCACGACCCAATCGAGTGGACCGGGGACCGCCACCTCGGTGGACTCCTCGGTCAGCAACACCCGTGCGGTTTTCACCTGGCCGCCTGCCGACAGCCGCAGGTTGATCGGCACCTGCCACCGCTCCGCGTTGTCGTCGCCTCGGTAGAGAAACCGCCGCTGGCTGAGCGTCAGGTATTCGCCGTCGGGCGAGACGCCAACCGAGACGAGGGGATATCCGCCCTGGTAGATCCATGAATCCATGACGGCCCGGGCCGGCTCACCCGAAGCGGCCTCGATGGCGTCCCAGAGATCGGTCGTTTCGGTGTTGCCGTAGGAATGCTCCGTCAGGTAGCGGGAGATGCCCTGGCGGAAGGGCTCGGGGCCCAGGTACTGCTCGAGCATCCTGAGGACGGCGGCGCCCTTTTGGTACGTGAGGATGTCGAACATCCCTTCCGCCTCACACGGCCTGCCGACCGCGAACTCCACCGGCCGGGTGCTCGTGAGGCCGTCGGTCATCATGGCGGCGGCCCGGCCGATGCCGAAGGTGACCCACACCTCCCAGTCGGGACGGAAGGCGTCGACCGTCAACAGCTCCATGAAGGTGGCGAAGGCCTCATTGAGCCAGATGCCGTTCCACCACTTCATGGTCACCAGGTCGCCGAACCACATGTGCGCCGTCTCGTGGGCCACGACCTGGGCCACGCGGTCGAGCTCCAGCCGCGACGCCGCCGCCTGGTCGACGAGTAGTGCCGTCTCCCGGTAGGTGACGCACCCCAGGTTCTCCATGGCCCCGAACGCGAAGTCAGGAATGGCGATGTGGTCGATCTTGTCGTGCGGGTAGGCAATGCCGAAGTAGCCGGCCAGGAAGTGCAGGGCGTGCGCCGCGGCTTCCAGCCCGAAGGCGGTCAGGTGCCCCTTTCCCTTGATGGATGCAATGCGAATCGGGACACCGTCGACCACCACCGGGTCGGTCTGTTCGAAATGCCCGACGACGAACGCCACCAGGTACGTCGACATCGGCATCGTTTCCGCGAAGGTCACCTGGCGTTTGCCGTTGCCGAGGTCCAAGTCTTCTAGGACCGCTCCATTGGAGATCGCCGTCAGGTCGCGGTCGACGATCAGGGTGACGGCAAACGTCGCCTTGAAGTCGGGCTCGTCCCAGCAGGGAAAGGCCCGGCGGGCATCGGTCGCCTCGAACTGGGTGGTCGCGATCACCTGTTCTGTGCCGGTCGCGTCACAGAAGGTGCTGCGATAGAACCCGTGCAGCCTGTCGTTGAGCACGCCCGTGAACGTGAGGTCGAGCTCCCAGGACCCAGGCTGCGCCGTGCCGACCAACGCGATCGTCGCCCGCTCCTCAGGCTCGTCGTAGCTCACGCTGCTGGTCAGGCGCTCGCCCGCGCTGCTGATGAACTCGGCCGTCAAGATGTCCAGTTCGACGGCGTTGAGTACCACCTCGGTGACCGACTCGGCGACATTGACCCGAATTCGGGCCTGGCCCGCGAAGGTGGCCCCGCCCAGGTCGGGCGTGAGTGTCAGGTCGTAGTGCTCGGGAACAATCGTCCGCGGCAATCGGTAGGGAACCGGATCCGGCACGGTTTTTCCTCCGGTCAAATAGTCGGCCAGGTTTAACCCTACCCATGCTGCGGCTACCGTCGTCCCTATGGATCGACCCTTCGACATCATCACCATCGGGCATGCCATCGTCGACGTGCTTGCGCCTTCCTCGGACGAACTTCCCGGTGCCCATGGGATGGAGAAGGGCACCATGACGCTGATCGACGAAGCACGGGCGACCGAGCTTTACGACGTGCTTGGCCCCGCCATCGAGAGTTCGGGGGGCTCAGCTGCCAACACCGCGGCCGGAATCGCGGCGCTCGGCGGTTCGGTGGCGTTCATGGGCAAGGTCCGTGATGACAAGCTCGGCGAGGTCTTCACCCACGACATTCGTGCGTCAGGAGTGGCCTTCGACGTGCCGGCTGCGACGACCGGCCCGGGCACGGGTTTGTGCCTGATCATGGTTTCGCCCGATGCCCAACGAACCATGGCGACCTACCTCGGCGCCGGCGCATTCCTCTATCCCGACGATATCGACGCCAACCTGTGCATCGACGCCAAGATCGTCTACGTCGAGGGCTATATGTGCGGGATGCACGAAACGGAGTGGAGTGTCAGCAAGGCCGCCGCCGCCTGCCATCTGAAGGGAGGCAGGTTCGCCCTGTCGCTGTCCGATCCGTACTGGGTCGACCTCAAGGCGGCCGCCCTGGGCGCACTGCTCAACGATGTCGACATCCTCTTCGGCAACGAGGAGGAGGTCACGGCCATGACCGGTGCCGATCTGGACCTCGCCCTTGCGGAGCTGGCCCATCGCTGTGAGTTGGTGGTGGTGACCCGCGGCGCCAAGGGGTCACTCGTCGTGGCGAACAACTCGGTGATCGAGGTTCCCGCCCACCCCGTCGAGACGGTCGTTGACACGACCGGAGCCGGTGACCTCTTCGCAGCTGGCTTCTTGTACGGCCTCATCCGTGACTACGAGCCGGCAGACTGCGCCGATCTCGGCAGCCTGGCGGCCGCCGAGGTGATCGGCCACCTGGGGGCTCGGCCGCAGACCTCACTCAGCAAGCTGGCCGCAGAAGCCGGCCTTCTCCACTAAGCGCCGTTGGCTCCAAGCTCGATCGAGTCCCGCCGGTTGGTGTCGTCAGGACACGGGGGGACGGCTCCGAGGACCCCGCCGCCCCGCCCGAGTAGGTCCGCTCGCGGGTCTGGTAGGGGTTTAAGTCTCTGGGCGGGGTTATCACCCCTCAGGGGTAACAACCCTGTACAAGAGCCACAATCCCCTACAAGACTCCCATGCCCCCGGGGCGGGGGCCGCCACGAACGATGAGATGGTGGCCGGGATCGGCTGAGCTCGCTCTTTCCTCCGACACTCACGGTTGATTCTCCTCATAGACCTGGCCCGCCTCCCGCCCCGCCCGCCCCGGCTGCATGAGCGGCCGCCTAGCGCTACTCGGTTCCTCCCGCGCGGCCAAGTCGGCGGCGGAGCTCGACGTAGACCGTCGTCCCCACGATGGCCTCCAGCTCGTCGCCCAGCGACTCGACGACGGGCCTGTCGCCGACATAGGCCCGTTCGCCCTCGGTGCAGCACCATGCCATCGTGGCGCCTTCGTCACCCCAGTCGGCTCGTGTCCACGGCCGCACCGTGGCGACCTCGGTGTCGCCAACGCCTGGCTCCCAGTCGACCTTGATGGGCAGTTGCCAACAGACCGAAGGCTTCCAGTCGATCGGCGACTCGGCGGCGGCGATGGCCGCAACATGCAGCGCACATCCGGCGCCGCCCTCGAAACCGGGTCGGTTCAGAAAGATGCACGCGCCCTCCACCACCCGGGTGCGGGTGCGGGTCTCGTCACTGAAGACCCCGCCATCGGCGGCCGCCTCGTGATGCTCGAACACCTCCTCGGACAGCGTCGCCGCCAGGGCGCTGATTCGTCGCGCCTCGTCGACTCCGTCGAGGTCGGCGCCGATCGAACAACACCCGTGGCCCAGTTCGGGGGCCGGGTGAGGCAGGATCCCCAGGCAGCCCCGACCCCAAATACAGGTCCACCGCGACTCCAGGAACGACCGGTCGAAACGCCACACCGTGTCGCCATCAGCGATCTCCACGATCGGCGGGTCCACAACCCAACACTACGGCCACCCGAAGCGAGCCACCCGAAACGAGCACGCATACCGGGTCAGCTAGCTTCGGGAGACATGGGGAACCCCTGGATGCAGCGGCGGGTTCTCAACTTTGCCCATCAGGGCGGGGCGAGGGAAGGTCCCTCGAGCACGCTGCTCGCCATGCAGCAGGCGGTAGGTGGCGGCGCCGACGCCCTGGAGCTCGACGTCCATGCCACCGCCGACCGCCAGTTGGTCGTGTGCCACGACGCGACCGTCGATCGCACGACCGACGGTGCCGGCGCCATCGCCGATTTGACACTCGCGGAACTGGAAGGGCTGGACAACGCCTACTGGTGGGTTCCCGGCGAGATCGTCGCCCCTGGCCGGGACGACATGGAGTATGTCTACCGGGGCCGGGCCATGTTCGAGACATCGCTTCGGGTGGCCACCCTCCGCGACGTCCTGGAACAGTTCGGGGGGGTTTTTCTCAACCTCGACATCAAGCAGACCGCGCCCGAGGTGGAACCGTACGAGGCGCTGCTCGCCCAGCTTCTCCGGGAGTTCGACCGGGGCGACGACGTGATCGTGGCGTCATTTCACGACGCCGCGACCGAGGCGTTTTCGGCCGAGGCGCCCGACCTTCACACCTCATACGGCTCCAACGGCACGGCCATCTTCTGGCAAGCGGTGCGCGACGGCGTGACGCCGCCGCCGGAGCGCCACGTCGCCCTCCAGGTCCCGGCCACCTTCGACGACATCGTCGTGGTCGACCAGCGTTTCGTGGCCGCCGCCCACGAGAACGACGTTGCGGTTCACGTCTGGACGATCGACGAGCCCGACGAGATGGCGCGCCTGATCGACCTTGGCGTCGACGGGATCATGACCGACCGGCCGAGCGTCCTCGACGGCGTCCTGCGCACCAAGGGAGCCGGGTGGACACCCCGAGGCTCCCGCCAGTCGGCCTAGCGGCCCCGGTTGGGCTTGCGGCCGTGGTTGGCCTTGTTGCGGTGAGCGCGGGTCTTGGCCTTCTTGGTTCGCTTGGACACGGCCCGCAACCTACTCGGAACCTGGTTGGTCCGGCACCGGAACTACCCTCGCCCTAATGGAGCGCCTCGGCCTGGTCGGCCTGCCTAACGCCGGGAAGTCGAGTTTGTTCAATGCCCTCACCGGCGGCAACGCCCCCGTCGCGGCCCATCCCTTCTCCACGACCGAGACCACGGTGGGCGTGGCCCAGGTGCCCGACGAGCGGTTGCTCGCCCTGGCGGAGATGAGCAAGAGCCGCAAGATCGTGCACACCACCGTCGAGTTCGTCGACATTGCGGGGCTCGTCGCCGGGGCCGCCAGCGGCGAAGGCCTGGGCAACCGCTTCCTGGCGGGCATCCGTGAGGTGGACGCCATCTGCCTGGTCCTGCGGGCGTTCGAGGACGACAACGTGGCAGGCGACGCCGACCCCCTCGCCGACCTGCAGGTCCTCGAGCTGGAACTGGTCCTGGCCGACCTGGCGACCGCCGAGGCGCAGATCGAGAAGCGCCGCAAGGCGGCACGGGCCGACAAGTCCCTCACGCCCGAGGTTGAGGCGCTCGACGCCGCCATCGCCCAGCTGCAGGCCGGCACGCCCATCTACCGCGCACCGCTTACAAAAGACCAGCGGGCCGCGCTACGAACCTTCTTCCTGCTCACCAACAAGCCCGTCCTGGCGGTGGTCAACATCGGCGAGGATCGCATCGGCGACGACGACGCGGTGCTGAAGCCGGTCATCGACGAACTGGCCGGCGCGGGCGACACCTTGGCTGTCAGCGTGATGCTCGAAGCCGAGACGGCGCAGCTTGACCCGGGCGAACGGGCGGAGCTGCTTGCCGGACTCGGTCTCGGCGAGGGCGCCCTGCCCCGGGTGGCCCGGGCGGCGTACCACCTGCTCGGCCGGCGAACCTTCCTGACCACGGGCGACAAGGAGAGCCGGGCGTGGACCTTTCGGGCCGGAGCCAAGGCACCCGAATGTGCCGGCGTCATCCACTCCGACCTCCAGCGGGGGTTCATCCGGGCCGAGGTCATTCGGTGGGACGAACTGCTCAAACTTGGGTCCTGGTCGTCAGCCAAAGAGGCGGGCCGTATGCGGGTGGAGGGAAAGGACTACGAGGTGCAGGACGGCGACGTCGTCGAGATCCGCTTCAACGTCTAGATGACCTGGTTGGTCCGAGACGGCGACGTGCTGGCCACCGCCGATGAGGCCACGTCGGGGCCCGACCGTTTGCGGGGCCTGTGGCACCGCCCGGCGCCGCTGGGCGCGCTCATCCTTCGCCCGCCGATCGTCCTGCACACCATGGGCCTGCCCTACACGGTCGACGTGGCCTTTTGCGACGACGGCACCGACGGGCGCATGGCGGTGACCGAGACCGTCCGCATGCCGCCGTTTCGTGTGGCCCGGCCCCGCCTGCATACCAAGATGATCGTCGTGGCCGCCGACGGCGCCTTCGAACGGTGGCGCCTGGTGGTGGGCGACGAGCTCGAAATCAGCGGCCGTGCCAACGGAGGCCTGACCCCTCCGACCCTGGCCTCTCCGACCCTGGCCGCATCGTTCTCGTCGGCACGCCCATCGGCAACCTGGGCGACCTGTCGCCCCGGGCCGTTCGGGCGCTGGCCGACGCCGACGTCATCGCCTGCGAGGACACGCGCGTCTCCCGCAAGCTGCTGACCCACGCCGGCATCACCGGTAAGCGCCTGGTCGCCGTTCATGCCCACAACGAGGCTTCCGCGGCCGACTCCCTCGTCGCCGAGGCAGCGGGCGGTGCCGTCGTCGCGATGGTCAGCGACGCCGGCATGCCGGGCATCTCCGACCCGGGCGCCCGCCTCGTGGCGGCCGCAGCCGCGGCCGGTGTCACCGTCGAGGTGGTCCCCGGCCCCTCGTCGGTGCTGGCCGCCCTCGTCGTGTCCGGGCTCCCCACCGACCGGTTCAGCTTCGACGGTTTCCTGCCCCGAAAGGGTGGGGAAAAGGCGGCCCGGTTGGCTGCCATCGCGGCCGAGCCCCGGACCGTCGTGCTGTTCGAGTCGCCCCATCGGATGCGCGCCACGCTGGGAAGCCTGCTCTCGTGCTGTGGTGCGGCGCGACCGGTCGCGGTCGCCCGCGAGCTGACCAAGCTGCACGAGGAGGTGTGGCGGGGATCGCTCAGCGAGGCGGTTGCTTGGATCGAGTCGGTAGAGCCCCGCGGGGAGTACGTGATCGTGTTGGCGCCCGCGCCCGTGGCGGACCCAGCCGATAGGGCGGCGGCGGTCGACGACGACGCCATCACCTCGGCATTGCGCCGTCGCCTGGCTGCCGGCGACGACCGCAAGGCCGCCGTGGTGGCGGTCACGGCCACGCTCGGCGTGCCCGCGAAGGCGGGTGTATGACCTGGCGGTGGCGTTGCGAAAGTCGGGCGGGGAGCCGGGAGGCGCTCGGTAGGCTGCGACGCGCTGTGGCCCATTTCTACGTCACCACGCCGATCTATTACGTGAACGACGTGCCCCACATCGGGCACGCCTACACCACCATCACGGCCGACGCCCTGGCGCGCTGGCACCGGTTGCTGGGCGACGACGTGTTCTTCCTTACCGGCACCGACGAGCACGGGCTCAAGGTCCAGCGCGCCGCCGAAGCCAAGGGCCTGACCCCCTTGCAGCAGGCCGACGACACCAGCGCCCGCTTCAAGGAGGCGTGGCGGCTGCTCAACATCTCCTACGACGACTTCATCCGCACAACCGAGCCCCGGCATTACGCGGCGGTGCAGAAGCTGCTGCAGGCGGTACACGACAACGGGTGGATCGAGCTCGGCACCTACGAGGGCCTGTACTGCGTCTCCTGCGAGGCGTACTACAACGAAGACGACCTGCTCCCCGACAACTTGTGCCCGATTCACCGCCGGCCCGTCGAGTTGTTCAAGGAGGACAACTACTTCTTCAAGCTGTCCGCCTTCCAGCAACCCCTGCTCGACTGGTACGCCAGCCACCCCGAGATGGTGTCACCCGATCCCAAGCGCAACGAGGCGATCGGCCTGATCCGCCAGGGACTCCAGGACATCTCCATCTCCCGGACGTCGATCAACTGGGGTGTGCCCGTCCCCTGGGACCAGGCCCACGTCTTCTACGTCTGGTACGACGCCCTCATCAACTACGCCACTGCCGTCGGCTATGGCGCTGATCGCCCGCGCTTCGACACCTGGTGGCCCGCGGTGCACCACCTCATCGGCAAGGACATCTTGCGGTTTCACTGCGTGTACTGGCCGGCGATGCTGATGGCGGCAGGCGAGGCGCCGCCGGGCCACGTCCATGTGCACGGCTTCCTGCTGGTCGGCGGCGAGAAGATGTCGAAGACCGCGTTCAACCAGATCGCCCCAGCCGACCTGGTCCCCGAGTTCGGCGTGGACGGCTACCGCTACCACTTCCTCCGCGACCAGGCGTTCGGGCCCGACGGGGAGTTCTCCTATGAGGGGATGGTCGCCCGGTACAACGCCGACCTGGCCAACAACTTGGGCAACTTGTTGTCGCGTGTGGCCACCGTCGTCGCCAAGCAATGTGGTGGTATCGGCCCCGCCCCCGCCCCGGATTCGGCGTTGGCTGCGGTGGCCGCGTCGGTGTGGGCGGCCACGAGCGCGGCCTGGGAACGGGTGGCGCCCAGCGACGCCCTGGAGGCCACATGGCGGCTGGTGCGCGAGACCAACTCCGCCTTGGAGGCGGCCCAGCCATGGAAGATGCAACCCGGCCCGGAGGTGGACGCCGTGATGGGCGACGCCTTGGAGGCGCTGCGCATCGTCGCCTTGCTCGCCTCGCCGGCCGTCCCGGCCTCGGCCGAGGAGATCTGGCGGCGCATCGGCCTCACCGCGGCCGTCGGGCCTGTCGAACAGCAGCTCCTTCCGGCCGCGGCCGCGTGGGGCGGCTACCCGGGAGGGCTCCCGGTGGAGAAGGGCGCTCCGCTCTTCCCCCGGATCAAGCCCTCCGAGGGCTGACGCAGCATGTGGACTGACAGTCACTGCCACACCGACGGCGACGCCATCGGGCCCGCCCGGGAGGCGGGGGTCACCCGGATCGTCGTCGTGGGGACCGACGCGTCGTGGTCGGCGGCCGCCATCGCGGTCGCCTCTGCGAATGACGGGGTTTGGGCAACGGTGGGCCTGCACCCCCACGACGCCGTCAAGGGGTCGGCCACCATCGAGCCGCTGCTGGTTGATCACGGCCCGAAGGTGGTCGCGGTCGGGGAATGCGGCCTCGACTACCACTACGACTACTCGCCCCGGCCGGTACAGCGAGAAGCCTTTGCGGCCCAGATCTCCCTGGCCCACGAGTACGACCTGGCGCTGGTGATCCACACCCGCGAGGCGTGGGACGACACGTGGGCGGTCTTGCGCGCCGAGGGCGTCCCCGCCCGTACCGTCTTCCACTGCTTCACCGGCGGCCCCGACGAGGCCCGCCTGGCATTGGACTTGGGCGCCATGCTGTCATTCAGCGGGATCGTGACCTTTCCAGGCGCCGCCGAGGTGCGCGCCGCGGCCGCCCTGTGCCCCATCGACCGGCTGCTGGTCGAGACCGACTCTCCGTTCCTCGCCCCCGTGCCCTACCGGGGCAAGCCCAACTCGCCCGCCCTGGTGCCGGTCGTCGGCGCCGCGGTCGCCGCCGCCCGGGACTGCCCCACCGCGGATGTCGAGCGGGCGACATGGGTGAATTCGGAGGAAATTTTCCGTCTGGGCGGATAACGGCAGGTTTACGAAGTTTGCCTTGTTTCTGACTTCACGTTTACAGTGTCTGCCGCTCGGGGGGTTGTATACAGCACATCGCCCCGCGCACCTTCTGGGGAAAGGGCGAGACACTGCGTACCGTCATTCGTGAAGGCAAGCGGTTGCGTGGATTCATGATCCTCGGGCTCTGCAGCAGCTTCGCTGTCGTCCCCGCCCTGACGGTCATGCACGGGGGTGGGGGCGCTGCACGAAGGATGGCGGAGCCGGCCCGGCCAACCGACGAGGGCTCCGATGCCACGTCAGCGCCGGGTGATCAGGCAGTGGCGGCCTTGCTCCTGTCCGGAACGGCGCTTTCCGCGGCGCTGCCCGACGCATCCGGCGTCCGCTCCTCGGTCTCGCTGCCGGGCCTGGCCGCAGCGGCGGCCGACGCCACGGTCGGAAGCGGGACTGAGCTTGTGGTTCCCGCCAGCCTGGCGCCGTTGACCACCTCGCCGCCGACGACACCGGTGCCGAAGTCCGCAGCGGCTCCTGTCGCGCCGGCCGCGTCGGCGAGCCCACCGCGTGCCCCGGCGCCGCCTGTGACCCGAGCGCCCGCTCGCGGCGCGACCACGTCCCGCAGTACCCAGGGCGTCGCCAGTTGGCTCGACATTGCCGGCGGCACCTGCGCCAACAACGACGCGCCCATGGGCGCCGTCATCACGGTGACCAACGCGGCCGGGATCTCCGTGACCTGCAAGGTGGTCTCACGGGGTCCGTTTGTCGTGGGACGGGTTGTGGACCTGGCGAGATCGACCTTCGCCAAGTTGGGCTCCGTGTCCCAGGGTTTGGTCGGCGTCTCCGTCACCTGGTAGCGACGCTGCCGTCGCGGTAGCGGCAGATGGCATGCTCGCTCGCCGATGACCCTGACGCGGCGCCAGACGATCGAACTGCTCGATACCCACGGATTGCGGCCCAGCCGCGCGCTCGGGCAGAACTTCGTCGCCGATCCCAACACCGTGCGCCGCATCGCCCGGCTGGCCGAGGTGGGGGCTGGTGACCAGGTACTCGAGATCGGGGCGGGGCTCGGATCGTTGACCCTCGCGCTGGCCGAGACCGGTGCCCGGGTGACGGCGGTGGAACTCGACCGCCATCTGTTGCCCGCCCTGCGAGACAACGCCGAGCCCGCGGGCGTCGAGGTGGTCGAGGGTGACGCGATGACCCTCGATTGGGATCAGCTGCTGGGACCGGTTGCCAACTCCTGGACCCTCGTCGCAAACCTCCCGTACAACATCGCCACGCCGCTGGTGGCGGACCTGCTGGACCAGGTCCCGGCCATCGGGCGCATGTTGGTCATGGTGCAGCGAGAAGTGGGCGAGCGCCTGGCCGCGCCGGCCGGTGCCGACGCCTACGGCGCAGTGTCGGTGAAGGTTGCGTACTGGGCGACCGCGAAGGTGGCGGGTCGGGTACCGGCGAGCGTGTTCATCCCGAGACCGGCCGTGGAGTCGGTCCTCGTCGATATCCGGCGACGCCCGCAACCCGCCGTGGATCCGGCCGCCGTCCCCGCAAGCGAGCTGTTCGAACTCGTGAGGGCCGGGTTCGGCCACCGCCGCAAGATGCTCCGGAAGTCCCTCGAGGGCCTGGTCGGCCCCCAACACTTCGAATGCGCCCAGATCGCGCCCACTGCCCGAGCCGAAGAACTCGACGTCGCCGCCTGGGGCCGCCTGGCTGCGTGCCGGCGCCGCCTCTCAGGCAGTTAGCTGCGGACTACTTCCCCGCGCGGCGCTGCCAGCGGGTCGCCTTCAACATCTTCTTGTGCTTCTTCTTACGCATGCGCTTGCGGCGCTTCTTGATCAACGAACCCATGGCCGGACGGCACCCTAGCGGGTCGAGGCGCAGGCGGCCAACCCTGCGGCGAGCACCGTCCAGTTGTGCGACGCTTAGGACCCACACCCCTTGGCGGGTAGTTCAATTGGCAGAACGCCGGACTTTGGATCCGTAGGTTGGAGGTTCGAGTCCTCCCCCGCCAGCCCAGCCACGCAGCCGCGCCGGGCGTTAGGACTTGTCGGGCGTCGTTTCCTCGGGGCTGCAGCCATTGCCGCCGCCGATCAGAAGCGACGTGATCTTCACCCGTCCCGGCCGAGCCACGGTCAACTGCGTCCACCCCTCCTCTGACGGCGTGATGCACGCGTGGCCGACCGTGGCCGTCCAGAACCGGGTGTACCGGACGCGCACCATCAACGGACCAGGCTGGGCGACTTGGAGGTCGAAACTGTTGGGCCCCATGGCGACCAGCTGGGCTGACCCGCTCACCAGGCCCGGAGAGCCGACGACCCGCCACACCTGCCAGTTGGCGTCACGCCACGCGGGCTCGAGATACGGAAGACCGTTCTTCAACAGGGCGCTCTCGAGCTGGCTGGAATAGTCGAGCTTCAAGTTGGGCAGCGCCACCCAGCTGACGCCGTTGCCGACGAGCCACGACTGGTAGCTGTCGCTCGTCAGCTGGGTGGGGACGTAGAAGATCTTGTTTTGGGCGATGTCGGACTGGCGCTCCCAGCCCCGGGCCAGCTGGAGTTCGGCCGCCGCCCAGAGGGACTCCCAGTGGTCTTGGGTGGGCGGAATCTCGACTCGCGCCAGTTGTGCGCCTTGGCTTTGCAGGTAGCTCAGCAGCGGCGCGAAGAACACCTGGTCCTTGGACGGATCGGGCCCGTCCTTCACCACGCTGCCAACAGCGGGGATCCATTGCCACAGCAGCAGCGGGACCGCGACCGCGGCCAGCAGCAACCGGCGGCGGGGCCAGAGGACCGTTGCCGCGATGGGGCCACCGATGGCAGTGCCCAGCCGGCCCAGGTTGGCCCCCATGGGTTGGGGCACGACGAACAACGTCAGGCCGGCCAGCCCATACAGCGCCGCGCCGAGGCGCAGCGTCCGCTCGCTGGCCGGCAGCAACCACAGGCCGAGCGCGCTCACGACCAGCACCCCGAAAAGCGTCGTGGCGGCGAAGGGCATCCGCCCGCTCTGGGGGAACAGCAATCCGAGGGCCGCAACCGGCGTGGCGGTCAGCACGGCCAGGCCGATGACGGCTCGGCGGCTCGGGCCGACGGTCGTCAACGCCCACGCGGCCAGCGCCAGGAGGAGCAAGGCGGCGGCAACGGGGCTGGCCAGGGGGCACAGCGCACCGAGCACCCCGGCCCAGAACCGTCGCCGGGCGGCGAAGGCCAGCACGGCCAGCAGCGCAAGGGTGGCGCCGAGGACGAACGCCAGCTGGCCGATGGCGACCGGCGCCGCCAGGCCGATGGCGAACCACACCGCCCCCACCCAGCTCTGGCGCCCGAAATGGGCGCCCAGCAGGCGGGCGAATGCCCACGCGGAGACCGACGTGCACACCGCCACCAGACCGCCAATGCCGAGGACGACGGCGAGGGGTGCCAGGAGGACGCTGTAGCTCAAGGTGTAGTGGCCGCCGAACCACTGGCTGTCCCACGGCGTGAAGCCGGCGGCGCGGAACAGGCCGATCCGGTGGAGGGCGGCCGGAAAGTCGGCCCCGTGCCAGCCGCTGGCCCAGGTGACCACGGCCAGGATCCCGCCAACGGCGGCGGCGGCGAGCGGAACCTGGTCGGCACCCCGGACCCAGCGCAGCAGAGCCTGGCTCGAGTTGTCGCTCATCGTGACGTTCCTCAGATTAGTTCCCACCTACCCATTGCAGCGATGCGAATACCGGCGGGTAATGGAATGCTGTTTCCATGCCCGATGCGACGACTGAGAAGGTGCTCACTTCCGTCCCCCGGCAACTGTTCATCGGGGGCGTGTGGCGTCCGGCTTCCGACGGCCGCACCCTAGCGGTCGAGGACCCGGCGACCGGCGCGGTCATCGCCGAGGTGGCCGACGGCAACGCCGATGACGCCCGGGACGGCACTCGACGCCGCGGCTGCCGCCCAGCCGGCGTGGGCCGCCACACCCCCGAGGGATCGAGGCGAGATCCTGCGCCGGGCCTACCAACTGCTGACCGAGCGCACCGCGGATCTCGCCTGGCTCATGACCCTCGAAATGGGCAAGCCGGTCGCCGAGTCGGCGGCCGAGATCACCTATGCCGCCGAGTTCTTCCGTTGGTTCTCGGAAGAGGCGGTGCGGATCGAAGGCCGGTTCTCGGTGAATCCGGCGGGAAAAGGGCGGCTGTTGGAGCTGCGCCAGCCGGTTGGGCCGTGCCTGCTCATCACGCCGTGGAATTTCCCGATGGCCATGGGGACCCGGAAAATAGGTCCGGCGGTCGCCGCGGGTTGCACCATGGTCCTCAAGCCCGCGCATCAGACGCCCCTGTCGTCGCTGGCGCTGGCCGAACTGCTCACCGAAGCGGGCTTGCCGCCCGGGGTGCTCAACGTCGTGACCACCTCCGACGCCGGCGAGACGACGGCCCCATTGATGGCCGACTCCCGACTGCGCAAGCTTTCGTTCACCGGCTCCACCGCGGTGGGCCAGCGCCTGGCCGCCATGGCGGCCGACCAGTTGCTGCGTATCTCCATGGAGCTTGGGGGCAATGCCCCGTTCTTGGTCTTCGGTGACGCCGATGTCGAGGCGGCCGTTTCGGGCGCGGTGATCGCCAAGCTGCGCAACGGCGGTGAAGCCTGCACCGCGGCCAACCGGTTCTACGTGCACTCCTCGGTGGCGCAAGAGTTCACCGATCAGCTGGTGGCCCGCTTCGCCGACATGCCCGTCGGTCCCGGCACCGACGCGGCGACCAAGGTCGGGCCACTCATCGACCGCCGCCAACTGCAGAAAGTGTCGGAGCTGGTCGACGACGCCGTCGAGAAGGGGGCCCGATGCCTGATCGGCGGCCGGCCCCTCGGTGGTCCCGGCTATTTCTACCCGCCGACCGTTTTGGTCGACACGCCGCCCGATGCCCGCCTCCTGCGGGAGGAGATCTTCGGCCCGGTGGCGCCCATCGTCACCTTCGATGATGACGCCGACGCCGTGGCCCAAGCCAACGACACCGAGTTCGGGCTCGTGTCCTACCTCTTCACCAGCAGCCTCGACCGGGCGCTGCGGGTCTCCGAAGCGCTGGAGACGGGGATGGTGGGCCTCAACCAGGGTCTGGTTTCGAACCCCGCCGCACCCTTCGGGGGGGTGAAGCACTCCGGCTACGGACGTGAAGGGGGCCACGAGGGCATCAACGAGTACCTCGAGGTCAAATACCTCGCCGTCAACCTCTGATTCAGGGCGCTTAGATGAGTCCGGACCGGATGGCCTTGGCGACCGCGTGGGCCCGGTTGCGGGCGCCCAACTGGCGCACCAAGTCGTGAATGACGTTCTTGATCGTGCTCTCCGAGTAGGCCAGGTCCTCGGCAATGCCCGCCGTGCTGCGGCCATCGGCAAGGAGGCGAAGCACACTCAGGTCGCGTTGCGACCACTCCTTCGGCACGCTGCGATAGACCCGCAACCCGTCGGAATCACCCGCGAGAAGGACCTGCTCAGCCTGAGCCACAAAAACCCCTTCGCCCCAGGCCCTGGTGACGTCTGCCCACGTCCCCCTGGCTCAACCTTCGTTGCCTTACGCTAGATCATCGAGCGACCGTTGCGTCAACGGACCTGTCGCTCTGCTTGGTAGACAGAGGTTTGCCAAGGACCGGCTTGCTCGACGGGGTCGGCTAGAAAGGGGTTCGGTGATCGACCACGACAGGGCGGAGACGGGGCCGTGACGGAACGCCCCCTATCGGCGGTCGTACTGGCGGCGGGCGAGGGCACGAGGATGCGGTCGTCGCGACCGAAGCCACTCCATCGCTTGTGCGGCCGGCCCATGGTGCTGCACGTGTTGGATGCCTTGGCGGAGCTCGATCTGCAGCGCGCCGTGGTCGTGGTCGGACACGGCGCCGAGCGGGTAACCAAGACGCTCCTCGAGCACACGGTTGCCCACCTGCTGGTCGACTTCGTGGAGCAGGCGGTCCAGCGGGGGACCGGCGACGCGGTGGCGGTGGCGCTCACGGCGTTCCCCGACGACGACGAGGACGACGGCGGCGACATCGTGGTGCTGCCCGGGGACACCCCGTTGCTGCGCCCGCCCACCCTGGCGGCGCTGGTGCGGGCCCATCGCCAGGCCAACGCCGCGGCCACGGTCCTGACCGCCGAGTTGGCCGACCCCACCGGGTATGGACGCATCGTCCGGGGGAAGGACAACCGGGTGGCTCGAATCGTCGAGCAGGCCGACGCCACCGCCGAGGAACGCCAGATCCGGGAGGTCAACACCGGGATCTATGCCTTCCGGCGCAGCGTGCTGGCGCCGGCGCTGCGCCGCCTCAGCCCCGACAATGTTCAAGGCGAGTACTACCTGACCGACATCATCGGCGTGCTCCACACCGCCGGCTACCCCGTCACCAGCCTGCTGGTCGGCGACTCGATGGAGGTGGCGGGGGTCAACGACCGATCGCAGCTGGCGGTCGCCGAAGCCGAGCTGCGGGACCGCATCAACGAACGGTGGATGCGGCGCGGGGTGACGATGCTCGACCCCGAACGCACCTACGTCGACACGTCGGTCAGCCTGGCTGCCGATGTCACGTTGTTCCCCGGGACCTTGCTGCAGGGCAGCACGGTGATCGCCATGGGCTGCGAGATCGGACCAAACAGCCACCTGGTCGACTGCATCGTGGGCGAGCGGGCCACGGTCGCCAACTCGGTCGCCCAATCGGCCGAAATCGGGGCCGAAGCCGTCGTCGGACCCTACGCCACCATCCTCCCCGGAGGTCGGGTGGCGCCTGGAGCGGTCACCGGGCCATATTTCATAGGTCGCAGCGACGACGAGGAAGTAGGGGCGCCGTGATCGAGGTCGTACCGAAGAGGAAGCTGTACCTGCTGTCGGGCCGGTCGCACCTGCAGCTGTCGGAGGACATCGCCTCACGCCTCAAGGTGGAGCTGTCGCTGCCCAACCTGGTGGACTTCGCCAACGGTGAGATCCGGCCCCGGTTCCAGGAGTCGGTGCGCGGCGCCGACGTTTTCATCTTCCAGTCCCACTGCCGCACCCCCGGGCGATCGGTCAACGATTCGCTGATGGAACACTGGCTGATGATCGACGCCGCCAAGCGGGCGTCGGCCAAGCGCATCACCGCCGTGTGTCCGTACTACGGCTACTCCCGCCAGGATCGTAAGTCCAAGGGCCGCGAGCCGATCAGTGCCCGGATGGTGTCGGACTTCTTCCTCACCGCCGGTGCCGACCGGATCATGTCGGTCGACCTGCATTCGGGCCAGATCCAGGGGTTCTTCGACGGACCGGTGGATCATCTGACGGCGGTGCCGGTGCTGACGTCCTACCTCCGCGAGCACGCCTCGGGCGACTTCGTGATGGTCGCACCCGACACCGGGCGCACCAAGGTGGCCGAGCAGGCGGCCCGCCATCTCTTCGGGGGCGTCGACGTGGCGAGCGTCTACAAGCGCCGTCCCAAGGACGGTGTCAACCAGGTCCAGGCGCTCGACGTGATGGGCCACGTCAACGGCAAGATGTGCGTGCTCATCGACGACATGATCGACACCGCAGGCACGATCTGCGCCGCCGCCGACATCCTGATCGACAAGGGGGCCACCGAGGTGTGGGCCATGGCCACCCACGCCGTGCTGTCGGACCCGGCGGTGGACCGCCTCAAGAACTCCCAGATCACCCGGGTCGTCGTCACCGACACCTTGCCGTTGCCGTCGGAGAAGCAGATCGACAAGATCGAGGTGTGTTCGGTGGCGCCGATGTTCGCCGACGCCATCAACGCCGTGTTCGAGGACGGATCCGTCTCGCAGATCTTCGGGGGCGAGAACCAGACCTAAGCACGGGACCGGCCGCCAGTGGAGTGTGCGGTAGGATTCATAGCCGTCCCGCAATGCCCGTTGTCGTAGGAGCGCGCTCAAATGGCCGAGTTCACCATCGTCGCCGAATCACCCCGACCGATCGGGTCTCGGGCCGCGGGCCGTATGCGGGCAGCGGGACGCATTCCCGGCGTCATCTATGGCCACGGGCGCGACCCGATCCCGATCTCGGTCGAGGGACGAGCGCTGCGCACCGCGCTCACGACGACTGCCGGACTGAATGCCCTGTTGGCGTTGCAGGTCGGCGACGAGACCCACCTGACCCTGGCCCGCGAGATCCAGCGCCACCCCGTGCGCAGCACCGTGATCCACGTCGACTTCCTGATCGTCAGCCGCGACGAGGTGGTATCGGCCGAAGTTCCGATCAACTTTGTCGGAGAGGCTCGCAAGGTGGCCCAGGCCGACGGCTTCATCGAGCAGCAGTTGACCAGCCTGACGGTGCACGCCACCCCGGCCAACATCCCCTCCCATGTGGAAGTGGACATCAGCGAGATGGAGATCGGCGACACCATTCGGGTTGGTGACATTGCCCTGCCCGCCGGCGTCACCACCGAACTGGATCCCGAGGAGCCGGTCGTGATCGCCGCCCGCGCCGAAGCCGAAGAGGTCCCGGAGCCGGTCGAGGGCGAAGAGGCTGCCGTCGTCGGGCCCGAGGGCGCCGAGGCGGCTGGTTCCACCGGCGGCTGAGCCTGCTGCGACCCCGAACGGGGACGCCGGCCGACCTGCTGGCGGTGGGTCTGGGCAACCCCGGCGCGTCCTACGCCGGCACCCGGCACAACATCGGCGCCGATGTCATTGCCCGGCTCGCGAGCCGGCACGGCAGCAAGCTGCGATCTGAGCGGATGCTGCGGTCGATGGCCACCGAGGTGACCGTTGCCGGACGGCGCCTGGCCCTGGCCTTCCCGCAGACCTACATGAACGACTCGGGGCTGGCGGTGGCGCCGCTCGTGCGCCGCTTCGGTATCGACGACCTCGAGGACTTGGTCGTGGTTCACGACGAACTCGACCTCCCGGTCGGGCGGATCCAGGTGAAGGCGGGCGGGGGGCTGGCGGGCCACAACGGGCTGAAGTCCATCAAGGCCCACCTCCACAGCGACGCCTTCACCCGAATCCGGGTGGGTATCGGTAAGCCGGCCGGGCGCCAGCAGGGAATCGACCATGTCTTGGGGCCGCCCGCCAGGTCGGAAAAGGCGGAGCTCGACGTGGCCGTCGAACTGGCGGCCGACGCGGTCGAGATGGTCCTGGCCGAGGGTGTCGTTCCCGCCCAAAACCGGTTCAATGGCTCAGGTGTCTGATGTGAACGTGGCGCTTTCCTCCCTGCTCAGCCTGCTTCGGCGCGACGACAGCCTGGCCGACCTCGGATGGGCCCGGGCGACGGTCGTCGGCATCCCCGAGGCGGCCCGGGCGTTCACCATCGCGGGCTTGGCCCGGCAGTCGGACCGCCACCCCACGGTGGTTGCCGTTCCGACCGCCTCGGAGGCGGAGCGACTGGCGCACGACTTGCGGGCGTTTCTCGGCGCTGACCAGGTGGACGTGTTCCCCGCCTGGGAGACGTTGCCGTTCGAGCGCGTCAGCCCGAGCGTGGAGACCATGGGGCGGCGGCTTCGCACCATGTGGCACCTGCAGGACCCGTCCCGAATGCCGAAGGTGCTCGTCGCCCCGGTCCGGGCTCTCCTGCAACGCCTCGGTCCCGGGGTCGAAGACCTCGAACCGATCGTCGTCGCCCGGGGCGACGTGGTCGACCAGGGCCAGCTCATCGCCCGCCTGGCGGCCGCCGGTTACCGCCGGGAGTACCAGGTCGAACACCGGGGCGAGTTCGCGGTGCGGGGATCGATCGTCGATGTCTACCCGTCGACCGGCGACGTCCCCGTTCGCATCGACCTGTGGGGCGACGAGGTCGACCGGCTGACGGAGTTTTCCGTTGCCGACCAGCGCTCGACCAACGACATGGCGCGCGTCGAGATCTTCGGGTGCCGGGAGCTGCTTCCCACCCCCGAGGTGAAGGCCCGAGCCGCTCGCCTGGTCGGCGAGCAGCCCTGGGGACGCGACCGCTGGGAGCGCCTGGCCGAAGGGCTGATCTTCGACGGGATGGAATCGTGGCTGCCGTGGCTCACCGATGGTGAACACGTGCTGTTCGACCTGGTCGGGCGCGATGCCCAGATCGTGCTGGTAGAGGCACGTCGGATGCGCGATCGAGCCGCAGAGTTGCTCGACGAAGAAGGCGCATTGGCCGCATCCCTCGCCTCCACGTGGGGCGCCGCGGGCGAGGCTTTTCCCCAACTCCACCTGCCCTTCGACCGTCTCCTCGCCCATACCGACGCTCCCGTCACCACGGTTGCGGCCGTGGCCGAGGGTCCCGGTACCGCCATGGTGGCGGCGACGGGGTGGGACCCGTTCCTGGGCGACAACGAGGGCCTGGTGCGCCGGCTGGCCAAGCTGGCCGGCGAGGGGTACTCGGTCGTGGTGTGCGCCGAGGGGGCGGGGACCGCGGCGCGGATGGCGTCGATGCTGCGGGAGGCCGGGATGACCGTGCCCTTGCTGGCGGCGGGGTCCGACGTCGATCTCGCCAAGCCCGGGGTGCGGGTCATCGTCCAGCCCTTGGAGCGGGGCTTCGTCTACCCGGCGCTCAAGCTGGCGGTGCTGGCCGAGACCGATCTGACCGGCCGGCGCCGGGCCCACCGGCCCGCCCGGGCGAGGGCACGGGCGACGGAGACGTTCTTCGACGACATGAAGGCGGGCGCCCATGTCGTCCACTACCAGCATGGGGTCGGGCGCTTCAGCGGCATGGTTACCCGGTCCATCGGCGGCGTGGAGCGCGACTACCTGCTGCTGGAGTATCGCGGCGGCGACAAGCTGTACGTGCCGTCGGACCAGATCGACCTGCTGCGGCCCTACACCGGCGGCGACAGCCCGAGCGTCAACCGGCTGGGCGGCGCCGACTGGCAGCGGGCCAAGTCCCGGGTGCGGGCCGCGGCCCGCCAGATCGCCCAGGAGCTGGTCGTGCTCTATCAGAAGCGGGCCCATTCGGCCGGCCACGCGTTCGGCCCCGACACCCCGTGGCAGGCGGAGATGGAGGCAGCCTTCCCCTACTCCGAGACCGTCGACCAAGCCAAGGCGATCGACGAGACCAAGGCCGACATGGAGGCGCCGGTTCCCATGGACCGGCTGCTGTGCGGCGACGTGGGCTTTGGCAAGACCGAGGTGGCCATCCGGGCCGCGTTCAAGGCGGTGCAGGACAGCAAGCAGGTGGCGGTGCTGGTGCCGACCACGCTGCTGGCGTCGCAGCACCTGCAGACGTTCTCGGACCGCTTCGCGGGCTACCCGATCCGGGTGGAGATGCTGTCGCGCTTCCTGACGCCGGCCCAGTCGTCGAAGGTGGTGGCCGGGTTGGCCGATGGGTCGGTCGACGTCGTCATCGGGACCCACAAGCTGCTGTCGGCGGACGTGGGGTTCAAGGACCTGGGCCTGTTGGTGATCGACGAGGAGCAGCGTTTCGGCGTGAGCCACAAGGAGCAGATCAAGAAGCTGCGCCACGACGTGGACGTGCTGACGCTGACCGCCACGCCGATACCCCGCACGCTCGAGATGAGCCTGACCGGAATCCGCGACCTGACGCTGCTCAACACCCCCCCGGCCGAGCGCCAGCCCATCTTGACCTACGTCGGCGAATACGACGACCGGGCGGTGGCTGAGGCCATCCGCCGGGAGTTGCTGCGTGAGGGCCAGGTGTTCTTCGTCCACAACCGGGTGCTGGATATCGAAAAGGTGGCGGCGGAGATCCGGGGCCTGGTACCCGAGGCGCGCACGGTGGTGGCGCATGGCCAGATGGACGAGGGCACCCTGGAGAAGGTGGTCTTCGACTTCTGGGAGGGCCGTTACGACGTGCTGGTCTGCACGACGATCATCGAGTCGGGCATCGACATGCCGACGGTGAACACCATGATCGTGGACCGTGCGGACCGCTTGGGGCTCGGGCAGCTGCACCAGTTGCGGGGTCGGGTGGGCCGGGCGGGACAGCGGGCGTACGCCTATCTGATGTACCCGCCCGATGTTTCGCTGTCCGAGGAGGCGTACGAGCGGTTGCGGACCATCGGCGAGCACACCGAACTCGGGTCGGGGTTCAAGATCGCCATGCGCGACCTGGAGATCCGCGGCGCCGGAAACCTGCTGGGCGGGGACCAGTCGGGCCACATCGCGGCGGTGGGGTACGACCTGTACGTGCAGATGGTGAGCGAAGCGGTGGCGGAGATGAAGGGCGAGCCGCTGCGAGAGCCGGCGGAGATCAAGCTCGATCTCCCCATGGACGCCCATCTGCCGGCCGACTACGTCACCCGGGAGGACCTGCGGCTCGAGGCCTACCGCCGCTTGGCCATGGTGGTGGCACACAGCGACGTCGACGACATCGGGGCGGAATGGGTCGACCGTTACGGTCCCTTGCCCGAGCCCGCGTCGGCGTTGCTCCGGATCGGCCACCTCCGGGCCGAATGCGCCCGCACCGGCGTGCGAGAGGTGACGGTCGTCAAGGGGGGCTTGGCGTCGGGGGTTTCGGGCATCTCCAGTGGCGGCCCGAGTCGATCGGGGTCCGGGTCCGGGTCGGGGTCCGGGTCGGGTTGGGGTCCTGGTCGGGTGGCACCGCCCGGTTGTCGCCCCTGTCGCTCAAGACCAGCGCCAAGATCCGCCTGCAGCGGCGCTGGCCCCGGGCGGTGTTCAAAGAGGAGATCGGCCAGATCGTGGTTCCGGTGCCCCGGGGCGCCGATCCGGCCGATTTCGTCATCGACATCCTTTCGTCACTCGTCCCGGTCGAGGCCGCGGTCGAAGGGCGAGATGTGTCGGGCGGGGCCGTCTCGGTAGCATCGCCGTCATCGTGAACACAGCGAAGTTGACGCACCTTTTCGACCGCCGCTCCGACCGCCGTTCAGACCGCCGCTGCCTCCGTCGAGGTGGGCCCGTCGTGGCGGTCGCCGCCCTCGTGGGCCTCGTCGCTACCGGGGTGTCGGGATGCACCTCGACACTCGGTTACGCCGCCCGGGTCAATGGCTCGGTGATCAGCCAAAAGACGATAAATCAGGAGTTGGCGTACATCTCGGCCAACCCCAAGTACGTCGACCTGATCAACCAGCCGGGCAACTCTGGACCGGTCGCGGGGAGTAGCGCCGGTACGTACAGCAAGTCGTTTGTCGCCGTCGTCCTCGACCAGGAGATCCAGTTCGAGGTCATCCGTCAGAAGCTGGTCGCCAGCAACGCGCTGCCGACCCCCGCCGAGGTGGCGACGGCCCGAAGCGCAGTTGCCCAAGGGCAGTTCCCGACGGGAATCTTCGAGGGCTTCTCGCCCGGCTATCAGGACCTGCTGGCCTATCGCCAAGCGGAAGTCGACAAGTTCGTCGGTGTCGCGACCGCCGACTTGGTGGGCGACGCCCTGAACCAGTACTACCAATCCCACCAGGCCGACTACGCCACCGAAGCCTGCGTCAGTCATATCCTCCTCGCCGACAAGGATGCCTCGGGTCAGATCGACTACACCGCGTCCCTGGCCGACGCCGTCAAGGTCAAGGCGCTGCTGGACGCCGGCGGGGACTTCGCGGCGCTGGCCAAGCAGTACTCCCAAGACAACCAGGGGACGACTGGTGGCAGCGCCGCCGCCGGAGGGGTGTTGAGCGGAACCGCGGCCGACGGCTGCCTGACCACCCAGGACCTGCAACAGCTGGTCGCGCCTTTCGCCCAGAGCGTGGTCGCGCTCCCGGTGAACCAGGTAAGTGATCCGGTCAAGACCAACTTCGGCTACCACCTGATCAAGGTCAACAGCCGCATCGTCGAGCCGTTGGACGACACGGTGACGACGAACATTCGCCGCCGGGAGGCGGGCCAGCGGCTGAACAAGTTGGTGGCCAGTGCCCGGGTGAAGGTCAACCCCGAGTTCGGTTCGTACGACGGCAAGGTCAGTGCCAGCGGGGAAGTGGCAGGCGTGGTACCGCCGCTCGTGGCGAACCTTGCATCCGAGACCACCACGACCACGGCTGCGCCCTCACCGAGCGGTGGCTCGACCGCTGGCGGCTGATTCCTGATGCCCGGCCGGATCGTGGTCGTCGGCCTGGGACCCGGACCGCCGGGAATGCTGACGGCCGAAACGGCCGCCGCCATCGATCGCATACCCATGCGTTTCCTTCGCACGTCACGGCACCCGAGCGCTTCCGCGGTGCCCGAGGCACGCTCGTTCGACTGGGCCTACGAACAGGCGACACGACTCGACGACGTCTACGTGTCCATCGCCACCGCCCTGATCGAGGCGGCGGCGGAGTACGGCGAGGTCCTCTACGCCGTGCCCGGCTCACCGGTCGTCGGGGAGCACACGGTGGAGCTCCTGCGAGGCGACACGCGGGTGGAGGTGGAGGTCCTGGCCGCCATGTCGTTTCTCGACTTGGCCTGGGCCCGCCTCGGAGTCGATCCGATGGCGCTTGGCGTGCGGCTGATCGACGGCCACCGCTTCGCGACCGAGGCGGCCGGCCAGCGGGGACCATTGCTGGTGGCGCAATGCGACAGCAAGGCGGTGTTGTCCGACATCAAGCTGGCCGTGGAGAACGGCCCGTCGGTCACGGTTCTGCAACGCCTCGGCCTTCCCGATGAGGCGGTCATCACCGTGGCTTGGGACGAACTGGACCGAGTGATCCAACCCGACCATCTCACGTCGCTGTGGATCCCGGTGCTGGCATCGCCCGTCGCGGCCGAGCTGGTGCGCTTCGACGAGCTGGTCCACACCCTCCGGGAGCGTTGCCCGTGGGACCGGGAGCAGACCCATCAGAGTCTGACCCGCCACTTGTTGGAGGAGACCTACGAGGTGCTCGAGGCCATCGACGGTCTGGGCGTCGAGTTCGAAGGAGCCGAGCACCTGGAGGAGGAACTGGGCGACCTGCTTTTCCAAGTGGTCTTCCACGCCACCTTGGCGTCGGAGGAAGGGCTCTTCGACCTGTCGGACGTGGCGCGTGGCATCCGCCTCAAACTGATCCATCGCCACCCCCACGTGTTCGGTGATGTCGAAGCCCGCACGGCCGGACAGGTCATGCACAACTGGGAGCAGATCAAGCAGGCGGAGAAGGGCCGGGAGAGCGTCATGGACGGCATCCCGGGACATCTTCCGTCGTTGCTCTACGCCCACAAGACCCAGCGCAAGGCGGCGTCGGTTGGTTTCGACTGGTCGGGAGTCGACGGCGCCTGGCCCAAGATCGCCGAGGAAACGGCCGAACTCGAGGCGGCAGTATCGGCTGCGGGCAGCGCCGAGATCGAGGAGGAGTTGGGGGACCTGCTCTTCGCCGTGGTGAACGTCGCCCGCCATCTCGACGTCGACCCGGAGGCGGCCCTGCGTTCGGCCACCGCCAAGTTCCGCGACCGCTTCATGGCGGTAGAACGCCTCGCCACCGCGCGGGGCGTCGAACTGCGATCACTCGGCCTGGACGGCCTCGATGCCCTTTGGGACGAGGTCAAAGCGTCAAGCTGATCTCGCGGCGGCCCGATGTACCCGCTCCCAACAACGGGGGGTGTCACCGACGGCTCCGGCGGTGGGGTACCTTCTTTTAACAGGAGTCACACCAGTCCCAGGAGTCACAGCAACCGTGAGTGCGATCGAAACCGTGGTGGGACGCGAGATTCTCGACTCCCGAGGCAACCCGACGGTCGAAGTGGACGTGACGCTGGAGTCGGGCGCATTCGGCCGGGCCGCGGTGCCGTCGGGCGCCTCGACCGGGGCGTTCGAAGCCACCGAGCTGCGTGACGGCGGCGACCGGTACCTGGGCAAAGGCGTCGCCAACGCGGTGTCCAACGTCAACGGCGAAATCGCCGACGTCGTCGACGGCATGGAAGCCTTGGACCAGACCGGACTGGATCAGACGCTCGTCGACCTCGACGGCACCGAAAACAAGAGCCGGTTGGGCGCCAACGCGATCCTCGGCGTATCGCTGGCGGTCGCCAGGGCGGCGGCGGACGAACTCGGTGTTCCGCTGTACCGCTATGTCGGAGGTCCGGGCGCCCGGGTGCTTCCCGTGCCGATGATGAACGTGCTCAACGGTGGCGCGCACGCCGACAACAACGTCGACCTTCAGGAGTTCATGGTGATGCCGGTCGGCGCCGCGTCCTACGCCGAGGCGTTGCGCTGGGGGGTGGAGACCTACCACTCGTTGAAGGGCGTTCTCCATGAGCGCGGGATGTCGACGGCGATCGGCGACGAAGGTGGGTTCGCGCCCAATCTGCCCTCCAACGAGAGCGCCCTCGCCATACTGCTGGAGGCGATCGAGCGGGCGGGACGCAAACCGGGCGAGGAGATGGCGCTGGCACTCGATGTCGCGTCCAGCGAGTTCTTCGTCGACGGCGGGTACCGCCTCGCCGGGGAGGGTCGCACCCTGTCGGGCGACGAGTTCGTGGCCTATCTGGTCGATCTGGCCGACCGGTATCCGATCGTGTCCATCGAAGACGGCATGGCCGAAGACGACTGGGATGGATGGAAGGCGTTGACGGGGGCGCTCGGGCAACGGATCCAGTTGGTCGGCGACGACCTATTCGTCACCAATACGACCCGCCTGACGCGCGGAATTGCGGGCGGGGTGGCCAACGCGATCCTCGTGAAGGTGAACCAGATCGGCACGCTCAGCGAAACGCTCGACACCGTCGGTCTGGCGACGCGCTCCGCCTACCGCTCGGTCATGTCCCACCGCTCGGGCGAGACCGAGGACACGACCATCGCCGATCTGGCGGTGGCGACGAACTGCGGCCAGATCAAGACTGGCGCCCCGGCCAGGTCCGATCGAGTCGCCAAGTACAACCAGTTGCTCCGGATCGAGGCCGAGCTCGGCGAGTCGGCGATCTTTTGGGGCGAGGCGGCTCTCGCCCGTGGGAGCACCACATGAGGGCGCCACGGATCCTCGGTCTGGTGGTCGGTTCGATCGCCCTGGCGGCGGTGCTGTTTCTGTTCGTGCTGCCCAGCCGTACCTACATGGCCCAACGGCACAGCCTCTCGGCCGCGGAAACCAGGGTCAGGGTGTTCAGCGACCAGAACGCCAAGCTGGCCGCGACCGTCGAGCGGTTGCAGACCGACGCCGAGATCGAGCGCCTGGCCCGGGAGCGATATGGCCTCGTCAAGCCGGGGGAGAAGGCGTATGTGATCGTCCCGCCCGCGGGGACGGCCAAGCCTGCGCCGCCGAAGAAGGCCAAGCCCGGCCTGCTGTCGCGGGTCTGGCACGACGTCCAGTTCTGGAACTGAGGTCCAGTCAGCCGCCGCTTGGCGCTTGGGTCAGGTCGTAGATCGTGACTCCGCCGACGCTCTGAGCGGCGAAGTGGCTGGTGACCCAGGTCGTGATCTCACTGGAGGTGCCCGCCGTCGCCCCGTTCGCCCCGCCGAGGCCGGCGCCGCCGAGGCCGGGGCCGCCGGGGCCGCCTCCACCGCCGATGAAATAGTGGATCCTTCCTGCCGCGACGTCGTGCTGGAACTCGGCCAGCGTCGGTGACGGGTCGGTCCCGTTGAATCCGCCGATCGCCATGACCGGCGACGAGGTGGCCAGCTGGTAGCCGGCTGCGGTGTTCGACCCGACGGCTGCCGCGACCCACGTGTACTGAGCGCTTCCCTGCTGTAGCAGCGAGGTCAAGGCGGCCGTCGGGGTACTTCCGTTGAGTAAACCGCCAGCGGCGCCGCCTGGACCAGTGCCAGCACCCCGGCCGAGGGCGCCCCCACCGAATCCGCCGCGAGGACCCGCAGCGACGGTTGGTCCGGCGGAGGGGATGGCCCCACCATGAGCCGTTGCCACCGTGGCAAAGGTGTAGCTCGCGGGCCCCGCCAGACCGATGACGACCGAAACGAGTGCGAGTGCAACCGCCACCCTGAGACCCGCCGGGCTAGGCAGGTGCGCCCACGCCATGAGCAGCCCGGCCAGCGCCAGCCCGGCCATGAGGACCACCGTTGCCAGCCACGGGTGCCAGGTCGGAGTCCGGCGCAACAACACGTACGCCCAGATAGCTGTGGCCGCCATGGCCGACGCCAGCCCCGCTCTGGCCGCCAACCCAGAACGCCGGCTCCACAACGCGGAACCGCCGACTCCGACCAGCGCGCCGACGGCCGGCGCCAGCGCCACGGTGTAGTACGGGTGGATGATGCCCCGGCCGAAGCTGAACACGCCGGCGGTCACGACGAGCCACCCGCCCCAGAGCAGCAGGGCGGCGCGAGTCCGGTCGACTCGAGGAGCCCGCCAGGTCACGAGCAGGCCCACGAGCAGCAGGATCAAGGCTGCGGGGAGCAGCCAGGATGCCTGGCCCCCGAACTCGCTGTTGAACATGCGGTACAAGCCCGTGAGGCCCCAACGGCTGCCGGTCGTCCCGCCGCCGCCCACACTGCCCGTTTCGTTGCCGGTCAGCCGACCGAACCCGTTGTAGCCGAACATGAGATTCCAGATGCTGTTGTCCTGCGAGCCGCCGATGTACGGCCGGCTCGTCGCGGGGATCAGTTCCACCGCCACGACCCACCACAGGCTGGCGGCCACCAGGGCGACACCGGCCAGCGCCAGTTGCCCGACGCGCCGGCGAATCGGGTTGGGCGCTGCAATCAGGTACACCAGGGCGAACGCTGGGACGACCAGCAATGCCTGGAGCATCTTGGTCAGGAACCCGAATCCGACCAACGTGCTGGCCAGCACCAGCCAGCGGGTCTGGCCCGCCTCGAGCGCTCGCACCATGGCATAGGCCGCGCCGGTCAGTAGCAGCACCAAGAGGGCGTCGGGATTGTTGAATCGGAACATCAGGGCCGCAACCGGGGTGACCGCCAGCACCGCGCCCGCGAGCAGCCCGGCACCCGAGCCGAACCACCGCCGCACCGTCGCGTAGACGATCCCGACCGCAGCCACCCCCTCCAGCGCCTCGGGAACGAGAATCGACCAGCTGTTGACGCCGAACAGTCGGGCCGAGACGTCCATCACCCACAGCGACGCCGGCGGCTTGTCGATCGTGATGAAGTTGGCACTGTCGGAGGAGCCGAAGAACATGGCCTTCCAACTCTTCGTTCCCGCCTGGACCGCGGCCGAATAGAAGGTGTTGGCCCAGCCCGAGCGTCCGAGGGCCCACAGGTACAGCACGCCAGTGCCGACGAGCAGCGCCGCGAGGGCCAGACGGGGCCAGAGGGCACTCGACGGCTGCGACCGGCCCACGCCACGGACTCGCCGTAGGACTCGCCGTCGATCGGAGCAACCTCCGTCGGAGCCAACGCCGAGGGCGCCACCCGCAGACGGTCGGTCGCAGGCGGCAGCAGGGTAGTCATACCGAGAGGATCGGCCGCCAACCTCAGAGTTGCCTGGGTGTCGTCCAGGAAATCTGCTCCGAACGTAGGCGGGCTCTTAGGCCAGCACTTGGCGCATCTCAAGGTCGCTCCAAGGCCGCTCTGAGGAAACTCACCGAAGATCGATCCATGCAACTGGCAGAAGCCCTGGCCGCGGACCGGAGAACAGAGGAGCGCCCGACGGCGCCCATCGCCGGCCCGGCTCGCCTCCTCGCGCAACTTCACGCCCGCCGGCCGGACTCGCAGCCGAGGCCCCATGAAGCGGTCTCGCTCGCCGAGCATCGGCACCGCTATCCGGCACCGCCCGAGCCGCGTCGTCACGGCGACCCCTCACTCGTCGAGCTCATCGGGCGCTCCGGCCTCGCGGGCCGCGGCGGCGCGGCGTTCCCGACGGGGCGCAAGCTCGACGCCGTGGCCCGTGGCCGCGGGCGTGGCGTCGTGGTCGTCAACGGCGCCGAGGGCGAGCCGGCCAGCGGCAAGGACCGCCTGCTGCTGCGCCGACTTCCCCACCTGGTCATCGACGGTGCCCTCGTCGCGGCCGCCGCGGTAGGGGCCGACCGAGTCGTGATCTGCGTCGACCGAACCAGCACCGCCGCGGTCGCGTCCGTCCAGCGCGCCGTGGCCGAGCGTGTCGCCGAGCGAGCCGCCCAGCGCAGCGCGGTCACGATCGAGGTGGCCGCCACGCCGCCGCGGTACGTGGCCGGAGAATCCTCCGCCCTGGTCCAGTGGCTCAACGACGGCCCGGCCAAGCCGACCGCCGCCCCGCCCGCACCACGCGAGCGCGGGGTGGCGGGCCGCCCGACCTTGGTCCAGAACGTCGAAACCCTGGCCCATCTGGCCCAGATCGCCCGCTTCGGCTCCGAGTGGTTCCGCGAGGCCGGCACCCCCGCCGAGCCCGGCACCGCCCTGCTGACCGTGAGCGGGGCTGTGGCGAGGCCCGCGGTCATCGAGACTGCCCTCGGCACGCCCATCGAGCACATCCTTGCCAGTGCGGGCGGCCTCGTGGGCGAGCCGCAGGCCCTCCTCGTCGGCGGGTTCTTCGGCTCGTGGGTATCGACCGCCGCAGCCCGCTCCGTCCCCTTCAGCCGAGCCGGACTGGCCCCGCTCGGCGCCCAACCCGGCTCGGGCGTCGTGATCGCCCTTCCCCAGGGCGCCTGCGGGCTGGCCGAAACGGCGCGCATCGTCGCCTGGTATGCGGCCGAGAGCGCGGGCCAGTGCGGCCCGTGCCTGTACGGCCTGGCCGACCTCGCCCGCGGGGCGGCATCCCTGGCCCAGCCAAATGGCAGCCCGGCCGCCCCCGCCGCTCAGCTTCGCCGCTGGGCCGACCAGATCGACGGCCGAGGCGCCTGCCACCACCCCGACGGCGCCGTGAACCTCTTGCGCAGCGCCTTGTGGGTCTTCGCCGCCGACCTGGCCCGCCACGAGCAGGGACGGCCGTGCCTCGGCGCCTCGGCCCCGCCGGCCCTCCACGTCCCCGCCGTCCACACCACCTGGAGGTGACCGTGACCATCCACTTCCTCCATGTCGACCCCATCGCGTGCGCCGGCCACGGGGTCTGCGCCGACCTCTTCGGCGACTGGATCCGCCTCGACGACTGGGGTTACCCGATGATCCGCCCCGACCCGATCCCATCCGATCGCCTGGCGGAGGCCCGGTGGGCCGCAGACAATTGCCCGGCGCTGGCCCTCCGGCTCCAGTCCCGGCAGGATCGGCGCCCGCAAAATCAATGAGTGGGGAAAAGACGTCGCTTCGGTGCGGAGGAGGTACCGTGGGCGGAAGTGGGACGTCGCTGGCCAGCGGGCCCGGCCGGGAACCCGGGGGACCTTGGGCAACGTCGAAGGAGCGTGACGGCGCGACGGGTTCTCCTGGCAACAACGATGGCGTTGATGGTCGCCGCCTCGGCGGCGCTGACCGGATGCTCCGGAAGCAAGAACACCGTGAGCACAGGGCCAGTCTCGACCACCGAACCGGCGACGGTGTCCCTCCCCCCGACGACGGATACGACGTCGACCACTTCGTCGGGAGCCATCTCCGGTTCCCCCGGCGTGACCGTCACCGCCCCCCCGACGACCAAGGGCACGACGGTCACCACACCCACGACGCTGCGCCCCACGAACTCCCCGCCTGTCCAGGTGCAGCTGACCTCGGCTGACTACGGCCGCACGGTGCCCGTGCGGGTGCGGCGACACCATCCTCCTCCTCTTAGATGACCAAGCCACACCATTGGGAACCGGTGAGCGAGTCACCGTCGGGCTTGTTGGCCCCAGCTCCGGCCCCGACGCCGCCAACGCAACGGTCAGCTGGTGATCTGGACGGCACTGCATCCCGGCAGGTCACCGTGAAGTCGACGGGCTTCCCCGTCTGCGCCGCCAACGTGGCCTGCCCGATGTACGCCCGGCTCTTCGAGGTGACGATCGTCATCTCCTAACGGGGTCAGGCCACCTCGTCCAGCTCGCGACCCGGGCAAAGTCATTTTGGTCACTGGATGTATATATTTCATCGGTTTGTGGCAACAACGCCGCCGACGGTCAGCCGAGGGCGGGGCGCAGCAGTTCCGGGCCTCCTTCGGCTTCGACGATCGCGACCAAGGTTGTCGAATGATGTTCGTGGAGGAAGGCGAGGTCGTGCTCGGAGAGGCCCATGCATCGGTGCGACCGGCGTGACCGGTCGCCCGTTCGACACCCTCACGGCGCGCGGGCAGGTGTCGCGGCTGCGAACCGTGGCTCGTGCCGCGGCCCGGCGTTACGGGCTGGAAACCGCCCCCATGTCGTTCGTTCGGGCAGTCGTTCAACGCGCTGTTCCGGGTCCGACCCGCCGGTGGGGGTGACTATGTCCTGCGGGTCGGGGCGGCCTTGCGGATCCATCCACCCGGCACCGAGGACGTGGAGGTGGCGTGGCTCGATGCCCTGCACCACGACACCGACCTGATCGTCGCCGAGGTCATCCGCACCACCGACGGGCATGCGGTCACCGAAGCTTCCGCACCGGGGGTTCCCGAGCCGAGGACGTGCCTGGTCCTCACCTGGGTGCCGGGCCACGTGCTTCGCAGCCAGCTCGACCCGCGCACCGCCGAGCAGTCAGGGCGCCTGCTGGCGCAGCTCCACTGCCACGCCTGCGCCTGGTCACCCGAACCCGCCAAGGCCGTCCTGGTCGCCGACCGGGTCCTGTACTGGAAGGCGCCGTCGCGACTGGGCTCAGCCTCTCGGCATGGGTCGTTGTTCGTCGAGGCCGCCAATCGTGCCCAGGAGGCGATCGATTCGCTGTGGGCCGCGCCACCGCATCCGCCCCACCTGCTCCACGGCGACCTCACGCCGGACAACATCGTCAAGTCTCGTCGAGGACTGGTACCCATCGATTTCCAGGACCTCGTCTGGGGATTCGACATCCAAGACGTCGTCATCAGCCTGCTTCCCTACCAGCGCCACCAGGGGAGCGAGGTGCTGGCCGCCAGGTTCCGGGCCGGATACGAGGCGGTCCGGCCGTGGCCGGAACACGACGCCGAGACCGTCGACGCGCTGGTCGCGGCCCGGCGGCTCCACATGCTCAACCTCGCCCTCAACACCCGCCCGGGCTACCTCGCGGCCTACGTCGACGACGTGGCGGCGGGTCTGGCCCGATGGATGAAACGCTGATTACACCGAAACGGGTACGGATTGGCGCCCGAGGAATGCCGCCAATCCGGCCGTGGCCTGCACCCGGCCGTCCTGACCGATCGCCAGGGCCTCGGCGCCCGTCGCGCCCACGATGTCGAAGGGATGGGTCGAGCCCGCGAGGAGGACCGCCTTGGCCAGCACCTCAGCCATCCACGCTTGTCCGGCCACGACGGTCGCCGATGTCAAGTCGGTGTCGGACGGTAGCCCGGTCTGGGGATCGATCAGGTGGTGGCGGGTCTCGCCGTCCACCTGCCACCGGCGCCGCAGTGTGGTCGACGTGGCAACTGCGCCACCGGCCAGTCCCAAACGCACGATCGGGTGATCCACGCCGACGTGCTCCACGGCGACGGTCCAGGTGCCGCCGTCGGGTCCGGCGCCGGCCAGCCGCACGTCACCTCCGAGGTTGACGCATATCCCGTCGGCTCCCGCGGCCATAACCTCGGCGCAGACCAGGTCGGCCGCCAGCCCCTTGCCGATCCCACCAGGGTCGAAACCGGTGCCGTCGGGCAGCGTCACCGTCTCGCCCCGAACGGCGATGGCGTCGGCACCCAAACCCAGCACGCTGTGCCCGCCTTGGCTGCGGTTGCCGAACTGTTCGTACGAGCGGTCGTAACCCGCTCGGATCACGGCGCCCAGGACGGTCGGGTCGAAGGCGCCTCCCGAGAGCCGCCAGGCCACGATGGCATGCTCGACCAGCGTGACGGTGTCGGCCGACACCGCGACTGGAAGGCCGGCCCAGCGGTTGAGCTGGCTGACCTCGCTGTCGGGCAGGAACCGGCTCCACCGCTGTTCCAGCTCCCAGACCCGACCGATGGCATGGTCGAGCAGGCGAGCCGAACCGCCCACCACAATCAGGTGGGCGTCGCTGCCCATGGCATGGAAGCGGCGCTCAGCTGCCATGGCTGGAGGTGTGCGCCGAAGCCGCCGGGACGGCGGCCGCCGCCGAGGACGTGGACGCGGACGAGGACGAGGCGCCCGAGACCGTGGTACTGGTGGTATCGGGGCTGCTGGCGCTGGCGGTACCCGACGATGACGCGGCAACGGTGGCGGCTGCGGTGCCGGCCGTGGAGCGGCTGGCCGCCATACCGGCGGCCAGCCCCGCCACTCCGACCACGCTCACGACGCTTGTGACGACGCGGGCACCCTTCGCGGGGTGGCGCCGCTTCCGGCGGCGACTGGAAGGAACGGGTGTCGGTTGCATACGCCAAGCTTGGAGCCGCGACCTCAGACGGACCTTGGAGCCCGCTCTGAGGTCGTTGAGAGCCCGTTGCGTCCATCGAGGGGAAGCTGGAGTGTGAACACCGCACCCCCGTCGGCGACGTTGGCTGCCGTCGCCGTCCCGCCGTGCTCGCTGGCGATGCTCGCCACGATGGCCAGGCCCAGCCCGACGCCGGTGCCCACCCGAGCCCGGTCGGCCTGCCAGAAGCGGTCGAAGACGTGGGCCTGCCCCTCGGGGTCGAGGCCCGGTCCGTGGTCGCGCACCGCCACCTCGGCGTGGCCGTCGACCAGGGCGGCGCGCACGTCGATTGGCGTGCCCTCGGGCGTGTGGTGCACCGCGTTGGTCACCAGGTTTGCGATGGCTTGGCGCAGGTGCGCCTGGTCACCGGCGATCACGACCGGCTCGGGGGCGTCGAGCGTGACGGGGCGGTCAGGCGCCGTGGCCACTGCGTCGCTGCACGCGTCCGCGGCCAGGACCGCCAGGTCGACCGGCGAGCGCTCGGCGACGCGGGTCTGGTCCAGCTGGGCCAGCAGGAGCAGATCCTCGACCAGCACCTTCATCCGGGCCGATTCCTGCTCGATGCGTCGCAGGATGGTCGGCAGGTCGACGCGGGCCTTGTCGCCGCTCAACCGGAACAACTCGGCGAAGCCCTGGATCGACGTCAGCGGTGTGCGCAGCTCATGGGAAGCGTCGGCCAGGAACTGACGCAGCCGAAGCTCGGTCGCTTCCCGCTCCTGGAACGCCCCCTCGATGTCATCGAGCATGGTGTTGAGGGCCAGCCCGAGCTGGCCCACCTCGCTCGCACCCCCCGACGGGCTCACCCGCTGCGACAGGTCGCCCGCGGTAATCGAACGAGCGGTGCCGGCCATCCGCTCCAGCGGGTGCAGCCCCCGCCGCAGGATCAACCACGAACCCGACGACAGCAGCAGCAGCAGGATGATTGCCCCGCTTGCCTCGTACAGGACCAACCGCTGCAGCGAGCTCGTCACCTCGGTCAGCGGCGCCGCGATGACGAGAACATTCCCCGAGACGCCAGCGCCCGCCACGGTCGTAAAGGGTCCGTGGGGACCGGCGCCCGGATCGTGGCCCGACGTCGCCGCGGCGGAGACCAGCACCCGGAAATGGCCCGAACCGGTGGTGGCGCCCACGGTGAACAGCTTCGGTTTGGCGGCCATGCTGGCCACCAGGGGGGAGGGCAACTTGGGCCGGGCCGAGCCGTTGGAGAGATTGAACTGGTTGATGAGGGTGCCCGAGCTGCTCAGCAGCTCGGCGACGATCCCCCCGGGAATGTCGACCGGTGGTCCACCAACTCCATCGTCGGGTCCGCCCGGGCCGCCTGGTCCGCCGCTGCCCTCGAGGCGACGCTCTACCAGCTGTTGGGACGAGCGGACTTGGTCGTCGAGGCGTTGGTGTTGGGATCGGGAGTACAACGAGTACGTCGCGACACCGAAGACCACCAGCCCGGCCGCGACCAGCGACACGAGCGCGAGGACCAGCCGGAGTCGCAGCGTCATTGTCCGCAGATCCTGACGCAATCGGAGACGGTCGTGTCGTTCATGCCGCCCGCATGGTCAGTTCCTCGACTTCGGGCTCGACGGGTGCGGCGTCATGGGGCCGGAACAAGACCCGGTCCAAGAGCGCGTACTGCGCCAGCCACAGGGTCCCGAATGTCGCCACGTTGGCCGCCTCGGCGACCAACGTCCGGCCCCCGACCGTCAAGCCGCTCGCCGAGGCCCAGCGTGACGCGGCGCTGACCGCGAGAGTCGACAGCGCCAGGCCCGAGAAGGACAGGACGCAAAACGGCCCGATCTCGGCCCTGACCGAGCGACGCCCCGATTTTCCCCAGACCCAACGGCGGTTCAACTCGAAGGAAGGAATGGTGCCTACCGCGGTGGCGATCATGTTGGCCCAGCCGGCGGTCGTGGTGCCGCTGGCAACCAGCACACCGAGGATGGTCAAGCTGAGCGAGGTGGCGATCGCCGACACGGCGGCGTAGCGCAGCAACCGGCCTATCAGGTTCAACGGAAGACCCAGCGCCGCAGGAGGAGGAAACGGGCACCGGCCGCCACCGCGTTCACGGCCGTCAGGACGGCCAGGTCGCCGCCGAGGGAGTCGATGCCGGCCCAGCCGCCGACGACGAGGGCGCCCACGGTGAGGACGAGGGGGAGCAGGGCCACGACGAGGGCGGCGCTGTAGTGGCGGCGCCGGCCCGACCGGCCTCGCTGGGCGAAGGTGAGGCGCCGGTTGGCCGCCGTGTTGGCGACGGCCGAGGCCGCAAGCGCGACCACGTCGGCGGCCACCGGGTCGAGCCCGAAGGGGCCGGCGAGGACCCCGAAGAGGAGGGCGAAGAGGGCGGTGCTGGCCAGCCCCACGCCGGCGAAGCGCAGCACTTGGCCCGCCAGCGCCGGCTCGACCGGGTGGCCGGCGGGGAGGGCGCCGGCGGGGAGGTTGCCGTCGCCGGCCGCGAAGCGTCGCAGCATGCGGCCGATGCCCCGCAGGTCCTCCATCGCCGTGCTGGCGATATCGACGCGGGAGTCGGGATCGTCCTCCCAGTCGACCGGGACCTCGTGGATGCGCAGCCCGTTGTGCTCGGCCAGCACGAGCAGCTCGGTGTCGAAGAACCAGCTTTCGTCGTCGACGAGGGGGACCAAGGCTCGGGCGACGTCGGCTCGCAGGGCCTTGAATCCACACTGGGCGTCGGAGAATCCGTTGCCCAGCAGGGTCCGCAGGATCAGGTTGTAGCTGCGCGAGATGATCTCCCGCTGGGCGCCGCGTACCACGCGCGAGCCTGGCGCGAGGCGGGTCCCGATCGCCACGTCGGAATGGCCCGACAGGAGGGGGGCGACGAGTGGCAGCAGGGCGTCGAGGTCGGTGGAGAGGTCGACGTCCATGTACGCCACGACACGCGCCTCGCTCGCCATCCAGGTGGCCCGCAGCGCCCGCCCCCGCCCCTTTTCGAGCAGGTGCACGGCCCGCACGCCGGCCAACTCGCCGGCCAGACGGCAGGCGACGCCCCAGGTGCGGTCGTGGCTGGCGTTGTCAGCGATCGTGACGACCCACGTGAGCGGGAAGTGCTCGCTCAAGTACCCGTGCAAGCGGTGGATCGACGCTTCGAGGGCCGCCTCCTCGTTGTAGACCGGGATGACGATCTCCACATCGGCGATCCGCCCGCCGGTGCTGCCTTCCATGCTCAAGAGGGCGGGGGCGCTGGTCATGGTCCCATGGTCCGGCGGCGGGCTCAGCGCCACCTCCGCCATTGCTGGGAGTTCGCTCCGAGCGGTGCTTGTCATGCGGTGGGCGGAGCGCTGCCGAAGCCGCCGCCCGGAGGAAAGCCGCCGCGGGGTCCGCCGGGGCCGAAGTCGGCGCTGCCCGACTGGATCGAGGTGGCGGCGACGGTGCCGTTGGTCGTGGTGCCACTGACCCCGACGGAGTCGCCGACCTCGAGGGCGGCGAAGGAGCTGGGCTGGACGACGGTGACGATCGTGGTTGCAGTGGTCTTGACGGTGACGGTCGTGCCGCCGGTTTCGGTGACCGTGAACGTGCCGTTGCCGACCGACGCGACGGTGCCTGTGATGGGGGCGCCACCGCCGGGGGGCCCGCCCGGGGCGTCGGCCGCGGTGGCACCGGAGTCGATGATTCGGTCGGCGGTGACACTCCCCGAGGACGGAGTCTGGGCTGCCTGGGCCGTCTGGACGACGACATGGTCGCCGGCCTTGATGGCCGATGCCGAGGCGGTAGCGGCCTTGGTGACCGTGGTGGACGCCGAGGTGGTCACCGTCAATGTGGATCCGTCACGAGTCGTCAACGTGAGGGTCGATCCGCTGATGTCCTTGATCGTTCCCTGGGTGCCGCCTCTGCCATCGGGGAAGGCGCCGCGTCCGCCGCCGCCGGGAAACCCGGCCACCCCGTTGGCCGTGGTGGTGCTGTGCGAGTGGTTGGTAAGGGCCTGGATCCCGAAGAAGCCACCGATCCCGAACACGGCGGCGGCGAGGCCGCCGGCCAGCCAGGTCTTGAGTGGCTGGCGCGGCGCGGCCTGCGCCGGCGCCGTGGTGGGCGGGAGGTAGGACCCGGTTGTGGCCTCGGTGCCGAACGCCTGGTTGGCCTCGGCTTCCCCGTCGAGGGGGTAGACCGCGACGGGTGACTCGTTTTCCATGTCGACCTGCTCCTTGTGATCTAGGACAGTTGGTAGAGGGTTCCGGCGCTGGCGTCGTTGCCGTAGCTGGTCGCCGGGACTGGCGTTGCGTGGGTGGTTGCCCATTGCGTGATGGCGGAGCTGGCGCCGCCGCGACCGGGGCCGCCGCCGCCTCCCGAGATCAGAATGAAATGGACCTTGCCCTGGTGCGACCAGTTGCTCGAACTGGGCGAGGGTAGGGGCGGGATCACCTCCGTTGAACCCGCCGATGGTGATGACCGGCTGGCCACTGGCGATGATGATGGGGGCCGACGCCTGTGAGCCGAAGGCGGCTACCAGGTATTCGGCGTTGCCGCGATGGGCTTCCAGGTAGCTGATCAGGCCCGCACTCGCCTTGGCCGAGCCACCGAAGCCGCCGACCGCCGCCGGGCGGGCCGCCGCTGCGGCTCGCCGGCCCGGCGGCTGGCGTCGGCCCGCTGGCCGCACTGGTGGCGGTCGTGAGGGCGTAGGCGGCGGGAGCCGCCAGGAGGGAAGTGGCGGCCAGGGCGGCGGCGAAGGTCATGATCCGCCACTGGCGCAGGTAGGTGGCCGCCAGCAGACCGGCGGCAGCCAGGGCCGCGCCGGCGGCGATGGCGGAGCGCAGCCACGGGTCATAGCTGGGCGTGCGAGCCAGGATCTCCACGGCCACCGCGGCCGTGGCGATGACGGTCGCCGGGAGCACCCAGCCGACCGCCCGGTTGCGCCGCCCGAGGTGCCACAGTGCCACGCTTCCGGCACCCGCCAGGGCAGCCACGGCGGGTGCCAGCTGGACGGCGTAGTAGGGGTGAAAGATGCCCTTGGACAGGCTGAACACGGCGGCACATACCAACGCCCACCCGCCCCACAGGATCCAGCCGGCGCGACCCCGGTCGCTTCGCCGGCCCCGGCGGGTGAGCCAGAGCCCCGCCAGCAGTCCCGCCGCCGCGAGGGGGAGCAGCCAGGCCACCTCGGCGCCGTTCTCAGCGTTGAACAGCCGCCACAGGCCCGCGGTACCGCCGAAGCCCGCCCCGCCAGCACCACCGCCGCCGCCCCCCGGTCCGGGTCCGGAGGTGCCGAAGATGCGGGAGAGGCCGTTGTAGCCGAAGATCAGCGAGAGGATCGAGTTGTTCGACGTGCTGCCGATGTAGGGGCGAGACGCCGTCGGCCACAGCACCACCGCGAGCACCCACCAGCCGCCGCCGACGATCATGGCCACGCCCGCGCCGGCCAGCTGGATCAGGCGCTTGCCCAACTTCGGCGGTCCCGCGACCAGGTACACCAGCGCCATGGCGGGCAGGACGAGGAATGCCTGCAGCATCTTGGTGTCGAATGCCAGGCCCAACAAGGCGCCGGCGAGGAGGAGCGACCGGGTCCGACCCGTTTCCAGCGCCGACCACAGTGCCCACGCCGCCCCGAGGCACAACAAGGTGAGGAAGGCGTCGGGGTTGTTGTAGCGGAACATCACCACCGCTACCGGGGTAAGGGCGAAGGCCAGCGCAGCCAGATGGGCCGAGAGGGCGCCGGCCCATTTGCGGACCAGGCGGTGCAGGATGAGAACCGAGCCCACGCCGGCGGCTGCCTCGGGCAACAGCATCGACCACGAGCTGAACCCGAAGATGCGCGCCGAAAGGCTCATCACCCAGAGGGCGGCGGGGGGTTTGTCGACGGTGATGAACGAGCCCGGGTCGATCGACCCGAAGAAGAATGCCTTCCAGCTCTTGGCTCCGCTGCGGACCGCGGCGGCGTAGTAGGAGTTTCCCATGCCGGTGCGGGAGAGACCCCACGTGTACAGCACCGCAGCGAGAATCCCGATCGCAGAAACGATCACCTGTCCCCGGGTCGGCCTTTTCCACCCTCGGCGACTTGGCCGGGCCGGACCCTCTGCTGCGGGCGGGCGCTCGTCGGCCGCCGGCCGGTGGGGGTCTCGTTCGAGGGTCGCAGTCATGGCCCCACTCTCGGGGCCCCGGCTGGGCCAAGACTCAGGGCTGCCTGGGAGTTCCCTCAGACTCAGGCGGCAGGCGCAGGGTGTAGCCGACGCCGCGGACGGTGTGGATAAGGGGCAGGCCGGTTTCGTCGACCTTGTGGCGCAGGTAGCTGATGTAGGTCTCGAGCACGCTGGCGTTACCGGCGAAGGTGTAGTCCCACACGTGCTCCAGGATTTGGTCCCGGGTGAGCACCCGGCGGGCGTTGGACATCAGGTAGTGCAGCAGCTTGTACTCGGTTGGCGTCAGCTCGATCAGCCGGCCGTCGCGCCAGACGTCGCGGGTGTCTTCGTCGAGTTCGAGGTCGGCGTAGCTGAGGCGGCTCTCGCCCGGGCCGGTCCCGCCGGCGCGGCGCAGTACCGCTTTGACCCGTTCGATCAGCTCCTCGATGCTGAACGGCTTGGTGACGTAGTCGTCGCTGCCGATGCGCAGCCCCTGGACCTTGTCGGCGGTGGTGTCGCGAGCGGTGAGGAAGATGACGGGGATGCGGGTGCCCGCCCCTTCGCTCTGGCGGAGGCGGCGGGCCACTTCGAAGCCGTCGAGGTCGGGCAGCATCACGTCGAGCACGATGAGGTCGGGCTTCCGACGCTCCACCGCATCGAGGGCTGCCCGGCCGCTGCCGACTCGCTCGACTTCGAAGCCGTTGTAGCCGAGGCCCATCCCGACCAGTTCGGTGATGTGCTCCTCGTCATCGACCACGAGCACTCTGGGGATGCGGTTCTGGTTGCTCTGCCCGTTCATCATCGGAGACGGTAGGCGCCCACGCCCTGCGGTTGCCGGGGGGCTGACTCCGGTCGGAGGGCTGGGCCCGGTCGGCGGGTGGGTTCTGGTGGGCGGTCGCGCTCTGGTAGGCGGGTCGGTACTGGTGGGCGGGTGGCGCCGGCGACGCGGATCGCCGTGAGGGCGGTGACCGCGACGATGACCAGCACGGCGGTGATGACGACCATGGTGGAACCCCGATCGGTACCTGCGGAAAGTCCGTGGACAGTGCTCGACACGAAGAGCGGGAAGCTCAGGAAATGGACGGCACGCCACAGCCTTCGGTTGAGCCGGCGGCGCAGGAGCGACGTCACCTCGATCGCAACGAGCAGGTAAAGCGATGCGATTCCGTACGCGACCGTCATCGGGTGCCAGTGCGAGGCGAACGGGACGAGAACCGACGCCAGGCCGAAATGGACGTAGGTATCACTCAGGATGGCGAGGACGTGGACGCCGGTGAACACCAGCGCCAGTCCCGCCAGCCACCGGTGGAGGTCCAGCAACCAGGACGTGCGGGCGAGGCGGCGTACGGCCTTCGACGTCATGAGCAGGCCCCAAATGACCGACGCTGCCAGCAGAGCCCACGCCACCAGGCCCGACGCCCGGGCGACATACCAGGGCAGGGTTCCGGACATGTGGTCGATACTGGTGCCAGATCCTCAGAGCATGCTTAGGACAGCCTCGGAATCCGCCGTGACTGCCAGGAAGCGGCGGCCGGAGCTGCCTCTTGCTGTGGGTCGGCGGAGCTCCTCTTGCGCAGGCGTTCTAGAGCTCGGCCCAGCCCGGCGCGTAGTCGAAACGGTCGACGGCGTACTTGAGGATCTCCAGGCCGTAGCTGTTCTTGTCGCTTGTCTGCACCGTCCACCGCTGGATGGCGTTCATCGAGGTGCGCTTCGACTTGGCATCGGGCGGCGTGAACCACGACGCCTGCCAGGCCACGACCACGTTGAGATCGGCCGTGGTGTCGGCCTGGGAGGTGACCTCGACGGAGTGAACGTTGTGGTTCTCGTCGAAGAAGGTGCGATAGATGGCGTCGAGCCACTCGTCGAAGTCGTCGTAGGAGCGCATCGTCTTCTCCGGGAACGCCATCTCCAGACCGTCGCTGGCAAGGAAGCGGTGGAGGTCCGCGCCGGGCGCATGGATGTCGAGGCCGTTGTACCAAGCGATGGCGAACTTCTTGAGGTTGTCCGCAGCAAATGCGTCCGCTGGCGCCATGGAAGGTCTCCTTTTCATCCTCTTCACCGTTCGGGCGTGGGACAGTCTGCCAGGTCACGGAGACAATAAAGCGGGCTTCCGCAGTACGGCTGATACAGGGCCTCTCCGTCCGGGTGACGCCTTGTACGCTCCCGGTGATGGGGTATTGGTTGGGGTTGGATGTGGGGACGACGTTTTCGGCGGCGGGGGTGTGTCGGGGCGGTCGGGTGGAGATTGTGGGGTTGGGGAATCAGGCGGCGGTGGTGCCGTCGTTGTTGTTTTTGCGGGAGGACGGGTCGTTTGTGGTGGGGGAGGCGGCGGCGCGGCGGGGGGTGGGGGAGCCGGGGCGGTTGGCCCGGGGGTTTAAGCGTCGGTTTGGGGATCCGACGCCGGTGTTGTTGGGGGGGTCGCCGTTTTCGGCCGATGGGTTGACGTCGGTGTTGGTGCGGTGGTTGGTGGCGGTGGTGGCGGAGCGGGAGGGGGGTGCGGCGGAGGCGGTGGCGGTGACGTGTCCCGCCAATTGGGGGCGGTATAAGGCGGATTTGTTGGGTCAGGCGTTGCGGTCGGCGGGGTTGGGGGAGGTGGTGGTGTTGTCGGAGCCGGAGGCGGCGGCGGTGTTTTATGCGTCGTCGGAGCGGGTGGAGGTGGGGGCGGTGGTGGCGGTGTATGACTTGGGGGGCGGCACGTTTGATGCGGCGGTGTTGCGTAAGTCGGCGGTGGGGTTTGAGTTGTTGGGGGTGCCGGAGGGGATTGAGCGGTTGGGGGGGATTGATTTTGATGAGGCGGTGGTGGGTCATGTGTTGGGGTTTTTGGGGGCGGCGGTGAGTGGGTTGGATGTGTCGGATCCGGTGGTGGTGGCGGCGTTGGCCCGGTTGCGGGCTGATTGTGTGGCGGCGAAGGAGGCGTTGTCGGCTGATACTGAGGTGTCGATTCCGGTGTTGTTGCCGTCGGTGCAGACTGAGATTCGTTTGACTCGTTCGGAGTTCGAGTCGATGATTCGTCCGCCGTTGGCGGAGACGACGGCGGTGTTGGGGCGGGCGTTGGTGGCGGCGGGGGTGTCGGCGGGGGAGTTGGCGGCGGTGTTGTTGGTGGGGGGGAGTTCTCGGATTCCGTTGGTGGGGCAGTTGGTGGCGGCGGAGTTGGGTCGTCCGGTGGCGATTGATGTGCATCCCAAGCATGCCGTGGCGGAGGGCGCCGCCCTCGCCGCCGGACGCCTGCTCGGGGTCACTGATCCTTTGCCACCGGCGCAAGGCGAGCCACCGGTGGTTGTCAGGACGCCTGGGGGCACCTCGTCCACCGGGTCGGCTCCGTCCCCGACGGGAGCGCCGTCGACGGGAGCGCAGTCGACCGGGGCGGGGGTGGTCGCTGGCGGACCGTTCGATTCTCCCCCGGCCTCGCCGACTGGACTTGGAGGGCCGGCGCCGATTCGCGAGGCGGGCGCCGTAGCTACGACGGGGGCGGGCGCGGCAGCGGTTGGCGGCGCAGCGGCAGCGGCCGGCGCGGCGGCTGTCGGCGCGGGTGGCGCGGCGGTTCGGAGCGGGTGGCGCGGCGGTTGGCGCAGCGGATGCCGGCCGAACTGACGACACGGGCGGCGAGGCGGCGTTGGCGGCTTCGTCGGGGTCGTCGGAATCGTCGGAGGCGGCGTCCGTGGAGTCGACGTCGCTCGGGCGTGGCGTCTGGTCGGGGAGGTAGGGAGCCCACGGCACGTGCGCCGGTGTCGGCAACGCCGATAGCACCACCACCTGTGCCGCCGGTCCCTCCCGTGCCGCTCGGGCCGCCAGCTGCCGACCGCCTGCCCGACGCCCCGTCCAGGGGAGGATCACGGAAGAGGCTGTTGCTGATCGGCGCCGTTGTCGCGGTGATCGCGGTGGTCGCGCTGGTGGCCGCGCTCCTACCGGGGAAGAAGCACAGTTCGTCGCCACCGCAGCACCCGCCCCAAGTGCCGACCTTCCCGGTTCAACAGAACGCCACCAGCATCGCCGCAGGGGGCGGCTCGCTCTGGCTGGGCGGGTCCAGCAGCCCGACCGTCAGCCGCTTCGACCCGGTGTCGAACCAGCTCACCCAAGTGATCCGGGCCGGAAACGACGGCGGCGACACCTGGGTGGCGTTTGGTGCCGGGGCCGTCTGGGCGGTCAACGAGGGCGGGACCAACGCCTACCGTATTGATCCGAGCACCAACTCCGTAACCGCGACCTACGCCGTGGGGCGCAAGCCGACCGGTGTCATTTTCGCGGCCGGCGCCGTCTGGGTCGCCGCGTCGATGGACGGACTGATCACACGAATCGACCCCGCCACGGGTGTGATCACCCAGGTTCACCTTCGTGGCCAGCCCAACCATCTGGCGTACTCGACCGACACCCTGTGGGTGACCGACCCGGCCAACAGCGACGTGGCCCGCATCGACACGGTCAAGAACGTGCCCCTCGGCGACGTCAAGTCTGGCGGATGCCCCGACTTCTTGGCCGCCGACGATTCGGCGGTGTGGGTGCAGGACGAGTGCAAGGTGTCGTCGATCTTCAAGGTGGATCCGACCAGCGGGAATGTCGTGGGCACCGCCACCGTCGGTCGCGACGCGAAGGGCTTGGTGCTGGCAGGCGGATCGCTCTACGTGTCGAACGCCACCGATGGGACCGTCTCGCAAGTCGACGTGGCCACGCTGAAGACCACCCGGGTGATCGTCGTCGGTAACGGGCCGGCCCCGATGGTCGTCGACGGCAACGCGCTGTGGGTGATGAACACCTCCGACAGCACGCTGTCGCGAATCGCGATCTGACTCTTGGCCGTGGGCGGCTCGGTCGTGGGGGCGCTCGCTAGAGTGCGTGGGGATGTGGGGGCGTCAGCGAGGCTGTTGGGGCTGATGGCATAGCAGGGGTAACCCACCGGGAATGGGGGACAGCGTGATCAGCGACTTCTATCTGGCTTTCGCACCGCTCAGCTTCACGGTTCTCGGTCTGTGGTTCATCGTGGTACAAACCCGCCACGCCGAATGGTCGGTCAGCCGTGAGCACCGCTCCCGCGCTTCGATTGTGGCCTTGCAGTTCGCCCTCCCCGGGCTCATGAGCTTGCTGGCGGTTGTCAATCCGACCAGCAAGGCCATGTGGCGCACCTCGTTCACCGTGACGGCAGTGGTGGGTGCCGCGGCGCTGCTCGCATTGACGGTGGGGCACGGCCGACGGGCGCCGCTGCTCACCGCTGGCCACGCGCTCTCGGTGCTGCTGTTTGCCGCCGTGGCCCTCTTCGCGTTGTGGCCCAGCCTCGTCGGCGACATGGGCATGAATGCCCAGCCGCTACAGGTGGAGGCCACGCTCTTGTCCCTGCTCATGTTCACTGGCGTTGCGGTGGCCTGGATGTTGTTGTTCGACGCGATGCCGCCGACGACGACGCCCGATCGGGGCGCGGGCGTCCCCAGGCCCTGACCACGCGTGCGTCTGGGGTGTCCTCAATGCTTTGGGTCCGCTTATTGCGGTACCACGACGATAAGCGGGCCCAAAGCGTTAACCGTGACCCAGTGCGTGGGATCCGACCGACTTGGCGCGAATCGCGGCGTCGGCGAGCCTGGTGAGGGAGACTGCACGGATGGGTGATCGCAACGTCTTGGGTGGTGCGCTGGAGCCGTGCGGGACTGATCCGGTCACGGGTTTCTATCGAGACGGGTGCTGTACGACGGGACCCGAGGATCGGGGTAGCCATACCATCTGCGCAGTGGTTACGGCGGAGTTCCTGGCGCACCAGCGACGCATTGGCAACGACCTGAGCACGCCCCAGCCGCAATACGGCTTCCCGGGCCTGATGCCAGGTGACCGCTGGTGTGTGACGGCGGGGAACTGGCTGCGAGCCCACCGGGATGGGTTCGCTGCCCACGTCGTCCTGGCGTCGACCCACGAGCGAGCCCTTGAGATCGTGCCGTTGGCGATTCTGCAGGAACACAGTGTCGATGTGCCCGCCAGTCCGGCTGGCTTGGAAGGTTGAGCTCGAGGCGCGGGCGGGTCCTGGGGGTGGCAGGGGAGCGCCGCGCATCCCGGCCAATCAGTGATCGGACGGCTCGTCCCTGTCCAGTTGGCGGAGGTCGAGCATCTGTTCGTGCAGCCACTTGGCAACGCTGTTCTCCCGCACGATCGCGGCGCAGGCCATCTGGCGGTCTCGTCGTTCGCTGCGTTCCATCGTGAGGGCGGCGAATAAGGCGTCGGCTTGCTGCTGCACATCGAAGGGATGAAGCGTGACCGCGAACGCGCCCAGTTCCTCGTACGCCCCGGTGTTCTCCGAAAGAGCGAGCACGCCATCATTCTCGTTTACCAGGACCGCCTCCTTGGCGACCAGATTCATCCCGTCGAAGATCGCATTGACCATGAGGACGTCAAACAGCTTGTATGCCGCCACCACCTGATCGAAACCCCCGTCCAGGTTGAGTTCGATCGGTTGCCAGTCGGGCGTGCCGTGCTTCAGGTTGACGTCGGCGACCACCCGGCGGATGTGCTCGAGATAGTCGACGTATTCAGTTACGTCTTCGCGACTGGGTTGGATCAATGCCAGGAATGTGATGCGCCCTTTCAACTCGGGGTGGTCGTCCAGCAAGATGTCAAAGGCCCGGAATCCCCGCAGGATGTTCTTGCTGAGGTCGGCCCGGTCGACTCTCAGGATCAGGTGTTCCCGCCGGTTCGTGGTCAGCCGCTGCACATGTTCGGCCACGTCCTCGGTTTTGGCGGTTGACTCGATCTGCGTCGGATCAACCGAAATTGGGTACCACCGGGCGACCACGCTGCGGTCGCCGAGGTCGACCCGCAGCGATTTGAGGTCCACGATCAGCCCGAGCTCGTGGCAGCCCAGGACGAAGTTACGGGCATAGCGCTCCGAGTGGAACGCGACGACGTCGTTCCCGAGGAGGCCATTGAATATCGCCTCGCGCATTTTCGGGGGACAGGACGCGCCATGCATCCGGATGCGGCCATGGAATATGCACGAAATGATGCAGCAGCACATCCGGGCATCGGGCGCGTACCTGCGCTCCGACCAAATAGAAATGGTAATCGTGCACCATCACCGTGGCGCGGCCACCTCGGGCCTCAACCTCTTCGGCCACCGCTGCAGCGAAGCGGGCGTTGACCGGCAGGTACCCGTTGTCGAACGCGTCGATCTCGCGGGTCGTGATGTCGGGCGTCCTGCTCAGATCCCACAAGTAATGCTGTATGAACCACAGCAGCGGGTTGGCGACAATGGCGTAGAACTTGTGCTGGGCCTCGGGATCCAACTCCAGCATTCGTAGCTGTAGACCAGATTGCTTCCCCTCGAGGTCGAGGTCGACGTCGAGGTCGAGGACGAAGGCGGCGCCGTCATGTTCCCGGCTCACGACGGCGTCCTCTTCGGTGAGCGCGGCGCAGATCCATACGGCATCTTCGAGGCGACCGGCCAAGCCCGACAAGGCGGTCACCAGGCCGCCCTTGCCTCGCTCGGCGGTGCGGTGACCGTCGCCCGGTGCGTAGCTGACCGGGCCCCGGTTGGAGACGATGATCACTGGGCCTTGAGCGTCGCCACGCGGATCCGCCACGTGGCGGACATACCGTCTCGACGAGTTGCCTCAAACGTCACGACCTTCGCAGTCGCGCCCAGTGGCCGTTACGGGTTTGGGTCTTGCGGGTAGGTCTCGCATCGTTGCCCGACCTCCCGGATTCCGTGGTTCGCGGGGCGCAGTCTGGGAGGGGGTCTGATCGGCGTAGGGGCGTTGCTCGCGTCGGGTGCTCGGGGTGGATGTACAAGCATTGGCGGGGTGTCATTTACCCGCCGGAGCTTCCCCAGCGGCGCTGGTTCGAGCACTACGCCACGATGTTCGACACCGTTGAGATCAACAACACGTTCTACCGCCTGCCGCCCGAAAGGACCGTTGAGCGGTGGGCGCTCCAGGCTCCCGCGGGGTTCATCTACGCCGTGAAGATGGGTTCCTTCGGTTCCCACCGGATGAAACTTCGAGACGCAGCCTCCTGGTTGCCCAATCACGTGGACCGCCTCGACCGGCTGGGCACGACAGCGGGGCCAACCTTGGTTCAGCTCCCGCCCCGATGGCGGCGCAACGCCGAGCGCCTTGACGAGTTCCTCTCCGTCGCCACCACCTCCAGGCGATGGGCCGTCGAACTGCGGGAGCAGTCCTGGCTCCACGACGACGTCTACGAAGTGCTCCGCAAGCATGGCGCGGCCTTGTGCATCCATGATCTGCTCGCCGAACATCCTTGGGAGTTGACGGCCGATTGGACCTATGTCCGGTTCCACGGACCCAACGCCACCACGAACGCCTACCAGGGTCGCTACGGCGAGGAGGGCCTGACCAAAATGGCCGACCGTCTCGTGTCCTGGTTGGACGAGGGCAAGGATGTGTACGCCTATTTCAACAACGACGACTCAGGCTTCGCCGTGCAGGACGCCCGGTGGCTGTCAGAACGGCTCACACCGGGTGGCCCCAACTGACGGATCAGACGCCGTAGCGAACGTTCGGCAGTCGCCAATCCTCGCTCAGCCAGCGCGGGATCGCGGCGTAGAGAGCTGCTTCGAGCTGCCCGCCGACCTCGTGGTCCACAACCCACCAGCTGATGACGGCGGCCGGGGCGGTGCCGGCACCAGCGGCCGCGGCGTCTGCAGTGTCGGCGGCGGCTGCCGGTGGGTCGATGTACACGCAGCCGAGGAGTTCACGCTCCTCGTGGTCAAAGATGGCGTAGTTGAACGAGCGACCGGTAGCCATCTCCTCGGCGTGCCAAGCCAAATCGGCCCGATCCTGTTCGATGGTCATCGTTGGCGGCGGCCACCCCCACGCCTCGCCATAGGTTTCCCACAAGCGCTCACGCGAGCCCATCACCGCGGGATAGTCGAGGTCGAGGTCGCTTTCGGCGATTGGTCGTAGATGGTGACCGGTGGACAGATCGAGGCGGTCTGGACGCCGGAAGCCTGCCGGAAGCCAGCTCGCCACACCGCCACCTCCTTGCCCCTTGTCGATGAGTTCGCCGGAAGGCTACTGGCGAGGTGGCCTGGCCCGCACCGAGTCCGGCGGAGGCGCAGACCCGTTGGATCGCATCGAACGGGTAGGGAGTCGCTCGACTCTCGCCGTGTAGCTTCCAGTAGAAGTCATTGATGACCACCGCAATCGGCGCATACCGCGTGATGATCGCGGCGACCGGCGGGGCGACTTCTCGCTCGGCAACCTTCGTCGGATCCTCGCCCTCTGCGCATCGCTGGATAAATCCGTTGCGGTCTCCGTGCGGAGCCAGCGTGCTGCTTAGCCAGTTCACCAACTGTGTCACGGTGTAGCACGCGTCGTGACGGTAATTGGTGGCCAAGAATTCCGATTCGGCGTCCGAAAGGTTGAACTGCGAGGCGGCGGCGAGCCCGAAGTCGGTGAAGTAGAGCCGCTCGCCGTCGGTGAGAATATTTCGGAAGTGCGGGTCGAAGTGCAGAAGGCCGCGACTGTTCATGAAGGCAACATCTGACCTCAAGTGGCGTTCGACCATCGCCAGCGTCGACTCGGTAGCCGCGCCACTGTCGACCCCTTGTGACGTCAGCCATTCATGGAGATTGTACGGAAGATGTTCGAGAAAGAGCACGAGTCTCGCGGTCGACTTGGTGAGCGCCTCAAGCCGGTGACGGACGGCGATGGATCCGTTCCAAAAGGTCACCATAGCTTCGAGATCGACTTGTTCCTCAAGACTGTCAAGTTGGTGCGTCGGCGTTTCGAGCACCCTCCAGTGGTACATCAGCGGGAAGCTCTCACATTTCTGATCGAGCACCCAGCTGGTCGTCATCGAGTGCGCCTCCAGTTCTCGCCACGCCCCGAACCCGGCCGAGCCGACTCCATATTGGTAGAACATCGGGAGCTGAAATAGGTTGGCGGTCGACCGATGATTCTCGGGGTGTCGTTCCAAGTCGGTGAGCGGCACCTGCTTGACGAAGACGGGCGTGTCTTCGACGACTAGCAACGCGGACGTGCCCCCGATACCCGAACCGAGCAACGGACTTTCCGCGAGGCGCTGGACGAGATGCTGATCACTGAGCAACGCCAATGCCTTGGCCGTCGTGGCGTACCGCGCCAGTCGTTGGGAATGTGATGTCCCAGGTGGCTCGACCGCCTCGGTCACAACTGCCACAGCGGTAAACCTACCCGGAAGCGGGCGGACTTTCGGCTGGGTCCGAATCGTCCTTTGTTGCCACAAACCGATGATATAGGTACATCCCGTGACAACAATGGCTGGTGCTGACGCCCTGCCGGTCGATCGCGGCGGCGTCGAGACCAGTTGGTCCTCGTGTCAAGGCACTGAAAGGGCCGAACGACCCTATCGAAACCCGTCGTCCGGTCCTGCCCAGGGTCGAACGGGCAGAGGAACATGGATCCCATGACGACGACGCTTGAAGTTCCCAAGATTGGCGAATCCGCCCCCACGACGAACATCGAGGGCTCGCAGATCGAGGAGTTTCGAGTCCTGGAGCGTTCGCTTGAGCATAGGTCGACTCGACGTGACAACTGGACCGTCATGATGTTCGGTGTCGCCATCGTGGCCTTGTTCTTCAGCATCGCGGCAATCGGCTTCGGAGTGCGGGCCATCGACGAAGCGAAGGGCCATCCGCAGACCGTTCCCTCAGCCGGAGCCCCGGCTGCGGTCCCTGCCGTCGTTCCGGCCCCGGCGCCTGCTGCGCTCACGTCCGTGACTCTGAGCGACATGAAGGTCACACCATCGTCGGTCAACGTCCCGGCGGGCAAGTACACCGTCAACATCAACAACGACGGGATGATGACGCATGAGTTGCTGGTGTTCCACACCGACATTGCCCCCGCGGACCTCCCCATTGGCCCCGATGGCAAGGTGAACGAAGATGCCCCAGGCTTCAAGATCAGCGATGGCGATGACCTCGACCCAGGCGCCAGCCAGTCTCGGGTCATCGACCTGAGCCAGCCGGGAACGTACCTCTTCGTGTGCAACCTGCCCGGACACTTCGCGGCCGGCATGCACACCACGGTCATCGTCAAGTAGGGGCACCGATGGGGACCGGCCGTCGGGCTGGCTGGCTGAAGGCCAATGGCCGATGGCTCTGGATCGGCGCGGTGGACCCGGCACAGGTGGTCAGTCGAGACTGGTAGCGCCTGGGATGGTCGGCGCCACCGGCCATTGCTGGTACAAACGTGTCTGGCGAGACAACGGGTGTCTCTCGTCGAGACGAGGAGGCCACAAGCATGGGCCGATCACCGGCAAGGGGACGCACATCGGCTCGGATCGTGGGGTTAGTGGCCGCCGCCTTGTTGGCGCCCGGCCTCTGGACGTCGGCCGCATCGGCCGCGTCGGTCGCGTCGGTCGCGTCGGCCGCATCCCCCTCGTCTGCCGCATCGGCTGGGTCGCTGATCACCGCAACGGCCTTGTCCGCCCCGCAGGGCGGCACGATCACGATCTCGGGGAACGTGTCGGTGAGCACCGTTTGCCCGTCCGGCGCGGCAGTGCAGCTCACCTCGGCGCCCGCGCAACCCGGAACGAACCTTTTCACCGATGGGCTCGGACCGATGGTCCCTCGCGATGCCAGTGGCAACTTCCGGGCCACCTTCATGATCCCGGCATCGACACCCGTCGGTTCGTACACCATCGGCATTCGCTGCGGAGACACCACGATCGCCACCACCCAGACGCTCAACGTGACGGCCGGGCCCCACTCCACCCCGAGCATCACCGCGACTCCGGCTTCAGCGCATCCCGGTGACGGAGTCACCATCGCCGGCCTCGTACCAACGACTGGAACCATCTTCTGTCCTGCGACCGATGCCACGCGGCTCACCTCGACGGCGCCCCTGTTTCCACCGGACGGCCTAGGTCCGCAGGTTCCCCGCGACGCCACCGGCAACTTCCACGTCACCTATACGATTCCCGCGACGACGCCCCCTGGGAAGTACACAGTCGGTGTGCGCTGCGGAGGCGGCAATGTCAGCGTCACGGCCACGATTCAGGTGACGGCGACTGCGCCGACCACGACGACGACCACGACCACAACTACCGAGTCGACCACGACAACGTCGACGACGGCCGTCTCCTCGGCTCCCCCCACAGCCGCCGCTCCCTCGACGGCCACGCCCACCACCACCACCACCGCCCCCACGACGAACAAGAAGAGCACCGGGAGGGCTCACACTCTTCGATGGGTTGCTCTTGGGGCGCTTGGCCTGATCGTCATCGCGGGAGCCGCCGTGGCCCTCGGACACCGCAGAAGAACTCCGCCGCCGCTCGTCTGACCGCCCAGCCCCGCACCGCCCGCCCAGCCCCGCCCCAGCCCCGATCGCACGCGACCGCGGGCCCGGAACAAGCCTCCGAGAGGATCGTTCCAGGCCCGGGTACGCCCGCGAAGTGCGCTCGCTTACTGGCTTGGGATGATTCCGAGCATCTGCAACAAGCGGAGCTGGTCGAAGTTGAACCATTCCTCGGCGATTTTGCCGTTCTCGAACCGGCTGATCACCACACCCGCCCAGTCGGCGAATTTGTCGGTGGCGGGGTTGCCGAACCACGTGTTCGAGTTGGTCCCACGCAACGTCCACCGCGACGCGATCATGTCCCCGCTTCCGAAGGAGTCGTCCAGGGTCATGGTCAGATCGGGAAAGCCGTCGCGCGTGGCGGCGACGAACTGCTTCACGCCCTCGGGCCCTGGTGGCAGAGCCACCGGGTCGTTGTGATGGGAGTGGTAGTCAGGCGCGAAGATCTCGTCGACCACGGCAAGGTTGCCGGCGTTGAAGACCTCGTCGACGTAGCGTCGGAAGGTGGCCAGGTTGTCGGCTTCGGACATGTCAGCCTCCCTGTCCCTGGGTGAGCTGCTGGTAGATCCCCAAGAAATCCTCCTGCATCCATTCCTCGGCGATCTTGCCGTCAGCGATCCGGAAGATTCCTGTCCCGGGGACTACCACCGTCCTCCCCGTCGGGGGGATTCCCATGAAGTCGCCCTGATGCGTGGCGGTCCAAGAGGTCTGGGCAGCCACCTTGTCGTCGGTCGCGAAGTCCACCTCGATGGTGATGTGCTGGTCGGGAAACGACGGCTTGATGAAGTACATGTACATCTGCTTGAAGCCCTCGCGGCCTCGCACTGGTTCCGCCATCCCGGTGAAGTACCCGGCGTAGTCATCCGCCAGGCACTCCACCGCGACGTCGATGTCACCTGAGTTGACGGCGTCGGCCCAACGATGGACGAGGGCCTGATTCTCCTCTGCGGTCACCTGTCCCGGGCCTTTACGGAAAGCCCCAGGGGCCGTACATGAACTTCTGGTACTGGAAGACCTTGTCGGCGTCCACGATGATGCTCCCCTCGGGGAAGCTGACCCCCGTGAGCAGGTAGGACGTGATCACGGCGGTGCCGGTATCGGGATCCCGCTTCATCTCCCACGCGAAGTTGGCATGGTTCTCGGCATGGATGCTCTTCGGCAGCGGCGGCGACCAGACCTTGGCAGTCAGGTGGATGGTAAAAGTGACCTTGGCGGTGTCACCGTCGACGTCGATCTTGATGTCGTACACCTCGTGCACCCGGTCGAACAGGTTGCCCGTGAGGCAGCGGTAGAACTCCTCGAAACCGGCCTTGCCGTCGAACTGACAAGTCGGCGTCCACACCATGTGCATGGATTCGTCGATGTACGGCAGGAACCACACCAGCGGCGCGCTGTTGTCCGCTTTTGAGTAGAACTCGAAAATAAACTTCTCAATTTCGGCTGCGTCCAGTGACACGATTGCCTCCTCTTTGTCGAACCCGGTTGTAGGTCATCTTGGATGATCGGTAGGTGATCTGCTTGTCCGCTGCCCGCCGGTTGGACCGTGTCAGGCGACGGATCCGTCGGGGTACTGCGTCATGCCGGCGAAGTGAATGGCGATTTTCCCATCCCGCAGGACCCAGCTGTCGGCGAAGCGCATTTTTGCGTCCCCGTCGGAAGTTGTCATGGTGATGTCTTCGACGATCATGAGTGTCTGCGGGTCCTCGGTTTCGGCCCAGAACGCGATATCCGTTTCGAGGCCGTCGATTCCGAGGATGCCCTGCATGTGCTCGCGCAACTCGTCCCGACCCCGGTAGTACAGCGGCTTCTTGGTAAAGCTGCTGATCAAGAGGGCATCATCGGTGTACTGGTCGAGGAGGGGCTCGATGTCCTTGTCAAGGATGTGCTGGATGTGCTCCCGGTACATGCGGCCCAGGGGCGAATCGGGGATGTTTTTCATGAGCTGACCTTCCTCGTGCGATCGGTTGCCCGGGACAACGCCCGGGGGATGAGGACCTCGGCCAGGTGGGCTCGATAGTCCGCGGGCGCCGCCAGGTCGGTGGGAAAGCTGAGCCCTTCCTCGCCAAGTTGACCGGCCGCGGCCGCGAAGGTTTCGTCGGTGGCCGCCTGGCCCGCTAGCGCCGCCTCGACTTTCGGGAGCCGAACCGCGGCCGACGTTGCTCCGGCGATGACCACCCGGGCGGAGTCGATCGTTGCTTCGGCGGTGAGCGAGACAGACACCGCCACCCCGCAGATGGCGTAGCTGCTGCCCGGGTTGCGCACCTTCTCGTAGGCGCTGCCGGCGCGCGTGGCGGGAGCAGGCAGCTCGACTGAAGTGATCACGTCAGCGGGGCCGAGCGCTGTGCCGATGCCATCGAACAGCTCGCCGGCCGGGACGGTCCGCCCCCCGTCGGCGCCGAACACACCAACCGAAGCGTCAAGGGCCACGGCCACCGCCGGGAGGTCCACACCCTGGTGAGCGTGCGCCAGGGCCCCACCGATGGTCGCCCGATTGCGGACCTGGGGGTCACCAAAGGCGGCGAGGCAGTCGGTGAGCGCCGTTTCGCTTCCACCGATCAGCTGGCTCGTCGCCAACTCGTCCAGCGTGACCATGGCGCCGATCCGGACGCCCGCATCCTGGGCGACGATGCCGCCGAGGTCAGGCACATTGCGTAGGTCGACGAGAAGCCCGGCGGTCATCTCGCGGGTTGTGAGGTCGGGCACCAGGCCTTGCCCACCGGCGAGTACATGGGCGTCGGCGCCGTTGGCCAACTGGCTCACGGTGTCGGCCAGGCTGTCGGGAGCCGCGTAGTCGAACTTCGAGGGAATCACGATGCCGCTCCCGCCGGCTCGCTCGCCGCACCACCGGCACCAGCGCCCGCCGCACCACCGGCGGCCGCCGCACCACCGGCACCGGCACCCGAACCCGCCGAAGCCAAGGCCGACGACATGGCACGCCAGATCCTGTGTGGCTGTAGCGGCATGTCGAGTGTGGTGATCCCGAGATCCTCCAAGGCGTTGCACACTGCGTTGACCACCGCGGGAGCGACCGGCGGGTTGCTGACGTCGCCCACTCCCTTTGCACCAAGTGGGTTATGGGGCGTCGGCGTTACCGTGCGGAAAAGTTCGAAGCTCGGCAACTCCGATGCCCGGACGATCGGATAGGTCGAGTAGCTATCGGTCAGCAGTCTGCCTGTCGGGTCGTAACGGACCTCTTCGTAGAGCGCCTGGCCCACGCCCAGGGCGATGTTTCCGTGGCACTGGGCGTCGACCACCTTGGGGTTGACGACCGTCCCGAAGTCGTTGACCGCCACGTAGCGAATGAGCTCGACCTGGCCTGTGCCCTCGTCTACCTCGACGAGGGCAACGTGCGTACCGTAGGGGTAGTTGAACTCGGGCGGATCGAAGTAGCCCTTCGCCTCCAACCCCGGTGTCATGCCTTCGGCCAAGTCCCAACCCAGCCACAACGTGAACGCGATCTGCTGCAGGGTCATGACGGCCTGGTCAGGAGCGAACGTGGCGAACACCTTCGCCGGCCCGTACTCGACTGCCTCCACCGGGCAGTGGAACAGATGGGCGGCGTGCTGGCGGGCCTTCTCCTTGATGAGCTGGCACGCGTTGTACACCGCAACGCCTTCGACGCTGAGTGACCGGCTGCCGTAGCTGGCCTGGCTGAAATACAGGGCGCTCTGCGAGTCGGAGTGCTTGACGGTGATCGCCTCGAGCGGAACACCCAGCTCCTGGGCGACGATCTGGGCGAAGGTGGTGACCTGGGACTGGCCGTGGGGTTGGGCCCCGGTGGTCACCGACACCTCCCCGCTCGGCTCGACACCGATGTATGCGCTACCCCAGGTGCCGCTCACGAGGCCCTTCGAGCCCATCTTGGCCGAGGGCCCGACCCCGGCCGCAGCGACGAAGGACCCGATGCCGACGCCGAGGCGCTTGCCTCGTGCCCGGGCGTCGGCCCGCCGGGCGTCGAGATCTCCGTAGCCGATCAGCTCCAGCGCCTTGTCGAGCGCGGCCGGGTAGTCGCCCGAGTCGTACAACCACCCGAGGTGATTGTCGTAGGGGAACTGGTCGGGCTTCACCATGTTCATCCGACGGACGTCAGCCGGATCCATCCCGATCTTGCGGGCGAAGAGGTCGACCATCCTCTCGATGAGGTAGATCGCCTCAGCCCGTCCCGATCCCCGGATGGGGCCGGTCGGGCTGGTGTTGGTGAACACCAGGTTGGCTTCGTAGTACGGGTGTGCGATTGCGTACGCACCGGTGACGCTCTGGCCGATCAGGGTGCGCGGGCTGCCCGGGGCGTTGATCACGGGGTAGGCGCCCAGGTTGGTAAAGCCTTGAACTGATAGCGCCGTGATCTTTCCGTCCTGATTACCGGCGAGGGTGGCGTGCGCGATCAGGTCCCGGCCATGGGGGGTCGACCGGGCGTTACTCGACCGGGTGTCCAACCATTTCACGGGGCGCCCGACCGCCTTTGAGAGCCACAACACCAACGGCCCATCGGCGAAGAGGTAGCCCTTGGCGCCCAGGCTGCTCCCGATGGCGGGCGCAATGACTCGGACCTTGTTGTAGGGCACGCCGAGCACGTAGAGGGCAATCAACAGGCGGATGGGATGCACAGGCTGCACGTTGGTCCACAGCGTGTAGTCGCCCGTCGAGGCGTCGTAGGAGCCGACGGCCCCTCGGGCCTCTACCGTGTTGGCCATCATCCGTTGGTTGCGGATCGTCTCGGTGACGACCACTTCGGCTGCGGCAATGGCTTCGTCGGCGGCAGCCTTGTCCCCGATCGGTGCGCTCATGCACAGATTCCCGGGCACCGTGTCATGCAGCTGGGGGGCGGTGCGCTTCAGCGCCTCCTCGGCGGTGGTGACCGCGGGCAGCACCTCGTAGTCGACCTGGATGGCCTCGACGGCATCGGCCGCCTGCTGGCGCGTCTCCGCGACGACGACTGCGACCTGGTCTCCGACGAAGCGGACCCTGTCGGTGACGAGGAGCGATTGCCCGCCCGGCACCATCCCTGACGGATGCGGTGGCCAATGGCTCTCCACGTCAGGCGGAACCCAGATGACCGGAAGCGGCATAGCCTGGACGTCGGCGCCGGTGAACACCCGGATCACACCCGGCATCGCGGCCGCGGCGGTGGTATCGATGCTGTTGATCTGGGCGTGGCCATGGGGGCTGCGCAGGATCGCGGCGTGCACCATGTCGGGCAACGAGACATCGCTGATGTAGTCGGTCTCGCCCCGCAGCATGGCCGGGGCTTCGGTCGGCCGAATGCTGGCGCCGACCATCTCGCCTGTCACCACTTCGGGCTCGATCTTCCACGAGTCGCTCTGCTTGCGTTTGCGCGCCGCCGACTCAACCGCCGCCACCACGTTGTGGTAGCCGGTGACCCGCTCCAAGTTGCCGTCGAGCCAGCTGCGGATCTCGGCTTCGGTGGGGTCGGGATTGCGCGAAAGGAGGTCGGTCACCGACATCACGAGCCCCGGTGCCGTGAACCCGTCCTGGACCGCGTGCTCCTCCCACATGGCGTCCTGTACGGCCGTCAGCGAGCCCGCCTCGCCCAGTCCCTCGACGGTCGTCACCGTGACACCGTCGGCCTGGGCGGCGAGGACCATGCAACTCTTGACCGCCTTGCCGTTGAGCAAGACGGTGCAGGCACCACACTCGCCGGTCTCGCAACCGACCTTGGTCCCCGTGCACCCGAACTCCTCCCGGATCAGATCGACCAGGAGGGTTCGGGGTTCGACGTCGAAGTGAACCTCGGCGCCGTTGAGTGTCAGGGTGCGATCCACCCTAAGACCTACCTGACGCCGGTGATGTGATGGGAGATCTTTCCGTCCCGCATGATGAATGCGTCCCAGACCTTCCGCTCACCGGCATTCGTCGTGTCGAGGATCGCCTCCAGCATGATGGCGTCGTCGATGGTGTTGAACTTGTCCGTAGACCGGACGGTGAAGGGACCGACCATCTGGAGATATTGCGAGAAAGCCGCCTTCAGGGCGTCGTGTCCCTTCACCGAAAACTCACCCGCCAGCAGGACGGCATCGTCGGTGTAGTCGTTCTCGACCAAACCCTCGACGTCGTTGTCCAAGAACCACTGGACATGCTTGATATAGAACTTCCACTGCGGCGATTCCTGATCGATATTGCTCATGGAAAGCGTGTCTCCTTCTAGTCGGCGAGAACTGCGGCCAGCTTGTAGCCGAAGGCGGACGACGACTCGACCGACAGGCCCGTGACGAACGGATGGTCGTAGATGACGCCAGGCGCCTCGCGGGTCGTGTGGGGGTCGGAGACGACCGTTCCGTCAGGCCCAACCGCGTCTTCCACGATAACGGCAAGGGGATACACGAACCCCGGTGTCATGATGTCGGTGCCGGGGTTGTCCGGGGTGGTACCGACCAGTGGGTAGGGGAGGTCCCCGGTGAAATCCCACTCGCGTGGGTGGGCGACGACGGTCTTGCCCCAGAGCACGCTCTTGCCGTGGTTGTCGGGGACCCGCGCCCACACGAGGGCACCGATGGCGTAGCACATGGCACCGATGATCTTGTCGTCGGTGAACGCCTTCTCGGCCAGCCGGTGCACCGCCGGGTTGCCGGTGATATCAAGGGGCGCACCCGGCCCACCGACGAGTACTAGGACGTCGTAGTCATCCATATTGGCGTCGGCGATTTTGATGGGATGGTCCCAATCGCCCGACGCGTATAGTTCCTTGACTCGGGCGACGACCTCGGGTGTATTGACCTTGGCACCTTGCTGCGGATCGACGAAATCCGCGTCTTCGCTGAACAGCAGCGGCAGTGGTGTTTTGCCCATTCTGGTCGCGAGTGTCAGCTCGTGGCCGGCTTTGGTCAGCGCATCCCAGGGGCCCTGGAGCTCCTCAGCCCACAGCCCGTAGTTGGAAGCCAGAATCAAGACTTTCTTGCTCATACGTTTCCCCTCTTCATTCATGTGATTTTGGCGTTGCCAGACTGGTCGCAGCACGACAGTGCGCTCCGAGGGTGATGGGTTGCTGCCCGCCGGCCGCGCCGGCCCTGCCCCCCGCGGAGTGTAGCGATCCGAGCACTCAGCATCCGCGCCCGATCCGACTCTGTCAAGGGATTCGAGCCAAACGAAGCGAAACGAATGCAAACGAGGGCATTTGTGCGGTTTGCAGCATGTACGGCGGCAGGCTCAAGCGCGGGCGGACGGCCCGAATCGAACCAGCAGCACTAAGGTGACCGATGGTTTCGACGTCGAGATGGGGGCAAGAAATGGACGCAACAGGACAACGGCCGCCCAACCGGATGAAGCGTGACTTGGCTGCCGGAAAGGTGAGCCTCGGTGCCACGATCACCATCGCCAGCCCGGCGATCACCGAGATGTTGTCCCGGGTGGGCCTCGACTGGCTGTGGATCGACACCGAGCACACGGCCATCACCCTGGCCGACGCAGTCGCCATGCTCCAGGCCACCAACGGCTCGAACGCCAGCACGGTCATCCGAGTGCCGTGGAACGACAAGACGCTGATCAAGCGGGCGCTCGACATCGGTCCCGACGCGATCCTCGTCCCGCTGATCAACACCGCGGCCGAGGCCGAGGCCGCGGTCCAGGCGATGAAGTACCCCCCGGCGGGCGAGCGCGGTGCGGGGCTCGGAAGGGCGCAGGCCTACGGAATCAGCATGGGCGAGTACCTGCAGACGGCCAACGACGAAGTGACGTTCATCGCCCAGATCGAGCACGTGACGGCCGTCGACAACATCGACGCGATCGTCGCCGTCGAGGGCCTCGATGCGGTGTTCGTCGGTGCCCTCGACTTGTCCGGCAGCATGGGCAAGCTGGGGCAGACCGACGACCCCGAGGTCGAGGAGGCCGTGCAAAAGGTGCTTGCTTCGTGCCAGGCGGCGGGTGTGCCCTGCGGCATCGTCGCCCTCGGCGCCGAGGCCGCCAACCGCAGGATCGAACAGGGCTTCACGTTCCTCATCGTGGTGATCGACGTGCTGCTGATCCACGGTGGCGCGGCGGCGGCATTGAGCCAAATCAACCGACCCAGCTAGCGCCCGACCCGGCGAGCAACCGCCCCAGCGAGCGCACCCGCTAACGCTGGTCGATCATCTCCAGGATCTTGGCCGCGAACAGGTGGCACACCGGTCCGGCCCGCGCCGTCACCAGGTCGCCGTCGACCACCACGTCCTCGTCGACGTAGACCGCCCCCATGTTCTTGGCGTCACCGATGAGGTTGTTGTGCACGACGACCGGGCGCCCCCGCACCAACTCCGGCGCCGGGGCGACCAGCCACATGCCGTGGCAGATGATGCCCTTCAGGACTGACGGCTCGGCAAAGGCCCGCCGCAGGAACTCCGTCGCCGGTGGCGTCTTGGTCACGTCCTCGGTGTAGCGAAGCCGGTCCGACACCATCCCCGACGGCACGATTACCGCCGCGAACTCCCGCAAGCCGTCGTCGTCGATGTCCTCGAACGTCTCGCGGCACTCGAAGGGTTGCTTGTACTCGTGGCCGGTGAAGGTAATCGAGGGGTTGCCCCAGAGCCGACTCATGAAATGGGCGTCCACCCCAGCCTCGAGAAAGCGGTGCTGGTAGTAGTGGATTTCCGGCTCGTAGAAGTCACTTTCGATGAGGATGGCAATCTTCTTGCCCTCGACGCTCACAGGTGGTGTTCCTCCTTCAGCTGGTCACTCATCCGCTCGGCAATCATCACGACAGCAGTGTGGCAGTTCCCCGATGGCACCGTCGGCATGACACTGGCATCGGCGACCCGCAGCCCCTCGACGCCATAGACCCGCAACTGCGGGTCGACCACCGCCAGCTCGTCCATCCCCATCTTGCAGGAGCCCGATTGGTGGTGGTACGAGTCGGCGCTGGCCCGGGCGAAGGCTTCGAGCTCGGCGTCGCTCTCCAGTTCGGGGCCGGGAGACAGCTCCCGGTCGATCCATTCCGCCATGGCCCTGGTGGCGAACAGTTCCCGGGCGATCCTGATCCCCGCGACCAGCCGGTCGAGATCGGCCCGGGCGGCCAGATAGTTGGGATTCACGAGGGGCTTGGCCAGCGGGTCGGGGCCGTCAAGGCGGATCCAGCCCCGCGACATGGGCCGTACGACGCCGGGCAGGATGCTGACCGAGTTGGGATGTTCCCGCCAGATCTCGAACCCGAAGGGGGCGTCGACGTAGGCGATTTGGAGGTCGGGGGCCGGCCATCCCGGGGCGGACTTCCAGAACAGCGCCGCCTCGGAGAGGTTCTGGTGGGGCGGGGGCACCGGCAGGCGGCACGCCGCCACCACGCCGGTAAGAACATGGTTGTGAAAATTCTCCCCGACACCCGGCAACGCCACGCGGGGAGAAATACCGTTGGCTGCCAGTTGGGCCGGCGATCCGATGCCTGAAAGCATCAGCAACTTCGGTGACTCGATGGCGCCGGAGCACACCACAACCTCTCGACGGGCGGTGGCGGTGTGCGTCACGCCGTCGCGCAGGTACTCGACGCCGGCGCAGCGCGTCCCCTCGAAGAGCAGGCGGGTCGCCTGTGACCCGGTTGCCAACGTCAAGTTGGGCCGGGCCGCGGCCGGGTCGAGGTAGGCGACCTTGGTGGACTGGCGAACGCCGTCCTTCACCGTGATGTGGTGCCACCCCGCGCCGACCATCTCCGGGCCGTTGAAGTCGTCGGTGAAGGGGTAGCCGCGTTCCTCGCACGCCGCCAGGAAGGCCGAGGCCGTCGGGCTGGGCTCGTGCAGGCGGGCATTGGAGACGTGAAGCGGACCGCCTCGTCCCGCCATGGCATGGCGGTCGTCCTCTTGGTCCTCCAGCTTCTTGAACCACGGGAGGCACTCGTCAAACGACCACCCCGGGCATCCGTTGTAGGCCCAGTTGTCGTAGTCCGAACGGTGACCCCGGATATGGATCATCAAGTTGAGATTGCTCGACCCGCCGAGGGCCTTGCCCCGCGGCTCGAAGGTCGTACGGCCGCCCAGGGCCGCCTGGGGCACGCTCAGGTACGCCCAGTCGATGGACGAGCCGAAGAGCGTGTACCACAGGGCGGGGTTGGCGACCTCATCGGGAATCTCGGGTTGACCGGCTTCCAGCGCCAGCACTTCGACGGTCGGGATCTCGGTCAAGCGGGCGGCGATGGTCGAGCCGGCCGAGCCGATCCCGACCACGATGAAGTCGTACTCGGGCATCTACCGCCTGGTCATGCCCGGTCGCATCCCGCGATGGAGCGCACGCCCTCGACCTGGTTGGCGATCACCAAGTCGATGAGGAAGGGACCGTCGTGGGCCAGGGCCTCCTTGATCGCGGGCGCGATCTGGTCGGGCTTTTCCACCCGGACGGCACCGATACCGAGCGCCCGAGCGATCTGGTCGAAATGCAACGGGGGATCCTCCAGGCTGAAGCCGACCGGGAACTCGTGCTCGTCGACCCCGCGCTCTTTCCAGTATTCGTCGATGTTGAGCTTCAGCAGTTCGTAGCTGTGGTTGTTGCACACCACGAACTTGGCGGCCACACCGTGGCGGGCCGCGGTCCACAGGCACTGGATGGTGTACATGCTGCCGCCGTCGCCCGAGAAGCCGAACACCACCTTGTCGGGGTTGGCGATCTTCAGCCCGATGGCACCGGGGAAGCCCACGCCGAGCGAGCCGCCGCGGGTGAGGAAGTATCCGCCCGGTTCGGTTGGGACGAGGTAGCGGGTGATCTCCGGTGAGGTGGTCAACGCCTCGTCGAAGATGATGGCGTCGGGCGGGAGCTGGCGGGCCAGCTCCTCGCCGAACAACGAGGCATGCAGTGGCAGTGAGTCATGGAAGGTGCGGTCGCGTGCCTTGTCGTTGGCGATCGCCTGCTCCTTCGACGCCCCCAGGTCCGCCATCCGGGTCGCCGCCGCAGCCTTCTGGTCGTCGGACATCGTTGCGTTCATGGCGTCGGCGAGCGCCCCGAGCGTGAGCTTCGGGTCGGCCACCAGGCCGATGTCGACCGGGAAGTTCTTGGCGATCTCGTGGGCGTCCAGGTCGACATGCACCACTGGTGCACCCTCGGCGAAGACCCCTGAGAGCAAAGGGAAGACCTCGGGGAAGACGTAGGTACCAGTGATCAGGACGGCGTCGGCCGGGGCGGTGATGGTCTGGCTGTGGTCGCCGAACATGTGGCCCGTCATGCCCCGGAAGAGGGGATGGGCGAAGGACATGTTGACTTCGGACCAGTCGGCGCCCCAGACCTCGGCGCCCCACAGCTCGGCCAGGCGGGTCAGCTCGGGCTGGGCCCCGGAGAACGACACCCCGTCGCCCGCGATGATGATCGGGTGGGTGGCCGTGGCCAGGAGGGCGGCAGCTCGCTCGATGTCCTCGGGGGCGGCCACCGAGCGCGTCGACGGGAACGACGTCGGGACGACTTCCTCGTCGTTGGGCGCATCGAGCACGTCCATGGGCAGCGATACGAACACCGGTCCCATGGGCGCGGTGCCCGCCTCCTTGATGGCCCGGCGCAGGACTCGCAGCAGCGACCCGGGGTCGACGACACGAGTCGCCCACTTGGTGACTGGTTCGGTCATGGCGACCAGGTCGGCCCACATCTGGGCTTCCATGGCGTCGTAACGCAGGCCGGACTCACCCGCGATCACGACCAAGGGCGCGTGCCCCCGCTTCGCCTGATACATCATGCCGATCCCGTTGCCGACGCCGACACCGCTGTGCAGTTGGACGATCGTGGGCTTGTGGGTGGCCCGGGCGTAGCCGTCGGCCATGCCTACCGCGACGGTCTCCTGCAAACCGAGGATGTATTTGATGCTCGGGTAGTCGCTCAGGGCGTCCAGGAACCCCTGCTCGACCGTGCCCGGGTTGCCGAACATGTGGGTGACACCGTCGGCCACCAGTTGCTCGATGATGGCGAAGCGTCCTGTCTTGATGGTCACCGCCCCCTCCGCTCTCCAGAGTCGGACCCGCTGGGCCCGTCGATTCCGGCTGCGGCGCCGATACTAACCTGGTGCCGGCCGTTCCCCTCCCCGGCTCGGGGCGGTTGTAACTGCAACGACTTTGGGCGGGGGGCTGTCTAGACTCGCCCTTCTGGTTACCGTAAGGTAACGTCCGCCGAACCTGGGGAAAGCTGAAGATTGCATCGGAGGACGCTTCTGTCGAACGGCGGACGGGGATGGCGGCGGTGGCCACGACTAGGCGCCATCGGGCTCGTGGTGGGGGCGGTCTTGCTGCTCAACGAACCCAGCGCGTTCGCAATCGCGGTCGATCTGACGACCACGGCAACGCCGTCGGCCCCGGCCGGCATGCCGATCTCGGACATCGCCCATCTGGCATCAATACCCGGCGCTTCGGGGACCCCGACCGGCTCGATCCGATTCGACGCCTATAAGCCCTTCGACCCGAGCTGCACGTTCAGCCCCGAGTTCACCCAGTTCGTCACCGTGAACGGCTACGGCGACTACCCCTCGCCGGCCTTCAACCCGACTTTCGGCGGTCTCTACCACTGGACGGCCACATACTCGGGTGACGGCACCTTTGACACAACCAGCACGGCGTGTGGCGACGCCAATGAGTCGACGGACGTCGCATTTGCCACCCCCACGGTCACGACCCAGGCGTCGCCCGCAGCGGCAGGCAACCCGCTCACCGACACCGCCACCGTGTCCGGCGGTCTCAACCCATTCGGCAATGTCACCTTCACCCTCTACGACGATCCTTCCTGTCTCGGACCCGCCGTGTTCACGTCGTCGCCCGTGCCATTGTCCGGCGGCACCGCCACATCTGATCCTCCGTACTTCGCCTCGGCCAACACGACCTACTTCTGGACGGCCCAGTACAGCGGGGACCCTGCCAACAACGGGGTGATCACGCCCTGCGGCGACGCCAACGAGACGGTCACCGTCGCTCTGGGGGCACCGACGCTCACGACCCGGGTCACGGCAGCGACCGTGGTCCTCGGTGCCAACACGATCGCCGACCGAGCGACCATCACGGGCCTGGCGGGCGCCTCTCCGGGCGGCACGATCACCTTCGACATGTTCGGACCCGGCAACCCGAGCTGCGCGTTCAATGACGGGGGTTCCGCCGACTTCACCTCGACGGTCACGGTCACCGGCAACGGCACCTATCGATCCGGCCGGTTCACCCCGCCTTCGGACGGGACCTACCGCTGGGTCGCCACCTACAGCGGTGACGCGGGAAACCTTGCGACCTCGACCGCCTGTGGCGATCCCGGCGAGACGACGGTTGTCACCCCCCAGTTCAGCACTGCGGCGTCGAGCGGCGGCCTGCTGGGCACCGCGGTCAACGACGTCGCCAACCTGTCGGGCACCATCGGAGGCGGTGGCGGCGGGACCATCGCGTTCCAGCTGTACGGTCCCAACGACCCCACCTGTACCAACCCACCGGTCTTCACGTCCACCCGGGGGGTCGAGGGGGATGGCACGTACAACTCCGGGGGGTTCACTCCCTCCGCCGAGGGCACCTACCAGTGGGTCGCCCAGTACTCGGGTGACACCAGAGACAATCCACCGGCCGCCACGACGTGCGGCGACTCGGCCGAGCAGGTCACGATCGCGCTGAACGTCCCCAGCCTCACCACCACCGCGTTCGGGGCCAGCGGGGTCCTGGCGGGTAGCACCATCGACGACACCGCCACCATTTCAGGCACCGTCGGCGGCCAGGGGACCATCACCTTCACCCTCTTCGGTCCCAATAACGCCACCTGCTCGGGCGTTCCTGCCTTTACGTCCTCCCCGGTCTCGATCGACGGCGACGGCAACTACTCCTCCGACGGATTCTCGGCCAACGATGCGGGCACGTACCGGTGGGTGGCGGCGTACAGCGGTGACGCCACCGACGCCCCGGTGACGACGGCGTGCAACGACCCCAACGAAACCGTGATCGTCGAGGCCACCACCCCCAACCTGGCCACCGCCGCGTCGTATGACGGAGCCCAGATCTCCGACACCGCATCGTTGACGTCGCCCGACAGCAACTTCGGCACGGCCCCGACTGGGACCATCACGTTCCGGATCTACGGGCCCGGCGACACGACCTGCGCTGCCCCGGTGTCCACGTCGACCGTTGCGGTTGACGCGGGCTACAGCGACTACACATCCGCCGGGTTCTCGCCGACATCGCTCGGCACGTACCGGGTGATCGCGACCTACAACGGCGACGCCAACAACAACCCGATATCGGGCGCGTGCCTCGACGCCAACGAGTCGGTCTCGGTCAACTCCATCCTGCCCACGATCACGACCCAAGCATCGGGCCCGACGACCCTTGGCGCCACGTTCTCTGACGCCGCGGTCCTGAGTGGCGGAAGCAGCCCGACCGGCACCATGACCTTCGCCGTCTTCGGACCCAACGACAACACCGGGTGCGACGTCACCCCCACCTTCACCGCCACCGTCGCGGTGAACGGGGCCGGTACCTACACCTCTCCGGCATTCACGCCCGTGGCGTTGGGCGTGTACAACATCGTCGCCTCCTACAGCGGTGACGCCGGAAACTCCCCGGTGAAGACGGCGTGCGACGATCCGGCCGAGACCGTGGTCGTCGGGCCGGCGCAGCCAACCATCTCGACGACGGCCTCGCCCTCGGTTCCCGTGCAAGGCAATCTCTCGGACGCCGCGACGCTGCCCGGCGCGTTCAATCCCACAGGTTCGGTGACCTTCGCGCTGTTCGGACCGAACGACCCGACGTGCACGGGGACAGCGGTGTTCACGTCGACAGTTCCGGTGGGCACCGGCGCCATCACCTCGGCCCCGTTCACCACCGTCGAGGGCGGCGTGGGCACGTATCACTGGATCGCGTCGTACAGCGGCGATGCCAACAACGCTCCCGCCGCCGGCGCCTGCGGGGACCCCAACGAGACGGTTGTCGTCACCAAGGCCGTCCCCATCTTCACCGCCCAAGCGTCAGGTGACACCGTGGCCGGCGCCCCGATCACCGACACCGCCATCCTCGGAGGAACCGACCCCGCGACCGGCACCATCACCTTCAGCCTCTTTGGTCCGAATGACGCCACCTGTGCCACCGCCCCTGATGTTCACCTCGATCGTCCCCGTCAACGGTGACGGGTCCTACACGTCCGCCCCGTTCGTGGTCATGGTCGTGGGGACCTACCGCTGGACCGCCGCCTACAGCGGCGACGCCAACAATGCGCCGGCGAGCACTCCCTGCAACGCCACGGGGCAGGTCGTGACCGTCGCGGCCGCGCCCACGTCGATCAGCACCGTTGCCTCGGGTCCGGGGCCCACGATCTCCGATACCGCCACACTGTCGCCGCCGAGCACCGGCACGCCGGCCCCGCCGACTGGGACCATCACCTTCCAGCTCTATCTCAACGACTCAGAGTGCTCGAACACGCCAGTGTCCACCTCGACGGTGGCGGTCAACGGGTTCGGTGACTACCCGTCCGCGTCCTTCACCCCGACGGTAGGCAGCTACATCTGGGTGGCGTCGTACAGCGGCGACGCCAACAATCTGCCCGTCACGAGCTCCTGCGGCGACCCCGCTGAGATGGTCATCATCAACCGGGTCCAGCCGAGCCTCACGACGACCGCGTCGCCGACGGTGGCGGTGGGCGGCACCATCTTCGACACCGCGACGCTGTCCGGGGGCGCCAGCCCCGGCGGAACGATCACCTTCGCGATCTACGGTCCCAACGACAACACCGGCTGTGACACCTCACCGCTGTCGAGCTCGACGGTCAGCGTGGACGGCAACGGCGCCTACCAGTCCACCCCGTTCACGCCGGCGGGGCCCGGCCGCTATGACTTCGTGGCCACCTATGGCGGCGACGCCAATAACGCCCCGGCCCAGACAGCGTGCGGGGACGCCGGCGAGTCGGTGACCGTCTCGGTGACCACAACCACGACGTCGACGAGCACCACGATTCCGGCGACCACAACCACGTCCACGAGCACCACGGTTCCTGCAACTACCACGACGTCGACCAGCACGACGTCGACCAGCACGACGGTCCCGGCGACAACGACGACCTCGACGAGCACCACCGTTCCTGCGACCACCACCACCTCGACGAGTACGACGACCACGACGACCACACAGCCGCCGCCCACGACGACGACCACCACCGCGCCCACCACGACGACGTCGCCCGGCACGACGCTTCCCGGGTCGAGCGTCAGCACGAGCCCACCGCTGGATACCACCACGACGAGACCCGTGACGCCCACCACCCGGCGCATCGTGGCGACGGTGACCACTGCGGCCCCCGTGACCACCATTCCGGCTGCGACGACGACCCTGGCGCCGGAGACCACCACGACCACGGTTGCCCCGCCCTCGACCACCACGACTCTGCCGCCACCGCCGCCCACGATCCCCCCGCCGAGCGGTCCTTCGATGATCGCGAGGTCTTTCTCCGACCAGCCGTTCAGCCCTGCCGGAGCCGGCATCAACCTGGCCGCGTCGGGCTATCCCGAGGGCTGCAAGACGGCCTACTTCTTCTTCGACAGCACCCGGATCGGGTCAGGGCCGGTGAACAACCACGAGGCCAACGTCGGAAGCGTGTCGGTACCCGGCGATGCTGGTGTCGGCACCCACACGATCAAGACGTCCTGCGACGCCTCGGGCAAGAACGTCGTCAGTACTTCGCAGTACCGGATCATGCCCAGCAGCGTGCATCGGTCGGCATTCCTGACCTCGCTCAACGAGCCCCGCCAGATCTCGTTGACCGCCAAATCAATCGTGGCCAGCGCAGGCATCGCGGTCCTGCTGTTCATCCTGCTGGCGTTCCCGTCGCAGCTGTTCAACTCGACCTTGCAGGACAACTACGAGGAGGTCCGGCGGTTCTTCCACCTGACCCGGCCGCTGTCGGAGATCGTGCAGGACGTCAACCAGCGGATCCTCTTCCCCGCGTTCCTCATCATCGGCGGTGGTCTCTACGCCTTGTTGACGCCGGACTTCGGCCTCAACATGTCGACACTGGCCCTCAGTCTCGGTTTGGCTTTTGCCGTGGCCGTGACGACGATCGGATTTGCCCTCCCCGCGTTCTTCTACTTCGGGACCCGCCTGCGCGACCGTGGCCAGGTACTGGTGCTCCCCGGGACGCTGCTGGTCGCCGCGGTGCTGGTGCTGTTGTCGCGGCTGCTGCATTTCCAACCGGGGTACCTGTACGGCGTCCTGGCGGTGTTCGTGTTCCACCACGAGGTGGACCGGGACACCTCGGGTCGGTTGGCCGCGGTTTCGGCGTTCCTCGTCATGGTGGCGGCCTTCCTGGCCTGGGTGTTGCGGGTACCTCTGTCGGGCTCGACGATGGGCCACCCGAGCTTCTGGTCGTTGGTCCTCGAATCCGCGATCGGGGGGGCGTTCATCATCGGCCTCGAGAGCACCGTCATCGGTTTGCTGCCGATGCGGTTCCTCGACGGTTCGCGAATCAAGGCGTGGAACCGGCCCGTCTGGCTGATCCTGTTCCTCCTCGGCATGTTCACCGTGATCGAGGTCCTGGTGCAGCCGGGCACGGGATATGTCGGGCATACCAGCACGGTCGGCAAGATTGCCGTTGGCGGGCTGTACCTGATCTTCGCCGCCTTCTCGATCGGCTTCTGGGCCTTCTTCCGCTACCGGCCGAGCGCGGACCGCGCCCATCCGGGCGAGGACGACCTGCAACGTGAAGGCGAGTTCGACGTCCGCTAAGCGCCTTCGGCCAAGCGATTCGAGCGTGTCCTTGTACAGTGTTTGCGGGCGGCGGCGTAGTATTTGCAGGTCGCCGGCCGGTACGAGACGGGGGCCGCGGCGGCCCGCCCGGGTCCGGGCAACCCAGTTCATGGAGGGCAAGTGTCCAAGCGCATCCTGGTAGTACTGACCGAATGGGGCTACTGGGGCGAAGAGCTCCTCGGGCCGCTGGAGACCTTCGACGCCGCCGGCTACCAGGTCGACTTCGCCACGCCGACCGGCAAACGCCCCGTCGCCCTCGGTCCGAGCATGGACGCCGACTTCATGGACCCACCGCTCGGGCGTGGCGTCACCAGTCCCGAGATGGCGAAGAAGGTGCAGGAACTCGAGGCCTCTGATCGCCTGGATCACCCCGTCGACCTGTCGTCGCTGCTCCCGGAGCGCCCGTACCGCAGCTCCGCCAACTTCCTCCGCGAGCAGGAGGCGTACTTCAATGCGCTCGACGTGGCCCGTGCGCAGCTGGGCGAGACCTATGACGCCATCATCATCGTCGGGGGCAGCGGCGCCATTGTCGACCTGGCCAACAACCAGCGGGTCCATGACCTGATCCTGAGCTTCTACCAGTTGGACAAGCCGGTGGCGGCCGAGTGCTACGGCGTGGCCGCCCTCGCCTTCGCCCGCGACCACGAGGACCGCGCCAGCATCATCGCCGGCAAGCACGTCACCGGCCACTGCATCGAGTACGACTGGAAGGACGGCACAGGGTTCATGGGCACCGATTTCAACATGGGCCCGCCGCCGTACCCGTTGGAGTTCATCCTCCGCGACGCCACGGCGCCGGGGGGCCGGTACCACGGGGGCTTCGGGCACGAAACGTCGGTCATCGTCGACTACCCGTTCATCACCGGTCGCTCCACCTCCGACGCCTACCTCACCGGACAGAAGGTGGTCGAGGTCCTGGAAGAGGGCCTCCGTCAATGGGGCTTCCACTCGTCGGCCGCCGATGAGCGCCGCTGAGTCGGCTCAGCCAGCTGGCTTGTACGGCCGTTCGGGGGGCGGTCTCAGCATGAGGATGTCAGTCAGAGCAGCACGCAGACAGCCGAGCAGTGAGCCGACCATTCACCCGACCATTGAGCCGACCAGGCAGCCGACCAGGCAGCCGACCAGGCAGCAAGGAGAACCGTGACTTCCTACGTCATGCACCATGTGGGGATCTCGTGCGACGATCCCATCGCCATCGAGAAGTGGTACGAGAAGCACTTCGGATTCAAGCGGACACGGGTCTACGCCCCCGGTCCCGACCAGGTGGTCATGATCGGCGTGGGCGGGGTCTATCTCGAGTTGTTCAAGTCGACCGGGCCCCGACCATTCCCCAAGGCCGAAGGCGCGGGGTGCGAGTACTCCGGGATCCGGCACCTGGCGTTCCTCGTCGACGATCTCGACGCCAAGCTCGCCGAACTGGGCGACGAAGCCAAGCTCACGCTCGGTCCGATCGACTTCAGCGCGTTTATCAAAGGCGAGCGGACCGCCTGGGTCGCCGACCCCGAGGGCAACATCATCGAGCTCAACCATGGCTACGTCGACGAGGACGCCCCCCCGCCGCCGCCTGACTGACCGTCATCTGGATCTGTTTGGACCGTTTGGAGGAATCTCGCAGTGCCCGTCCCCTTCCCCTCCGAAACCGACGTCAAGCTCACTCGACCCGACGCCGCCGAAGTCGCCTGGCTCGGTCGGGGGATCGTCACGGCCGTGCGACCCTCGACGGGGCATACCCAACTCCAGGACCTGCTCCTCAAGGCGGTCTTCGAGTCGATGACCGGGTTCACGATCGATCCCGACTCGATCGAACCGATCGAAGCAGAGGAGTTCGCCACCGGCCTGGCCCGGCGCAACTTGGAGTTCCGGACCCGAATCGTGCAGGTGATGCTGTTGGGCGAGCTCATCTTGATGCCCCTTCCCGACGAGGTGTCCGACCGGGTGGAGCGCTTCGCGGGCGCACTCGGGGTCGACGAGGGCATGATCGACGTGGCGCGCGACTTTGCCAAGGGGAGCATGGGTCTGGCGCTGGTTGACTTCGAGCGCAACGGCTACACCGCCAACTGGGACGAGGCCCGCTGCGACATGTTGCACACCTCGGCTCATCTCGAGGAGGCCTGGCAGATGACCCCGTCGGACCCCGAGCTCGCCGCTCGCTGGGCGACGCTCGAGCAGTACCCCCCGGGCTCGCTCGGGCGGCGGGTTTCGGAGTTCTACCGCTCACGGGGCTTCAACTACCCGGGCCTGCCGGGCAGCGCCCCGCCGTACCTGGCCCAGCACGACTGGGTCCACATTCTCGCTGACTACGGCACCACCGTCGAGTCCGAGCTCGAGGTCTTCGGCCTGATCGGCCGGGCCATTCCCGACTTCAAGGGCTTCTCGCTGCTGGCCATGGTGGTGAGCCTGTTCGAGACCGGCTACCTGCCGTCGGCCGCGGGGCTGTTCCAGGCCGACAAGGGCCATCTTTCCCGCAAGGGAATGCCTGAGCGGCTGGGCGACGCCATGCGCCGCGGCGCGCTGTGCGGCAAGGACCTGATGGGCATCGATTGGTTCAGTTACGCCGACGCCCCGGTGGTGGAGGTGCGACGGATGCTCAATGTCGTTCCCAAGGGCCCGGCGGCACTGGTCAATGGTTCGGTCGGACCATGGGAACATGGCGGAATCTCCCCATATCAGGCCAATTCGGGTCGAAAGTTGGCCGAGGCCGAAGGTCGCCCCTACGAGAGCTACGGTGCCTCTGTCGCGTGAAGTCGACGGAGCGAAAAATTGTCTCGAACAAGCACCCAAGAAGCCGGCTCGGAACTTAGCCAAAGGGATACTGACCCATGTACTTCGAGGGGTGAAGTTGCTAACCTCCGCCCAGAACGTCGGCGGTTGAGTCGGCGTGGACAGACGTCGGCCGAGGGCAACCCGGCGCTGCCTCGTACTCCTGTCGGATGCGCGTCAGTTGGGTTTCTGTCCCGTCGGCCGATTTGGGAATGAGGAAATCGATGCGAGCAGCGCAGCGCAAGGACCTGAAGGTGTCAGCCGGTCGGCCACAACCTCTCGGTGCGACGATTGACCCCGAGGGCGTCAACTTCTCGGTGTACTCGGAATATGCCACGTCGCTGAGCCTGCTGCTCTTCGACTCCCAGGACTCGACGGATCCGGACCACGTCCTCGTCCTCGACCCTGAGGTCAACAAGAGCTTCCACTTCTGGCATGTGCACGTCAGCGGGATCAAATCTGGGCAGTTGTACAACTACCGGGCAGGCGGCCCGCACGACACCTCGGTCAGTGGCTGCCGATTCAATCCCAACAAGGTCCTGATCGACCCCTACGCCTTGGGCAACACCAACGCCCTTTGGTCGCGCACGTGCGCCTTGGGCCCTGGCGACAACGTGGGGGCCGCGATGCGCAGCGTCGTCATCGATCCCGACGACTACGACTGGGAGGGCGACGAGCCCCTCCGGATTCCGCTCGAGGACACGATCATCTACGAGATGCACGTCCGAGGCTTCACCCAATCTCCGACGGCCGCCGTCGCCCATCCCGGCACCTTCGCCGGGATCGTCGAGAAGATCCCCTACCTGCGTTCGCTCGGCGTCACGGCCGTCGAGTTGTTGCCGATCTACGACTTCGACGAGCAGGACGTACTGCGCCACGGTCCCGACGGCACGCCATTGCACAACTACTGGGGCTACGACCCCTACGGGCACTTCGCCCCGCAGTCGTCGTACTGCATCGACCCGTCGGCCGGCAGCCACCTCCGGGAGTTCCGGGACATGGTCAAGGCCCTCCACCAAGCAGGCATCGAGGTCATCCTCGACGTGGTCTACAACCACACCGGCGAGGGCAACCAGAACGGACCCACCATCAGCTTCCGGGGTTTGGCCAACGAGGCCTACTACCACCTCGTCCCCCAAGACAAGCAGTACTACATGGACTACTCGGGGTGCGGCAACACCTTCAACGCCAACCACCCCGTCGTCACCAAGTACATCATCGAGTCGCTCGAGTACTGGGTATCGGAGATGCACGTCGACGGCTTCCGCTTCGACCTCGGGTCGGTGCTGTCCCGGGGACCCGATGGGGCGCCGATGTCGGTTCCTCCGGTGCTGTGGAACATCGAGCTGTCGCGGATCCTGTCGGAGATCAAGGTGATTGCCGAGGCGTGGGATGCCGGCGGCCTCTACCAGGTGGGCCGGTTCCCAGGCGAACGCTGGGCCGAGTGGAACGGTCCCTACCGCGACCAGGTACGCGCCTTCGTCAAGGGCGACCCGGGCCTGGTCGGCGAAATCGCCACGTGCCTGGGCGGCAGCAGCGATCTCTTCGCCCCCCAGGACGAGCTGCCCACCAACAGCATCAACTTCGTCACGTGCCACGACGGCTTCACGATGAACGACCTGGTCAGCTACAACGGCAAGCACAACGACGCCAACGGGGAAAACAACCGGGACGGCAACGACGACAACCGCAGCTGGAACTGCGGCGTCGAAGGCCCCTCGGACGACCCCAACATCGAGGTGCTGCGGCAGCGGCAGATCAAGAACTTCGCCGCCATTCTCCTGCTCAGCCGGGGCGTCCCCATGATCCTGGGCGGCGACGAGTTCCGCCGGACGCAGATGGGCAACAACAACGCGTACTGCCAGGACAACGAGCTCAGTTGGTTCGACTGGGACCTCGTCGAGGCCAATGCCGAGACAGTGCGCTTCTTCTCGTCCATGATCGCGTTCCGGAAGCGCTTCGCGACCCTGCGCCGGCCCCAGTTCTTCGGTTCCCGGGTCAACGAACGCGGCGTCAGCGACGTCACGTGGCACGGGTGCGACGTCAACCGTCCGGGCTGGGGCGATCCCGATTCGCGGGTGCTGGCGTTCACCTTGGGTGGCTTCCACGGCGAGCGGGACCTGCACGTGATCTTGAACATGTTCGACTTCACGCTGCGATTCGAGTTGCCCGAGATCCCCAACAGCCAGTGGGCCCGGGCGATCGACACCGGCTTGTTGGCGCCCGACGACATCGTCGAGCCGGGCGACGAGGTGGTTGTGGACGACATTGCCTATCAGGCGACCGGGCGCAGCGTGGTCGTGCTGGTCTCCCAAGATCGAGAAGAAAGGTAGCGACATGAGCGACGTCGACAAGATCGATTTCACCTTTTCGGACACCATCGCGGGGTATGTCCAATCCTTCGACGACGACGACGATTCCTTCGTCTTGCGCACGAGTGATGGACGGACCTTCAAGGCGTCGTTGACGAGCAACACGTTCGCGCAGGGCGTCCGTAACTTCGGCGACGGTTACGTCGATCTGACGGGGCAGTTGCGCGACATGCTGGAGCCCGAGCGCTACCTGTTCGCGTACGGCATCTTCTACTCCGAGGCCGACGGGCACCGCTTCGACGTGAAGCAGATCCTGTTCCCGTCACGCCAACGCGACGAGTTCGTCTTCGAGCAGCCCGACTGGTGGGTCAATCAGGCCCGGGCCATCGCGGACTTCTACCTGCGGGGCCAGTTCCCCGACGGCAACTACGACTGGAACAACTACCGGACCAAGCTCAGCCTGAGCGGTACTCATACCCCGGACTACGTTGCCCCGGACTACCGCCAAGAGACCGACACCATCTCCCGGCTCATCTACGGCCTGGCCAGCACGTACCTGCTGACCGGCGAGGACCGCTTCTTGGAGGCGGCCGAGAACGGTGTCGAGTACCTGCGTGACAACCTGCGGTCGGTCAACGACGAAGAGGGCGTGGTCTTCTGGTACCACGCCATTGATCGCAGCGCGACCAACGAACGCAAGATCTACGCCTCGTCGTTCGGCGACGACTACGACGCCATTCCGATGTACGAGCAGATCTACGCCCTGGCGGGGCCGACGCAGACCTATCGGATCACCGGCGATCCCCGCATCATGGACGACATCGACAAGACGGTGAAGCTGTTCGATCACTTCTTCCGGGACCGGGAGCAGGGCGGCTACTTCTCGCACGTCGACCCGGTCACGCTCAACCCTCGCGACGACAGCCTGGGGCACAACCGGGCCCGCAAGAACTGGAACTCCGTGGGCGACCACGCTCCCGCCTTCTTGATCAACGCGGTACTGGCGACGGGCCGTGAGGACCTGCTCGAGTTCCTCGTGAACACCGGCGACACCATCGAGGCTCGTTTCCCCGACGACGCCCATAGCCCCTTCGTCCAGGAGCGGTTCCACGAGGACTGGAGTGCCGATCGGCACTGGGGTTGGCAGCAGGACAACGCGGTCGTCGGCCACAACCTGAAGATCGCCTGGAACCTGATGCGCATCCATCACCGCCGCCCCAACGAGAAGTACGTGGCGCTGGCCAACAAGATCGCGGCCACCATGCCCGCGGTGGGCAGTGACCAGCAGCGCGGCGGTTGGTACGACGTGGTGGAGCGCACCGTGGCGCCGGGTCGGGAGCGGCACCGTTTCGTGTGGCACGACCGCAAGGCGTGGTGGCAGCAGGAGCAGGCCATCTTGGCCTACATGATCCTGGCGGGGTCGTTGAACAACCCCGAGCATCGCCGCCTGGCCCGTGAGGCGGCGGCGTATTACAACGCCATGTTCCTCGACCACGACGAGGGCGGCGTGTACTTCAACGTCCTCAACAACGGCGTCCCGTACCTGGTGGGCACCGAGCGGCTGAAGGGCAGCCACTCGATGTCGGGCTACCACTCCATCGAGTTGTGCTACCTGGCCCAGGTGTACACCAACCTGCTCCAGACCCAGGAACCGCTGGACCTGCACTTCAAGCCCAAGGCGGGCGCCTTCCCCGGCGGGCTGCTGCGGGTGGCGCCGGACATGCTGCCTCCGGGCAGCATCCGGATCGACCAGGTGTGGATGGACGGCGAACCGTACTCCGACTTCGACGCCGAGGAGCTCACGGTGACGCTTCCTCCCGACCGGGAGGTCCGGGTGAAGGTCAGGATCACGGCCACGTCCAGCAAGTTCGAGGTCGGCTATGAGTTCGCCAACGGCCGGGCGCTGCTCACCCTCGAGGGAGTGTTGGACGCGCAGGCGCTGGTGGCTTTCCGCCGGGAGCTCGAGCGGGTCGTGGCCGACAAGCCCACCCGGACGGTGCTGCTGGTCGAGAACCTGGTCTCGATGTCGTCGGAGGCCATGAACGAGTTGCTGTTCTACCGTTCCAAGCTGGAGATGGACGACACGGTGTACGTCGTGGGCGCCAATCAGGAGATCTCCGAGCTGTTCAAGGGATCCGACAGCCTGGTCGCCACGGGCGGCGAGTTTCTCCGCCTGACCCATGTGTCGGAGCTCCCACCTCACCCCTAGGCCGCTAGGCCGCTAGGCCGCTAGGCCGCTAGCCCGTAGGCCGCTAGGGAATTCGACCAACGCCGGGTGTGCCGCCAGCGGCCGCCCGGCGTTGTCGCGTTCGGCGTGGTCTGTGGCCGGCTCGGCATCGGTACCTTCGTGCTTTGCGGTCATCGACCTCTTTGTCGAGTTCCAAGGTTTCCTCGTTTGCCATTTGGTCGCGTTCGGCTTCCCTAGGACCCGGGAGGCTGCGAGTATCAAGTCGTGCGACGAGGGGCCAGGGCGACAAAAGCGTTCATACTGACCGCGCTGGCGTTCGGCGTCGTCGCGACCGTCCTGCAGGGCGGCGCCGCTGGAGCAGGCGGCGTCGGGCAGGGTCTGCACACCCAGGTATCAGGCGGGTTCGCGACGACGACGACCCTCGCGGGCCCGGTCCAGGCCGGGATCTGTTCGTCGTGGACGGTCGGCGCGACAGTGGCCCCCCCGTTCAGCGACACGCCCGCCATGACCGGCAGCGTGACGATCACGGTCCAAGGCGTCGCTCCGAGGACGGTGCCGCTGACGATCGATCAGGCCACCAACTCCGGTAGCGCCGCCAGCACGTTCAGCTTCCTTCCGAACGGTACGCGGACCGCGGTGGCCAGCTACAGCGGCGATCTCAACTTCTCGCCCAGTACCTCGGTGACCGCGACCTTCACGGTCAAATGCCCGGTCGCCACCACGACGTCGACCAGCACCACTACGACAACTACCACGACGACGGTGCCCCCGACCACGACCACCTCGACCACTCGTCCCCCCGCCACCACAACTTCGTCGAGCAGCACGACGAGCACGTCGACGAGCACCACCTCGACAACGTCGACGACCTCGACGACCGTGCCCGAGACCACGACAACCTCATCCACCTTGTTCGTCCCGCCGCCGCCGTCCACGCCGCCGACGCTTCCCCCCACCTTGGTGGCCCTGACGCCCGACGGTCATCCCTTCGGGCCGCCCGGAGTGGGGCTCAATGTTTCGGGCAGCGACTATCCGAAGACCTGCACCACGGTCTACGTGTTCCTCGGCAAGACCCGATTGGGGTCGACCGGCACCGGCGGGTCGGGACGGATGTCGCTCCACGACCTGTCGATTCCCGGCGATGCCAGCATTGGCCAGCATGCCATCTCCAGTTCGTGCCGCTCGTCGGGTACCCCGGTGGAACGACAAGTCCCGTTCCGGGTCACCAGCGCCTCGGTCCACCGCAGCTCGTTTGTGACCTCACTCCACGAGCCCGGCCAGGTGCCCTTCACGGCCCAGTCCGTGGCGTACAGCGCGGCCATCACCGCCTTTCTGTTCGTGGTGCTCGGCTTCCCGTCGCAGCTGTTCAACTCCACCCTGCAGAGCAACTACGAGGAGGTTCGGGGTTGGTTCCACCTGGGCCGACCGTTATCCGAGGTCGTCCAGAGCGCCAATCAGCGGATCCTCCTCCCGTTGTTTCTGGCCGCGGGCGGGGTGCTGTACGCGCTCCTCACGCCCGAGTTCGGGTTCAACATGTCCTCACTCGCCCTGTCGCTGGGATTGGCGGTGGCGGTCGCCGTGACGACCGTGGGCTTCGCCCTTCCCGCCGTCTTCTACTTCGGCGCCAAGTTCCGTGACAGGGGTCAGGTCCTCGTCCTACCGGGCACGGTGGTGATCGGGGCGGCGCTGGTGCTGATCTCCCGGCTGCTGCACTTCCAGCCCGGGTACCTCTACGGGCTGCTGGCCGTGGTCGTGTTCCACCACGACCTCGACAAACGCTCGACCGGGAAACTGGCCGCTACCTCGGCCCTGGTCGTGATGGTTCTGGCCTTCGTGGCGTGGGCGGCACGGGTGCCCTTGACCGGTGCCAGCCTGAAGCCTGGGGTGGGTTTCTGGACGGTCGTGGCTGAGTCGGCCCTGGCCGGGGCGTTCGTGATCGGCCTCGAAAGCACGGTAGTGGGGCTGCTGCCGATGCGGTTCCTGGACGGGAGCCGGATCAAGGAGTGGAGCCGCCTGGCGTGGGGCGCGCTGTTCGCCTTCGCGGTGTTCGTCGTCATCGAGGTCCTGGTCCAGCCGGGCAGCGGCTACGTCGGCCACACCTCGACGCCGGCCAAGATCGGAGTGTTCATCCTGTACGTGCTGTTCGCCCTCGGAACGGTCGCCTTCTGGGCGTTCTTCCGCTTCCGTCCGGCCCGGGTCCCGAGTCAGCCCAACGAAGACGACCTGCAAGCCGAAGGCGAGTTCGACGTCCGCTAACCCGCACCCCCGCTAACCGCACAGCGGTCGGGGCGGGGTGGGGTGGAGGTGAGGTGGGGTGGCCTGGGGTGGCCTCCGCCTACCCGTCGCTCGACGGACCGGGCACAGATGATCAGCCGGGGGTCCCGCCACCCCCGGCTGAAGCTTGTCCTTCGCGAGTTGCTACGAGATCGTTACTTGCTCGCGGGGGCGGCGCCCGCCAGAGCCGGCACGGGTTCGGGTGCGGTCTCCACACTGATGTTCGGGACCGCCTTGTCCAGCCAGTTCGGGAACCACCAGTTGGCGTCACCGAGCAACTCCATGGTGGCGGGCACGAGGATCATCCGGACGAGCGTGGCGTCCACCAGCACGGCGGTGGCCAGGCCCATACCGAACACCTTCAGGATCCGCAGGTCGCCGAGCACGAAGCTGCCGAACACGCAGACCATGATGGCTGCCGCGGCGGTGATCACCCGAGCCGTCTCCGCCAGACCGTCGGCCACCGAGGTGGCGTTGTCGTGGGTCTTCAGGTACTCCTCCCGTATTCGCGACAGCAGGAAGACCTCGTAGTCCATCGACAACCCGAACAGGATGGTGAACAACATCAGCGGGATCCACGGGTCGATCGGCCCCGTCTTGCCGATGTTGAAGAACTGACCACCCCAGCCCCACTGGAACACGGCCACGATCACGCCGTAGGCGGCGCCGACCGACAGCAAGTTCATGATGGCGGCCTTGAGCGGCACCGCGACCGAGCGGAACACCGCCATCAGGAGCAGGAACGACAGGATCACGACGCCGCCGATGACGATGAACAGGCGCTTGGAGATCATCGCCGACGAGTCCACCGCGGCTGCAGTGACACCCCCGACCAGCGCCTTGGCACTGGTGCCCGACGTCGCCTCCGGGACGATGGTGTCGCGGATCCGATGCACCAGGGTCTGGGTCGCCTGGTCCTGCGGCGAGGTCTTCGGGATGGCGATGAGGATGGCGGTGTCACCGGCGGGGTTGACCGTCGGCGGAACCACGAACTGAATGTCGGGATCGTGGGACAACAGACCCGCCAGCTCGGGAAGTGCCGACTGGTCGCCCTTGTTGGCCAATGACACGGCGAGCACCAGCGGTCCATTGGTACCCGGCCCGAAACCCTGGGCCAGCAGGTCGTACGCCTTCCTCGTGGTGAAGGTGGCCGGGTCGTTACCGGCGTCGGTGAACGCAAGGTGCATGCCGAACAGCGGCAGAGACAGCACCACCAGCACCACGAACGACGCGACCGCCGCGATCACCTTGTAGCGCTGGATGCCCCGGCTCCAGCGGTAGGCCAAGGTCTTCTTGTCGCCGATGCCCTTGTGGAGCATCTTCGGCAGGTGGAGCTTGTCGATGGCCCGTCCGCAGAACCCGAGGACGGCCGGCAGCAGCGTCATGGCGCCCGCCATGACCAGCAGCACCGCGGCGATGGCGCCGAACGCCAGCCCGTAGATGAACTGCAGGCCGAGCAGGAGCATGCCGAGGAGGGAGATGATCACGGTGCAGCCCGCGAACACCACCGCCCGGCCCGAGGTCCCGATCGCCTTGATCACCGCATCCTCAGGTTCGAGACCATCGTGCAAACCCGACCGGTACCGGGTGACGATGAACAAGGCGTAGTCGATCCCGACGCCGATGCCGATCATGGCGGCCAACTCGGTGCCGAAGGTCGGCACGACGACGAGGTGACTGAATATTTCGATCACCCCGACGGCTATGCCGATGCCGAACAGAGCCGTCATGATGGGCAAACCCATGGCGATCACTGAGCCGAAGGCGATCAGAAGGATGATGATGGCCGCCCAAATTCCGACGATCTCACTTGCCCCGAAGGGGGCGGTCTCGGCCTTCGCGATTGGTGCTCCGCCCATCTCGACCTCGAAGCCCGGTTTTGTCGACGATTTGGCCAGATCGACCAGCGTCTTCATGTCCTTCTTGGGCAGGTCCTGGGTGACCTTGTCGAACTGGATGACGGAGTACGCGATCGTCTTGTCCCGTGAGATCTGCCCCTCGCCGCCGGGGGCGAACGGGCTGAGCACCGTGACCACATGAGGCACCTTGGCCACTTGCTGGTCAATCTGTTCGATCGCCGCCTGGTTGGCCGGGTCGCTCGCCGGCGTCGAGATACGAAAGACCACGTTGGCGGTATCGCCGGCGCGCTCGGGGAAACGGGCCTTGAGCAGGTTCTGGGCCTTCTGGGACTCCGAGTTGCCTCCGCCGAACTTGTCCTGGAAGATTCCACCACCGACCGCGAAGCCCAAAACGTTGATCACGATCAGGCCCAGGATCCAGATCGCCAGCACCATCTTGCGTTTGTGGTAGCAGGCTCGAGCGAGCCGTCCCAAACCCGTCTCTTCAATCGTCAGGGGAGTCTTGGAGCGCATGCTTACATGATTCACCAGTGGCGAGGTTGAGACAAGGGCTGGCTAGCCAGAAGGGTCAATTCGAATGAATCCCTCGGACACAATGGAGGATCCACCATCGCTCCAGCACCGTGAAATGACGGCCGACGCCGTTTTCCCCGATCTCCTGTCCCTGATGGCCGAGATCGAGCAGACATGCGCCGACGCGAGTCGCCCCGATCTGGCGGGGCAGCTGTCGGGGCGCCGGGCGCGGGTGGCCGAACCCGACGTTGCGGTCGTGGTCGCCGGCGACTACAAGGCGGGGAAAAGTTCGCTGGTCAACGCGCTCGTCGGTGCTGACATTTGCCCCGTCGACGAGGACGTGGCGACCGCAGTGCCGACTCTCGTCCGGTATTCGCCCGAGCCCGTCGTGTGGGTCCGGCGGGAGGCCGATGGTGACGAGGCGGCCCCCGAGGCCGAACAGGTGCCCCTCGATGCGCTGCCGTCCTTCGCCTCTGAGCGGGCCAACCCGGGCAACCGCGAGCGGTTGCGCAACGTCGAGGTCGGGATACCCGCCGCCATCCTCCGTGACGGGCTGGTGCTGGTCGATACACCGGGCGTGGGGGGGCTGGTCTCTGCGCAGACCGTCGCGACCCTGGCGTCGCTGTCCATGGCCCAGGCCGCGCTGTTCGTGTCCGACGCCACCCAGGAGTACACGGGGCCAGAGTTGGAGTTCCTCTCCGCAGCCCGCCAGGTGTGCCCGGTCGTCCTGCCGGTGCTCACCAAGGTCGATCTGGCCCCGGCCTGGGCCAAGATCCGCGAGCTCGACCAGGGGTGGCTGGAGCGCGCCGGCCTGCACGCGGGCATCATTCCCGTCTCCTCGGCGCTTTCGTATCACGGCCGATCCCGCCGGCGGACCGACCTCGAAGGTGAGTCGGGCCTCTTGCCGCTGGTCGAGCGGCTCCATCAAGTGCTGCACGAGGGGCGGCTCCTGGTGGCGGCAGACGCCGTCGCGGAGATCCACGCCGTCGTCGGGCAGCTGGCGGCGCCGATCACCGCCGAGCGCGACGCCCTGTGGAACCCCTCGCCGGTCATTGCCGACCTCGAGCTGGCCGAAGACCGGGGGCGGCGGCTGGCGTCGGACAGCGCCGAGTGGCAGATGCTCCTCGATGACGGGCTGAGCGATCTCGAGGACGAGGTGGTGGTCGACGTCACCAACCGCATGCGGGTGGTCCAGCGCGATTCCGAGCGCACGATTATGAAGACCGACCCGGCGGCCAAGTGGGACGAGTTCGAGGCCGAGCTGGGCCGCCAGGTGAGCACCGTGATGGCGGCCATCTCGTCGCTGCTGCTCGAACGGGCACAGCAGGTCGCGGAAACCATCGCCGAGCACTTCGCCGATCACGAGGCCCTCATTGCCCCCACCCTGCACTCCAGGGACCCCGCCCTGTCGGCGGCGTCGATCCTCGCCGAGGCGTCAGCCGGCGCGGGGGCCGGTGGCGCCGCCAAGGTGCAGTGGCGCGGTGTCCTGCTCGAGGCGGGATGGAGCGGCCTGGAGGGCTTGGCCGCCATCGGGAGCATCCTGACGTTCACCAGCATCAGCCTCTTCAACCCATTCGCGCTGGCGGTTGGGGTGTTCATCGGAGGCAAGTCGTTGCACCAGGCTCGTAGCCGCGAGGTGCAGCGCCGGCGCGAGCAGGCCGTGGAGGCGGTCACCCGGTACCTCGACGACGCCACCCGGGCGACCGACCGGGAGTGGCGGGCGTCTCTGCGGCGGATCCGCCGGGAGTTGCGCCGGTCCTACCAGGAGCGGGCCGACGCCCTGTACCGCTCGGCTCGCGACTCACTCGCCGCCGCCCAGCGGACCCTGGTCGCCGACGCCGCCGGGCGCCAGGCTCGCCTCGACGAGCTGGCCGCCGCGCTGGCCCGGCTACATGCGCTCGACGGCCGAGCCGACGAACTCGCCACCGCCCTGACGGCGGGTGTGGCGCCTGGCGCCGATGCCGATGCCGGTGCCGGGTGCCGGTGCCGGTCCGGGTGCCGGTGCCGGTCCGGGTGGCGGTGCGGCGATGCGGCTGCCGGCGCGGATGCGGGGCACGCTGCGGGTGCGGGGCAGGCTGCGGGTGCGGGGCCGGATGCCGCGGTGGGGCCGGATGACGGTGCGGGCACGGGTGCGGGTGGCAGTGGGGCAGTCGAATGACGGGCGGCTTCGTCGACCAGGTTCGGGCCCTCCTCGCCAACGCCGACCGGGTCTACGCCGGGACCCCGGGCCAGGCGGATGTGGCGGCCATCGTGCAACGGCTCGACGAGCCCCTACGCGTGGCGATCGCAGGCAAGGTCAAGGCGGGGAAGTCGACACTGCTCAACGCCCTGGTCGGCGAGGAGCTGGCGCCCACCGACGCCGGGGAGTGCACCCGGCTCGTCTGGTGGTTCCGCGACGGCATCACCTACCGGGCCATGCTCCACTCGCGGTCCACGCCGCCGCGGCCGCTGCGCTTCGCTCGCCACGACGGGGCGCTCGAAGTCGACCTCGGCGGTGCCGCCGAGGCCGACATCGAACGGCTGGAAATCGAGTGGCCCAGCAAAGCCCTCAGGACGATGACCCTGATCGACACGCCCGGGATCGCGTCGGCGACGACGGCCATCGCCGACACCGCGATGGCGTTCTTCGATCCGGAGGACGACCGCCCGAGCCCGGCCGATGCCGTGATCTACCTGATGCGCCACTTTCACTCGGCGGACGCCCGGTTCCTCGAGGCGTTCCACGACGAGGAGCACGTCCAATCCACGCCGGTCAACACCATTGCAGTGCTGTCTCGCGCCGACGAGCTCGGGGTGGCGCGCCGCGACGCGATGGAGTCCGCGGAGCGGATCGCCGAGCGGTACCGGGCCGATCGCAAGCTGCGGCGCCTATGCCAGGCGGTCGTCCCGGTGGCCGGCCTCTTGGCCCAGGCTGCGGTCAGCCTCCGCGAGACCGACTTCCGGCTGATCGGCCAGCTGCAGCAGCTACCGGCTGAGGAACTCGACGAGCTACTGCTCTCGGTTGACCGCTTCGCCCTTCGCCCGTGTTCGATCTCCCCCGCGGCACGCGTCGCGGTCCTCAATCGTTTCGGACTGTTCGGCGTCCGGGCCTCGGTGGACTTTGTCAGCAATGGCGCTCGCAGCGCCCGGCAACTGGCCGAGGCCCTGCGTCGCCACAGCGGACTCGATGCGCTGCGTGGCCTGCTGGACTCGCAGTTCGCCGGCCGGCGCGACCTGTTGAAGGGCCGGGCGGCGCTGTTGGCCCTCGACTCGTTGGTTCGCCGGCTGCCGATAGCCGGTAGCGAGAGCATCGACACCGAGATCGAGCGCATCCGGGCGGGCGCGCACGAACTGGCCGAGGTGCGGCTCATGAATTCGCTCCGTGCCGGCGCCGTCCCCTTGCCGGACGCGGAAACCTCGGAAGCCGAACGGCTGCTCGGCGCCGACGGCACCGATATCCGGTCACGACTGGGGCTCGACGCCGACGCACCCGACGAGGCGATCCAGGCGGCGCTCGCACGGGCCGTCGATCGCTGGCAACGTCGAGCCGAGAGCCCGCTGTCGCCTCAGGATGCGGTGGAGGCGGCGCTGGTCGTGATCCGGACCTGCGAGGGGATGGCGGCCGCGATTGCGGCGGGCGAGCTCACGCCCCAGTAACCCGTCGAGCACTGCGGTCGAGATCGGCAGCGGCCGGGTGTCGCACCCACGCTCCGGCTACGGCTGTGTTTGCTCCGAAGCCTGGCTGGCCACTGAGGTCTCAGCGGGGGAGGGGGTAACAGGGGCAGCGGGTTGCGAAGCTGCGGTCTTCTTGGCGGCCATCATCTTGGAGATGCAGTAGGCACTGGTGGCGGCCGCGCCCAACACGGTGAGCCGGGTCAACCGGCGAGGCAGGTGAGGCCCGAGTCGGTACCGGCCAGGACCGATGATGGCGACTCCCAACGCCACGAGCATGTCGGTCAACGGCAGCTCGTACCCTCCCTTCAGGGCCATGGGCCCATTGTCCCAATGCACCGCCGAGGCAACGGCCATGGCGCCCGCTATCGCCACGGGTCCCGCCGGCCACGCCACACCCGTCGCGGTGAGCACGCCGCCCGCCAACTCGGTGGTGCCGGCGAGCGTCGCGAAGGGCTTGCCCGGTTGGAGGCCCAGTTGGTCGAACATGGCCCCGGCGTTGTCGAGGCCCGGCCCGTCAAAGGCGCCGAACAACTTTTGTGCCCCGTGCACGGCCAGGTAGCTGCCCAGGGTGATGCGGATTGCAAGGGTCCCGGAGTCACGCATCGTTCATTGAGTCCGTTTCTGCAGTGGATGCTTGTTCAGGCAAATACTACGAGGCGCGGCGGATGGGCACGGAGTCTGGTAGGGCTTTGTCACCGCCCGGCCCACGACTCGCACCGACCCCCACGGTTTCGACGGCTCCGATGACCCCGCCGCCCCGCCCAAGTAGGTCCGCTCGCGGGTCTGGTAGGGGTTTAAGTCTCTGGGCGGGGTTATCACCCCTCAGCGGTAACAACCCTGTACAAGAGCCACAATCCCCTACAAGACTCCCATGCCCCCGGGGCGGGGGCCGCCACGAACGATGAGAATGGTGGCCGGGATCGGCTGAGCTTGCTCTTACCTCCGACACTCACGGTTGATTCTCCTCATAGAGCCCCAGACCACGACCAGACTGGCTCAGGTGGTGCGGGCGGCGGGCCAGGCGGCAGTCGCGCACGACTGATCCCAACGTGATCGCGCCGGCCAACTCGGCGAGACTGCGTCCATGGCGTTCGGACAGCAGTCGGGCCCTCCCGCGTCGACCAAGCAGGTGCAGGAGTTGTTAACCCTCCTCCGAGACGCGGGCCACAGCGACTTTCGCGACGCTCGCGGGCCGATGGGATTCAACCAGCGCCAGGCCGCGGGCAAGTTCACCCGCGACGAGGCGGCCGCCTTCATCGAGCAGTTGCAGGAGGCGTCGCTTGCCGGGACGGCGCCGGCCGAGGTCGAACCGGGGCCGAGGTTGTCGGCGGACCAGCAAGCGATCCGCCGCATGCCCTCGCACGAGCTGGCTGCCGAACTGGACCGCCGAGGCTGGATCGTCATCGAACCGTAGGCACCGTCCGGCCAAAGAACCCGAAAAATAATCTCGTCGAAGTGTCGTATTCGATCGTCGTCGTTCGTGGACATGGGTGAAGGGCCCGGTACGGTACCGGCCCCATGTGAAAGGAGTTCCCATGAAGCAGTACCTGTTGTCGGTGTACAACGTCGAGGGTGACGGCCCCGTCGGCGGAGGAAATGGACGGCATCTACAAGGCAGTCGACGCCTTCAATACCGAGCTTCGGACGAAGGGCGCATGGGTGTTCGCAGGCGGACTTCACCCCGCCGACACGGCCACCGTGGTGCGGGCCAAGGACGGCGAGATCCTGACGACCGACGGACCCTTCGCCGAGACCAAGGAACAACTGGGCGGCTTTTGGGTCATCGAGGCCGCGGATCTGGATGAGGCGCTTGCCCTGGCGTCCCAGGCGACGATGGCGTGCCGTGGGCCCGTCGAGGTTCGGCCCTTCCAGGACGAGCCCGAGAGCTAGCGGCGAAGGTTCCCGCCGCGGTGTCCAGCAGCGACGCCTCAGGTGCCAACAGGTGTCGAGCACGTCTTCCGGGCCGAGTTCGGCCGGGCGGTGGCCACGCTGGTCCGTCTCTTCGGTGACATCGACCTCGCCGAGGAGGCGGTCCAGCACGCCTTCGCGGTGGCCGTCGAGCGCTGGCCGGGCGCCGGCCTGCCACCGAACCCCGGGGGCTGGATCGTCACGACAGCCCGGAATCACGCCATCGATCGCCTCCGACGGGAGGCATCGCGCGACGACCGCCACCGCCAAGCGGTCCTTGTCCATCGTCGCGACGAGCCCAAGGTGGTGGGACCCGTGCCCGACGACCGCCTCCGCCTGATCTTCACCTGCTGCCATCCTGCGCTGGCGACCAACGCCCAGGTGGCGCTGACGCTGCGCCTGCTCGGTGGCCTCGACACCGCTGAGATCGCCCGGGCGTTCCTCGTCCCCGAGACGACGATGGCGCAGCGCCTGCTCAGGGCCAAGCGCAAGATTCGCGCCGCGGGCATCCCGTACCGAGTTCCCGGCGACGCCGAACTCCCGGACCGGCTGCGGCCGGTGCTGGCCGTCGTCTACCTGGTTTTCAACGAGGGGTACCTGGCGACCGCGGGCGACGAGTTACAGCGCGGCGAGCTGAGTGCCGAGGCCGTCCGCCTGGCCCGCCTCTTGGCGCAGCTGATGCCCGATGAGCCCGAGGTGCACGGCCTCCTCGCGCTCTTGCTGCTGATCGAGGCCCGGCGCGCCGCTCGGGTGGCGCCCGACGGGTCGCTGGTCCTGCTTCCCGACCAGGACCGGTCACGCTGGGACCAGGCCCTCATCGCCGAGGGACATGGCCTGGTGGCGGCGTGCATCCGCCGCAACCAACCGGGCCCGTACCAGCTCCAAGCGGCGATCAACGCCGTGCACACCGACGCGCCGTCAGCCTCCGCCACCGACTGGTCGCAGATCCTCCGGCTCTACGACCAGCTGCTGGCGGTCATGCCGACGCCGATCGTGGCGCTGAACCGCGCCGTTGCCGTGGCCGAGGTGCACGGGGCGGCGCTTGCCCTGGCCGTGGTCGACTCGCTTGACCTCCCGGGGTACCACCTGTTTCACGCCACCCGGGCGGATCTGTTGCGTCGCCTCGGCCGGCAAGAGGAGGCGACCGCGGCCTACCAGGCGGCGCTCGGCCTGGTCGAGAATGCCGCCGAACGCCGGTTCCTCGAGCAGCGCCGGGACTCGGTCCACGAGGGCCGCGGGAAGTCCTAGCAGCGGGTCGGGAAGAACGAGACGACAGCGCCGAGACTCGGTCCAACGAGGGCCGCGGGAAGTCCTAGCAGCGGGTCGGAGCGAACGTCGCGTGTCGAGGGATTGCCGACTCGGCGACCGAGTTGACCTTCCCGAAGTCGAGGACGTCGGCAAGGTTCTTGGCGTTGGCGTCGCGAACGGTCAGGGGCTTCAGATTCCAGCGCCATTCGATCATTCGCAGGATCGAGGTGTGCTCGTAGGGACCGCCGTGCGCCACGCCCGATGGCGCGAAGGGCGACGCGACGATGCACGGCACCCGAAAGCCGAGCTGCCCGTAGTCCGGGGGTCCGCCACAGCCGTCGACGCCGCAGCGGTGGTCGACCGTCGCGGGATCGGTGTCGTCGAGCACCTTGGGCGGGACGACGTGGTCGAAGAAGCCGCCCCACTCGTCGTAGGTGATCACGAGGACGGTGCGCGGCCACTGCGGACTGGAGCGCACGGCGTGAAAGACGTCGGCGAGGAAGTTGTCGCCCAGCCGGACGTCAGCAAAAGGGTGCTGGTCGGATTCGAGGTCGTGGTCATTGTTGAAGGTGGGGTCGATAAAGGAGACGTTGGGCAAGGTGCCCGCAGCCGCGTCCGCCAGGAAACGGGAGAACGGTGCCGCGATCCGCAGGTACTTGAGGCCCCACAGGCCGATGAAAGGCACGTCACTGAAGTAGGTGCGGTGGCTGATCGACGCCTCGGCCAGCCGGTCCCAGATGGTGGGAATGGTGGCCAGCTTGGTCGGTTCCGATGCCGCCGCCAGTGGTTCGAGGTTGTGGTCGCGGTCGGTCCGGGCGGCGTTCAGGTAGATCCGGTTCGGATAGGTCTCGGACATGATCGAGCAGAAGTAGCCATCGAGGGCGGTGTAGTTCTGAGCCAAGGCCGCCAGGACGGGTAGGCCTGACTCGGTGTAATACCCGATGGGATAGGTGTCGTTGAGCGATCGCGTAGACGGGGTCAGCAGCCAACCATCGTTGCGCCCGCCCGCGAGCTGGATCTGCCCGCCCGCCCAGGAATGGTCCGGGTCGGCATTGCCGCACCCCGTGAAGTTACGGCCGAGATCATGGGTCAGGTGTTCTCGGCCGGTGCGATCGGGGTAGGCGAGTCCGCCTTGGCGGCCGTCGGCGCCGGGTAGCCAGCCCAGGAGATGGTCAAATGATCGGTTTTCCAGCATGACGACGACGACAGTGTCAAAGGGAGGCTCACGATCGGCCACACTCGACGGCGACCCGCCCGACCGCCGTGTCGGCGACGTGCAGCCAGTTGCCAGCACGGCCGGCCAGGCCGCACCAACACCGGCGGCCATTGCCGCCTTCAGGAAGCGTCGTCGGGAGAGCACGCCCTTGATCCTTCCCGCTCACGGCTCCGACGCGTCCTCGCGGCCGGTAGGTTGCAACGATCATTCCCGACGCCGACCTCGAAAACGGTCACCCTTCTCCTCGGCCACCCACCCCGAGGCCAGTTCGACGTCGTCGTGCGGAGCCCGCATGGCGCCCCGGTCGTGATCCGCAACGCGCCGCTGCTCTTCGATGGCACACCCATGCCGACCCGCTACTGGCTGGTCGGAGGGGTCGAACGCCTGCTGGTCGACCGCCTGGAGTCGGCGGGCGGGGTTCGCGCCGCCGAGGCGGCGGTCGACCCGGACCAACTCGAGGCGGCCCACGCCCGGTACGCGGTCGAGCGAGACGCCGCCCTGCCGCCGGATTGGGCCGGGCCGCGGCCGACGGGCGGCGTCGGTGGGACCCGGCGACCGCGCGGCGTCAAGTGCCTCCACGCCCACTACGCCTGGTGGCTCGCGGGCGGCGACGACCCGGTCGGACGATGGGTCCAGGCCGAGGCCCGCTCAGACGCGGCCCCGCCAGGCGTGTCGGTTCGCTGATGGCCGGGGCGCCGGTGGCGGCCATCGACTGCGGTACCAACTCGACCCGGCTGTTGATCGCGGGACCGCAGGGCGAGACACGCGATCGGCGTATGCGGATCACTCGGTTGGGCCAGGGCGTCGACCAGGCCAAGGCACTGGCCCCCGAGGCGATCGAGCGAACGCTGGCGGTGCTGCGGGAGTACCGCCAGACCATGGACGCGGCGGGCGTCGCCCGCTGCCGGATGACCGCCACCTCCGCCGCCCGGGACGCGGCCAACCGGGACGACTTCTTCGCAGCTGCCGAGGCGATCGTCGGCAGCCGCCCGGAACTGCTCGGCGGCGACGAGGAGGCCCGGCTGTCGTTCGCAGGTGCCACCGCGTCCCTCGACCCCTCCGACGGCCCGTTCCTCGTCGTCGACATCGGTGGCGGTTCGACCGAGTTCGCGGTCGGCCCCGCCCCTGAGGGCGACCCGCTTACCCCGACGGGAGTCGTCTCCATCGACGTGGGCTGCGTGCGCCTGACCGAACGGTTCCTCCATGGCGACCCGCCCAGGGCCGAAGAGCTGGCTCAGGCATTGGACGTCGTCAACGAGTACCTCGACGATGTCCGCCGTGAGGTCCCCGAGGTGGACGACGCGAAACGTCTGGTGGGCCTGGCCGGGACCGTTACCACCGTCGCCGCGGTCGAGATCGGCCTGCCCGAATACGACCCGGAGCGAATCCATCACTTCATCTTGACCAAGGACGCGGTCGAGGACGTGTTCCGCACCCTGGCCATGGAGAAGCGGGCGGACCGGGTGTTCAACCCGGGCTTGGAGGCGGGCCGGGCCGACGTGATCGTCGGCGGCTGCGTCGTGCTGGTGGCCATCATGCGCCATTTCGGCTTTCGCGAGTGCCTGGTCTCGGAACAGGACATTCTGGACGGCTTGGTCAGGTCGCTGTTGGGGGAAGACCACCAGCCGAGCCGTCGGTAGCATGCGGTCCTAGTGCCCCACCCCGAGCGCATCCTGATGGGCCCCGGCCCATCCAACCCGTACCCTGAGGCGACCGAGGCCTTTGCCCGGCCCATGCTCGGGCACCTCGATCCCGTCTTCTTGGAGTTGCTGGACGAAACCTGCGACCGCCTCCGCCAGGTCTGGGGGACGGACAACCAGCTGACCCTGCCGGTATCGGGTACCGGGTCGGCGGGGATGGAAGCGGCGTTCGTGAATCTGGTGGGGCCAGGCGACGCCGTCGTGGTCGGCGTCAACGGGCTGTTCGGCGAGCGGATGTGCGATGTCGCGGCCCGCTGCGGTGCCGACGTGGTCCGAGTTGACGAGCCGTGGGGCCAGCCGCTGGTGGCCGCACGCCTGGTCGAGGCCCACCCGAACCCGAAACTGATTGCGGCCGTGCACGCCGAGACCAGCACCGGCGTGCGCAACGACATCGCGGCGATTGGCGCCCTGCTCGCCCAGGCGGGACCGGGCGAGAGCCGACCGCTCCTCCTGGCCGACTGCGTCACCTCGCTCGGCGGAATTCCGGTAGCCGTCGACGGGTGGGGCGTGGACGTGGCCTACGCGGGAACCCAGAAATGCCTGGGCGTGGCGCCCGGCCTCGCCCCGTTCACCATGAACGGCAGCGGCGACCGAGCGGCGGATCGAACGCCCGCAGAGTTGGTACCTGGACCTCGGGATGCTGGCGCAGTACGCCACGACGCACGGTGCCCGCAAGTACCACCACACCGCCCCGGTCGCCATGATCACGTCCCTTCACGCCGGGCTGGGCGCGCTGCTCGACGAAGGCCTCGACAACGCCCACCGGCGCCACGCCGAGTGCGGCGAACTCTTGCAGGGCGGCCTCGAGGCGATGGGTCTCGACCTGTTCGCGGCCGAGGGTTCCCGCCTGCCCGAGCTGACCACGGTCTGGGTGCCCGACGAGGCGGACGATGTCAAGGTCCGCCAGGCGCTGCTCGAACGCTACGACATCGAGATTGGCGGCGGCGTCGGGGCCTTCGCCGGCCGGGTGTGGCGCATCGGGTGTATGGGCCACACCGCCCGGGTGGCCAACGTGACGCTGTTCTTGGCGGCACTTTCGGAGATCCTGGGCCGGTGACAGCGGCCCGAGGTTTCCCAGCCAGAACCGGACACGGCTGACCGATGAGCTGGGGGGCGGTGCGCCCATCTTCGCTGGAGTTGGTAGGGCGACGAGTTTCCCTGCGTCCGCTCATGCCGGGCGACTTCGAGCAGTGGCGCGAGGTGCGCACCCGGTCCCGGGAGTGGTTGGTCCGCTGGGAACCCCGCCCCATCATCGGCCAGCCCGACGCCGCCGAGGACCGCCGGGTGTTCGCGGCCCGGTGCGGGGCCAGGGACCGGGAGCGCCAGCTGGGTACCGGCTACGGGTTCGGCATCTTCGTGAGCGGCCGCTTTGCGGGCGAGATCAACATCTCGTCGATCCAGCGGGGGCCGTTCCAGAACGCCTATGTGGGGTACTGGATCGACCAGGCAATGGCAGGCCACAGCTACGTGCCGGAGTCGGCGGTGCTGGTATTCCGCTTCGCCTTCGAGGAGTTGGCGTTGCACCGGATCCAGGTGGCCATCATCCCCCGCAACCAGCCCAGCCGCCGGGTGGCGGAGAAGCTCGGGCTGCGAGAGGAAGGGGTGGCGTTCCGCTACCTGGAGATCAACGGCGTCTGGGAGGACCACGTCCGTTACGCCATAACCGCCGAGGAATGGTGGCAGCGGCGCGACGACTACACCGCCGCCTGGCTCAGCTGATCCGTTCCGGCCGGACCACGGCTGGTGAGTGGCGGAAGAACGCCTCCACGTCGCGCTCGTAGCGGTAGTGGGGGTGGTCCTGGACGCCGATCTTGCGCAGCCGGTGGCCCTTACGGAAGCTGTCGACGGCGCCCGCCGAGGTGTAGCGGTACTCGAAACCGGCCTGTTTCAGGCGACTGTTGTCGACGCCTCGCCCGTAGCGCAGCAGGTCGATCACCTCGTCAGGCAGTTCCACCAGCCCGAGGCGGGTCAGCGGGGCGGCGCTCCAGCCCGTCAGCACGGGCGGCATGAACGCCTGCCGCTTGCCGACCATCGCGGCCACCTCGCTCCACGGCAGGCGCCCGTCGCCCGCCACGTTGTAGACACCCGACAGGTTGGTCCGCATGGCGTACTCGAGCGCCCGGATGACGTCGTCCTCCTCGGCGAACTGCAGCAGGGGGTCGAAGCCGAAGATGCTCGGCACCAGCGGCAGGGAGAGGGCCTTGGAGATCGGCGTGACGATGTCGGTGCCGAGCACGTTGGCGAAGCGCAGGATGGCAACCGTCACCTGGGGGCTGTCCTCGGCGAAGTCCCGCAGGTAGCTCTCGACCTCGAGCAGCGATCGCTCCACCCGGGTCCGGGCCCCGGTGCTGCGTGTCATGTCCTCTCGGAACCAGGTTGGATCCCGGTGCGACGCCCCGTAGACCAGCGTCGAACCCTTGACCACGAGGTGGCGGACCGAGCTGTCGGGGGCGCCGGCCGCAGCGAGCAGATTCATCGTCCCGATGACGTTGATCTCGTGCAGGGATCGCCCGCTCATACGGGTCGAATCGACGACGAGGAAGGTGTGCAGGATCGTGTCGACCTGGGTGGCCCGCACGATCCGCGACAGGATCGAGTAGCCCTGGTCGGCCCGCACGAACTCGGTGCGTTCCAGTTTCACGGTCGGATCGGTCGTGTCGAGCCCGACGATGAGCTCGACCGACGGGTCGCGCTCCAGGGCTTGCGCCAACCGCCCGCCCCAGAACGACCCCAGCCCCGTGACCAGAACCCGCCGCCCCATCGTCGCTCAGCCGAACCAGATGCTGGAGCGCTCGGCCAGCATCTCGTGCAGGGTTTCTTGGAGCGACTGGCGGATCCCCTCGGAGGTGTCCATGATGCGGCTGCGGGAGTACCGGTCCTGGTCGGGCGCCACGTCCATGGTCACCGGGTCGAGCACCTTGAGCTTGAACTTGGCCGGGAAGTACATGAAGGGCCCGAGCAGCGGCCCGAACGCCAACATGTTTGCTGTCACGGGAAAATAGGGGAGCCGGGTGGCTTTGGCCACGGCGCTTGACTTCCACAAGGTGGGCATGGATTCCTCGGCTCCGACGACCGCGATGGGAACGATGGGAACGCCGGCGCGCATGGCGATTTCGACGAACCCGCCCCGACCGAAGCGGCGCAACTGGTACCGGTCCTTGTACAACTTGCCGGTCCCCTTGGTGCCTTCGGGGAAGACGAGGACGAGCTGACGCTGCTGGCGGAGCAACCGGTAGGCGTTGTCCGGGTGGGCCGGGACCCCGCCCGTGCGGGCCCACATGGTGCCGACCACCGGAATCGTGCGGAAGAGGTAGTCCGCCAGGCCGTACACCGGGCGGTGGAGCTCCGTCTCGACGCCATGCATGATCACCGGGGCGTCGCTCGGGATGGCGCCCGCGTGATTGGCCACGAGCAGCGCCCCGCCGTCGAGGGGGATCTTGTCGAGCCCTTCCCACTCGGCCCGGAACCAGTGCCGGTAGACGGGGTCGTACAGCCGCCGGGCGATGGCCCGCATGCGCTCGGAGCGGCCCCACTCGTCGACATCGCCCAAGCGGGGGTCGGGCAGCGGCTCGGGGTCCGGGGCGGGTTTGGGCAGCGGGACCAGGGCCCGCGATCGGCTGGCCTCACCAAGTGAGCGACCTCCGGCCACGACCGTCGATGCTACTGGGCCGTCGGCGCCTCGAATCCGCTGTCTGGCGCTAGAGGTGAAGCGGTGGGTCGCTGCCGATCACCCGGCGGATGGTGTCGATCGAGGCGGCGTACCCGTTGTCGTCGATGTGGCGCGCCACGCTCGGCGATCGGAAGGTCGACAGCAAGCCCAGCTGGCCGTAGAGGCGCCCGACGAGGCGCCCGACCAGCCGAGCCCAGTCCTGGTGGGCCGAGGTCAGCTCACGGGTCGCCATGAGGTCGTCGGTCGCGACGAGGAATCCTGCGAGCGCCTCGACGTGGAGGCTCAGGGAGGTGAGGCAACGATGGCGATAGGAAAGCGCGGTGGTCGGGCCGAGCGCCCCGAGGAAGTACACCGGGTACCAGATCGCCCGGCCCCGCGGCTGGGCGTACAGGACGTCCGACGGCGCGTGATTCGCGATCGGCAACGAGGCTGTCTCGAGCGGTGGAGCCCTCACCGCCGCCCGCCTGTCCCGCCAGCCGGTCAGGGCGAACAGTTCGCCTTGGATCGCAGCGTCGGGTGGTACGTCGACGGGAATCGCCTCGCCTGGCGCGTCGACCACGGTGACCACCGTGAAGGGATCGACCCGAAGGTCCACCGCGGCCGGCTCGGAGGTCATCTCATGCGCCAGGTCGTCGAGTGTCGCCGCGGCGAACGCCTCGAGTGTCTGGCGGGCCGCGGGTTGCCCGAGGCGCGCCACGTCGACGGGATCGGTGCGAATCGCCTGGGCGCGGGTCACGACCTCGCCGAGAGTCCCCAACGCCTTCAGGCGGGCCTGCACGACGAGGCCGATCGCGAACGGAAACACGTACGCCACCGCCGAAAGGTGGTCGTCGGGGTTCGACGTGGCGAAGCTGACCGGAAGTGGGCGTCCGAGGGGAACGGCGTGGCGGGCCGCCTTCTTGCCGCTGATCGCGGCATCGCCGTTGCCCGAGATGAGTTTGGCCCAGAACCGGGTGCGCTCCCGCGCCCCGGTGGCGTCGTCCCAGGGCGGCCCGAGGTTCGGTGTGACGGAGTGCCCCGCGATCGAGGTGTCGATCGCCGCGGCGTAGGCGTCGATATCGGGAAGGAAGGTGAACGTCGACCGCGGCGCCGGAAATGCGAGGAGATCGAGTAGGGACCGAACCCAGAGAAATGAGATCCGAACATCTTCGTAGGGCACTACCGCCACCGACTTCGTTGACCGCCCAAGGGCTCGGTGGTATCATAGGTGCCCGTCGGGGCCCAGTAGGGCCGCGAACCGACAGTACCGGGTCGCCTCTCGGTGACCTGGGTGACACGCCCAAGGGGCGTGTCATTTACTTTCGGGCCGGTGTCCTCGTTAGGCACGCTGAACAATGTCCACACCTCCGGGGGCGGGCGCGGTATCGGTGACGTGTGTCGGCGGCGCATTGACCGGGTCCCACCGCACGACGAGGTGGTTGGCTTTCTCCTCACGACGGAGCAGGCGTGCGACGTCGCGCAGCGTCTCTCGATTACGGGCCTGGTTGATCGCCTCGGTCGTGGCGGCGTCCACGTTGGCGGCCTCATAGACGATGGGGTGAGAAACGAATGCCCCGTCCCCGGTTGTCTCGAGCAGGAAGTAGTCCTGATTGCCGGCGGTGACCCGAGGCGGGCGTCGAGGCGCGTCCCGTCGCCCCAACCGCGTCAGGGTGTCGAGCGCATTCATGCCCGGTGCCAACCGCCGTCGCCGGGTCCGCCACGACACCAACAACATTGGGACGCCGTAGCCGATGAAGGCGATGATCAGTGCGTACGCCGAAAGATTCGCCGTATCGCGCACGGTGGATTCAGACAGAGGATTCCGCCCCGTCCACAATCTGAATACACCCAGAAACAGGATCGAGACGAGGACGGACAACACCCAGAATTCCGCGTTGCCGAACGTCAACGGGAACTTGTCTGCCGCGCTTCGTTGCGGGCGTAATCCGAGTCGCCATAACAGAGCAACGGCGGCGACCAACAGGAAGCCCGGGACGAGCGTGATCGTCGGAATCTGGAAGAGCTTGGCCAGCTCGGATTCGCCGAAGAGTCCGAGCGTGATGTCATGTGCCGCCACGATGTCGACCGACGGGTTGTCGCCGCCGGGCGAGATTGTGTCCCCCGATGCGATTCGAACGCGGAAGATGAGGACGTCGGCGCCGCTCTGCGTGATGTTGTTGGCCGTCACGGCGTATGGAATCGTGGCCGCCTGGCCGACCTCGAGGACGCACACTTCGCTCTTTGGGGTACTCGGTGCGCAACCGTCGGGCGCTTTCGGCTTCGTGTTGACGTGATCCGGGTGCACGACGTCGACCGAGCGAACGGTGATCGGCCGGGCGGAGGTATTGGCGATGACGAGATTCACCGTGCCGCCGTGAAAATCGTCCAGTGTTTTCAAACCTGATTGCACCGTCACCTTAGCGACGGTGTCAGGCGATTCGGTGGTGGAGCTGGCAACGCCGATGGACGTCGCTAAGGTGCTTTGGCCTGCGGGAGTTGTGTACTGGACGCGGATCGGAAGCTGCGCCGGGAGGATGCCCTCGGCTTGACGGCGAATGTCCAATCGCCAGACGGTCGATGTCGCCGGTGCCAGCGCGGTCTCGCCGGCTTTGGCTACTCGCCGCGACCACGTCGGTCGAGTCGTCGGCGGTGACTCCTATCGCGGAGATTGGTGACGTGCCCTCATTGGTGATGGTCACAAGAACCGGGGCGGTGCCTCCCGGGGGCAGCGACACCTTGTCGGGGGTGGCGGCGATCGAAACCGTCGGCGCCGCGTCCGCCGACCGAGACGTCATGACGATCGAACAGGCGACCAGTGCTAGTGCCGCGACAATTCGAAACGCGGCCTTCACGGCGCTTATGTCGGTTAAGGGAAATGGCACGGTCGGACCCCCGCTATGGTTCCGAGGCCACGAGGCTCGAGAGATCGGTAGAAGCGCTGGGGCAGAGCGGCCGATCGATGCACCACCGGCAGGCGGGCCCAGGTGACTCGGTCGGGTGCCCGGTGTGACCACCCGCAGTTCGAGCAAGCGGGCGATGCCGTCGGTGACCCGGCGAATGGTCGACCACAACAGGTTCTCGTCGACATCCTCGTGGCGCCACTCGCCGCTGTCGAGGTAGAAGCTGGCCAGCCGGTACGGCGGCACGCCGACTCGAAGGGTCTCCAGCAACGCGTACCAGCGCAGGTCGGCGGGGTGACCGAGCGTCGGCCGGCCGGTCTTCAGGTCGATGATCAGGGTGCGGGCTTCGTGGCCCGACGCCTGGCCCAATGCCAGGTCGACCTTGCCGGAGAGTTCGACGCGCCCTCCGGCGAGGTGCACCTTCAGGCGGGACTCGACCCGGGGCCGCCAGCGGGCGTCGATGGGCGGGAAGCTGTCCTCGAACTTGGTGACGGCGTCGGTGGCCGCCCCGTAGGCCTCCGCCAACTCGCCCGCCGTGGCGCTGCGCAACCACGCCGCCGCACCATGCTCGTCGTCGATCAGGCGCTGACCGGCCAGCTGGACGAGTTGGCCGGGTGCGAACGGCGCCCGGCCGCTCGACATGGACCCGCATTTCAACTCGATGGCCTTGTGGGCGAGCATGCCTTCGACGATCGTGGCGGTCCACTCGAACCCCACGCGCTCACTAGCGAGCATCTGGCGTTCGCACTGATGCACTTGTCCGAGAAGATGCTTGCTCACCACCACCACGGCGCGATCCCGGCCGGGAATCCAACTGGGGCCGCCGGTGGTGCCAGGAGCATGAACCCGCTCCAACGAGTCACTCGCCTCGGTCTCCAGCGCCTGGCGCAACCGCCCCGCCAGGCCCGGATCGACCGACGGCCGGCTTCCGCCCGGGTCGAGCAGGTCATCCCAGACTCGCTGCTGGGTCGGCGTGAGCATGTGGCGGCAGCGTAGAGGGAGGGTGTGACCGCATCGGCCATGCTCGCGGTGGAAAAGCCGGGACAACCTTCCGGCGCCCTGGTGCGTCAGTTGAGATGTGGTCGTGGACGCCAGACTTCTTGCCGTGACCCGGGACGACGCCACGGTGGAAGATCGGGTCGCCGACCTGTTCGACCGTCACTACCTTGGGTTGTGCCGCCTGGCCTGCCTGCTGTTGGGCGATGCCGCCCAGGCCGAGGACGTGGTGCAGGAGGCGTTCCTCCGGACATTTTCCGGTTGGTGGCGACTCCGCGACCCGGACAAGGCCGAGCGCTATGTCCGGCGAAGCGTCGTCAATCTGTGCCGATCCAGGTTCCGTCACCGCGATGCCGAGCACCGGGGCAACGCCGCGGTGGCGCTCCAGGAGGGACGTACCGAGGGCCTCGCGTCTCGAACCAGCGACGACCAGGACACGGTGGTCGTCGTTCTCGAGGCGGTGCGCAACCTGCCGCCCCGGCAGCGCATGTCGATCGTTCTGCGGTACTACCTGGATCTGCCCGAAGCCGAGGTGGCGGTGCTGATGGGCTGCTCGACGGGGACGGTCAAATCGCAGGTAGCGAAGGCGAAACAGACGCTGGCAGTCGCCCTTGGGGACAACGACGAATCGGTGCGTGCCCCGGTGTCAGCGCAGCAGGTGCCGGTGCCACTGGTGGCGCCGGAGACGACCGACGAAAGGTGGGCGCCATGACCGATCCCATGGAAGACCGGCTGCGCCGGGCCATGCACTCCGGAGCGCGGCGATTCCCCGTGGCGCCCGTCGAGGCGATGAGCGCCACCCGGGTCCAGCTGGCCGGGCGGGTGCGCCGGCGGCAGCGCCAGGTCATGTCGGGCGTCGCGGCTGTCGTCCTGTTCCTGACCGCCGGCACCGTTGCGTTCGCCGCGGCTCGGTCGGGCGGCTCCTCGACGCGACAGGTCGCGGCGAGTGGTGGGGACCATTCGATCCCCACCACGCCGGCCTCAGTTGACGGCTCGCCCATCGTCGGCGCTGGCGCCTGGTGGCTCGACGCCTGCTGCGGTCGTGCCGTCGACCACCAGGGGGCGCAGGGTACGACCCTGACGACGACGGCTACGAGGGGGTCAACCGTCCCGTCGACCGCAGTGGCGCCGACCGTTATCCCGTCGACGACGGCCGCCAGCACCGTTCCCTCGACGTCGCCGACGCCGGCCACGTCGTCGGGAGTTCGAGGAACGGTTCTCTTCAGTCCGACGTGCCCGGTCGAGCAGATCCCGCCTCTGCCGGGCTGCGCGCCGCGGCCGGGGCCGGCTCACATCCAGCTCGTCCGCGGCGACGGGACCGTTGCGGCGTCAGGTAACGCCGGGTCCGACGGCACCTTTGCCATCTCGGTTGGCCCCGGGAGCTACACCGTTGTGGCGCACACGGTGGCCACGTCGGCGGCGATCGGGCGGGGCTGCACGGCCAGCCCCTCTGCCGTCACCGTCACCCGAGGCCGCACCGAGACGGTCGCGGTGTCGTGCGACACGGGAATCCGATGACCACGACCCGCCGTGCACGACGGGGCTTGTGGGGCTCAGTGCTCGCCGCTACGACGCTGGCAGTCGTGGCGCTGGCCGTGGTCAGCCCCTCCGCCGGGGCCACCGACCAGGTCGGGCCCGGGCAGGCCTTCGTCGGCCGAGTCAACGTCGCCTTCCGCCCGACGCCGGGCAGCCCCGACGCTCGCACGAGCGTGGTCTCGGTCAGCTACCTCAATCCGGCGGTTGGCCCGACGAGCCGTTCTCGATTTGGGTGATCGAGAAAACCTTCGTGAGGCCGGTCAGCTCGAGGACCTTGAACGTCTGAGGCGACGGGGACCGTAGCTTCAGGTCGCCGTCGAGTTGCCGGAGCCGTTTGAGGCCGCCGACCAGCACACCCAGTGCCGTCGAGTCGACGAAGTTGACCGCCTCGAGGTCCACGACGACGTCGCGGGATCCCTGAATGGTGAGCCCGACCAACTCCTCCCGAAGCCGGGGCGCGGTGTACATGTCGAGTTCGCCGCTTACGACGACACTCGCGGTACCGTCCACTTGGCGTACCACCATCCCGAAATTGGCCACGGCCGCCCCACTCGATTCGCCCGGTCGGGATGGCGACGCGGACCAGTTGCGGCTGCTGCTCAACCACTGGTTGGATTTGTAGCACGACCGGTAGCTGCGAGCAATGGCAGCTGCGGTATTTGGAGGTGCGCCAACACCTGCAGGGCTCGGGTCGGATCCTTCGCCGCGAGTAACCCATAGTCCTCGTTATTGCGAGGCGCCCGCACGGTTTCTGAGCCGCTGGCGCTGGGGCTCGACGGTGTACCTCGGGTCGGCCGCCGATTGCCGGCCTGCCTCGAAGATCCCGAAGCGGGTCAAGGCCGAAGCTACGGCCAGCGCCGTCCCCGCGACCATGCGGGCGGGTCGATTTCGGTGCCCTACCAACGTCACGATCAGTCCGCCGGCGGTGAGCGCTCGACCTGTCGTCAGGTAGCGGCCCGCCACACCCTCCCGGTAGGGCTCGCCGACCATGCCGAGGCGCCGCTCCATCCGCTGGGCGGCCGCCATTTCGAGAACCGCACCCACAATGGCGAGGCGCCGGGCCGGCCCGGACTGCTCGAATGGTGCCGTGATCAGGCCGACGCCGCCCGCGGCCGCAGCGCTGGAGCCCGCGAACAGAAACGGCATCTCCCGGTATCCCTCGTGCCACGCCGGGACCGCGGTATCGCACAGCAACGCGGCGGTGTAGGTCGCGACGGCCGGTCCGAGCAAGGCGGCGGCGGCGGTGGCACCGGCGCCGACGCGGCGAAAGCGGCCCAGCACGGCGGTGGCGCCGGCGACGCCGGCGGCAGGACCGTAGGCGGCCAGGAGCCACGAGCCGACGCTCATCGGGGACGACGGTTTCAGCACCCGCAGCATGTTGTAGAAGCGCGACGGGCGGCCGAGGTCATGCACCAAGGCGGCCGCGCTCAAGGTGATCGCACCGGTGGCGACCAGCTTGGAGCGCAGGGCGAGGTCACGGCGGCCCGTGAACTGTGCGCCGGCGGCCAGTACTGATGATGCGCCGGCAAGACCCCCGAGAAACAGGTAGCCGGGAATGTCGGGGCTGTGCCACACCGGGGCGTTCAGGATGGGCAGCCCGTAGTACGAGGTGAACTCGGCGTTGGGGACCATCGGCTGTTCACCTCGTCCGGCTCGCCCGCGCCGGTTGCTCCCGCCCGCGCCGTTGGCCGAGACCCCGGTCATGGCCCCGGTTATGGCATCGCGACCCGGGCGGGCGCCCTCGACCCCTTGCCCCGTGACGTCGGACATCAGCGAGGGGCCCGGACGAAGGACGCGATACCGGCCGCCGCGACCGTGAGTGCCGCTAACCCCACCTTTTTCCAGATTGCCGGAAGATCCCTCGTTGTCACGACGGGATCGGGAGGCAGCCCGTAGACCTCGGGCTCGTCCAGGAGGAGGAAGAAGGCGCCGTCGCCCCCGACGCCGTCGGCCGGGTCGTGGCCGTACAGGCGGGCATCGGTGACACCGGCCTCGTGCATGGCTTCGACCCGCCGTAGCGCCCGGGTCCGGAGCTCGTCGAGCGGCCCGAACTGGATGGATTCCGTCGGGCACGCTTGCGCACACGCGGGCGGCGCACCCACCGAGATCCGGTCGTAGCACAACGTGCACTTCCAGGCCCGGCCGTCACCCTTGCGCTGGTCGATGACACCGTAGGGGCAAGCGGGGATGCAGTAGCCACAGCCGTTGCAGATGTCCTCCTGGACGACGACCGTGCCGAACTCAGTCCGCACCAGCGACCCTGTCGGGCACACATCGAGGCACGCGGCGTGGGTGCAGTGCTTGCACACGTCGCTGGCCATCAGCCACCGCAGGTCACCGGCGTGGCCCGGGCCCTGCTCGGAACGGCGGTTTGTGTTGCTCGATGAAGGCCACATGGCGCCAGGTGTCGGCGCTCAGCCGGGTGGAGTTGTCGTAGGACATTCCCGTGAAGGACAGGCCATCTTCGGGGACGTGGTTCCACTCCTTGCACGCCACCTCGCAGGCCTTGCATCCGATGCACACGCTGGTATCGGTGAAGAAGCCCATCCGGGGCGGATGGTCGGTGTAGCCGCTGGCGGTCGCGGGGTCCACGCTCACTGTGCTCTCCCGGTTTCGTCGGTGATTCCGGCGCGCGCTCGGTACTGCCGGACCAGTTCCAGTCGGGCCGGACCGCGGGGGCGACGGCCGGGACGAATGTCACAGGTCAAGGCCTTCACTTCCTGGATGTGGACGTTGGGGTCGAGCGACAGGTGGGCCAGTTCGTTGGCCCCGTCGCCGGTGGAGTACCCGTTGGGCCCCCAGTGGTAGGGGAGGCCCACCTGATACAGCGACCGGCCCCCGACGGTGAGTGTCGGGATCCGGTCGGTGACCAGCACCCGGGCCTCGATGGCGGCCCGGGCCGTGACGATGGTCGCCCACCCCAAGTGCTCCAGGCGGCGCTGGGCGGCCAGCTCCGGTGAGACCTCGCAGAACATCTCGGGCTGCAGCTCCGAGAGGTACGGCAACCAGCGGGACATGCCGCCCGCGGTGTGGTGTTCGGTCAGGCGATAGGTCGTGGCCACGTACGGGAAGACCTCGCTCAGCGGTTCGCCGGCGCTCGGGTGGAACAGGTTGTTGCCGCCCGCGGGTGCGATCAGCTCTCGGGCCGGGTTGCGCTGCTGGCGGTGCAGGAGGTTGCCGACGGGTGATTCCTGGGGCTCGTAATGGGTGGGCAACGGCCCGTCCGCCAGTCCCGCGGGCGCGAACAGCCACGCCTTCCCGTCGGCTTGCATGATGAACGGGTCGTCGCCGCCCAACGCCTCGGGTCCGCGGGCTCCTTCGGGTGGCCGGTAGTCGGGAGCCTTGTCGGCGACGAAGTCCGCCACATCGTGCCCGGCCCATTTCCCCGAGTCGGCGTCCCACCACAGATAGGCCTTGCGCTCGCTCCACGGCTTTCCGTCGGGATCGGCGGACGCCCGGTTGTACAGCATGCGGCGGTTGGCGGGCCACGCCCAGCCCCACTCGGCGGCCACCCAGTCCTGCTCGGAGGCGGGCTTGCGCCGGTCGGGTTGGTTGACGCCGTCGGCGTAGCAACCGCAGTAGATCCAGCAGCCGCAGGTAGTCGAGCCGTCATCCTTGAGTTCGGTGTAGGCCGACAGGGGCCGGCCATCGGCGTCCCAGCCGTTCACCTCCGCCAGAACCGCCTCGGCGTCGGGATCGTCGAAGGTGCCGGTGGTGGGGTAGTCCCACGCCAGGTCGAGCACGGGCCGGTCCATGGGGTCGACGGAGCCGGCGAGCTTCTCGCGGATGCGCCGGCCGAGGTGGTACATGAACCAAAGGTCGCTGCGGGCGTCGCCCGCGGGCTCGACCGCTTTGCGGTGCCACTGCAGCAACCGCTGGGTGTTGGTGAAGCTGCCGTCCTTTTCCGTGTGAGCCGCCGCGGGCAGGAAGAACACCTCGGTGGCGATGTCACCGGTGCGCAGCTCGCCGGTGTCGATCTCGGGGCCGTCCTTCCACCACGTCGCGCTCTCGATCAAGGAGAAGTCCCGCACGACGAGCCACTCGAGGTTGGCCATGCCGAGCCGTTGCAACCGGGCGTTGGCCGAGCCGACGGCCGGATTTTCGCCCATCAGGAAGTAGCCCTTGCAGGTACCCTCCATCTGGGCCAGCACCGTTTCGTAGGTGCTGTGGCTGGCGGTCAAGCGGGGCAGGTAGTCGAAGCAGAAGTCGTTGGCCGCGTTCGCGGTGTCGCCGTAGTACGCCTTCAGCAGGCTCACGAAGTAGGCCTTCATGTTGGCCCAGTACCCCTTGCGCGCCGACTCCTTGTCGACGAACGACGCCAGGTCGGGGTGCTGGTTGGCGTGTGGCATGGGGATGTACCCCGGCAGGAGGTTGAACAGCGTCGGTATGTCTGTCGACCCCTGGATGGAGGCGTGACCGCGCAGTGCCAGGATCCCGCCGCCGGGCCGGCCCATATTGCCGAGCAGGGTCTGCAGGATCGCCGCGGTGCGGATGTATTGCGAACCGACGGTGTGCTGGGTCCAGCCGACCGAGTACACGAACGACGTGGTGCGGTCCGGCCCGGAGTTGGCGGTGATCAGTTCGCAGACTCGTCGGAAAAGGTCCTGGGGGATGCCGCAGATCTGCTCGACCATCTCGGGCGTGTAGCGGGCGTAGTGACGCTTCAGTACCTGGAGGACGCAGCGCGGGTGTTGCATGGTCTTGTCCAGCGTCGGCTCCCCGGCGCCGAGCGTGGGGCCGCCCGAGCCGTAGGAGTGGCCCTTGGCCGAATCGCCCTGGACGCCGCGTCGCCCTTGTCCGTGGTCTTGTCCGCGCCCTTGCCCGCCGTCTTGTCCGCGGCCTCCTCGCCTCGCTGCCCTGGGGAGGACTGGACCCCCATCCCCTCGTATTGCCAGGTGGAGGTGTCGTAGGTCCGGGTTTCTGGGTCGAACCCGGAGAACACGCCGTCGAGGTCCTCGGTGTCGCGGTAGTCATCACGCAGGATCACCGGACCGTTGCTGTAGGCGGCGACGTACTCGCGGAAGAACGACTCGGTTTGCAGCACGTAGTTGACCAGGCCGCCCAGGAACGCGATGTCGCTGCCCGCCCGAATCGGCACATGGACGTCCGCGACTGCGCTCGTGCGGGTGAAGCGGGGGTCGACGTGGATGACGACCGCGCCCCGCGCCTTGGCCTCCATCACCCACTGGAACCCCACCGGGTGGCACTCCGCCATGTTGGAGCCCTCGATGACGATGCAGTCGGAGTTCTGCAGATCCTGCTGGAAGGTGGTGGCCCCGCCCCGGCCGAACGATGTCCCCAGACCGGGGACGGTGGCGCTGTGTCAGATCCGGGCTTGGTTCTCGATCTGGATGGCGCCGAGGGCGGTGAACAACTTCTTGATCAGGTAGTTCTCCTCGTTGTCCAGCGTCGCCCCGCCAAGGTGGGCGAAGCCCAGGGTGCGGCGTACCCGTTTGCCCTCGGCCTCCCATTGCCAGCCCTCGCGGCGGCTCTTGATGACACGGTCGGCGATCATGTCCATTGCTTGGTCGAGGGGGAGGTCCTCCCAGTCCTGTCCGTAGGGCCGGCGGTAGCGGACGCGGTACTGGCGGGCGTCGCCCGTGGTCAGCTGGAGCGAGGCCGAACCCTTGGGGCACAGCCGGCCCCGGCTGATGGGGGAGTCGGGATCACCTTCGATCTGGGTGACTCGGTCATTCTCGACGTAGACGTTCTGCCCGCAGCCCACCGCGCAGTATGGGCAAATGGACTTCACCACCTTGTCGGCCGTCGCCAGCCGGGGCCGCAGCGCGTCGGTGGCGGCGCTCCTCACCGCAGCGCCGCGCCCGGAGCGGTCCGCGGTCCGCAGCTGGCGCAGCACCGGCCACTGGGCGAGCCTGCTGCGGCCCGGGCTGGCGTCGCCCTCGGCCCCGGGTGCCAACGTCAGTCCTGCTTACGAGCGATCGCTTGACCGAGCTCCATCTTCGTCATCTTGGAGCGACCTCGGACCCCGAGCTTCTTGGCCCGCTGGTACAACTCGTCCCTGGTGTGTCCCTCGACGTCCACGCCGCCCGCGCTCTCGCCACCGGAAGGACCCCGGCGCTTGGAGCGCTCGTCCGACGGACCCTTGTTCTTCTTGGGCTCCCAGTGATCGTCCACCTTCTCGAAGCTGTGCTTCAGCGACGCCAACGCGGTCCGATGGGCTCGCTCTTCGGAGTCGTACTGCTCGTGGGCCGATTCCAGGGTCTTGGCGTAGGTTCGCTGCGCCTTGGCCGGTGAGCGCCGGATCGTACCGGGCAGCTCTTCCTTGGTGTCCTTGGGCATGGTGCCTCCTTTCTCGTTTCTCTCCCGCTGTACCCCCGGGCGCCAGCCCACCAACCGTCAGGTGGTTCCCAATGGGCCGTCCTCGTCGGGCGGGGCGCCGGGGACGTCATGGTGGTCCTCCCGGACGTCGCGTTCAGCGTGGCCGACTGCGGCGTCGCTCTCGTTGCTCTCGGGTGTGTCGGGGTCCGCGACCTGCTGCTCGACGCGACCCTCGGCTTCCACGCGACGGTCGCCGGTGACGGCTCCGAGCACCTCTTTGACCTCACCTTTGACGTTCTTGGCCGTTTCCAACGCTCCTCCACCCTCTGTCCGTTCGTACGTCGCCTCGCGGTCCTACCCCGAAACCGGCTCGGTCAGCACCCACGCCCCCTTTTCCCCGATCCTTCCGGCGGTTCGGCGCGCTGGTGGCTAGACGGGCGGTGCGGGGTCGTACTGGATCGCCCGGCGGACCTGGCGGGCCCGGGCGTCACCGGCAAGGCGAAGCACGAGGTGCAGCGCCATGTCGATGCCTGCAGACACCCCAGAAGCCGTGATGACCTCGCCGGAATCCACCCATCGATCGTTCCCGCGTACGTCGATGGTCGAGTCGAGCTGGGCGAGCAGGTCGAGGGCGTTCCAGTAGGTGGTTGCGGCTCGTCCGGTGAGGATGCCTGCCGCGGCGTAGACCAGGGATCCGGTGCAGACGCTTGTCATCAACGTGCCGTCCAGGCGTAGCTGGCGAACCCAATCGAGGACGGTGGGGTCCTTCAGAAGCCTCCGGGTGCCGTGGCCGCCGGGAAAGACGAGGATGTCCAGTGGCGGAATGGTGTTCCAGTCGTAGTCGGCTCGAATGGTCATTCCTTTGGCACATCGGACCTCGGGGTTGGCGCGGGAAAATTCACCACCTGCCAGCCGTCTTCGGGCCAGTTCTGCGTCCAGTTGGCCAGGACTTCCCACGGGCCGACCGCGTCGAGCTCCTCGACGTCGTCAAAGAGGAAGATGCCGATCGTTTTCATGGCGCATCGGGGGGTCCAGCGCGATTGTCAGACATGGGCGAGTAGCCGATCGAGCGGCCGGGGCACTCGGGTGAGGTCCAAGGCGTCGACCAGCAGCCGCCCGTAGCGAATCTTCCGGCCGCCACGGGTGCCCATGAAGCGCCGGAGCTGCTCCTCGATCGTGCGTCCTTGCTGCGCTGATTGTTTCTGCAGCGTGCGGAACGACCCCAGTTCACCCTGAGCGTCGATCACTTCGAGTACGGAAGCGGCGCCGAGGGAGCGGATCAGTTCGTCCTCCAGGTCGGCTTCGCACACGTAGAAACCGAGCGATTCCATGTCCGTCCGAGTGAGGTTGGCGCCCAGACCAGCCCGTGCCAGACCGCGCCGGAAGAGGCCCTCCTCGCCGGAGTCACAGAGCCCCGCCAGTCGAACGGCCAGACCATGAGGACCGAACAGCTCCAGGAAGCGGCGGACGTTCGTGGCGCCGTTCATGGGCACGACCGATACGCCCTCGGCGTCCAGATCCCGACCTACGCGGTCCGCGAGGGACTGGAGCGCAACCTGGTCGCTCGTTCCCTCGACGAGCACGACTGTCCGGACGTCGACGCTGAGGGTGGGGGTGGCGCCGGGAGCCGGGGCCGGCGCCCGGAACGGCGCCGATACCAGCCGCTGGCTCGCCGGGCGGCGGCTGAGATCGGTGCTCGTCGTTCACCGTCCCAGCCTGACAGCAATGCCGCGGCTGCGGCCTTGATTTCGAAGCGTCTCGCGCCTGGTCAGTCGCTGTGGGAGTTTGCGAGCACCGCACCGTTGCGAAACACGGTGACCGGACCGTCGTCGCTCACCGCGATGACCGTGGCGAGTGGGTCGTCGTGGCTGTACCGGCGGGCCGCGGTATGTCGAGTGCCTCTCAGGGCCTCGACCGTTTGTTCGGCCACGTCACTGGGCACGAGGCGCACGCCGAGTTGCCGGAGAACGCCCCCGGCGTCGAAGACGGCGGCCCCGTCGACCTGCGTGAGCGCGTGGCGCAGGGGCGCGAGGTGTGTGGCCGCGTCGATCCGCAATGGCGGCGGCGGCGGCAGCCGCTCTTCGACCGACGGTCCCGGGTGGCCATCGGGTCGGTAGATGAGGAGCGCGCCGATGCGCATCGATCCGAGGTCGTGGATCGCGAACTTGAGAATGTGCTCGATGATGCGGGCGTCGCCGTGAACCGAGTTGGCGGCGACGGCATCGGTCCAGCGGCGCGCCGGAGGCTCGTGATGCCAGGCGAATCCCTCCCACCGAAGGACGCCGAAGCTTCCGACCAGCCGCACGGAACCGGAGGGATGTCGCTGCACGATCGTGGCGTCAAGGACGTTCGCCAGGATGACGAGGTCCCGTTCGGAGCCCGCCGGCCGATCGAACACCATCCACTCGTTGACACCGTCGCTGCGCCGCAAGAGCCAACTTGAGAGTCCGTCGGCGAACAGGCGAGCGGCTGGCAACGGTTGAGAATCGGCCGGTCCCCGCGTGACGTGCAGCCGCGTGCCCGTTTCCCAGGTCGCGGGGTCGGAACGGGGATCGAGGATCGTGCCGCTGCTGACCACCCGTCGCTCGTGGACCGCGGGGCGCAACGCATGATCGATCTCTTCGAGCAGCAACGACCTGAAGGCTTCGGTCCCTTCGACAACCAGCCCGGCTTCTTCGAGCTCTTCGGCCAGCCGCCGTCGCCGCCTGGCTTCCGGGTCGGGCATCGACCGGACGTTAGCGATTCGGCGCCCGGTCGAGAGGCGAAGCCGGTCCGGTCCGGTGGGCGCGGAGGGAGTCGAACTCTGAGCACGTTGCGGGTGGCGAGGTGGCACGAGTTCGCCGTGCCCGATTTTGGGTTGGGATCGTTGCGGAAGAACTGACCGATGGGATCCATCCGTAAGCGACGGATGCAGGCCGGCGACGGCACCCTCGGACTGGTGCGCTGGCAGGTCTCGGTACCGCGATGCCAACGGCCGGTCTCGGTCCAAGTGCCTTTGCCCCGGCGACTAGACGCCGAGCGGTTCCTCGAACGAAACGGCGCCGACCTGCAGCGGGGGAGTGGGTCGACCCCCGAGTGCGACGCAGCCTGTTCTCGGACGCGCTGCTGAGTGGTGGGCAACGACGGTGCGACCGCGACCGAACACACGGCGCGGCTAGGGGCTACTTCTTCAGAACCTTGTGCTGCCATGCCTTGGCGACCGCAGGATCGCCGCCATTGAGTCATCGCTGATCGTTTGAAGTCCGGCCACGGGGCAAAGCATGTACGCGAAATTCGGTCACCGCGATGTCACTGATCATGAAGTGCGCCATCAAGTCCAACGCTCCAAAGGGCAACCGGGCCGCCGGTCATGACCTGCGGGTCCCGCGGCAGCGGGTGCGCCAAGCGGCCATGCTGACCATGGAACAGATCGCCAGCCTCGTCGCCAGCTCTCTTGAACCATATCGACCCGCGATCTGGCTTCTGGTGTTCACAGGCCTGCGACCAGCGGAGCTGTGCGGCCTTCGAATCGGCGACATCGACCTAATTCGCGGCGTCGTCCACGTCAGCGGAACCCGGTCGCCCGCCGCCGCGCCGAGAGGGACGTGCTTGATCGGGCCCCGCGGCGTTGCCCTGCGAAAAATGGTGGATCTGTGGCATGTGTTTCATGGGCGCAATGCTTACACTCCCTGACCAGCCCGAGCTTCCGAGGGGGTGTCTTATCAACCGGGTGGGGCTGCACATCTCCGTCGATCGGGCGCGAGACTGCCGTTTCGGGCGACCTCACGATGGCCGCCCCGATCGGACGTTCGGTGTCATCATCGAGCGAGAGAGCCAACGCTCGGATGGAGGGCGTGTGGAGCTGACAGAAAGGGGCGTTTCTGGTGCGGTCGGACCTCAGGTCGTGAGGGGAACGATCCCGTCATCGAGTTCCCGGACGAAGCTCATCCATCGTCTGAGGACAGACATTTCTATGTCCCGATCCGGAACCTGTCAAGCATTTTGAGACCAGTGATCAGGTTTTCTTCTGTGTGTCGTTGTCGATGGTGGGCTTGTTGATCCAGGCGATGGTGGGCATCGTTGGTGGTGTGGGGCGGCGGTTGCAGAACCGGCGGGGGTTGGCGGCGTAGGCGGTGTCGAGGGTGGCCCGGCGGTCGGCTTGGACCATGGTCGGCGGTGCCGTAGTGGATCGATGCCGGGGTGTGCAATGCGATGCCGCAGTGGCGGTGGTGGTGGTTGTAGTACTCGAAGAACTCGGCGCAGAACGCCCGGGCGTCTTCGATGGAGCCGAAGCGGTCGGGGAACGCCGGGCAGTACTTCAGGGTCTTGAAGGCTGCTTCGGAGTAGGGGTTGTCGTTGGAGACGTGCGGGCGGCTGTGGGTGCGGGTGACGCCCAGTTCGGCGAGGAGGACGGCGACGGGCTTGGAGGTCATCGACGTGCCCCGGTCGGCGTGGATGGTCAACACCTCGGCGGTGATGCCTTGGGCGGCGAGGGCGTCGGCGATGAAGGCTTTGGCCAGCTCGGCGGTCTCGGTCGGGGCGACCATCCAGGCGACTACGTAGCGGGAGAAGATGTCGATGATGACGTACAGGTCGTAGTAGACGCCCTTGGCCGGGCCCCGCAGCTTGGTGATGTCCCACGACCACACCTGGTTGGGGCCATGGGCTACCAGCTCGGGGCGGACCCGGGCGGGATGGCTGGCCTGGCGGCGTCGTTCGCGGATCTCGTCGTGGGCGCGCAGAACCCGGTACATGGTCGAGATCGACGCCACATACCTGCCCTCGTCGAACAAGATGGCCCACACCTGGGCGGGAGCCAGGTCCACGAACTGCGGCAGATGCAACAGATCCAGCACCGCCGCCACCTCGGCGTCGGAAAGCTTGTTGGACGGCGCGCACCGTGGTGCGGGCGGCCCGTGCACCGGGCCCGGCGGCGTCACGGTAGTGCGACGCCCGGGACCGGCCCGGCGAGCACACACGCCCGGCGCAACCCCACGATCGGGGTCAGTTCGGCCACTAGTGACGGCGATCAGTGCTTCGGCTTGGGTTCGGAGTCCGCGCTCTCGGCAAGCATCTCCAAGAGCGCGTGCGCTTTTCCCACGATCTCCAACGCCAACTTGTGCTTGGCCAACTCCGCCTCGGCGCGATCGGCCCGGCGGTTCGCCCGGGCCAACGCCGCTGAGTCGCGCCGCCGAAGCAGCCTTCGGCGCCTTCGCGGCCGCACGTCGCTCGAGCCGGTCCGGTGCAGCAACCCGGCTTCCCGGGCCCGGCGCCACTCGGTCACATGAGAGCTGTACAGGCCCTCCCGGCGCAACAAGGCGCCCTTCTCACCCGAGCCTGTCATACCGGTCGTACTCGGCCAGGATCGTCAACTTGTAGTCGGCGTCGAAATGCCGCCGGCGAGGTCGGTCAGGCTGCGGGGGATCGCCCACAGCTACATCATGGGCGCGTTCGTTTAAGGTCGGCATGGTCATCTCGTTCTACTGCTCCGGTCTCGCCCTCAGAGGGATGGTCTACAACCCTGCTGGTCTCAAATCAGCCTGACACAGAGGGATCGAACCGGAAGACAATCTCGGACGGCCCATCGTCAGACGGGACGATGATGCTGCCGAGTTGACCGCGGCCCTCCGAGGAGATCTCGTAACACTCGAAGTGATAGCCCGCCTCGTGGACCGGCGCGAAGCCCACGACCTCGAATAACCGACCAGCGAGTTCGAAGGTTGCCATAGCGGCATGCTCTCACTACCGGCGGTGAGCGACAGATCATTCGATGACGGGCTCGATCGGTGGCCATCGCCACTGGTGGCAACGGCCGCAAATATTCGGCGATCGGTGTCCGCCCAACCGGCAGCGCTGACTCCTCCGAGCGCGCCAGAACGGCGGCCGGCTCCGCCGCCGAACCGGCGGTAGGTGACAGGTCAAGCGACGACTTCGGCCTGCGTTCGGAGGCCAGAGCTCGATCGGACCGATGAGTCGAGGCAGCGCCTACCGTCCTACCTGTATGGCCACCTACGTGCTGATCCCGGGTGCGGGCGGGGACGCCTGGTACTGGCACCTCGTCGGCCCGCTGCTCGAGGCAGCCGGGCATCGCGCCGTCCCTGTTGCGCTGCCCGCGAGCGATCCCGACGCCGGACTCGACGCCTACGTTGCCGCCGCGCTCGATGCCGTCGGCCCGCCCGAGGGTGACACGGTGGTTGTCGGGCAGTCTCTCGGAGGGTTCACCGCTCCCGTCGTCGCGGAGCGCCTCGGCGCGGCCATGCTCGTCTTCGTGGCCGCCATGATCCCGAAGTCAGGCGAGACGGCCGGCGACTGGTGGGCCACAAGCGGCTTCCACGACATATGGGGTGACCAAGAGATGGACGCCATGGAGCACTTCCTCCACGACGTCCCGCCGACCGTACTTCAGGAGGCGCTGGAGCGGGGCGAGCCCGAGCAGACCGGCCGGGTCATGGCAGACCCGTTCCCGCTCCCGGCCCTGCCGGCGATCCCGACGCGAGGGATCGCGGCGACGAACGACCGCTTCTTCCCAGTCGCGTTCATGGACCGCCTCATCCGTGACCGCCTCGGCGTGGACCCCGAGCACGTCGCGGCGGGCCACCTTCCCGCGCTCGCCAACCCTTTCGGACTTGTCGAACTGCTGTTGGCCTGAAGGACCCGCCGCCGGGCCGGCGTTCGGGGGCAGGCTCCGGCGCGCGCCGATCGGTTGGCGCATCGGAGTGTCGCGGTGAGTTACGTCTACGAGTCGATGCGCTCGTAGGTGAGCTGTAGGTCGTTCTCCCACGGGCCGCCGTCGTGCGACATCGTCCCTTGCGCATTGAGTCGGTTGCCGTCGGCGGCGATGGTGACGACCATGCGCTGGGCGAACCCGGCTTCGTCGCGGTGCCAACGCACTTCGCCGGCCGCCACCTCGACCGTGTACCGGCGGGAGATCCCGCGCTCGTCGAAGTAGATCATCGTGCACGTGCCGGCGGCGTCGTCGGAGCCGACGACAGCCACGGCGCTGGGGATCTCCGGCTCGTCGATCTCAGAGCGCATCAAGACGAAAGCACCGCCTTCGTGCCACTCGAACGACGTCCGGCCGTGGAACGTCGTGCCTGGGATAAGCGGATGCGTCCCCGTCGTGCGCCACTGGCCGACCAATGGCGCCAGCGGCTCGAGTGCCGGGTTAGGTCGCTGCGCTTCGGGGCCGATCGGTGTCGCCATCCGCAAGATCATCGCGGACACCCAGCATGGTCACGCTCCCGGCGATATGGGGCGCGAGGTCGCTCGCAAACCCGACGCTGCTTCGGGCATCCTGAGTCGGTGCTGAAGGTCTCCTTTGTTCGAAGGCGAGGAAGCCGGGACCGGGTATACGTCACCCGCGGCGATGGATCGTCGACCGGCTGGGACTTCCCGAGTTACGGCGACGGTCTCCCCCACGATCTGTGCCATCTCGTGGTCGAAGACGAGCTGGGCCTCACCGAAGGTTTCTGGGGACTCGTCGACCAAGGCGTCGATGTTGGGCTGGTCAACAACCAGGCCACCCTCATGTGCCACGGCAAACCCCTCGTCGAACATGTCGGTATCGCCTTCTCAGGTTTGAACGAGGCTGAGGCAGCCGTCGCGATCCTGGCTGGCGCAACGGTCAATGTGACCGGGTCCGGCGAGCTCGCCGTGGCGCGACTCGCTACCCCGAGCGACGAGACGGCGGCAACCGGTGAGGTGGCGAAGGCGCTTGGATTCGAGTTGCCGACGAGCGCTACTCCCGACACGATCAATACCATTCGCACCAGACTGCGAGACTTGGGGGCGCAATGGCGTTCCCTCGAGGACGGCGCTGCGATCAAACTTTCCTTTTCTCGACGGACCACCTGACCCGACTGCGGCACCAGCGCTGACGCAGTTGCTGCCATTCAGAAATCGCCTAAGGCCGGCGTTTCGGGTCAGCGTGCCAAGAGCGTCAGCTATGCCGAAATGGGTTGGTAGAAGTAGTAGCAGAGTTGGTCAGGCGCGACGACGAAGAAAACTTGACGCTTCTCGCCCTCGTGCTCGTCGATCCGCCAGTTCCCGATGTCGATGCCCGCCGCTTCGACTTCCTCCTTGGCTCGATAGATGTCAGAGACCAGGATCGCTGCGCCGTCCTGGGACGCGTCACCGCCGTTGACCGCGAATCCGATCTTGATGCCGTCCCGCTCGAGGATTACGGCTGGGTGGGGCTGGTCGCGACGCTCCAACTCTTGGAGCCCAAAGGCGGCCGCATACCACTGCAATGTCGCATCGAGGTCTACGACCGGAAGCGCCAGGATGTCTTGCTGATAGGGGAACGCGCCCTTGAACAGCGGACTGTCGGGCACCGAAGACCTCCAAGCGAAGACGAGTGTGAACGCCCGAGGTTATGCAACCGGCAGCCGGCCCGCGTGGGCTGCTGTGTTGGTGGACGAGCCGATACGCGTCGCTCTCGCGACGATCCCGCCGTTCCTGATCGACCTCTGTGTTGATTGCCCATCTCCACGTCGGGCAGTGTTCGGCGGCGCGTGTTGTCACGAGCGCTGCCTTTCGCGACGGAGCGACCGATACGGACGCGGAATCGCATCTGTCGGCGTGTCCCCGAAGGCGCGGCCACATCGACGTGGGGGCAACGCCCCGAAGTGCCGTTGAGGGCACACCAACGGAACGCCGGTAGCGATAGCACAGGAACTGGCCGCTGCGTCTCATTGGGTGGATCCGGCTTGGAGGCCGCCACGAGATAGGACCTCGGATGAGGTGACCGTTGCTTGCTGTCGCGAGCATGCCCGCCGAAATGACTGAGATCGTATTCCCGGACAAGCGCACCGTCTCCCGCCGTGGACCAAGTTGATTGAGCGCTGCAGCTCAAGCCGGTCAGCCGCTATGCCGTGATCGGGTAGCCGCATGACCGCCGTCCGGGGCACCATCCGTTTCGCCCCGTCTGGGTGGGTCCCGGAGCCGGCGTTCGGGGACATTTCCTTTCCGCCTGTGATTGGGGCAGGAGGGTGGGGCAACCAGAGGTGATCGGGAGCCGAAAATCCTTGGGCTCGAACCAGAGTTGGCCGCTACCCTCGGCGTGATGTTGTCGGACGAGCAGTTGCGCTGCTTCGCCACCGACGGCTACATCGTCGTACCCGGCGTCGTCCACGAGCACCTCCTAGCCGCCGCGGACGACGAGATTGACCGTGTCATCCGCCGCGATCCACCGCCCCCCCATACCCATGGCCACCACTTCTATTTTCTGCCACCCGCCCAACTGCCGTCAGCCCAAGACGCCCTGTGTCACTCCGACGCGCTCGGCATCGCAGAGGAACTCGTACGACCCCACCGCCTCGAACACGGTCTCGACCACATCCAGATCGCGCTGAATATCCCTCCCTACAACCATCGTCCCGGTGGCCCTCACCTCGACGGCCACCGACCAGAACAAGACCGCCCCCAATCGTTCACCATGCTGGCGGCCGTCTTCCTGTGCGACGAATCCGTTCCCGATTCGGGGAACCTATGGGTCTGGCCCGGCTCCCACCTCGTCCACCAACGTCTCTTTGCCGAGCGAGGAGTAGGTGCTCTCTTGCCGGTCAGTGGACATACCCTCAGCCTTGAGGACCCGAGCCCACTTCGCGAACCACACCCAGTCCTGGCACGGCGAGGAGATCTCCTTCTGGCGCACTTTCTGCTCGGACACAACATCGGCGGCAACCTGAGTCCTCGTAGCCGCCGCGTCCTGTACTACCGACTCAGATGCACCGACCACGAGGAGCGATGGGCCCAGACGTTTCTGGATGCCTTTGCCGAATACGAGCCAGTCCGAAATGTTGCCCCGTAGCCGGCGTTCGACGATACCCAGCAGTGGAAGTTGCAAGAGATGCGCGTTCGGATTCGAATGGACCGACGAGGGAACGGTCTCAGTCAGCTGATCCCCGCCGCCCGGCTCTGGGAGCGGGTCAGCCTGGAGGCACTGCGACGGCCCATGTCGGATCGAGCGTTAGTTGTCATTTCGGCCTGGCACGTCGGGTGCTTGGCGAAGGGTGGCCCGGAGCCAGCCCCACCGCGCTCGGGAAGGTAACGGTCGGGCTGCCACACGATGGCCATCTGGCGCGGGTCGACGCCAACCCGGCCGCCGCCGGAGTTGTTGGTGCGACGTCCGGCTTGCGGGTGCGGCTAGCCGGCGCGGGCTTTGGTGCGAGACCAGCGCCCTGCATTGGACGCGTACACGGTTTCAGGCTCGGTCGCGGTCACGATGTCGGCTTTCAGGGGGAGCAACGCGCCCGCGATCTCCCCGATGGTGGCAGCAGGAACGCCGAGGCTGGTCAAGGTCCCCGCTAGGTGCTGGACCACAGCGTCGAACGCCTCGCTCGTGATTTCCAGCCCGGCGTGGGCGGTCGCCATGTCTCGGCCTGCATAAGCCACGGGGCCGCCGAGAGCGGCGCCCATGAAGGCCCGTTGGTGGCGCTTCAATCGGTCGATATCGACACCGTCGAAGTAAGGCAGCAGAGATGGATCGGCCAGGACCCGCCGGTAGAAGTCAGACACGGCTGCGTCAACGGCGGCCCTGCCGCCGATGTCGGTGTAAATGCTCACGGTCTTCTCCCGTTTGTTGGGAACGGGGCGCCGTTGTGGCATCCCGAACTGTCAACGGCCAGACAACTCGTCTCCCATTTGCACGATGTTGCGAGCGGATAAAGGGTCCGTGTCTGTCCCCGCACGCCCGGCAGCCCGGTCGACTCCACGCCGCGAGGACTCTGTACGACAACTGTCCAAGCTGGCGTCAGCCTTCGCTCAGGTTGTTCGGGCTGCGTCGTAGGGGCGCTCGGCCGCTGGGGGTGACGGGGCTTCCGGCGGGTCCGCCATGGTGACGATGTCGTCGCGCAGAGACGAGATCCTTAGGCTTATCTGGCTGACCGACTCGGCATCGAGGCCGAGTCCTGCCAGGGTCGCGCGGAGATGGCCGATTGTCAGGTCGAACATCGAGTTGGTTATTTCCAGACGGGCGTGAGCCTCACCAAGCTGGGCGCCCCTGTACTGCTCCGGACCACCGATGGCGGCCGCGACGAAGGTTCTCTGGTGACCTCGGAGGCGGGCCATGTCGATCCCATCGAAGCACGGAGCAAGGAATGGGTCATCGAGCACCCGCTCATAGAACTCATCGACGAGTGCCGCCACGACGGTGGCACCGCCAATACGGGTATAGAGGCTGGTCGTGTTCATCGCAGCGAGCAGCTTTCGATGCGCGATCGGGACAGGCTCCACGCCGCCAGGCACACGCAGTCTGGGTGGCCGCCGAAAGGAATGCTGATCAGTCGACGATACCGAGGTTGCATTCTCCGCGACTCTACCCGGCGTCTGCTCTCACCGGAATCCTGATTTGCTGATTGCCATGCAATAAAGCTTCCTGCCATATGGAGGAAAGCAATCCGAAATCGGGTGCACATCGCCTCGCAACCTTTCCCCCACTTCGCCGCGATAGGAATGTGGTGGATGCTCATACGACCGTTGGAAGGCTTCACCGTGGGCGTGACCGCCGACGCTCGTTACGAGGAGCAGGCTGCACTGCTCCGCCGTCGCGGCGCGGTTGTCCGTCACGGCGCGACCATCGAGTGTGTCCCGGCCGCGCCAGCCGCCGTTCTGCGACGGGCGACCGTGGACTTCATCCGCCGCCCCCCGGACCTGCTCATTGTGACAACAGGTACGGGCTTCGGCATGTGGTTAGCCGCGGCCAAGCGTTGGGGGCTGTTCGAGGCGCTGATCGAGGCCCTGGTGACGGTGCGGGTCGCCGCCCGTGGCGCCAAGGCCGTTGAGGCGGTACATGCGGCCGAGCTCTCGGTGTGGTGGAACGCGCCGTCAGAGACCCTTGACGAGTTGCTCGAACGTGTGGTCGCCGAGCCTCTCGCGAGCAGGCGGGTCGCCATCCAGTGCCATGGCGGTTCCTTGGGACAATCGGTGGCGAGGCTCACCGGGGCGGGCGCGGATGTGACGGAGATCGTGGTCTACCAGCTGCGCCTTCCGAGAAACCCGACGGCAGCCGTTCGCGTGGTCGTCGCAGCCTGCGATCGCCGTGTCGACGTGGTGACGTTCACGACCGCCGCCTCAGTGAGGAACCTCTTCGAACTGGCCGAGCAGCGCGGAGCCCGAGACTCCCTGCGCGACGCATTCAATGGCGAGGTTGTGTGCGCTTGCGTGGGAACGATCTGCGCCCGCGCCGCGCTCGACGCCGGCGTGGTGGCTCCCCTCGTACCACCCCGAGCGCGGTTGGGCTCGATGGTTCAAGCCATCAGCGAGCGGCTCCAGGCCCGGCGTCGTGTGGTTACCGCGGCCGGCACACGCCTGGCCATTCAAGGTTCTCTGGTGGTGATAGGCGATGAGCACGTGATCCTGACAGCTCGCGAACGGGCCGTCCTTGACGTCCTGGCACGGCGACCGGGTTGCGTCGTCGGCCGGCCTCGCTGCTGCGGGAGGTCTGGGGTACCACCGCGGCGGATCCGCACCGGGTCGACACGACCGTCTCACGGTTGCGCCAGCGATTGGGGTCGCTCGGCTCCGCCATCCAGATGATCGAACGCCGAGGCTACCGATTGGCCACCGAGGCGGAATGGAACGATCCGCTATCAGGGGCCGCGAGCTGAACCGTCTTATTGATAATCCACCTAGGCCCATTCGTGGCCCACGAGGGGGCGTCCGTCCATTGTCAGGCCGCTGACCAGGGCATTTGCGCACGACAGAGGGTGGGCGCGGAGGGAGTCGAACCCTCATGCCCGGAGGCCGCAGGGTTTAAGCCCGCTATGTCTGCCGTTTCACCACGCGCCCGAGGTGAGCAGAAGTGTGGCACGCCAGCACGACCTTGGCACGGCCTTGGCACGGCCTTGGCACGGCGTTGGCACGGCCTTGGCACGGCCCGGGCCGAGCCGGCCTCAACCTCCGGGATAGGCGGCCAGCGCCCCGACGATGGCGTCCTCGCGCGCCAGCAGCGCCGTGTCAGATTGGACGTCGTTGTCCAAGAAGGCGAAACGAACCGGCGCGCCCACCGTCTCGATCCCCACCATTCCCCCGGCGTTGTCGAGCGAGCCGGTCTTGGCCTGCAGCTTCCCGGCGATCGGGCTGCCCCGATACCGCGCCGCCAAGGTCCCCGTCTCCCCGGCAACCGCGAGGCCCGCAACGACCGCAGCATTCGCCGGGCGAGAGCCGACGTCAAGGGCGGCCAGGAGCTCCCGACACGTCGCCCGGTCGGTACGGGACAAACCGGAGCCGTCGTCCATGTGCGCTCCGCTCATCGGTATCCCCGCCGCCGTCGCGAGCTGCAACACGGTCCGCACGCCCCCCGCCGTGGTACCCGACCCGCCCGCCGCCTTGTCGATGGCCCGCACCAACAACTCGGCGATCCAGTTGTCACTGGCCCGCAGCATGGCCTCGACGATCTGGCTGACCGGGGCAGAAGACACCGACGCCAGAACCACCGCCCCGGCCGGCGCCGCCTGGTCGGGCTGGGAACCGATCGGAAGCTGATGCGACTGGAGCAGCCGGGCCAGCTCCGAGGCGGCATACGCCGGCGGGTCCTGGGCCAGGGTCGACTTGGGGGGCGTGAACTGGATCCCCTCGTTGACGCTCAGCGCCGACAGCAGCCCGATTTGGCTCTGCTGCTGGTACAGCGCCGGCCACACGGGCAGGAAACGCAGCCGGTCCTCGGCGCTGTCGTCGCCCCTGATGCCGCCCGGTCACCGTCTTGACGCCCGCCGCCACCAGCGTGTCGGCCAGGCTGACCAGCGGCGTCCACGGGTAGCCCGTCACCCGAGCCCGCCCGACCGTCGAGGCGATGAACTCCGGCGTGGCGAGCAGCGGGTCGCCGTTGCCGACCAGCCACAGGGCGGCCACCTGCCCCTTCACCGGCGCTCCGGGCGCTTTGACCGAGGTAGTGAAGCGGTAGTTGGGTCCGAGGGTGGCCAGGGCGGCCTCGGCGACCAGCAGTTTCTGGGTCGAAGCAGGGATGAGCGGGGCGTCAGGTTGGTGCTGGTACAGGATCCGACCGCTGCCGTCCTCGACGCTCAGGCAGGTGGTGGTGCCCGCCACCGCGCCGTCGAGTTTGGCGGTCAGAGCGGCCATAGGGGGTAAAGGGGCAGCCGTGGTGGGAGCGGCCGCCGCTGTTCCCGGCACCCCGGACGTGGAGGACCCAGGCGCAGTGGTCGAACCCGGGGCAGCGGAGGTCCCGCCGGTCGTGTCAGGGGCAGCCGCCGGACCCGCACCGACCGTGCCCGTGGACGGGCCGATCGCTGACGTGCTGGGCGTGACGGTCGCAGTGGCGGTCGCGCGACCGTTGGCCCCTTGCACCCGCACCAAGGCGAATGCCCCGACACTGAGGGCAATGAGCACACCGAGGATCACGGTGAGCGTCCGTACCAGGCGCGTCACCGCGGTGACACTAGGTCACGGACGCCTCAGAATCGGACCGCCTGATATCGATCAAGCTCACCAGCTTGCGGGGCGAGTTTCCGTTGCCCTCGTCCTCGGTCTTCGAATCCGTCGACCAATGAGGCCTCGTCTCGGGGCGGGGCCGCGACGGCCCTGGGGGCTCGACTGGCTTGTCGGGTCGCGTCGCCGGTGTCTCGTCGTCCTCGGGGAGGAGGCTGCGGGGCCAGAGACGCCGGGCCTTGACGACGTTCAGTTCCGCGGAATACACCGTGAGCTGTCCCGCCAGGTAGAGGAACGAGAGCAACGCCAGGGTGAAGCCGAACACCCCATACACCTGGCTGGCGTGGCGCAGCTGGTGGCTCACCAGATTGACCCCGACCGTCTGGAGCACCTGCCACCCGATACCCGCCATGACGGCACCTGGCAGCAAAGCGCTCTTCTTGACATCGGGCGGCGACAGGATCCGGAACATGAAGTAGAACACCGCGACGTTGACGACCGCCGCCGGTACGGCCGCCAGTACCGATCCGAATGGGCCCCAGTTGAGCACCGACCCGAGGCTGGCCACCACTGTCGTGCCTGCGACGCCCACGCCGAGCAGGCCGAAGAGCAGGAGACCCTTCACAATGCGCGTCATGAAGCTGGGTCGGATCTTCCGGGGCACATCCCATACCTGGTACATCGTCTCCTGCAGGATCTGGCTCACGCCGAGCGCGCCCCACGCCAGACCGACGACACCGAAGACGAGTGCCAGGGCGCTGCCATGCAGCGGGTGGCCGGCGTTCTGGCGCAACTGCGGGCCAATGACGGGAAACTCACCTATCACCGAGTTGGTCAGGGATGCCTGGGCGCCCGGGTAGTGCGGGAGGACGTAGCTGGTCACGGTGAAGAACAGCAGCAGCAGGGGGAAGAGCGACAAGAAGCCGTAGTACGCGATCAACGCCGCCAGGTAGCCGCCCCGGTCGTCTCCATACTTCTTGACGACGCCCACGGTGAGCGCCAGCCTCCGATGGCGCTTCTGGAACCGATCGATCTTCCGCAGGGTGTCCTTCACTACGTGCCTCCTTACCCGGGAGTGCCCCAGTAGTACCGTCGGGCGGTGGCTCTGGCCGTGACCTGCGCGCTGGCGTCGTCGTTGCTCTACGCGCTGGCGTCGGTGTTGCAGCATCGAGCGGCCATTGCCCAACCGTCCGGCGCCGCCATGCGGTTGGGGCTCCTGGCCCGGCTGATCCGCAGCCGGATCTGGCTGCTCGGATTGGCCTTCGACGGCTTGGCGTATGCCCTGCAGTTCATCGCGCTCGGCCACGGCTCGCTCGTCTTGGTGCAGCCGCTGCTGGTGTGCGGCTTGCTGTTTGCCCTGCCGCTCGGCGCCTGGCTGGCTGGCAGCCGCATGACGAGGCGCGATTGGTGGGGCGCAGGGGCGGTCGTGGTCGGCCTCAGCACCTTCCTCATCATGGCCTCTCCCGGGAAGGGCCACGCCGAGGTGGCCAACCGGGACTGGATCATTCTGTTCGTGGTCACGGGCGTGGTCATCGCCGGGCTGCTGATCGGCGCCCGCCAGGGCGGGAGCCGGCGGCGGGCCGCATTGCTCGCGGCGGCGGCAGCCGTCAACTACGGAGTCACGGCGGCCCTGACCAAGGCCGTGGCCCATCTCCTCGACGGGGGTATCGAGAATCTGTTCGAAAGCTGGGAGCTCTACGTCCTCGTGGGAGCGGGCCTGCTTGGCATGTTGATGGCCCAAAGTGCCTTCCAGGCCGACGAACTTGACGCGTCCCTCCCCGTGCTGACCGTCGTCGACCCCGTCGTCAGCATCATGATCGGTGCGTTCCTCTTCGGTGAAGGAGTGCGCTTCGGGCCCGTACCGACGACGGTCGAAGGGATCGGTTTGGTGTTGATGACCGTCGGGGTATTCGCCTTGAGCAAGGCCGAGGTCGTGCGGGCGAGCGCCAGTGGCGTGCCCGCCCCCCCGAAGTAGTCTGAGTCGCAACTCGCAGAACGGAGGGTCAGTGCCCCAAGCTGACGAAGAGCCAGGACCGCCGCCCGACGTCCAGGAGACGCTCGACCCGCCCGACGACAGGACGCCCGACGAGGCCGAGACGGCTGCCGCGGACGACGCCCATGAGGGCCCCGACTGAGCGTCGACGCTGTACGAACTCCTCCGACGCGGCCATCCCGGTCATCCAACGGTGTTTCGACTTGTCGGGAGCGCCGAGTGGACCAATTACGTCAACCAGCCTCGCTGGGGGCCGGGGTGGAGATGCGCTGGGCTTCACGGTCGGAGTTCGGCCGGGTCGATCGTGACCGGGAATGGCTCGTTGACTACGAGGCGTTCCCCTGGTCGAGCTGAGCCGGCTTCGATGTAGCGGTCGTGCTCAAGGTGGTAGGCGAAGATAGCTGGACCGTCTTGTAGTTCGACGCGCCAGAACGAGGCGATTCCGCCTTGGGCGTACAGGGCAGGCTTCGTGAGGCGGTCGATGGTCCGCGAGCCCGGGGACACGATCTCGATCACCAGCGCGACGTCGGTTGGGTCGAGGATGCCGGAAGTGTTGGCCAACACGACGTCGCGGGTGACCACGAGCACATCGGGGATGAACACGGTGTCGTCAGGTAGTCGTACACCCATGGCCTCGACGACCGCCAGGGCGGGTGGGCCCGCGGCGTGCAGGATGCCGGCGAGTTTCAAGCTGACCAGCTGATGGGCTCCGCCGGGCGGGGGGTTCACGAGGAGGGTCCCCTCTAACAGCTCGTAGCGCTGCGTGTCTTCGGGCAGGCCAACAAGGTCCTCCTCGTTCCAGGGACCGACATGGGCGCCGAGGGCAATTGCCACGATCTCAGCATGCCATCTGGTGGCTGCCGCGACAGTCGGAGTTCTGCGGGATGCCCGGTTTCGAGGTTGGTCTTTCGTAGGCTCCACGATCAGTGCCCACTGAAACCGTTCGGCTGCGGATCAAGAACGTCGCCAAGGCGGTGTTGGTGTCGGGCCAGTCCTACCAGGATCCCAAGGACGCCCTGAACGAGTTCGTTTCCAACGCCGCCGACGAGTACGCCGAGGCGGGGATTGTCGGGGGCCGTATCCGGGTGGTGCTGCGCCGCCGGGGCCAACGCCCCTATGTCGCGGTCGACGACGACGGTCGGGGCATGGACGCCGACCGCCTCCGGGAGCTAGCCCGCTCCCTGTTCGAGTCGGCCAAGGCCGGCGACGACCGGACGTTGGGCGAGAAAGCCATCGGGCTGCTCGCCTACCAGCAGCTCGGTGCGCGCTGCGAGATCGTCACCCGCACCGCCGACAGCCCGGCCACGGCGTCGCTGTGCCTCAAACGGGGTTCCGCCAACGCCACCTTGGACCCCCACGAGCGTCGCCGGCGCCGCGACCGGCCCGGCACCACCATCTACCTGCTCGACCTGGAACCCGACGTGCTGCGCATGCTGACCCAGCGCAAGGTGGTCGACTACCTCCGTCGCCGCCGGGGTCCCGCCTTGGCCCGAGGGGACTACCAGATTGTGGTCGAAGAAGGCCGAGCCGCGGAGGTGGTCACCCCCGAACAACCCGACGGTATCCACATCGCCCTCCCCGCCCGCCCCACCCTGTGGGGCCGCGTCGAGTTCAACATCTACGTCGCCCCCCAACCCGATCGGCGTCGCCGCGTCGCGGTGGTGGGCCGGGCCGGCACCACCATCATCGACGACCTGGCGGAGCTCGAGGAGTTCGACCATCTCCCGTGGACCGGCGACCAGTTGTCCGGCCAGATCGTCTTCGAAGCCCTCCAGCAGACCGCGGGGCGCCGCGCCATCCTCCGAGACCGCGACGCTTTCCCGGTCTTCGTCGACGCCGTGGGAGCCGTCGAACCTGTCGTCGCCGCCCTGTTGGAACAAGTCACCGCCGAAGTCGATCAGGCCACCGCCGAGCGGCTCTCCGACACCGTGCGCCGCATCTTCGGCCGGGTCCTCAAAGAGCTGGCCGACCTCGACAACCCGATGCGCACCCTGCTGGGCGACGAACCCGGCGACGGGGCCCTCCTCGAATCATCCACAGCTGGCCCGGGCAGCAACGGCCACGCCGCACCTCATGACACCGCTGATCCGGAACCGCCGGAGCTGCCCCCGCCACCACCGGAGCAGCCCACCTTGGACGACACCGCCGAGGCGGGCGCCATCCCCAACCGGTCCCGGTCCAAGGCGCTGCCCACCGTCGCTCCTGACCCCACCCCCGGCCCGGCCCGTTCCCGGTTCGACCCGGACACCGGGATCGTGTTCTACAACGACGGCCACCCCGACTACCTCATGGTCAAAGACGACGAACCGGCCCTCCTCGACTACCTGGCCACCCTGGTGGCCAAGGAGTACGTCGTCTACAACAACCCCCGGGCCAGCACCGACGACCTGGGCGAGGAAATGGTCCGGATGCTCATACGGGTCCGCCGCCACCTCCCGCGACGGCGCTGACACCACCCCCCAGTCGCGCTCCGATAGGCCCAGCTAGGGGGCCTGGGTCGTGCTCGTCGGCGTAGCGTGGCCCAGGCGGCCGGCGGTGTCATGCAACCGGCGGCTGACTCGCGACTCGCCAGGCCTGGACGGATTCGGCCGGGTGATGGTGAGGTCCCAGGGGATGGCTTGGTCTGGTAGGGATCTGAGTCTCTGGTAGGGATCTGACACCCCACAGCGGTAGCAAATCCGTACCAGAGACTCAGACCCGTACCAGACGGTGACGCTATGGCGTTCCCGCAAGCCAGGATGTTCATGCGATCTGGCTAATCGAACAGATGTTCGATAAACTCCCCCGTATGGCGTCTGGAAGCGACGGCAGGCTGCGGTGGCGGCTGGCCGACGAAGGTGGTCCCGGAGGGCAGGGCGCCCTGTTCGACGGTGACCAGTTGGTCGAGCGACACATCGGGACGGGCGAATACCGGGGGATGGAGTTCCTCCACGTCAATGCCCGGTCCATCATCAACGAGGTCCCGGCGGCGTCGCGGATGCCGTTTCGCTACACCATCAACGCGTACCGGGGATGCAGCCACGCCTGTACGTACTGCTTCGCCCGGCCGACGCATGAATACCTCGGCCTCGACGTCGGCGAGGACTTCGAGCGCAAGATCGTCGTCAAGGTCAACGCAGTCGAACTGCTGCGGGCCGAACTTGCGGCCCGGCGGTGGGCCGGTCACCACATCGCCATGGGTACCAATACCGACCCCTACCAGCGCTGTGAGGGCAAGTACCACCTCACGCGCGGGGTCATCGAGGTGCTGGCGGAGGCCGCCAATCCGTTCTCGATCCTGACCAAGTCGACGCTCATCCTCCGGGACCTGAAGCTGCTGGCCGCCGCGGCCGGGCGAAGCGACGTCGGGGCCAGCCTGTCGATCGGCACGTTGGACCCGGCCATCTGGCAACTCACCGAGCCCGGTACGCCCCACCCACGCCAGCGGGTCGAAGCGGTCAGGCGGCTCAACGATGCCGGCGTCCCCTGTGGGGTGCTCATCGCTCCGATCCTGCCGGGGCTGTCCGACCGCGACGACCAGCTCGAGGAGGTCGTTCAGGCGTGCGTCGACGCCGGCGCGGTGTCCATCTCGGCAGTCGCGCTCCACCTCCGCCCCGGCGTCCGCGAGCACTTCATGACCCAGCTCGCCAAGTCTCATCCCCAACTGGTGGCCGAGTACGAGCGCCGCTACCACCGGGCCTACCTTCCCGCGGCCGAGACCGAGGCACTGTCCGAGCGAGTCCGGCGCCTGGTCGACCGGGCCCGGCGAAGGGCCGGCGACCGACCTACTCCGACGGGTCACCGCGGATTCCGGCTACCACCGCCGGACCGGACGGCGCCAGCCGCATCGGACGACCAGCTGACCCTCGATCTCTCAGCAATCTCCTAGACCACGCTCATCGTTTCCTCAGGGCCGAATGTTCAAGTACTCGTTGTGGACACCGCCACCCGCTCCCCTGACCCTGACTACCTGACGACGCACTACGGCCTGGCAGTCTCGCTGGCCCGCCGGTACTCCGCCCGGGCCACGTGGGCGGACTCGTCGGACGACCTGAAGCAGGTCGCCCTGTTGGGTCTGGTGCGGGCGATCGATCGGTTCGACCCGGCACGGGGCGTCCCGTTCTCGGCGTTCGCCACCAGCTCGATCGTCGGGGAGCTCAAGCATTACCTCCGGGACAAATCATGGGCGGTCCGGCCGCCCCGACGGATCCAGAACCTCTATCTGCAGAGCCAGGAGGCCATTGCCGACCTGACCCAGGAGATGGGCCGGCCGCCGACGCCCGAAGAGGTCGGCGAGCGCGTCGATGCCTCGGCCCGAGACGTGGCCGAGGCCCTGGACGCAGGCGACCTGCGGCGCCCGGCGTCGCTCGACGCATCACCGGCCGGCGACGATCGCCCACTCGCGGGCACTCTCCGCGTCGAGGACCGAGGAATGAGTGCGGTCGAGGAACGCATGGCCGTCAGCTCCCTGCTCACCCGGCTCCCCGAACGGGAGCGGCGGATGGTCCGGCTGCGCTACATCGACGGGCTGACGCAACACCAGATCGCCGACCAGATGAGCCTCAGCCAGGCCCACGTCCAACGCCTCCTGGTCCGCAGCCTCGACCAACTACGGGCCCTGGCCAAGGCATCCTGAACACCAGCCCGGCAGGGTCAGCCAGCCGTGGTCAGCCAGCCAGTCAGCCCGCCTGCCCGCCTGCCCGCCTGCCCGCCTGCCCGCCCGCCCGCCACGGCCCTGCTCGGGATCAGCCCGCCTCGATCGCCGCCTTCAGTAGCGGCCCCAGCAGCTCGGAGTCGCAACGCTCCACGGCTATGGCATCGCATCCGACCCAATCAGCGGCTTCGCGCAGCGCCTCCGCTACGGCGTGTACCTGCTCGTGGCGCCACGGTTCGACCAGGCTGACCTGGCGGGCGACCAATGTGTTGCCGACCCGCTTCGGATCGACCCGGCCCACCAAGCGGCCCCCGGCCAGGACCGGCATGGGGTAGTACCCGTGAACCCGCTGGGGCGAGGGTGTGTACGCCTCGATCCGGTGGGTGAAGCCGAACAGACGGGCGGTCCGGGGCCGGTCCCAGATAAGCGAGTCGAAGGGCGACACCAGCGTGGTCCGGTGGCGGCCCCGGGTTCCCAGCAGGCCCAACGCGGCCGGGTCCGCCCACGCCCGCCCCGCCGCTCCGTCGCCGCCCCAGCCGTCGACGGTGACCGCGACGAGCCCGCTGTCGGCGACCGCCTTGGCCACCGCCTGGACCGGCAGGCGGAAATACTCCGCCAGGTCCTGCACGGTCGCGACGCCCAGCGCCTGGCCCGCCATGGCAACAAGCGTCCGCCAGCACTCCTCGTCGGGTGGTTCCCCAATGGCCGCGACGCGCGGGGGCAGTGCCCGTTCCGTCAGGTCGTAGACCCGTTTCCAGCCCCGGCGGCTGGTGCAGATGACCTCGCCCAGGTCGAGGAGCCGTTCCACCGCCACCTTCATCGGTGACCAGTCCCACCAGGGCCCGCCGTTCTTCGACCCACCCAGGTCCGACGAGGTGAGCGGACCCTCGACCGTGAGGCGCTTGCGGACCTCGCCGACCGCGGCGTTGGTGTCGACGTAGCCGCCCCACCGCGGATGGTTGGCCAGCTTCCGGCGCCGGAACGCGAACCAGGGCCACATCTCGATCGGCATGATGCAGGCGGCATGGGCCCAGTACTCGACCGCCACCGGTTCGCCGGCGTCGTCGGTGCCCCAGCAGGCCGCCTCCACGGCTGGACGCCCCACCGCTCCCACTCGGGCGTAACACACCAACTCATGCGAACGGGCCAGCACCGAGATGGTGTCGAGTTGCAGCGCACGCAGCTGGCGCAGCACCGCCGCCGGATCGCGGGGACCACCGCCCCGACCGAGCAGACCCTGCGCCCGCAGCGCCATCCGCCGTGCTTCGGCGGCCGTCAGGTCGCTCAAACGCGCCCGCCCAGCCGGCTCCGCCCTACCAGCGCCAGCCCTCGCGCCGGCCCGCCTACGCTGAGCGGGCGATGAACGCCGCCATCATCTACGAGAGCTTCACCGGCAACACCCGCACGGCCGCCCACCTGATCGCCCAGGAGCTGGCGAAGGCCGGAGTCAACGCCTCGGTCAGTCCCATAACCAACGTCGACTACCAGGCGCTCGAAGTGGCGGACCTCGTCATCGTGGGCACGTGGACCGACGGGATCATCGTCGCCGGCCAGCGCCCGGGCCGCGCCGCCCGCCTGCGGCACCTGCCGGTGCTCGATCGCAAACGCTGCCTCGTGTACATCACCTATGCCATCGACCCGGGCAAGGCGCTGCAGAAGCTGACCCGCATCATGGAGGAGCGCGGCGCCAACGTGCTCGGGGGCATGGCCATCAAGCGCAACAACCTCGAGGGCGGCGCACGCGACTTCGTAGCCCGCCTGCTCGACGCCATCCCTGCCTGAGTACTCGGGAAAAGGCGTCGCCGGCGGCATCAACGGCTCAACGGGCGGTCAAGCCGGGGAGGCCGTCGATACTGGACTGGTTCCGGGCGGCGTGGTACTCCGCGATCCCGTCTGGTCCCTTGCGCTCCGCCCACTCCGGCAGGAGCCGCCGCTGATCCACCAGTTCCATGAGCGGCACCCCGAACCCACACGAGTCGCTGACCCGTGTCACTTCGACCTCGATCACCGAGCGTGCGCCCGGCGGCATCGGTGCCGGGAACGCCTCGGCCGCCGCGCCGTACCCCGGCTCGCTGGCGAGCACGGCGTGTCCGTGGCCGTGCAGCCGCACGATCCGTGGTGGACCCGAAAAGGCGCAGAACATCAGCACGATCCGGCCGTTGTCCTGCAGGTGTGCGATGGTCTCGATCCCCGATCCGGTCAGGTCGAGGTACGCCACCCGACGCTCGTCGAGGATCGCGAACGACCCGTCGAGGCCCTTCGGCGACACGTTGATATGCCCGTCGAGGTCCGATGGTGCGGTGGCGACGAAGAACATGGGCTGGGCCCGCAGCCAGTCCGCCAACGCCGAGCTGATGCCCTCGAACACCTTTCCCATGGTTCGCAGCCTAGAAAGTAAGTAGGACGAGTACCGTCCGTTTCTATGGGCGACTTCCGGGTGGAACACGACACGCTGGGCGAGGTGCGGGTCCCGGTCGGCGCCAAGTGGGCCGCGCAAACCCAACGAGCGGTCGAGAACTTCCCGGTGTCGGGTATGCCGGTCGACCGGGCCTTGATCCGGGCCCTGGCGCTGCTCAAGGGAGCGGCCGCCATCGAGAACGCCCGGTTGGGCCTGGTGCAACCGGACGTGGCTGACGCCATCGCCGAGGCGGCGGGGGAGGTGGCGGCCGGCGATTGGGACAGCGAGTTCCCCGTCGACGTCTACCAGACCGGCTCGGGCACATCGTCCAACATGAACATGAACGAGGTGCTGGCGACGCTGGCGAGCGAGAAGCTGGGCCGGTCGGTCCATCCCAACGACGAGGTCAACGCGTCCCAGTCGTCCAACGACGTGTTTCCCTCCGCCATCCACCTGGCGGCGGTGGACGGCATCGTCGACCACCTCATCCCCGCCCTCGAACACCTGGCCCGGACGCTGCGGGACAAGAGTGAGAAGTGGTCATCGGTTGTCAAGGCCGGGCGCACTCATCTGATGGACGCCACGCCGGTGACCCTCGGCCAGGAGTTCGGCGGCTATGCCACCGCGGTCGAACACGGGATCGAGCGGCTCGGATCGGCGCTGCCGCGGGTGGGCGAGCTGCCCCTCGGAGGCACGGCCGTGGGCACCGGTCTCAACGCACCAGCGGGTTTTGCTCCGGCGGTCATCGAGCGGTTGGCCACCGAGCTCGAACTTCCCTTGACCGAGGCGCGGGACCATTTCGAGGCCCAAGGCGGGCGCGACGCCTTGGTCGAGGCGTCGGGAGCGCTGCGCACCATCGCGATTTCCCTGTACAAGTGCGCCAACGACGTGCGCTGGATGGGAAGCGGGCCCCGCTGCGGCCTGGCCGAGATCCACCTTCCCGACCTGCAACCGGGTTCGTCGATCATGCCCGGGAAGGTGAACCCGGTGATCGCCGAGGCGGTGTGCCAGGTGGTGGCTCAGGTCGTCGGCAACGATGCCGCGGTCGCCTTCGGCGGAGCTGCGGGCAATTTCGAACTCAACATCATGCTTCCGGTCATGGGCCGCAACCTGCTGGAGTCGATCCGGCTCCTGGCCTCGGTCAGCTGGCTGTTCGCCGACCGATGCGTCGTCGGGATCGAGGCCGATGTCGAGCGGGCCCGTACCTACGCGCTGTCCTCGCCCGCCATGGCCACCGCCCTCAACCCGTACATCGGCTACGAGGAGGCGGCCCGGGTGGTGAAGGCGGCGGCGGCCGAAGGAAAGGACCTGCGCACGGTGGTGCTCGAGCGTGGACTCATGACGCCCGAAGAGGTCGACCGCGTCCTCGACCCCGAAGCCATGACCCGCGGCGGCATCCTCAAGTAGGTCACGGGGTCACCGCCAGCAGGAGATTGGCGAACTGGGCGGCCATGGCGGCCGGGTCGGCTCCCTCGGGATCGACTACCGCGCTCAGCACGATGCCATGGGCCACTGCGATCAAGAGGCCGGCGGTGGCGACGGGGTCAATCGACGGCGGAAGGTAGCCGGCTGCTTGGTGTTCCGCGATCTGCTCGGCCAGGAACCGGCTCAGCTGAGCCAGCAGTTCACCCAGCCCCCTCGCCAGAGCGGGGAATCGCGACGCGTTGACCAGGGCTTCCAGGTACACCGGGGCATCGGACTGCACCGCCGTGAACCCCGCGAGTAGGGCGGCGACGGCGCCCAGCATGCGGGACCGGACGTCACCTTCGTCGCCGGAGAGGATGCGCAGCACCGGGTCCAACTGAGCCCTGATCACGCCGAGCAGGGCCTCCGCCAGCAGCTCGTCCTTGGATCCGAAGTAATAGGTGATGGCACCGAGATTGGCGCTCGCGGTCGCCGTGATCGCTCGAGAGGTAGCGCCGGCCAAACCCATCGAACGGACGCACGCGACGGCGGCGGCCAGCAACCGGTCGCGAGTTGCTTCCTCATACATACGAACGTATGATAGCCGGGATGCGACCGCGTCGGTGGTTGGTGCGAGCCGCCACCTGACTCGGTCGCCGGTTGTGCGGGCCGTGGTCCGGCAACCCGCCGTAACGCTCGACAGCCGCGATGTCGATCGCCCCATCGGCGCGTCGTGGGCTGCCGTCGGAACCTCGCGTCACGCGACCCAGCCGTGGGGCAGGTGACGGCGTCCCGTCCTGCCCCCGTGGCCCTTGCGTTCCTGGCGGTGGCCGCGGTGCGGCGCTGCTGGCGGCGCTTGCCGTCGCCCGCCGAGCAACCACGGGCATTACTCCTGGCTTTTGTCTGGCGACAATGCTCAGCTGCTGTCTTCGCCGCCACGCCGACCTATCCTCTTCTGGCGGTCACTGTCCCACCGCCCTCGTGGCCGGCGCTGGCTCGCTTATCCGAGGGCGGGGGAACCCTCGAACGGGCCGGGATCCTTGGCAGTCGGAAAGTTCGGGCCCTGCCAGCTGAGGACCTTGGCCAGGTGATCCGTCAGCGCCTTCCACTCGGCGGGATGCCAGCCTTCGGCCGCGGCCACGACCTTGCCCTCCATGCCGAGGTGGACCAGGGCGGGCAGTCGTTCGAGGCCCAATTCCTTGACCGCAACTCGGTCCGGGTCGGCGAAGGTCATCAGGTCGTTGGCCCACGGGCCGAGAAACTGCCGGCATTCGTCGGCCGTGGCCGTCACCAGCCAGGCGATGCGGACGTCGGCCTGCTCGAAAGTCTGAAGGATCCGGCCTGCCGTGGGCAGGATCCAAGCGCTTTGATGGGTGAACGGATCAATGACCACAAACAGCAGGTGGAACGTGGTGAGCATCTGCTCGACCGTGCGTGCTGTGCCCGTGATCGGTGTCAGGAGGAGGTCGGGTGAGGGGTCGCGGGGCACGGCGCCAGCAACGTACCGCAGCACACTGTCGGCTCACGAAATGAGAGTTCCCGCTTCTCGCCTCGCCGCAGGACGGGACTAGCCCAACGCCCAGCGGGGCGGTACGGTCGGACCCCATGGGCTTGGGACTCGATGGCGGCCTCTATCGGCTTCTGCTGTTGTTGCACATTTTCTGCGCCATCGGCGGTTTCGGCGCCGTGGTGTTCAACGGGCTGTACCGCACACGTGCCCGTCAGCGCGGCGGGGACGCCGAGCTTGTCCTGCTGGAGGAGAACGGCTACGTCACCCACCTGGCCGAGTTCCTGATCTACGGCGTGTTCGTGTTCGGGCTCCTGGTCGCCTTCTCCAGCAAGAGCTACTGGGAGTTGAGCCAGTCGTGGCTGTCGCTCGCCATGCTCCTCTACATCATCGAAATGGGCGTCTTGCACGGCTTCATCCACCGCGCCGAACGGCAGTACAAGGATCTGCTGGTGCAGGTCAATGGGGGCCCCGGGGGTGGCCGCACCGCCGAGGTTTCCCAGCTCGAGCAGCTGGAGCAGCGCATCCGACTGGGTTGGGCCGGCTTCGACGTCGTCTTCCTGCTGATCCTGTACCTGATGGTGTTCACGCCCGGCCACGTTCGGGCGGGCTGACCGCCCAGTTCTGCTCGTGCACCCCATCGAGCATCTGCGCTACGTCGCCCGAGCGTCAGGCGCCGATCCGGGCATGCTGGTTCGGGAAACCGCGGCCGCGCTGGCGGGGGTTATCCGCGTGGAGCCGGCGGGACTGGTGCCGGCCTGCCGGCGCTTGGTCGAGCGTCACCTCACCGTCGGCCCAGTGTGGTGGCTGGCCGCACGGGTGCTCACGGCGGCCGATCCGGTAGCAGCCGCCCGGCTGGCAGGGGCCGAGGTGGACGCCGACCCAACGGCGGCACTGCTCGCCGCGGCGCTGCCCGACGACATCACGATCACCGTCGTCGGCTGGCCCGAGCTCACCGGTGCCGGGCTCCGTCGCCGGGGCGACGTCGAGGTGCTGGTTGGCGACGCCCGGGGGGAGGGGTCCATCCTGGTTCGGCGCCTCGTCGACGCGGGCACGGCGGCGGCCGGGGTCCCCGATGCCGGTGTGGCCGCGGCGGTCATGGTCTCGGACCTGGTCGTGCTGGAGGCCTCGGTCGCCGGCCCGAGCGGGATCCTGGCCACGCTGGGCTCGCACAATGCCGCCGCGGTGGCGGCCCATCGCGGCGTACCGGTGTGGGCCGTGGCCGGGGTGGGCCGGGTGCTGCCCGGGCGGCTGTGGGACGCACTGCTGCAGCGGGTCGACCAGGGACCGGCCGAGCCGTGGGACCGACCCGTCGAGCTGGTCCCCGAATCGCTGCTCACGGTGGTCATCGGCCCGGCCGGCGCCGTCACCGCCGAGGAGGGCCTGGCCCAATCCACCTGCCCTGTCGCCCAGGAGCTGCTCCGCCCCGCCCTCGGCTGACCGTCGGCGGCGTTGTTGCCACAAACCGATGAAATATATACATCCAGTGACCAAAATGACTTCGCCCGGGTAACTTCTGCACCATGGGAGAGATCGTGGCGTTCCCCAGCAACGGGTCGACCGCCCAGGGGTATCTTGCGACGCCGGAATCGGGGACCGGACCGGGCGTCGTCGTCATCCAAGAGTGGTGGGGCCTGGTCGACCACATCAAGGACGTCGCCGAGCGCCTGGCGGGGGAGGGTTTCGTGGCCCTCGTGCCCGACCTGTACCACGGGGAGACGGCGTCCAACACCGAGCCCGACGAGGCCGGGCAAGCTGCTGATGAGTCTCAACATGGAGCAGGCGGCGAAGGACATGGGCGGCGCCGTCGACTACGTGGCCGCCCATTCGACCGGCACCGGCGTCGGCGTGATCGGGTTCTGCATGGGGGGCGCCCTGGCGCTGCTCCTCGGGACGCTGCGCCCCGATGCGGTGACGGCGGTCGTCCCGTTCTACGGCCTCGTCGGGGGCCCGATGCCCGAGCCGGACTGGTCCAAGATGACCGCGCCGGTGCAGGGCCACTACGCCGAGAACGACGGCATGGCCGGGCCGGCGGCGGTGGAGAAGCTGCAGCAGGAACTGGGGGAGCGAGGGGTCCGGGTCGAGATGTTCGTCTACCCGGGGACCGAGCACGCCTTCTTCAACGACACCCGACCGGAGGTTCACGACCCCGAAGCATCGGCGCTGGCCTGGCGGCGGGCGGTCGAGTTCCTGCGCTCGACGGCCAGCTGAACCGGGAGGCTTTTTCCCATCCCTGACCTCCCCTCCGACCTCGTCGTCGAGTACCTGGCGCTGGGACTGGCGCTCGGCCGTCACATCGACGGCATGGTGGACGCCTATTACGGCCCCGCCGACCTGGCCACCCGGGCGGCGGCCGGACCGGCCCGCCCACCCGCGGAGCTCGAGGCTCGGGCTCGTCGGCTGCTGGCCGACCTGGCCGCCGACACCGACCTCGATGCCACGAGGCGCCGTTTCCTGACCGCCCAGGTGGCGGGGCTGCGGACCACGGCGGCCAAGCTGGCCGGCGAGGCGATCGGCTACGTCGACGAGGTGCAGGCGTGCTACGGGGTGCGGCCCGAGATGGTTGCCGAGGACACCTTCGCCGCCGCCCATCGGCGCCTGGACGAGGTGTTGCCCGGGTCAGGACCGCTGGGCGAGCGCTACGTGGCCTGGCGCGAGACCCAGGTGGTGCCGCCCGACAAGCTCCGCCCGGCTGTCGACTCCCTCGCCGAGGACCTGCGGCAGCGCACGGCGACGCTCTTCGGCCTGCCCGAGGGCGAGCGGGTCGAGTTCGACCTGGTGACCAACGAGCCGTGGGCCGGTTTCAACTATTACCTGGGCGATCTGCACAGCCGGGTGGTGGTCAACGTCGACCTGCCGGTGCTGTCGACCGGCCTCGGTCACCTGGTCGCCCACGAGTCCTATCCGGGCCACCACACCGAGCACTGCCGCAAGGAGGTGGGGCTGGTCCGGCGGCGGCAGCACCTGGAGGAAACGATCTTCCTGGTCGGCACGCCCCAGTGCCTGCTGGCTGAGGGCCTGGCGGATCTGGGCTTGGAGGTCGTCGCCGGCCGTCGACCCGAGCCCGTCGTGGCCAGCCACCTCCGGCCGCTCGGCATCCCCTATGACGCCGACCTGGTGGCGCAGCTCTCGGAGGCGGGCGAGTCGTTGGGCACCGTGCGGGGCAACGCCGCCCTGTTGCTGCACGACCGGGGCGCCGACGTCGACACCGTGGTCGACTACCTGGCTCGCTGGTCGCTCCTGTCGCGGCCTCGGGCGAAGAAGGCCGTGCAGTTCCTGACCGATCCCACGTGGCGGGCCTATGTGTATTGCTACGTCGAGGGGGTGGCGCTGTGCCGGCGGTTCGTCGCAGGGGATCCGGCCCGTTTCGCCCGCCTCATCTCCGAGCAGTTGACCCCGGCCGACCTGGGCGCCGCCACGGCCGCCTGATGTATTACCGATCGGTAACATAGCGGTCATGTCGCAGCGCACCCGTCAACTGCCCCGCCGGTCCTGCCTTTCTGTTCCCGCATCGAGCGAGAAGATGATGGGCAAGGCGGCGGGACTGGGCGCCGACATGGTGTTCCTCGACCTGGAGGACGCGGTCGCGCCGTCGGAGAAAGAGGGCGCCCGGGCCAAGGCCGTGGACGCCATCAAGAACCTGGACTGGGGCGACAAGGTCCTGTGCGTCCGGATCAACAGCTGGGACACCAAATGGACGGCATTCGACGTCATCGAGGTCGTGGGCCACGCCGGGCCGCGACTCGACGAGGTGATGCTGCCCAAGGTGGAGACCGCGGCCCAGGTGGTCGCGCTGGACCTGCTGCTCAACCAGGTCGAGATCCGGGCGGGCCTGCCGCCCGGCCACATCGGGATCGAGGCGCAAATCGAGACTGCCCGGGGCCTGATCAACGTCGAGGAGATCTGCGCCGCATCGCCCCGCCTCGAGACCGTCATCCTGGGCCCGGTCGACTTCTCGGCATCCATGGGCATGCCCTCACTGGCCGGGGGCCTCGCCATCGTCGAGTACCCGGGTGACTATTTCCACTACGTGTTCATGAAGATCCTCATGGCGGGGCGGGCCAACGGACTCCAGGTCATCGACGGGCCCTACGTGAAGATCGCCGATCTCGACGGGTTCCGGGAGTACAGCCGGCGGACGCAGATCCTCGGCTACGACGGCAAGTGGGCCATCCACCCCAGCCAGGTGCCGATCCTGAACGAGATGTTCGCCCCCAGCCAGGTCCAGTTCGACCGGGCCCGGGCCATCGTCGACGCCTACACGGAGGCGACCGATGGCGGCCAGGGGGAGCGTCGGGGGGCGGTCATGTTCGGCGACGAGATGATCGACGAGGCGTCGCGCAAGGTGGCGGCGCGAGTCGTTGCCCTAGGCGAGCGGGCGGGCCTGACACCGACGCCGCGGGCCTGACACCGACGCCGGGCTGAACCGGCGTGGGCTTAGGCGCAGTCCCGGCAGAGCTGGTGGTCGGGATCGGCCAGCTGGCCCGGGGGCTTCAGCAGAAAACAGGACTGGCACAGGAACTCGTCGGGACGGCGCACCGGTATGACGGTCGCCAGTTGGTTCGGGGTGCCGTCGTCCTCCTCCTCGTCGTCCTCGACCTCGTCGTCGACCTCGGTGTCGCCACCGCGCAAGCGCTCCGCCAGGATCACATCGAGGCTGGCCTCGACCTCGTCGGCCAGGCCGTCGTCGTCGTCGGTCTCGGGCTCGGCGGTCGGGTCGGCGGGGGTCGCAACCTTGACGACCTTTACCTCGACCCCATCGGTCACCACGTCGACAGCGTCGAGCACGGCATCGACGTCGTCGTCGTCCAGGCCGTCGGCATCGTCGTCGCCGAGGCCGTCGGCATCGTCGTCAAGCCCATCGTCGAGCGCGTCGCCGCCGTCGATGTCATCCAGGTCGTCGAGCTCCTCGACCTCGTCGAGGTTGTCGATGTCCTCCACGCCATCGGACGCGGACCCGGCCCCGGACCCAACGGACCCGGCCCCAACGGACCCGGCTGCGCTGTGTTGTCCAACTTCGATCGTCGTGCTCATGTCATCACTCATCTCATCTTCGGAGGCGATCGCCCCCTTGGGCGTCGCGTATGCCCTCACCTTGGGCCTGGTCATCGAATCCTCCTCGCGTAGGACGTGACCGTGGTTGGCTACGTGCAAACCAGTTCCTGCCGCCAGCTATTCCCGCCCGGCGCCTCGGCGGGTGATCGCAGTTCAGCCGATGTTTCCCAAATGACCGGACTACTCAAACCTCACTTGGCGGGCAGGACCGGTGGTCCGATGCGATCGCGTACCAACGCCGCCACTTCGCCCGGGTTGGCGTGGCGTCCGAGGGCCGCCTTGGAGAAGATCAGCTCCTCGTCCACGGTCACCTCGAAGCGACCCTTGGACGAGGGGAGCAGCTCGACGGCCTTGATGATCGGGGCCCAGCTGGACAGGAGTTCGTCCGTCAGACCGACGGCGCGGGGCGTGTAATTTCAGGGAACGCAGAACTCGATCAGGACGGTGTGCCGGGGGTCGAGCATGCTCACTCCTTCCGGCCGGTTGGGGAGCACACAAACTACCGCCCCCCGGTGGCTTGCTCCACCAGTCGCCGGGCAACAACTTTGAGCGCCAGGGTCTCGTCCGCCCCCTCGAAGATCGACAGCACCCGGGCGTCGACGAAGTAACGGGAAACCGGGAACTCCTCGGCGTAGCCCATGCCTCCGTGGATCTGCATGGCCTCGCGCGCGACCCATTCCGCCGCCCGGCAGACGTAGGCCTTGAGCATCGACGCCTCGACCGCGCCGGTCCCCGCCGCCATCAGGCGGGCCACCTCGTACATGTGCTGGCGGGACGCTTGGATCAGAGCCGCCATGCGGCCCAACTTGGCCTGGGTCAACTGGTACTCCGCGATGGGCCGGCCGAACACCACCCGATTGGCCGCATAGTCGCGGGCGGCCTCGAAGGCCGCCTGCATGACACCGATGGCCCGGGCGGCAGTCTGCAGCCGGCCCGCCTCGAAGCCCTCCATCTGCAGGTAGAAGCCCCGGCCCAGGCCCGCGGCGCCGCCGATGAGGCCGTCGTCGGCGACCCACCAGTTGTCGAAGGCCAGCTCGAAGGAGTGCATGCCGCGGTACCCGATGGTGTCGATAGGGCGACCTTCGAGGCGGCCCTCCCCGGGCCCGTCGAGGTCGGCCTGGGAGAGGAGAAAGCCCCGCCCGTCGGCCTGCGGCTTGGGGACGACGAACAGGCTGAGCCCCCGGTGGGCCTTGGAACGATCGGGGTCGGTCCGGGCCAACAGCATCACGAGGTCGGCCCGGGCGGCGAAGGTGCACCACGTCTTCACGCCGTTGATGACCCAGCCGCCATCAACAGCGGTGGCGGTCGCCTTCAGTCCCGCCACGTCGGAGCCGAAATCAGGCTCGGTCACCGCCACCGCCACCATCAGCTCGCCGGCCGCGATCTGCGGCAGCCAGGCCTGCTTCTGCTCCTCGGTGCCCCCCTTGACCAAGGCCCGGGTCAGGATCTCGGGCCGGGTGATGAGCGAGCCGCCCACCCCGAGCGACACCCGCGACAGCTCCTCGGTGGCGATCACCATCCCGAGCAGGTCGCTCGAGCCCCCCGACGCGAACCCGCCGTACTCCTCGGGGACCGAAAGCCCGAAGCAGCCCATCTCGGCCAGGCCGGCGATGAGCGACTCGGGGATGTCGCCGTTGGTCCGGTGGATCTCGTCGGCGACGGGGCGGATCCGTTCCTCGGCGAAGCGGCGAAACGTGTCCTGCACCATCTCGAAGTCGCGGTCGAGGTGGCGGTCCCCCTCGGCGCCGGGCGAGGCCAGCGACGCCAGGAAGGCCGGGTCGCGATAGGCCTCGATGACCGGTCGCACCCCGTCCAGGGCGCCCCGGGCGACGCCCCACTGGGCCTCCCGGCCCAGGACCTTGGTCGTGAGCTCGAAGAGTGCGTCGGCGACGAAGGCACTGGCCAGCGCCGCCTCGACCTCGCCCGAGGCGGCGTAGTTGACCGCCGCCCGGGCCACCGCCACGCCCGCCGCGGCGTGCGCCAGGTCGTAGGCCACCACCTGGTGGGCATCGACCGCGCCGGCGCCCTGGGCCGCCAGGTGGGCCGCGGCCTGGCTGATCACGTCGTCGGCGACCGCCACTGCGGCTTTCAGCGAGGCCAGATCGGCGACCGCAGGCATGGGCCCGAGGGTATAGCTGACTTCAGCCCGAGCGGCGGGCCACGACGGTCACCAGCGGTGGCAACACCACCGGGTCGTCGCCCGGGTCGACGCCGGTCAGGGCCGCCAGGTAGTCGCTGACGGGGCCCGGGCCGACCCACGCGGGCGCCTCGGCCCAGGCGTCGACCAGCTCCAAACCGGCGTCGCGCACCAGCTTGGGCAGCACCGCACCCACGTCGGGGTGCCGGGCCTCAGGGTAGGAAAATGGCCTCCCGTCGATCCGCCCGGCCGAGGTGATGGGCTCCTGTGCCACCACCCAGCCCCCGGAGCGCACTGCGGCTCGCATCCGCAACAACACCGCCACGGGGTCGTGGACATGGAGCAGGACGAACCGGCAGTACGCCAGGTCCACCTGTTCGGGCAGCATCAGGTCTTCGCCCGCTTGGGTCAGGGCGATCACCTGGGCTTGGGCGGCCTCGGCCGCCGCCTCGGCGACGGCGTCGCGGGTGGCCGGGTCGCTGTCGACCGCGTAGACCCGCCCGTCACGGCCCACAATCCGGGCCAGGGCGATGGTGACGTCGCCGCCCCCTGCGCCGACGTCGACGCAGCGCCAGCCCTCGCGCAGTCCCAGGCGGTCGAGGGCGGTCGCGAGCGGGCGGCGATAGACGTCGTTGCGGAGTTCGAGTTCGATCACGGGTTTGAATGCACCTAGTGGCAGGGCATGGAACGCACGCGCTGTGCGGGCTCATTATGCTTGGCCGGTTGCCGGGCACCGGCGACACAATCCGCAAGGGGGTCGAACGTGGGGCATCGAAGCCGCCGGTTCAGTGGTGTGTGCATGTTGGTCGCGGCCGTAGCGCTGGTTGGCGCCGGTTGTAGCAAGAGCAAGTCGACGTCGACGACAGGCACGACGACCAAGTCGGGGTGTCCGTCGGGTCTCACCGTCGGGTTCTTCGGCGCACTGACCGGAAACAACTCACCGCAGCTCGGCATCAACGAAGCCAACGGCGTGCAACTGGCGCTCGATCAGTTCAACACGGCCCATCCGAGCTGCAAGGTCAGCTATAAGGCGTTCGACAGCCAGGGTGACCCGGCCCAGGCGCCCGGCTTGGCCCAGAACGCCGTCGGCAACGCCAACTTGGTCGCCATCGTCGGTCCCGCCTTCTCGGGGGAGTCCAAGCAGGCTGACCCGATCTTCGACGCCGGTGGCCTGCCGACCATCACCGCCTCGGCGACCAACCCGACGTTGGCCAACAACAACTGGAAGGTCTTCCACCGCGCCGTTGCCAACGACGACGCCCAGGGACCGGCGATCGCCCGCTTCCTCACCACGACCGTCAAGGTCAAGAAGGTTGCAGTGGTCGACGACGCCTCCGAGTACGGCAAGGGTCTGGCCGACATCGTGCGTAAGCAACTGAGCGACGCGGGCGTCAGCGTCACCTCGCCCGGTTCGATCGACAAGAGCCACAACTATCCGTCGACGGTGAACGCCGTCAAGCAGGCCGGCGTCGATGCCGTCGTCTACGGCGGCTACTACCAAGAAGCCGGCCCCCTCGCCCTGCAGCTGAAGAACGCGGGCGTTACCGCCGCCTTCGTCGCCGGTGACGGGTCGCTCGACATCGGCTTCGTCGACGGGGCGACTGCGACCGGGGCCGAGGGCGCCTACCTGACCGCGCCCGCCGCCTATGCCCTGACCGCTCCCGAGGACGCGGCCTTCGTGACCGCTTACAAGGCCAAGTTCAACACCGATCCGGCGTTGTATTCCGGTGAGGCGTACGACGCGGCCAACCACATCCTGGCGGCCATCGCGGCCGGCAAGTACAGCCGGGCCGACATCAACACCTACATCAGCACCACGTCCTACAAGGGCCTGCTGAAGACCTACGACTACGCGACCAACGGCGAACTGAAGGGAACGCCGGTGATCCTGGTGCACAAGGTCGTAAGTGGGAAGATCACGCTGGTCGGACCGGCGTAGCCCGACCGGAACCTGATTCCTGACGGGGTGGGGATGCGCTCGCATCCCCACCCCCGGTCATTCTGAGGATCGCCCACATGCTGGCCGCCATCCATTTCGCCAATCTCTACAAGCAGTTCTGGCCGTCCACAGTCGACGGCATCACCACCGGGGCGATCTACGCCCTCGTGGCTCTCGGCTACACGCTGGTGTACGGCGTGCTGCGCCTGATCAACTTCGCCCATTCCGAGGTGTTCATGCTCGGGACCGTGGGCGCCCTGGTCGGGGCGACCGTCGTCGGCCTCGGCCCCGTCGACCCGACCCGCAGCGGGTTGGCGCTGGTCGGCACCTTCCTCGTCTGCCTGGCCTTCTCCATGGCGTTCAGCGGCGGGACCGCCGTGGCCCTCGAGCGCCTGGCCTACCGGCCCTTGCGAAAACGAGGGGCGAGCCGGCTGGCGGCGCTGATCTCGGCCATCGGGGCATCGCTGTTCCTGGAGGAGCTCTTTGCCCAGAACAAGCTCTTTGCCATCGGCCACTGGCGGTTCAACATGCTGGGCCGGGGCGACCACTTCCTGCACAACCTGATCAAGCCGACCAAGATCGTGACGATCTTCCAGGGCGCCATCATCAGCGTCGACAAGGTGGTCGTGGTCGTGGGCGCGGTCGTGATGATGATCGCCCTCGACCGCTTCGTGAGCACCAGCCGCCTGGGACGAGGCATCCGGGCGGTCGCCCAGGATGCCGAGACGGCCACCTTGATGGGCGTCAACATCGACCGGGTGATCTCGCTCACCTTCCTCCTGGGCGGATTGATGGCCGGCGTGGCGGGGCTGTTGTATATGGTCAAGATTCAGCAGACCAACTACTTCGTGGGATTCCTGCTCGGTATCAAGGCCTTCACCGCGGCCGTGCTCGGCGGCATCGGCAACCTTCGGGGTGCCCTGGTCGGTGGTTTTGCCCTCGGGTTGGTCGAGATCTACGGCGCCTCGGTCTTCGGCGCGCAGTGGCTCGACGTGGTCGCCTTCGTGGTCCTGGTCGTGGTCCTCATGTTCCGGCCCACGGGCCTGCTCGGTGAGGCGCTCATGAAGGCCCGCGCCTGATGGCCCGCTTCGAGGTGATCGCCCCGGTGGCGGAGCGGTGGGATCGGCTGCCCCGCGCGGTTCGCGCCCTGGCGCTACTGGCGCTGCTGGTGATGCTGGTGATCCTGCCTCATCTGAAGATCCCGGTCCTCAACACGCCCGACAGCGATTTCGCGACCGTGCTGTTCTATCCGGTCGGGATTTACGTGCTGGTGGCCCTCGGGCTCAACGTCGTGGTGGGAGAAGCGGGCCTGCTCGACCTCGGCTACGTGGCGTTCTTCGCGGTCGGCGGCTACTCCATGGGCCTGCTCGGCAACCGGGTCCATTGGCCGTTCTTCTTGATCCTTCCCGTCGGGATCGCCCTGTCGATGCTGGCCGGCGTCATCTTGGGCGGACCGACGCTTCGGCTCCGGGGCGATTATCTGGCCATCGTCACGCTCGGATTCGGGGAGATCGTCCACCTCGTAGCCCGCAACACCGACTCCATCGGTGGCCCCCGGGGCGTCAGTCCGATCCCTCACCCGCCCAACTTCAACTTGTTCGGATACCACGTGCGGTTCGGGATCCTCGATCCGAAGCCGTACTACTACCTCCTGCTGGCCATGATCATCCTGACGATCGTGGTGGTCAGCAACCTGAAGCGCAGCCGGGTGGGGCGGGCCTGGACCGCCATCCGGGAGGACGAAGACGCGGCCGAGCTGATGGGCGTGCCGACCTTCCGCTTCAAGTTGTGGGCGTTCGCCATCGGCGCCGGCATCGGCGGGTCTGCGGGTGTGATGTACACCAGCAAGGTCATCTCGATCTCCCCCGACAACTTCATCTTCCAGCTGTCGATCTTGTTCTTGGCGGCGGTGGTACTCGGAGGATCAGGCAACATCCCTGGCGTCGTCCTGGGCGCGGCCGTCGTCGCCTACCTGCCGGAGCGATTCCGCAGCTTCGCGCAGTACCGGATCATGGTCTTCGGTGCTGCCCTCGTTGTGATGATGATCTTCCGGCCCCAAGGCCTGCTGCCCTCGCGGCGCCGGGCCAAGGAGCTCCTCGAACCGGAACCAGCCGGAGGTATGGGTGCCCTCGGCGGCGAGACCGGCGTCGAGATGACCCCCCGACCGGAGGCCGAGAGTGCCCCCTAGCCCCGGCGCCAGGCTGTTGGAGCTGCGCGCCGTCACCATGCAGTTCGGCGGCGTCACCGCCTTGGGCGAGGTCGACCTGCACGTCGACCACGGCGAGATCGCGGGCCTGATCGGGCCCAACGGGGCGGGCAAGACGACGGTGTTCAACGTGGTCACCGGCGTGTTCCACCCCACGGCCGGCGAGATCGAGTTCGACGGGAAGTCCATCGTCGGAAAGAAGCGCTACCAGGTGACCCAGGCCGGTGTCGCCCGGACATTCCAGAACATCCGCCTGTTTCCCGACATGACGGCGCTGGAGAACGTGATGGTCGGCGCCGACGCCCATCACGGCACGTCGGTTCCCGGGGCCATGCTGCGACTGCCCCGGCACCGCTCCGAGGAGCGCCACGGCCGGGAACGGGCGGCCGAACTACTCGAGCTGATGGGCATCCCGCACCGGGCGGAGGAGACGGCCCGCAACCTGCCCTACGGCGACCAGCGCCGCGTCGAGATCGCCCGGGCTCTGGCGACCGACCCCAAGCTGCTGCTGCTCGACGAGCCCGCGGCCGGGTTCAATCCCCGGGAGAAGCGCAGCCTGTCGGACCTGATCCGCAAGGTACGCGACAGTGGGTACACGATCTTGTTGATCGAACACGACATGGGCTTGGTGATGAACATCTGCGACCGGATCTCTGTTCTCGACTTCGGGCGCAAGATCGCCGAAGGCGTCCCGGCCGAGATCCAGGCCGACGAACGGGTGATCAACGCCTATCTCGGGGTGGTCGCCGATGCCTGACGGCGCCCAGTCGGGTACAAGTGGGGCGTCGCCGCTGTTGGAGCTCGACAATGTCCAGGTCCACTACGGCAAGGTCGAAGCCCTGAAGGGCATCTCGTTCAATGTCAACGAGGGCGAGATCGTCACGTTGATCGGTGCCAACGGGGCCGGCAAGACCACGACGCTCAAGACGATCTCTGGCGTCCGGCCGCTCACCCGGGGCCACATCCGCTTCCAAGGTCAGGACATCGGCGACATCCCGCCTTACCGCCGCGTCGAGATGGGGATCTCCCAGGCGCCCGAAGGGCGAGGCATTTTCCCTGGCATGACCGTGCGGGAGAACCTCGACATGGGGGCCTACGCCCGCCGGGGCAAGGCGCGGGCAGGCTTGGCCGACGAACTGGCGGCCGTCTACGTCCTGTTTCCCCGGCTGCAGGAGCGGAGATCGCAGATGGCGGGCACGCTGTCGGGCGGCGAGCAGCAGATGTTGGCCATCGGCCGGGCGCTCATGTCCAAGCCCAAGGTGCTCCTGCTCGACGAGCCGTCGATGGGGCTGGCGCCCAAGCTGGTGGCCCAGATCTTCTCGATCATCACCGAGATCAACAAGCAGGGCACGACCGTGCTGCTGGTCGAACAGAACGCGGCTCAGGCACTGCAACGGGCGAACCGGGCCTATGTGCTGGAGGTGGGCAAGGTCGTCATGGCCGGGCCCGCGGCCGACCTGCTGGACAACCAGGCGGTGCGGGCCGCCTACCTCGGCGGCGACATCGGCGGCGACGACGGCAACGGCGCGACCAGCGGCCACAGCGGCTCGGGGGGTTCGGGGGGTTCGGGGGGCTCGTGATCCCTGCCGTTCTGCTGGATGTGGGCGGGGTCATCACCACTCCCGACCACGACATGTTGCGCCGCGCCCTCGAGCCGGCGGGCGGCGACACCAGCGCCGCGGCGCTCGACCGGGCCCACTACGCGGGCATTTCGGCCCTGGACGCGGGCTTCCTCACGACTGGGGCGCTCGACTGGCGGAGCTACGACGCCGCCGTGGCCCGAGCGGTCGGCGTTGCCGAGGAGCGGATCGACGACGCGGTCGAGCGGCTGGAAGCGGCGTGGCGCCAGGTCCGGGGATGGCACCGCATCGTTCCCGGCGCCCTCGAGGGCCTGCGCCAGCTGGCCGAAACCGGCGTCAGCCTGGGCGTGGTGTCCAACGCCGATGGCACCGTGGCCGACCAACTGGTGGCCGCCCGAGTGTGCCAGGTGGGTGCCGGCCACGGCGTGTCGGTCGCGGTGGTGATCGATTCGACCGTCGTCGGCTTCGAGAAGCCCGATCCCCGGATCTTCACCTTCGCCCTCGACGCCCTCGGCGTATCGTCGGAACAGGCATCGGGCGTCGTGCACGTGGGCGACACCCTCTTCGCCGACGTCCGGGGCGCCCGGGCGGCCGGGCTGCGCCCACTGCACCTCGACCCCTACGGCGACTGCCCGGCGGCGGCCGACGACCACGAGCACGTGCGCTCCCTGGCCGACGTGGCCCGCCTCGTCCGATCATCTCAGGAGGCTGGTTGATCCCGCACGAACGGCCGTTCGGCCGGGCCTTCGAGGACTTCGAGATCGGCGACGTCTACCGGCACTGGCCGGGCAAGACGATCACGGAGTACGACGACCACCTGTTCTGCCTGCTCACCATGAATCACCACCCGCTGCACCTCGACGAGTGGTTCGCGGAGCACGAGACGGTGCACGGCAAGAACGTGGTGGTGGGCAACCTCGTCTACAGCCTGGTGCTCGGCATGAGCGTCCCCGACGTCAGCGGCGCGGCCATCGCCAACCTCGAGGTGGAGTCGCTGACCCACAAGCGGCCCACGTTCCACGGCGACACCATCTATGCCGAGACCCGGGTGTTGGACACGCGGGCATCGTCGTCGAAGCCCGACCGGGGCGTGGTGACCGTCGAGACCAAGGGTTTCAACCAACGAGGCGAGGAGGTCTGCTACTTCCGCCGCAAGGTCATGGTCTGGAAGCGAGAGGCCCTGCCCGCCCGGCAACGCCCCTACGGCGAAGACGTCTGGCCCGACCCGCCCTCGCCCTCGCCTGGGCCGCCCGAGCCGCCTGCGCGTTGACGCCGTTTCAGGCCGCAGTCCTGCGGTGGTCCGATGCGGGCGGATGGCGGGATCTGCCCTGGCGGCACACCCGAGATCCCTGGGCGGTCCTGGTAAGTGAGGTGATGCTGCAGCAGACACAGGTGGCGCGCGTCATCCCCCGGTGGGATGCGTTTCTGGCCCGCTTCCCTGACCCCACGTCGTGCGCCGCCGCACCCGTCGCCGAGGTGATCGGGCTCTGGTCAGGGTTGGGCTACAACCGGCGAGCGGTCCACCTCCACCAGGCCGCGACCGCGGTGGTGGCCCGCCATGGCGGGCGACTGCCGTCGACCCTGGCCGAGCTGCAGGCCCTGCCGGGACTCGGCCCCTACACCGCTCGGGCGGTGATGGTGTTCGCGTTCGAGCAGCCGGCCGCGGTCGTCGACGCCAACGTGGCCCGGGTCCTGGCCCGGGCCGTGACCGGCCGCAGGCTGTCGCGGGCCGAGGCGCAGGGGGCCGCCGACGCCCTGGTACCGGTCGGCCCGTCGTGGGTCTGGACGTGGAACCAGGCCATGTTGGATTTGGGCGCCCGACTCTGCACCAGCCGTCGGCCCGCCTGCGCCCGATGCCCCTTGCGGGCACAGCACTGTTCCTGGGCGGGGGCCCATTTTCCCCAACCCGACCCCGCCCAGGGCTCGGCCGGAGTGTCGGTGCGCCAGGCGCCGTTTGCCGGCTCCGACCGCCAGGGCCGGGGCCGCCTCGTCAAGGTCCTCCAGGACGGGCCGCTGGCGGAGGACCGGTGGGCCGACGCCGCCGGCTGGCCGACTGACGCCGTCCGGGCCGCTCGGGTCGCGGCGTCGCTGGTCGCCGACGGCCTAGCGGTTCGCGCCGGCGACCAGCTGAAACTGCCGTAGCTGATTCGGGCAACGCCTGCCCCTAAGCTCAGGGTGGCTTGCAGGGGGGCAGCGCGTGACAGACCGTCCGTTTCAGTTCGGAGGGATCGACCAGGGACCTGACCCGGCGACGGTTCAGCAGGCGGTCGCGACCATCGCGGCCCGCGACCCGCTGTTCAACCTCGATACCTTCCTCGCCGAGGCGCAGCAGGCGTTCTGGTTGGTCGGCCAAGCCCACGCCCGGTGCAAACCCGAGTTGTGTGCCGGCGTCCTCGCCCTGGCTCTGGCGGAACGGGAACGGGCCACCATCGAGAAGGACTGCCGCGACGGCGAGGGGAGCTCGCCCGAGGACGGAGACGCCGAGTCCGGACGGCTGGTGTCGATCGCGTCCGATGCCAGCCACGACACGATCGTCGTGCATTTCAACTCGACGTGGCGGCCCGTGGGTGGCAAGGGCAAAGCCGACCGTCGGGTCCAGAACTGGTGCTTCCAACGCCCGGCCGACGCCAGGACCACCGAAGCGGCGGCGGCGGGGGAACGGTGCCGGAACTGTGGCGCGCTGCTCTCCGAGAGCGCCGGGGGCACCTGCCGCTATTGCGGCACACCGATAGCCGCGGGCGCCGGCTGGCGGATCATCCGCGTCGACGAGGTGGCGGCCCAGGACGCGGCATCGGCGGTGGCTGCCATGCAGTCGATCGTTTCCGCCATGGTCGCCGCGGGTCGCCTCCAGCAGGCGACGACCACTGCGCCCACGGCGACGCCATCTTCGTCGAGCACATCGCGGACCGGGTGGGGATTCGCCCGCGTGATGCGGCTGATCCGGGTCCTGTTCTTCCTTGCGATCGCCCTTGCCGGCTTGGGGTTCTACGCGGTCGAGAGCAACGGCTCGGTGCATCGGGCCGTCGCGACGGTGTTTCCGTCCATCCGCCACCCGCGCCTGCAGGGCCCGCTCGACCTGAGCGGCACGTTCAGCGCCCAGCACCTGGTGGCGACCCAGGTGCCACCGAAGCTCCAGTCGGGCGGCACCTGCGACCAAGCCGCCCAGCGCACCGCGTGGGACTTCAAGACCAAGCTGCCCGACGGATCGACCTTCCATCTCGAGATGGGCCTGCCACCGGGAACCGGCGCCCCGGGCGTGTACAAACGGCCCCAGCTCTCGCTGACGGCCAACGCGGCCAACGCCTCACGTTCCGAGTCTTGGACGGCCACGTCGGCCAGCACCGCCGTGCTGACGGTCTCCGCCAGCGGCGGCGGCGATCTCCAGTTCGCCAACCTTCCCCTGGACGAGCCCGGGACCCCGCCCCTGTCGGGCCACCTGACCTGGTCGTGCGCCCTTTCGTAAACCGGCCCGCTCTACGCTGAGGCGCAGGCATGCGTGACGTCTTCCTCTTCCTCGCGGGGTTCCTGGCCTGCTCGGTCGAGATGGTGGAGGCGCTGACCATCGTGCTGGCCGTGGGCGTCACCCGGGGCTGGCGGTCCACGATCGTCGGCGTCAGTGTCGCCACAGTCTCCTTGGCTGTGGTGATCGCGGCCCTCGGTCCCGCCTTGACCGCGATCCCGATCGATGCCCTGCGGGCGGTCGTGGGCGGCCTCCTGCTGATCTTCGGCCTGCAGTGGCTGCGCAAGGCGATCCTCCGCGCGGGCGGGGCGAAGGCGCTGCACGACGAGGAGCGCATCTACAACGAGGGGGTGGTCGCGGCGCGCGCCGCCCGGTCCGAGGTCCACGCCGGGCTCGACTGGTACTCGTTCACGGTGGCCTTCAAGGGCGTGTTCCTCGAGGGCCTCGAAGTGGCGTTCATCGTCGTCACCTTCGGCAGCAACCAGCACAACGTGGGCCTGGCCGCGCTCTCCGCCGTGGCTGCCCTCGTCGTGGTGCTGGTCGTGGGGTTGGTGGTGCACGCACCCCTCAGCCGGGTGCCCGAGAACACCATGAAGTTCGTGGTGGGGGCCATGCTCACCACGTTCGGGATCTTCTGGGGGGGCGAGGGCGCCGGGGTGGCGTGGCCGGGCAACGACGCCGCCATTCCCGCCGTCCTCGCCTTCGTCGTCGGCCTGGCGTTGGCGCTGGTCGCGGTCGTGCGCCGCCAGCACGAGTCGGAGGCCGGCGGGGCCGACGTCACCGGTGCCCCCGCGCCGAGGGCGGTGGCGAGGTGAGAGGGTTCCTGCGCTTCTGGTACGACTTCATCGTCGGCGACGACTGGACGATCGCCGTGGGCGTGGTTTTGGCACTGGGCGTGACCGCGCTACTGGCCCATGGCGGCATGACGTCGGTTTGGTGGCTGCTCCCGCTGGCCGTGGCGATCGGCCTGTCCTGGTCGGTACTGCGCGCCGCCAAGCAGCGGCCCTAGCGGCGCTCGTCGGCGCTCGCCGGCGCTCGCCGGCTGACACTCTGTGGGCGTTCTACGTCTCTGAGGACGCCCTACAGCGCTGGACGACCTTGGAACGCCCTCAGAGCCGTAAAGAGCCCACAGACATCAGCCCTGATCGGCCGAATCGGCTGCATCGGCCGAATCGGCCCCGTCAGTCGGTGCACCGGATCCGCGCATGGGCCGGATGAGGCCGCATCAGCTGATCGTCAGGCCGCCTCAGCTGGCGCTGAGCGTGCCTTGCATGGTCGCCCGGATGGTGTCCCCCGACGCCGCGGGAGTCAGGTCGATCTCGTAGCTGCCCAGGGCGAACACCGCCGACGTCACGTGACGGGTCCCGGCGCTGGTCTGGACCTGGAGGTCGCCGCGGATCGTGACCTTGCCCGGGCCGGAGATGTGCACGGCGGCCGGTGCCAGATGGACCTGGGCATGGCCGGCGGTCTGCACCGTGGCGCGGTCCCCCGCGTCGAACGCGACGCTCGGGCGCGGCGTGGCCAGCCCTCCCGATCCCACCGCAACGGGCGCTCCCAGGTTGAGATGGCCGCTGAGCGCCCGGGGCGCTCCGTCCAGTTGCCAGGTGATCCCGGACGCGTCGACCACCAAGGCGCCGCCGTCGATGGCCAGCTGACCCGAACCGCTCACCGGTAGCGGCTGCCCCCCGTACCAGAAGACCTCCACGTCCTGGCCGCCGACGACGACCCCGGTGATGTCGGCGTTGCCCTGCCCCCGCGAGGGGATCGTGATGGTAAACGGGGGCTTCAAGGCAGGACCGATTGCGTTGTCCGTCGTGAGCGAGGTGATGGTCCCGGTCACAAACGTCTGCCCTGGTCCGGGCACGATGTCCACCGGCGGCACGCTCGTGTCGCCGGCGGCGGTCGGGGCGGTTGTGTCGGGGACCGACGAACCGGGTTGCGGTCCGCCCTTGGACGGGCGCCGATGCAGGGCGACACTGATACCCAGGCCGATCGCCACCAGCACGACGAGGGTGATGACGACACCCAGCGCTCGTCGCATCGCAACGTCCTAGCAGAACCCCACGCCCGTAATCGCCGTCGCTCCTCCCGTCGCGGCTGGTCGACAGTAGGGTGCGATATCGCATGGCCGATGGCGTCGACGGGATCAGCGACCTGGTGGACGGCGGTGCCGCTACCGTCGACACGGCCCATTTCCGCGCCGTGCTGGGCCATTTCGCAACTGGGATCGTGGTTGTCACCGGGGTGCTCGACGGGGTGCCGTACGGGCTGACCTGCCAGTCGTTCGTCAGCCTTTCGCTCGATCCCGGGTTGGTGGCGTTCTCCCCGTCGAAGCGATCGAGTAGCTGGAAACGAATCCAGGAATCGGGTGCCTTCTGCGCCAACGTCCTCACCGAGGACCAGGAGGACGTCAGCCGGGTATTCGCCACCTCGGGAGCCGACAAGTTCCGGGGCATCGGCTGGCGGCCGTCGGAGACCGGCTCGCCCATCCTGCAAGACGTGCTGGCGTGGGTCGACTGCCGCATCGAGGCGCGCCACGACGCGGGCGACCACGACATCATCGTGGGCCGGGTGGTCGACCTCGAGGCGGCGCCCCGGGGACGGCCGCTGCTGGCGTACCGCGGTGGGTACGGCCGCTTCGACGCCTGACACCGGCTCCCCCTACGGTACCGAGGCGTGCCCCGCATCTCTGAGTCCGATGTCATCACCGGCGTGTTCATCGTCGAGCCGGACCTGCATGGCGACCAGCGGGGCCGCTTCATCGAGACCTATCGCCGGTCCTGGTTCCCGTTGGGGCGCGAGATGGTCCAGGGCAACCGATCCGACAAGAGCGCGGGCACGGTGGTCGGCTTGCACTACCACCTGCACCAGGCGGACTACTGGCTGGTTCCCCGGGGCACCGCCCGGGTGGTGCTCCACGACCTCCGGGAAGGATCGCCGACCGACCGCGCCACGCTGGTGATCGAGATCGGCGAGGCCGATAGCCGCGGCGTCTTCATCCCGCCCGGCGTGGCACATGGCTTCTCGGCGCTGACCGACCTGATGATCACCTACCTGGTGGACAGCTACTACAACCCCGACGACGAACTGGGCGTGGCCTGGGACGATCCCGAGATTGGCGCCGATTGGGGCGTTGCCGAACCGATCTTGTCCACCCGTGACCAGGCCAACCCCCGGCGCAGCGACATCGCGCCCGGTCGCCGCCCCTACGCCGGCCTACGCCGCTAAACCCGCAGCCCCGGCCGGGCCGCCAGGCGGCCGTCTAGCTCAAGGCCGATTCGATGGCCGAGCGCCCCACCAATCGGGCCTCCACCTGGCCGTAGCGGTTGGCCAGCAGGAGCGCCGGGACCTCCCGGACATGGAATGCCTCAGCCAGGAGGGGTTCCTTGCGGGTGTCGATCTCGGTCACCTGCGACGCCGGCTCCGAGGTCCGCAGGCGCTCGGCGATGGCATCGCAGCGCCGGCAATCCGGGGTGGTGAACACAACCCACGTCCGCTCCGCCCCCCGCAGCACCTCGGCTGGAACCAGGGGGAGTTGGGAAAAGGGGTCCCTGGTGGCCCGCCCCCGGCGCCGCCGCCACCGGCGCTGCCGGAGGGCCCGCCCCGCCAGTGCCAGGCCAAAGCACACAAAGAGGATGAGGGCGACGCGCGGCACCAGAAAGAACATGTCAATACTGAGGATAAGGCGCCGCCGCCTCTTGATCCTCGAGATGCGGTGCGTAGAATTGGTTATGGAACTCTCATCCCTCGGCCAGGCACAGGTTCTGCGGTCTGCCACAGTCGACGTCGTCATCGCTCGGGAGCGGGCCCGCCAGGTCCGAATCCGGCGCATCGTCGTCTTCTTGGCCCTTGTCACCGCCTTCGTGGTCATACGGGATCTGGGGGGTCACCCGATCGGATTCGGGTTGCCTCACCTTCCCGAGAGCATGGCCAACATGGGACCGGCCATGGTGCTGGTCCTGCTGCTCGGCGTGATGATGGCGGTCCCGCTGATCGGCGCGGGCCGCTCGCCGCACGTCACGTTCCGCGCCGACGAGATCGATGTTTCCTTCGACGATGTCCGCGGCGCCACGGTGGTGGTCGAGGAGGTCGTGAAGTCCCTCAATCTGTTCCTCGCCTACAAGACCTTCCAGGAGCGCATGGGGGGCAACCCCCGCCGGGCCATCCTCTTCGAGGGCCCGCCCGGGACCGGGAAGACCTACCTGGCCAAGGCGATGGCCAAGGAGGCGGGGGTCCCGTTCCTGTTCGTGTCGTCCTCGGCGTTCCAGTCGATGTACTACGGCCAGACCAACCGCAAGATCCGCTCCTACTTCAAGGCCCTGCGGTCCGCGGCCCGCCGGGAAGGCGGCGCCATCGGCTTCATCGAGGAGATCGACGCCATCGGCGCATCCCGCAGCGGCATGGGTTCGAGCACCGGGCGCGAGGGCATCTCCGGCGTCGTCAACGAGTTGCTCATCCAGCTGCAGTCCTTCGATCAACCGCCGGGCAGTCTGCGCCTGGTGGGCGGGATGATCGACGGACTCAACCGGTTCCTGCCCTCGAGCCGTCGGTTGCGCAAGCCTCGTGCAACCCACGCCAACGTGCTGGTGATCGGCGCCACCAACCGGGCGGCCGACCTCGACCCGGCTCTGCTTCGTCCGGGCCGCTTCGACCGTTCGATTTATTTCGACCTTCCGTCACGGGCGGGACGCCGCGACATCATCGACTACTACCTGGCCAAGAAGTCCCACCACAGCGACCTCGACGATCCGAGCCGCCGCGACACCCTTGCCGCTATGACCCTCGGGTACTCCCCCGTGATGATCGAGCATCTCTTCGACGAGGCGCTGGTGTGGGCGTTGCGCCGGGGCGCGGAGCACCTGAACTGGGACGACATCCAGCAGGCCAAGATGACCGAGGAGATCGGCCTGGCCCAGCCGGTGGCGTACACCGAAGCCGAGCGTCGCACCATTGCCACCCACGAGTCGGGCCACGCCACCGTGGCCTACCTGGTCGGGGCGGGCCGCAAGCTCGAGGTGCTGTCGGTCATCAAGCGCAAGGACGCGCTGGGCCTGCTGGCCCATTCCGAAACCGAGGAACGCTTCACCCAGACGCGGACCGAGATTCTCGCCCTCATCCAGATCGCCTTCGGCGGCCTGGTAGCCGAGGAGCTGTTCTTCGGCGAGACGAGCAGCGGCGTGGCGGGCGATCTGCAAATGGCGACAACGGCCGCGGCGCAGATGGTCGGCACGCTCGGGATGGCGGGATCGCTGGTGTCGCTCGACGCGGCCGCCGGACCTGGGGGGGCCAACATCGTGGCCAAGGTGCTGTCCACCGACGAGGGCCGCCAGGCGGTCGAGAAGATCCTCGACGACGCCCGGTCCAAGGTTCGGAGCCTTCTGGCGGACAACCTCGTCACCGTCGAAGCCCTCCGCGACGCCCTGCTCGATCGTGACGAACTCGTCGGCGAGGAGATCACCGCGGTGATCGCCGAGTCCCGCCAGGCCCCGGCGTCGGATCAGAGCGTCCCCGACATCATCGACCTGCGCTAACTCGAGTCGATCTCGATCTGCCGCCCCCGCCCCCGCCCTCGGCCGCCGCCACGGTTGCCGGAGGCGGCGCCAGGCCCACCGCGGACAGGATGAAGGACTGCACCTGGGCCTCGTCCTTCCACGCGTCATAGCGGCCGGACGGGCCCCCGTGGCCGGCGTCCATCTCGGTCTTCAGGACCAGCACGTTGCCGTCGCTTCGCAGCGCCCGCTGCTTGGCGACCCACTTGGCCGGTTCCCAGAACCCGACCCGGGGGTCGTTCAGGCCCCCCGACACGTACATCGACGGGTAGGCACGCGCTTCGACGTTGTCGTAGGGCGAGTACGACTTGATGTACCGGTACACCTCGGGGTCCTCGATGGGATTGCCCCACTCCTCCCACTCCGTAGCCGTGAGCGGCAGGCTGGCGTCCTCCATCGTGGTCAGGACGTCGACGAAGGGCACCTCGGCCACTACGGCCTTCCACAGGTCGGGACGGAAGTTGGTGACGGCACCCATCAGGAGGCCACCGGCGCTGCCCCCCCGGATGACCAGCCGCTCGGGCGAGGTGTAGCCCTCGGCGATCAGGTGCTCGGCGCAGGCAATGAAGTCCGTGAAGGTGTTGCGCTTGTGGAGCAATTTCCCGTCCTCGTACCACCGGCGGCCGAGCTCGCCGCCGCCGCGGATGTGGGCGATGGCGAACACGAACCCTCGTTCGAGCAGGCTCAGCCGCGCCGAGGAGAACGTGGGGTCGATCGACAGCTCGTAGGCGCCGTAGCCGTACTGCACGCACGGGTTGCTGCCGTCGCGCGGCAGGTCGCGCCGGCACACCAAGGAGATGGGGACCAGCACGCCGTCGGACGCGGTGGCCCACAGCCGCTCGCTCTGGAAGCGCTCCGGGTCGTAGCCGCCCAGCACAGTCTGCTGCTTGACGACCCGACGCTGGCGGGTCTCGAGGTCGTAGTCGATGCTTGATGGCGGCGTGACGAGCGAGGTGTAGCCGAAGCGTAAGGTCGTCGTGGCCCATTCGAGGTTGGCCCCGACGCCCAGGCTGTACACCGGTTCGGGTTGGTCGAGGACGTGCTCCGCGCCATCGGCCAGCCGCAGGACGCGGATGTACTCCAGGCCGCGCGTTCGTTCCGAAACAACCACGTAGCCCTCGAAGGCGTCCACTCCTTCGAGGCGGACGTCGGCGCGGTGGGCGACCATCACCTGCCAGTTGGATCGTCCCGGATCGTCGACCGGGGCCCGGAGGATGGCGAAGTTCTCGGCTCCGTCGTCGTTGGTGAGGATCAGGAAGACGTCGCCCTCCCCGGGGAGCACGGCGTGCTCGACGCTGTATTCCACCCCTTGGCGTCGAGCTTCGACGAGCCGGGGGGCGTCGGTGGCCCGGCGGGCGTCGATGACGTGCGCTTCTGAGGTGACCTTGCTGTCGCAGGAGATCACGATGAAGCGTTGGCTCCGGGTGGCGCCCACGCCCACGAAGAACCGCTCGTCGTCCTCCTGGAATACCAGCGTGTCGTCGCCGGCCATGGTCCCGAGCTGGTGGCGCCAGACCTGCCACGGTCGCAGGGCGGCGTCGGGGCGGGTGTAGAACAACCACTGCCCGTCGCTGCTCCACGCCGACGAGTAGTAGACGTCGTCGATGGCATCGGGGAGGTCGACGCCCGTGGCGAGGTCACGGAAGCGCAAGGCGTAGCGCTCCGCGCCCGTCAGATCGACGGCGTAGGCGAGGAGCGTCTGGTCGGGACTGATGTCGAATACCCCGAGCGAGAAGTAGTCCGAACCGGCCGCCGTTTCGTTCTCGTCGAGCAGCACCTGCTCGCCCGGCGCGCCGGCGCCCTGCTCTTCGAGCGCCAAGACGTCCGTGGCACCCAGCCGCTGCTCGGGGTCGGCCCGGCGGCAGTGGATCGGGTACTGCTGGCCCTCGACGGTCCGGCCGTAGTACCACCACTGGCCCTTGCGGGCCGGGGCCCCGACATCGGACTCCTTCACCCGGCCCCGGATCTCCTCGTACAGCGCCTGGCGGACGTCCTGCAGCGGCGCCAGGGCGTCGGTGGTGTAGTCGTTTTCGGCTCGCAGGTAGTCGATGACGTCGGGGTCGGAGCTGTCCTGCAACCAGTACCAGTCGTCGCGGCGCTCGTCGCCGTGGGCGGCGAGGGTATGCGGGCGTCGGGGGGCGAGCGGGGGCGGGCGCATAGACCTGAGCCTGGCACGACTCGGGCCGTACCATCTTCGGTGTGGCGATGGTCGCGGTGTGCGGCGATGCCGACACGGCCGCGACCCTGGTCGAGCGGGGCGTCCACGTGGTGCTGTGCGGGACCGACGCCTCGACCCTGGCGGCCACGATCGTGTCGCTCCGGCAGGCCGCCACCGGCCACAACCGGCCCGACGCGCCGGCGGCCGGGCGGGTGGCGGCGGCCGGGCGGGTGGCGGCGTTCGTCGGTGATCTGTTCGAGCCCGAGGTGGTCGCCGCGGCGCTCGCCATGGCCCGGGAGTTGTTCGGGGCCGAGCCCGTCGTGGTACGAAACGATTCAGACCTCCGTCAGCTTCTGACCAGCGCGCCCGGGCCGGAGGAGGCAAGATCAGGTACGTTTGAACCCCCGTTCGATTCCTGGTCGAATCCCACCCCGTAGGCGGCGGCGCAGGCACGTGCGCATTTCCCTGAAGTCAAGACGGAGGAAGGCGGTCCCCGCCGGAGCCTGGCTGGCCCTGATCGGGTTCGTCGTCGTCGCGCTGGCCCCCTTCGCCGCCCCTGCCGCCAGCGCGGCCGACCCGACCGGGTCGCTCACCTGGGCCAAGGTGACACCGACCCCGGCGCCGCCTCCCCGGCTGCACGCAGCCATGGCCCTCGATCCCGCCACGGGTACGACGGTGCTCTTCGGTGGCCGGGCGGGAAGCCAGGTCCTCGGCGACACCTGGACCTGGGACGGGTCGGCGTGGACGGCCCAGAGCCCCGCGACCAGCCCGCCGGCGCTCGAGTGGGCGTCGATGGCCTACGACAACATCGGGAACCGGATCCTTCTCTTCGGTGGCATCGGCAGCGACGGGAACGCCACCAGCGCCACCTGGGCGTGGGACGGGATCACCTGGGCTGCGCTGGCCCCGGCGTCGGTCCCCCCTCCCCGATACGCGGCCTCGATTGCGTCGCAGGGTGTCAACCAAGGCGACGTGCTCTTCGGCGGCCTCTCCGGGGGATCGTCCCTCGGCGACACCTGGTCATGGGACGGCACCAACTGGGTGCCCAACTCGCCGGCGGCGTCACCCGCGGCCCGCAGCGGTGCCGCCATGACGTACGACTCCGTGCGGGGTGCCGTCGTGCTCTTCGGCGGCGCGACCGGCTCCGACAACCGGGCCGACACCTGGACCTGGGACCGGACCAACTGGACCCAGCAGCATCCCGCTTCGTCACCGCCGGCCCGAAACGACGCCGCCCTCGGGTTTGACGACGTCACCCAAAGCGCCGTCCTCTTCGGAGGAAGCGGCGGTACGAGCGGCACCGGTGGCCCGTCCGCCCTGGGCGACACGTGGGTGTGGAACGGGTCGACCTGGTCGACCTCGCTCGCCCTTTCGGTCCTGCCGACCCTGAGCCCGCCGGCGCGGATCGGCGCCGCGCTCGCGACCGCTCCGACCAACCACCGGCTGGTGCTGTTCGGCGGCCAGTCCGGGGGATCCGCGGCCGCCGCCCTCGGCGACACCTGGAGCGTCGCCACGCTGGCGACGGTGCCGTCGCAGCCGACGTCGTCCACCGTTGCCGGAGCCGCCGCGGGCTCGACGACGATCGCGGGCGCCACGTCGCCAACCACCGTGGTGGGCGGCCAGACGGATACCCCCACGACCGCCTCCAAGACCACCCCGACGCCGACCACCGCCAAAGCGGCGCGGCCCGCCCCGCTGGCGGTCGCCTCGCCCTCGGCCCGGCAGGGACAACCAGTGCGGATCTCGGGAAGCGGGTTCCGCCCCGGCGCCAAGATCACCATCACCTTTCACTCGGTGAGCGTCGTGGTGGGGACGACCATCGCCGACGCCCACGGCCGCTTCAGTGCCACCGTCGTGGTCCCGAGCGACGCCCCGCCGGGCGCGCATCACATCGAGGCCAACGGGGCCAGCACGACCGGCGAACCCGCGGTCCTGGTCGGTCAGGTCAGCATCATGGCCCCCGGAGGCCACCATTCGTGGGTGCTGCCGGCGTTCATGGTCGCCCTGACGGTGCTCCTGGCCGCGGGTGCCGGCGTGGTCCTCACCACCTCGGCGAGGTGGCAGCGCCCGCGCACCCGAACCTGACGCACGACGCCCACGCCTGCATGAGGGATTGAAACCTGCCGGGGAGTTGTTACTATCTGCGTAGGAGAAATCCCTCTGCAAGCTTTCTTGGGAGTGTGAGCATTTCATGGCCACTACCGAACTCGACCTTGACCGGTACAAGCTCGGCTGGAGCGACGTCGAGGACTACTACGTCTTCAAGCCCAAGCGCGGCATCAACACCGACATCGTCCGCGAGATGTCGTGGATGAAGGGCGAGCCCCAGTGGATGACCGACCGTCGCCTGAAGGGCCTGATGCATTTCGAGAAGCGCCCGATGCCCAACTGGGGCGGGGACATGTCCGAGATCTTCTTCAACGACATCTACTACTACGTCAAGCCGATCGACAAGCAGGTGTCGGCGTGGGACCAGCTGCCTGATTCGGTCAAGGACACCTACGAGAAGCTGGGCATCCCCGAGGCGGAGCGCAAGTACCTCGCCGGTGTCACGGCCCAGTACGAGTCCGAGGTCGTGTACCACCGCAATCGCGAGGATCTCGAGCAGCAGGGCGTGATCTTCTGCGACATGGACACCGCCCTCCGGGAGCATCCGGAGCTGGTCAAGCAGTATTTCGGGACGGTCATCCCGCTCAACGACAACAAGTTCGCCGCCCTCAACTCGGCGGTGTGGAGCGGCGGGTCGTTCATCTACGTGCCGCCGGGCGTCAAGGTGGACATGCCGCTTGCAGGCCTACTTCCGCATCAACTCCGAGAACATGGGCCAGTTCGAACGGACCCTGATCATCGCCGACGAGGGCGCCCAGGTGCACTACATCGAGGGCTGCTCGGCGCCGGTCTACACCAGCGACTCGCTGCACTCGGCGGTGGTGGAGATCATCTGCAAGGCCAGCAGCCGGGTCACCTACACGACCATCCAGAACTGGTCCAACAACGTCTTCAACCTGGTCACCAAGCGAGCCCGCTGTGACGCCGAGGCCCACATGGAGTGGATCGACGGCAACATCGGCAGTCGCCTGACCATGAAGTACCCCGCCGTCTACCTGATGGGCCCGAAGGCTTCGGGCGAAGTGCTGTCGGTGGCCTACGCCGGCAAGGGCCAGCACCAAGACGCTGGGGCCAAGATGATCCACGCCGCCCCCGAGACCACGTCCACCATCATCTCCAAGTCGATCTCCAAGGACTCCGGTCGCACGTCCTATCGGGGCTTGGTCAAGTTCGAGCCGGGCGCCACCAAGTCCAAGAGCTTCGTGCGCTGCGACGCCCTGTTGCTCGACGACAAGAGCCGCAGCGACACCTACCCGTACATCGAGTTCGGTGAGAAGGATGCCCAGGTCGGCCACGAGGCCACCGTGTCCAAGGTGGGCGACGACCAGCTGTTCTACCTGATGAGCCGGGGTCTCTCGGAGCAGCAGGCCATGAGCATGATCGTCAACGGATTCATCGAACCCGTGACCCGAACCCTGCCCATGGAGTACGCCGTGGAGTGGAGCCGCCTCATCGAATTGCAGATGGAGGGCAGCATCGGCTGATGCGTTCCAGGCTGCCGCCAGCTACCGAAACGGTGGCAGGATGGTGCCATGCCGATGCGGGAGGAGTGCAAGCATTTTCAGAGCCGGACGTACTCCGACGGGGAAGTCGCCCGGTTCTGCGTGCTCGATTTAGCTCCCGAAGCACCGTGGCGCTGTCCCGACAACTGCCCCCGCTACGAGCGGCGGCTGGCCGATGCCGGCTGGGTGCACGGCAGCCTGGTCGAACCGGCGCTGGAGGAAGAGCCCTCCTCGTTCGACCCGAACACCGCCAAGCTGCTGGACGAGGCGGAGGACATCGTGAATGCCGCGGGCCCCGAGATTGTGGCCGCCGAGGAGAAGCGACGCGAGCGCGAGGACGGCTCCGAGCCGTGGTGGAAGCGCCTCCGGCGTCGCCGCTGAACCCGCCGCACCCGAACATCAACTGCGAGGTATCCCGCTGAGTTCCCTAACGGCCCCTGCCGCTGCCGCGCTGAACGGCCCTGACTGGCTCCGCGCCGCCCGCGCCGCCGCCTTCGAGCGCTTCGAGTCCTCGTCGCTGCCGAGCGAGGCCGAGGAGCTGTGGCGCTACAGCCGCATCTCCGACCTGGATCTCGACCGCTACACCCTCGCGGGCCCAAGCCGCACCGACGTCCCGGCCGGCCTCCAACCGCTTCTCGACGCCATCGGGGCCCGCTCGGCGCTGGTCATCGGTGGCCAGCCGGTCGGCCCCGTCGCCGACGGCCTCCTCATCGGTCTTGACGAGCAGCCGGCGCCGCTGGGCGAAGTCGCGGGCGAGCCCGATGCCTTGGTGGCCCTCAACGCCGCCTTCTGCCAGTTGTTGACGATGAAGGTGGGAAAAGGGAAGGTCCTGCGCGACCCGATCGTCGTGATCACCTGGGTCGACGGCGACGGAACCTCCCTTTTCCCCAGAACGATGGTCAACATGGAAGTAGGCGCCGACGCCAGTGTCATCGAAATCGTGGCCTCCCCTGACGTGGCGTCGCTGGTCGTTCCCGTCACCGAGGTCGACTTGGCCGACGGCGCCCACCTCACGTACCTGACGGTGCAGGTGCTGGGCCCTCGGGTGTGGCAGGTCGGCACCCAGGCCAGCCGGCTCGGGCGCGACGCCGAGTTCTTGTCCTACAACGTGGCCCTCGGCGGCGACTACGCCCGGGTGCGCACCGAATCGGTACTGGCCGGGGCGGGCGGGACCAGCCGGCTGCTGGCCATGTTCCTCGGCGACGCCCGCCAGATGCACGACTTCGCCACGGTGCAGTCCCATCAGGGCAAGCACACCACCTCCGACCTGCTGTTCAAAGGCGCGGTGGCCAACAGTTCGCACTCGGTGTACCGGGGCCTCATCCGGGTGGAGAAGGGGGCGTCGGGCACCAACGCCTACCAGACGAACCGCAACCTGGTGCTGGGTCAAGGAGCCCATGCCGACTCCGTCCCGACGCTCGAGATCGAGGAGAACGACGTGCGCTGCAGCCATGCCTCGGCGGTCGGCCCGATCGACGAGGAGCAGCGGTTCTACCTCGAGAGCCGCGGGGTGCCCCCGGAGATGGCGGACCGGCTGATCGTGTCGGGCTTCTTGGACGACGTGCTCGAACGGGTGCCGGCGCCCCAGTTGCTGCCGTGGCTCCGGGCGTCGCTGGCCGAGCGCCTGGCCCAGGCCGAGGCGGTGCGATCGTGACCAGCGCCCCCTTGCAGGGCCGGGTGGAGCGGCTGTGCGCCGTGGGCGAGATCGAGTCGGGGACGGCCCGGCGTTTCGAGTTCGGCGCCCACCGGATTTGCCTGGTGCGCATCGGCGACGACTTCTATGCCGTCGGCGACATGTGCAGCCACGCCGACTTTTCCCTGGCCGACGGCGAGGTCTACTGCAAGGAGAAGGAGATCGAGTGCTGGAAGCACGGGAGCACCTTCTCGCTCGTCGACGGCAAGCCGCAGTCGTTGCCAGCCACCCGAGCGGTGCCGGTCTATGACGTGCGCCGCGAAGGCGACGACGTGGTCGTGGTGATCCGATGAGCCATGTCTTGCTGATCGAGGGATTGCGGGCCAACGTCGGCAGCCGGGAGATCCTGCGGGGCATCGACCTCGAGGTGAACAGCGGCGAAGTGCATGTCGTCATGGGGCCCAACGGGTCGGGCAAGAGCACCTTGTCGCACGTGATCGCGGGGCGTCCCGGCTACGAGGTCACGGGCGGAACGGTCACCCTGGACGGGCTGAACCTGCTGACGCTTCCCGCGTGGCAGCGCGCCCGGGCGGGGCTGTTCCTGGCCATGCAGTACCCCATCGAGGTTCCGGGGGTGAGCCTGGTCGACGCCTTGAGCGCGGCGTTCGTGTCCAACGGCCGCCCGCCCGCCCTCGTGCCCCAACTGCTGGCCGCCGAAGCGGACCGCGTGGGACTGGACCGGCGTTTCCTGCTGCGCCCACTCAACGTGGATCTGTCGGGTGGCGAACGCAAACGCAACGAGACGGTGCAGCTGGGCGTGATCGGGCCGTTGTTCGCGGTGCTCGACGAGATCGACTCGGGCCTCGACGTCGACGCCCTGCGGGCGGTGGCCCGGCGCATCGAGGCGGCCACGGCCGAGAGTGGCCTCGGCGTGCTCGCCATCACCCACTACAACCGGCTGCTGCACGAGCTGCACGCCGATCGGATCCACGTGCTGATCGAGGGCCGGATCGTGGCCAGCGGTGGCCCGGAACTGGCCGAGGAACTGGAAACGACCGGCTATGCCGCCTACGGCGTGGACGAGCCCGTCGTTCTCGGTGCCGCGGTCGGGGCTGGCGGCGCAGTCGGGGCGGTCGGCAACGGCGGTCGGGCCAAGCCAACGAAGCGTGACGAGGACGGACCTGGACCCCTTCGCCGACCCGTTCGCCTAGGCGCACACAGGTCGCGTACCGGGATCAGCCCCGGCGGGCCGTCCGGCGGCCGTGGTACACGCCGGCCAACCAGCCGACGTACCCGAAGACCAGCGCCACCGCCGACCAACTCCAGGATCCGCAGCACGGCGAACACCAGGTGCAGGGCGGTCCACGCCACCACGATGGCCACGATGACCACCACGGCCAGTCCGGCCAGCTTGAGCGAGGTCAGCGAACCGGCCGGAGGCGCCTCCTTGGGCACGACCCGCGGCCCGGTCCGGGCCGGGACGGCGCCCTTCTTGGTCTTCTGCGCTTCTTGATTGTCCATGGTCTGGCAGATCAGGCAGGTGCCGGGAGCGAAACCATGGATGCAGTTACCGGTCACCCCTCCATGGTGACGCATTCGTGGGACAAGGACGCAGCGACAAGACTGAAGCCATGACTCTCGTGCACCGCGTCTTGTATCCCAAGCCGATCAGCAGCCTCGACGAGTACCTGGCCCGAGGCGGGGGAGCGGGGCTGGAGGCGGCGCGCGACCACACCGCGGACTCCTTGGTGGCCGAGCTGAAGGCGTCGGGGCTGCGGGGCCGGGGCGGCGCCGGATTCCCGACCGGGAGTCAAGTGGGCGACGGTCCGGGAGTACCAGTCGGCCGATCTCGCCACCACCGTCATCGTCAACGGGGCCGAGGGGGAGCCGGGCACCTTCAAGGACCGCACCATCTTGGCTCGCAGCCCCTACGAAGTCATCGAGGGGGCGCTGATCGCGGCCCAGGTCGTGGAGGCCAACGAGATCATCTTCGGCCTGAAGAAGTCCTTCGGGCCGGTGGTGCACCGTTTGCAGTCGGCGATCGACGAGGTGGTGGCCGCGGGCTGGACCGAGGGCCTCACGCTGCGGATCTTCCAGGGGCCCAACGAGTACCTCTACGGCGAGGAGACGGCGCTGCTCGAGACCATCGAGGGCCGCTACCCCTTCCCCCGGGTGTCACCGCCGTACCGCCGGGGCGAGGTCGAGGTGGTGGGGACCGACGCCGACGCCCGCTCGGGCAGCGGCCTGTCGGCCCATGTCGACATGGCCGACGCGTCGGGCGAGACGGGCGCCCCGCCCGCCTTGATCGACAACGTCGAGACCATGGCCAACATCCCCCGGATCATCGCCCGAGGCGCCAAGTGGTTTCGCACCGAGGGCACCGAGAAGTCGCCCGGCACCATCGTCTGCACCATCACCGGCGACGTGCAGCGCGAAGGAGTGGGCGAGGTCATCATGGGCACCACCCTGCGGGCCGCGATCGACGCCATCAGCGGTGGCCCCCGTCCGGGCCGCCAGATCAAGGCGGTGCTGGTCGGTGTTTCCAGCAGCGTGCTCACGGCCACCCAGCTCGACACCCCCCTCAGCTACGAGGACATGGCCGCGGCCGGCAGCGGGCTCGGCTCGGGCGGATACGTCGTGTTCGACGACCACGCCGACATGGCTGCCGTGGCGGCCGGGGTGTCCCGCTTCCTCGCGGTCGAGTCGTGCGGCCAGTGCACCCCGTGCAAGCTCGACGGTATGGAACTGTCCGACAAGTTCGAGAAGCTGTGCGCGTCCGACGCCAGCCGGGCCGACTTCGAACGGATCCGCCACCTGCTCGACACGGTCGGGGAACGGGCCCGCTGCTCGCTTGCGACCCAGCACCAGACGGTCGTCGGAAGCATCCTCAAGAGTTTCGGAACCGACATCGAGGCCCACCTCTCGGGCGCCGCGGGGGCCGTCGAGCCGCGGCTGATCGCCGAGCTCGAGGGCATCGAGGGCGACGAAGCGGTCTGGGACGAGCGCCACCGCCAGAAGCAGCCCGACTGGACCTACACCGACGAGTGGCATGGCAAGGTGCCCGCCGAGATGTACGGCGACCACCGCCACCAGCTGCAGCTGCCGGAGTAGCCGCCTCGCCGCGCGGGCGTAACCGGCCGGACCTGGCGGGTATAGCTAAAGCCTTCCCGGCTCCGGGATCAAGGAGGGTTCGTTCGATGGCAGAGATGTCGTACCGCCGGCTCGGTCGATCCGGCCTGCAGGTGAGTGTGTTGTCCTTCGGGTCGTGGGTTTCCTTCGGGAGCCAACTCGGCGTCGAGCAGGCCAGCGCGTGCCTGGCCGCGGCGCGCGCCGCGGGTGTCAACTTCTTCGACAACGCCGAGTCCTATGCCGGCGGCGAGTCGGAGCGGATCATGGGCAAGGCCATCGCCGAGCTCGGATGGCCCCGGGAGAGCTATGTGCTGTCCACCAAGTTCTTCTGGGGCCTGAGCGAAGGTCCCAACATGCAGAACACGTTGAACCGGAAGTACCTGCTGCACGCCATCGACGGATCGTTGGAGCGGCTGGGGCTGGACTTCGTCGACCTGGTGTATTGCCACCGGGCCGACCCCGACACGCCGATCGACGAGACGGTCTGGGCCATGCAGGACATCGTCAGCTCGGGAAAGGCGCGCTACTGGGGGACGTCGGAGTGGTCGGCGGACGAGATCCGGGCGGCGTGGGAGATCGCGGAGCGCCATCACCTGCGCAAGCCCGTGGTCGAGCAACCCCAGTACAACTTGTTCCATCGTGACAAGGTCGAGCGGGAGTACGCCCGACTCTACGAGGACATCGGGATCGGCCTCACCACGTGGAGCCCCCTGGCATCGGGACTGCTCACCGGCAAGTACGCCGACGGCGTACCCGAAGGCAGCCGGGCGGCCCTCCCGGGCTATGAGTGGCTGAAGGACGCCGTGACCGACCCGGAGCGCAACGCCCAGGTGCGCCGGCTCGGGGGAGTCGCGAATCGCCTCGGATGTTCGCTGGCCCAGTTGGCGATCGCCTGGTGTGCCGCCAACCCGAACGTCTCGACGGTGATCACCGGGGCCAGCAACGTCCGCCAGGTACACGAGAACATGGCGGCGCTCGACGTGCTCCCCCTGTTGACACCCGAGGTGCTCGACGAGATCGACGCCATCGCGGGCGGTCCCGGCATCGTCCTGAGCGGGGTATCGGGTGGGGTGCGTCGAGCCGCTCAGCCGGCGACGCGCACTGACAGCGGCTCGTAGATGGCCACCGGTTCCGAACTGCCCCGGATGGCCACGTTCCCGAGCGACGCCCACTTGGCCGCCTCGTTCCCCGCCTGCGCGATGGCCTGGCCGGCGGCCAGCACCCTTCCGGGACGGCCCTTGGCGATCTCGGTCAGGCGGGCCGCCTCGTTGACCGCCCGGCCGATGACCGTGTACTCGTAGCGCTGTTCGGTTCCGACATTGCCCGCCACCACGATGCCCGACGACACCCCGATGCCGGCTGACACGCCGTGATGTTCGGCCGCCAGGGCGCGGATTGCCAGATCCAGCTTGCGGGCGGCGCGCAGGGCCCGCGCCGCGTGGTCGTGCTGGAAACCGGGCGCCCCGAACACGCACAGCGCCCCGTCTCCCTCGAACTTGTTGACCCAGCCGCCCTCGTCGCTGACCACCCGGACCACGGTGTCGAAGAAGGTGTTGAGGGTGGCCACCACCTCGCCGGGCGGCAGCACCTCGGCCAGGGCGGTCGAGCCCACGAGGTCGACGAAGAGGGCGCTGACCGAGTGCTGCTCACCACCGAGGCCGCTGCCCGCCTCCAATGCCCGCCGGGCCACTTCCACCCCGACGTGGCGGCCGAACAGATCATGGAGCTGGGCCCGCTCGCGCAGTCCCTGGACCATCTGGTTGAAACCGGACTGCAGCAGCCCGATCTCGCCGCCGTCCTCCACGTTGACCACGACGTCGAGGTCCCCGCCCTCGACGCGCTGCAGTCCCGCCCGGACGTGGTCGAGCGGATCGGCCACGGAGCGGGCGACCACGAAGGTGATGATCAAGCCGACCACGACTCCGGCCAGCGATACCGCGATCACGGCGCCGGAGATACTGGGCGTGGCGGCGCCCGACGCAGTGGAAGCCTCGGCGTCGAGGGGCAACAGGGCCAGGCCCAGCAACGGGATGGCTGATCCGAGGGCCCAAGCCAGGATGAGGCGGGGCCGTAGCCCCAGCGCCGCCGTCGGCGGGGGCGCCTGTGACTGAAGCGCGAGCGGGATCAGGGGCGCCGCGGCCCGCTCGATGAGGAAGTAGGCCAGGGCGACGCTCACCAGGCCGCCCAGCAGGATGGTGATGAAGACCTGGAAGGTAAACAGCGCGGAGGAGTGCAGGATCCACGCCCACGCCGCGAAGGCTGCGGCGCCGCTGACCCACGAGACGATGGAGAACTTGGTCGACCGCCACGGAAGCGTCAGCGTCGCCTGCTGCTCGGCCACGGTCGGGAGCCGGCGTTCGGACAGCCACGCGGTTGCGTGGCCGAAACGGCGCCGGATGAGCTGGTGCTGGACCGCGGCAGTAACGCCCAACAACGCGACTACCAGCCCTGCGTCCACCAGCGTTTCGCTGCGCCACTTGGGAGGAAACGGTGCGATGAACTCGAGGTACAAGAAGATGAAGGTCGCACCGGCAAAGTTGGCCGCGAACGATCCGATCATCATCCGAGCCCTGACGTCGGACCAGCTCAACGCTCGAAACCCGGGCATCGTGGGCAAAATTACCGCACGGGACTCGACGTAGTCGCTGTTCTTGTGTAATCATGTAACACATGCAACCGACTCAATCGTCTTCCACGACAGCAGAACAGCGGGCGAAGCTCCACGGATGGTTTGCCGGGCAGGTTCCCGACGACTGGTTCAGTGGCGCCCCGACAGTCACCTTCGACAACGACGAGATCCTCGTGGTGGGCCAGTTGAAGAGCCCCGACGTGGCCGCGGACGACGGACCCGATGGCAAGGGTGCGGCCGAAGCGGCGCGTATCCAGCGCTTCCGGGAGGACAGCCGTGAGCAGCGCATGCGCATCGCCGAGGAGGCGCAGCACCGGTTCCGGCGCCGGGTGTCGTGGGGTGCGACCTGTGGCGACACGACCCAGCACTTCACGACCGCCAGCGCCCCGGTGATGACCCGGCTGCGCATGCCCGAGCGGGCGGTGCTCGACACCTTGATCGACGCGGGCGTGGCCCGCAGCCGCAGCGACGCGCTGGCCTGGTGCGTCCGCCTGGTGGGGCAGAACGAGGCCGCCTGGATCGCCGAACTGCGCACCGCCTTCGAGCAGGTCGAAACCGTCCGGGCCCAGGGGCCCAGCTCGACACGGACCGAAGAGGGCTAGCCCGCGGCGAGCCCGCGGCGAGCCGCGCACCGGAGCAAGGCCACGGCCCCGGCCCCGGCTTTGCTCCGGCCTACGAGGGAGTGGCGCTGGTCTCTTGGGCTTCGTCGAGGCCCTGGGCCAGCGTGTTCCACGACAACGTGGCGCACTTGATCCGCACCGGGAACCGCACGACGCCCTGCAGGGCCTCGAGGTCGCCCAGCTTCACCTCGGGCTCGGGAACCGAAGGGCCGCCGCCACCAGCGCCGTCGTCGTCAGCGCCGTCGAGGCGCTGCTCGTGAATGGACATCAACGACTTGAAGGCCCGGATGGTCGCCCGAGCCTCGGCCACGGTCTTGCCCTTGACGGCGGCCGACATCATCGACGCCGACGACTGGCTGATGGAGCAACCCTGGCCGCCGATGCGCAGGTCCTGGACCCGGTCGTCGGCCACGTCGAGGAACACCACGATCTCGTCGCCGCACAGCGGGTTGAACCCTTCCACCCGCACCGCGGGCGGCGTCGGCAACTCCCCCCGGTTACGGGGGTTGCGGTAGTGGTCGAGGATGATCTCGCGGTAGAGGTCTTCGAGGCCCGGCATGTCAGTCAGGCAGCTTAGGAGAACAGCCGGTCGGCACTGGTGAGCGCCGAGGAGAGGGCATCGACATCCGCCTCGTCGTTGTACAGGTACAGCGACGCCCGGGCGGTGGCGCCCACGCCGAGGCGGCGCATGAGCGGCTTGGCGCAGTGGTGTCCCGCCCGTACACAGACCCCGACCTCGTCGAGTACTTGGGAGATGTCGTGGGGGTGGATGTCCTTGTAGGCGAAACTCAGTACCCCACCGCGCTTTTCGGCATCGGGCGGCCCGAAGATCCGGATGTCGTCGCCGTGGCGTTCGTGCAACGACGCCAGGGCGTAGCGGGTGAGCTCGATCTCATGGGCCCGGACATCGGCCATGCCGACCGCCAGCAGATAGTCGATGGCGGCGCCCAGGCCGACCGCCTCGGCGATGGGCGGGGTACCGGCCTCGAACTTCCACGGCAACTCGTTGGCCGTGAAGCCGTCCAGGCGGACGTCGCGGATCATCTCACCGCCGCCGAGGAAGATCGGCATCGCCTCGAGGAGGGACTCGCGGGCCCACAGGCAGCCGATCCCGGTGGGGCCGAGCATCTTGTGCGCCGTGAAACCGTAGAAGTCGCACCCGAGCTCCGCCACCCGGGTCGTGAAATGCGGGGTGTACTGGGCGCCGTCCACCAGCACCAGCGCCCCGGCGGCGTGAGCCACCCGCGCCACCTCGGCGACGGGGTTGAGCGTGCCGAGGACGTTGGACACGAGCGTGAGGCCGACCAGCTTGACGCCGTCGACCAACTGCTCGAGGTCGTCGAGGATCAGCTGGCCTTCGCCGTCGACGCCCAAGTAGCGCAACTCGATTCCCCGCTCGGCCTTGAGCTGCAACCACGGCACCAGGTTCGCGTGGTGCTCCATCTCGGTCAGCAAGACGGCGTCGCCCGGGCCCAGGTTGCTGCGACCCCACGAATAGGCCACCAGGTTGATGGCCTCGGTGACGTTCTTGGTGAAGATCACTTCCCGGGTGGAGGCGGCGCCGAGGAAGGCGGCCACCTTGGTGCGGGCCTGCTCGTACAGCCGGGTCGACTCCTCGGCGATGGAGTACACGCCCCGATGGACGTTGGCGTAGGTGGTCTCGTACAGCTGCTGCATGGCGTCGAGCACCGCCGCCGGCTTCTGCGAGGACGACGCCGAGTCGAGGTAGACGATGCGGTGCCCGTGGACCAGCTGGTCGAGGATCGGGAAGTCCTTCTTGACCAGTTCGACGTCTAGCGCCATGCCTCGTACCCCTCCTCTTCCAGCCGGCGAGCCAGTTCCGGGCCCCCGCTGGCCGCCACCCGCCCGTCGATGAGCAGGTGGACCACGTCAGGTGTCAGTTCGTCCAGTATCCGCTGGTAGTGCGTGATGATCAGGGCCCCCAGGGCCGGCCGAGCCGCCCGTACCTGCTGGACACCTCGGGCCACGGCATGCAGGGCGTCGATGTCGAGCCCCGAGTCGGTCTCGTCGAGGATGGCCAACTCCGGTTCCAGGATTGCCATCTGGAGGATCTCGTTGCGCTTCTTCTCGCCTCCCGAGAAGCCCTCGTTGAGGTAGCGGTCCCCGAAGGCGGGGTCCATATCCAGCTTCTTCATCCACTCCATGATCGACAGCCGCAACTCGAGGACCGAGAGGTCGAGCCCCTTACGAGCCGACAGGGCCTGGCGGAGGAACTGGATGATGGGCACACCGGGGATCTCCTCGGGGTACTGGAAGGCCAGGAAGATGCCGGCTTTGCCCCGCACGTCGGTCGGCCACGCGGTGATGTCCTCACCCTTGAACAGGATCCGCCCGCTGGTCACCCGGTAGTCGGCATTGCCGAGCAGGGTGTTGGCCAGGGTCGACTTGCCCGAGCCGTTCGGCCCCATCAGGGCATGGATCTCGCCCGCGCCGACGATCAGGTCGACGCCTCGCAGGATCTCGGTGTCACCCACGGTGACATGCAGGCCCTGGACCTCGAACAGCGCGGGAGACGAGGCGGGAGAAGGGGTGGAACTCACAGCACCCATCCTATTACCACTATCCCCGTAGTGGAAATAGGTCGCAGCCACAAAGAGCCCTACCCGCGACTTGATCCGGCGGTCGGGACCACGGTGGCGGCACCACTAGCCTCCCGATGGTGACGGACCCCTGGACCTTCACTGGCGAGTCGGTTGCCGTCGGCACCGCCGGTACGACCGTGACGCTCGTGGAGGGCTCGGCCTTCGCCATTTCCTCGGCCAGCGGGGACATGACGCCGGGGACCGCCGAGGGTCTGTTCTTCCGCGACACCCGGTTCCTGTCCCGCCTCCAGCTGAAGATCAACGGGCAGGTCCCAGAGCCGCTGGCCATGTCGCCCACCGAGCCCTACTCGGCCCGATTCGTGGGTCGCGTCCGTCCCCGTCCCGGTCGGGCCGACTCGACGATCTTGATCTCCCGCTCCCGCTACGTCGGCCGGGGAATGCGCGACGACCTCGTCGTGCGCAACTTCGGCGACGAACCGGCCTACTGCGCCATCGAACTGGCCTACGGCGCCGACTTCGCCAACCTGTTCGAGGTCAAGGAGGGCCGGGCGGCCACGACGACCCACGACGAGGAGTACAGCTGGGAACACGTCGGCGGCGGCATCGTCTTCCGCCACCGTCGAGGGTCGCACGGCCGCGGGCTGCGGGTGTCGTTCTCCACCGACGCCGTCCTCGATGCCCACCTGGCCAGCTTCGAGGTGATCATCGCCCCTCGGGGCGAATGGGCCGTCTGCCAGCAGTTCACCTGCAGCATCGAGAACGAGTCCATCGAGCCCCGCTGGCTCTGCGGCCAACCCATCGAGCGGGCCAAACCGGCGGAGCGCATGGCCCAGTGGCGCCGCAGCGTCCCCAACCTGGAACCGACCACGAAGGCCTCCGTATGGTCGTGGCCCGCAGCGCCGAGGACCTGGGCGCGCTGCGCATCTTCGACCCCGACTTCCCGGAGCGCACCGTGGTGGCCGCCGGCGCCCCGTGGTTCATGACCCTGTTCGGTCGGGACTCGCTGATCACGTCGTGGATGGCGCTGCTGGTCGACCCCGAGCTGGCGCTCGGCGTGCTCCAGACCCTGGCCCGCTTCCAAGGGCGCCAAGGTCGACCCCCGTACCGAGGAGGAACCAGGCCGCATCCTGCACGAAATGCGCTTCGGCGATGCCCCGTCGCTGTCGCTCGGCGGCGGCAAGGTGTACTACGGCACGGCCGACGCCACCCCGCTGTTCGTCATGTTGCTGGGCGAGCTGCGCCGCTGGGGCCTGGCCAAGGAAGCGGTCGACCAGCTCCTTCCTCACGCAGACCGGGCCATCGGCTGGATCGAGAACTACGGCGATCGAGACGGCGATGGCTACGTCGAATACCTGCGCACCTCCGACCGGGGCCTGGCCAACCAGGGATGGAAGGACTCACACGACGGTGTGCGCTTCGCCGACGGCCGCATCGCCGAGGCCCCCATCGCGTTGTGCGAGGTCCAGGGGTACGTCTACGGCGCCTACTTGGCCCGGGCCTACTTCGCGGGCGAGCACGGCGAGCACGAACTGGCCACCGACCTGCGGCACCGGGCGTCCAAGCTCAAGGCCGACTTCAACCGGGACTTCTGGCTGCCCGACAAGGGCTGGCTGGCCATGGGGCTGGACAAGGACAAGCGTCCCATCGACGCCCTCACCTCCAACATGGGCCACTGCATGTGGACCGGCATCCTCGACGCCGACAAGGCCTCGATGGTCGCCAAGCGCCTGCTCTCACACGACATGTTCACCGGCTGGGGGGTGCGGACGCTGGCCGCGTCCATGAAGGGCTACAACCCGATCAGCTACCACTGCGGCTCCGTCTGGCCCCACGACAACGCCATCGTGGCCGCAGGCCTCATGCGCTACGGGTACGTCCGGGAGGCCCAGCGCGTCATCATGGGCATGCTCGACGCCGCCGTGGCCCAAGGCGGCCGCCTCCCGGAGCTGTTCAGCGGGCTCGACCGGCTGGAAATGCCCACCGTGGTCGCCTACCCGACCTCGTGCTCCCCCCAGGCATGGGCCGCTGCCTCGCCCCTGCTCATGCTGCGCACCATGCTGCGGCTCGACCCGTGGGTGCCGCGGGGCAAGGTGTGGCTCCACCCGGCCCTACCCGACCAGATCGGGCGCCTCCGGGTCGACCGCATTCCCCTGGCCGGCAGCCGGGTCTCGGTGTCGGTCGACGGCGACAAGGTCGAGGTCGAGGGCCTCCCCGAAAACCTGGAGCTGGTCGATGCCCCCCGTCACCCGCTGACCGGGTCGTAACCAAGACGGGCTGGGAAAAAGCCCCGCCGGGTGCGGTGTCGGAGTTGTGGAGGGGCCGTACCATGGATTTCATACCGGCCCTACCTCGGTGGTAGCCGGAGGAGGTCAGCAGACATGGGCTTTGTGATTCGTAGGTCGTTGCCTTCAATTTTGGGTTTGCTGGCGTTGGTCCTGGCTGTCGGCGAGGCAGCCGTGGTGTTCTTCCACTTCGCGGTGTGGTTCCCCGCCGCGCTCGCCATCGCGCTCGTCGGCCTGCAGTTCGCGATCAACCCCTGGATCATTCAATGGTTGGTCCCCGCCGACGTGATCCCGAACGACGGCGTCCGCTACCTCACCGAACACCCGGTGGGCGAAGCGGTGGCCCGGCGCTGCCGGGACGCGGGCGTGCCGCTGGTCACCCTCGGCATCGTCGACGACGGCATGCCCAACGCCTTCACCTTCGGCCACACCCCGAAAGACGCCCGGATGTGGGTCACACGGGGCCTGCTCGAGCGCCTCGATCGCGACGAGGTGGACGCGGTCATCACCCACGAGGTGGGCCATGTCAAGCACTGGGACTTCGTGATCATGACCATGGCCGCGGTCATCCCGATGCTGCTCTACTTCGTCTACCTCACGACCCGCTTCGCCCGCGACGAGCGGGCCCGGGTGGCTGCCGTCGGTGCCTACGTGGCGTACCTGGTTTCGAGCTTCATGCTGCTGGCCCTCTCCCGGGCCCGGGAGTACGGCGCCGACCACTGGTCGTGCGAGTGCACCGGCAACGGCGACGCCCTGGCCTCGGCCCTCGTCAAGATCGCCTATGGGATGGGCCAGGTGAAGGCCCAGGAGGAAGCCGAGGCGGCGCAGTTGGTTGCGGCGGGCAAGCAGGGCAAGGCCGAGGCCGCCCGGCGCCATCGCAGCGCCAGTCGCATCCGCTCCATGCGGGCCATGGGAATCTTCGAGCCCAAGGCCGCCGACGCCATGGCCGTGGCCTTCGGCCAAGGCATCGACCCCCAGCGTGCCATCGCCGCCATGCGCTGGGAAACGGTCAACCCCTGGGGCACCACGCTGGAGAAGCTGGCCTCGCACCCGCTGGTGTCGCACCGCATCGCGGCGCTCGAGCGCTCGGGCCTTCCCGGTGCGCCCAAGTATTGGAGCGTGCTGCGGGCCACCGCGGATGTCGACCAGGCCACGCGGATGTCGTTGCGGGCCCGCTTCGCCCGGGAACTCGCCATCACGGTCGGGCCGTGGATTCTGGTTGCCGCCATGCTCGGTTTCGGCGCATTCACCCATTCGACGGTGGCCATCGGACTGGCGATCGCGGTCGCCGGTGTCGGCCTCGTCGTCAAGCAGCTGCTGCGTTACCCGACCCACGGGACCCAGCCGGTCGAGGAGATCACGTCGTTGCTCGAGCGCCTCGAGGCCAGCCCCCTTGCGGGCCTGCCGGTCGAAGTCAAGGGCTGGATCGTGGGACGGGGGACACCCGGCTACCTGCTGTCACCGGACATGGTGGTGCAGGACCAATCAGGCTTCGTCCCGCTCCTGTGGCGCCAGCCCCTGCCCTTCGCCCGGGCCTGGTTCGGGCTGACCAAGGTGCGCGAGTACCTGGGCCAGCACGTCGTGGCCACCGGCTGGTATCACCGCAACCCGGGCCCGGTCATCGAGGTTCGTACCGTGACCGCCGGAGACGGCCGCACCACCAAGACGTGGTGGTGGGCGGTGTGTTACGCCGCCTCCGCCATGGTCCTCGTCGGCCGGGCTCATCGTGGCCATGATCGGGATGGCCGGCGGCTAGTCAGCGATCTTGGTCGACCAGCGGCCGCGAGCGCTCGGCTAGCCGACGGGCTCTTCGCGGCGGCGGGGCTGGAGCGAGGCTTCCAGCCGGCGGGTCGTGACGTTGAAATCCCGGTGCAGTTCGGCCATCCGGTTGCCGTGTTCCCGTTCGGCCAGCTGGAAGGTCCGGCTCACTTCGAGCAGGGTCTGCTGCACGCCGGCCTGGATTTCCTCGCTGAACTTCGGCAGCCCCACCGTGAGCAGCGACTCGAGCTCGTCGAGTCGCTCGCGGGTCTGCACGGGGAGGAGTTCGCCGAGAAGGGACTCATAGGCTGCGCTTTGGCGCGACATCTCCTGGCCCACCTGCTCGCTCGAGGTCCGCAACGCCGTGGCGATCTGCTGGCTCATCGTCCCGAGGGCGCTCTGGATCTGACCGCCCAGGGTGTTCAGGGCGACCTGCACCTGCTCGCCGAAGGCGCTGACGCTACGTTCCAACGATTCCACCGAGCCCCGCAACTCCGCCGACTGCTGGCGGCTGTTGGCGCTGAAGCCCGCCAGGCCGACTCGGAGCGACTCCACCGAACGAATGAGGTCGCCCAGCTGGCCTGTCGTCTGCGTCCGCTCACGCTCGCTTCCCTCGACCAGGCTCTCGACCGCCCGGGTCAGGCCGACGAGCATCTTGGCGTTGGCCGCGCTGTCGCCCGCGATCACGCCCCGGTGACTGTCGAGGGAGCGCTTGAGCTCCGCCACTTGCTCGTGGTTGTCGACGGATTGGCGCCGGAGGGCTTCGAGGGAGTTGGCGAGCGCGGTGCCATTGGCCACCGAGGCCATGTTCGTCAGGGCCGCGGAACCGCCCGACAGCTTGGTGTCGCTCGCCAGTATGCGCTGGCAGACGGCCTGCAACTCCGACAGAAGGGCGGTCGAGTGTTCACTCATGTCGTTAGCCAACGAGTCTCCCTGTGCCGCTCGCAGCAGCGTACCGCGCTGCCGTCGGGCCGCTGGGGGACCCCGACCGCTCAGCCGTGATCGCGCAGATCCTCTTTCCAGGCCCGGAATCGGTCGTGGCTGGTGCCGCCGGGGCCGGTTCCCTCGCCTGATCCGTCGGCGTAGAGGCGGTAGGTCAGTTGGGTCGCCAGATCGGAGGAGTCGATGGCGGCATAGCGGGCATCGGCATGGTTGGCCGGACCCGCTCGCCACAGGAGCCACCGGCCGATGCGCCGCTTGTACTGCGCTTCGGGACCGCCGATGTCATCGCCCAGGTGCAGCAGCGCCGCCGGTGCCTCGACCCACGCCCGGGCGGGAATGTTGCGATCGCGCAGCGGCGTGAGCGGCAATTCCTCCGTGTGCACCGGTGTCAGGTCGCTCGGTCGCCGGTCATAGGGCAACGCCGCTGCGACTCGACGGGTTCCCCGCCTCGGGCGGCGATTTTTCCCATCCCTCCTACCAGCCCCGGTCGATCCACTCCTGCAGATGGGGTCGTTCGGCGCCGATCGAGGTGTCGTTGCCGTGCCCGGGCATCACGATCGTCTCGGCCGCCAGTGGCGCGAACAACCGGTCCTCGAGGGAGCGGATGATCGTCGGGAAGTCGCCGCCGGGGAACGTGGTCGCCCCGGGACCGCCCGGGAAGAGGGTGTCGCCGCTGAAGAGCACCGGTGAGCCGTCGAGGCGGAAACACATGGAGCCGGGGGTATGGCCGGGGGTGAGGATGGTGTGGAGGCGGAGCCGGCCCACCTCGATGACCGACTCGTCTTCGAGCACGAAGTCGTACGACGGCAGCATCTTGGAGTCGGCGGCGGTCACACCCACCTCGTAGCCGGCGTCGCGGACGGCGGGCACGGCCTGGATGTGGTCCCAGTGCCCGTGCGTTTCGAGCACCTTGCGGACCCCGAGGTCCCGGCACAGTTCGAGGAGCTTCTCGTGCTCGTTGGCCGCGTCGAGCAGGACGGCGTCGCCGGTTTCCTTGCACCGCAGCACGTAGACGTTGTTGTCCATGGGACCCACGACGACCTTGTGGATCTCCGCCTGGCTGTCCTGGTAGTGGAGGGAATTTGGCATCTTGGTAGCCTTCCTACCACCGGGTGGGCGCTAAGCGGAAGGCATCAGGTGGCCGTTCGATGAATCTGGCCTTCAGTGACGAGCAGGAGGAGCTGCGCCGGTCGGTGCGCCGTTTCCTGGCCGACAAGTCGCCCGAATCGGAGGTGCGGCGGCTGATGGAGACCGAGTCCGGCTACGACGCCGCGGTGTGGACCCAGATGGCCCAGCAGTTGGGGCTGCAAGGCCTGGCCATCCCCGAGGAGTACGGCGGTTCGGGGTTCTCGTTCGTGGAGCTGGTCGTGGTGCTGGAGGAGATGGGGCGGGCGTTGCTGTGCGCCCCGTTCTTTTCGAGCGTCGTGCTCGGCGCCGCGGCCGTGATGGCGAGCGGCGACGAGCAGGTGAAGGCCGACGTGCTCCCGGGGATCGCGTCGGGCGAGCTGCGGGCCACCCTGGCGCTCACCGAGGATTCGGGACGGTGGGACGAGGCCGGTGTCACGACCGAGGCCCGGGCCTCCGAGGGTTCCGAGGGTTCCGTGGGTTCCTGGGTGCTCGACGGGCACAAGACGTTCGTGCTCGACGGGCATACGGCCGACGTGATCCTGGTGGTGGCCCGCACCGGGGGTGGCGTGTCGCTGTTCCTGGTCGACGGGGATGCCCGGGGCCTGACCCGCACCGCGATGCCGACCATGGACCAGACCCGCAAGCAGGCCCGGCTGGTGTTGTCGTCGGTGCCCGCCCGGCTGGTCGGCACCGAGGGTGGGGCGTGGCCCGCCGTGTCGAGGGCGCTCGACCTGGCGGCTATCGCCTTGGCGGCGGAGCAGGTCGGGGGGGCCCAGCGGGTGCTCGAGATGAGCGTCGAGTACGCCAAGGTGCGGGTGCAGTTCGGCCGGCCGATCGGGAGTTTCCAGGCCGTGAAGCACAAGTGCGCCGACATGCTGCTGGCGGTCGAGTCGGCCAAGTCGGCCGCGTACTACGCCGCGTGGGCGGCCGCCGAGGACGACGGTGAACTGCCGGTGATGGCGTCGTTGGCGAAGGCGTACTGTTCCGAGGCCTACTTCAAGGCGGCGGCCGACAACATCCAGATCCATGGCGGCATCGGTTTCACCTGGGACCACCCGGCCCACCTGTACTTCAAGCGGGCCAAGAGCTCGGAGCTGATTCTCGGTGATCCGGCCTACCACCGCGAGTTGCTAGCCCAGCGCATCGGCATCTGACCACCCGGTCCGGCTCCGGTCGGGCTTCGGTCGGTCGGCTTCGGTCGCGGTCCGGCTTCGGTCGGCTTCGGTCCGGCTTCGGTCGGGCTCCGTCCGGCTTCGGTCCGGCTCCGGCTCCGGCTCCGGCTGCGGTCCGGCGCCGGAATGGGCACGTTTTGTCCGATCGGCCAAATCTCGGTCAACGGTCGGAGCGGTGGGCTGGAGGCGGGAGTTCGCCATTAGCCTGAAGCGCTCATGACCGTGCTCTACGCCGTCGTTGGGCTGGTCGCGGTCTTCGCCATCGCCGCGGTCGTGATCGGCCGGGAGGCCCGGCGGCTCGACGCCGTACCGCCGCGCCCGGTGTTCGACATGGACGAGGCGGTGGCCTGGGTTGCCGAACACCTGCCGTTCGAGGTCAGCGCCGTGCTCAGCCATGACGACGTCCGCAGCATCATCGACTGGAATCTCGAGTACTTCCGCAGCAAGGGAGTGTCCGGAAACGGCTCGACACCCCATCTCGACGCCCAAGTCGTCGTCGGCGGAGCGGAGACCGTCGACTGGGTCATGGCCAAGGCCGAGCAGACCGGTGCCGGTTACACCGCTGCTCAGATCCACGCGGTGCTCGACGCCCAGATGATCTATCTCGAGGTGATCGGGGCTATCGGGCCCGAGGCTTCCCCGGGGGAGTAGCGAAATGACTTCACTACCGGACGACCTTTGGGTACCATTTCCTTCACCAGAGAAAGGAGGTGGTCCACCTGAGTAGTCATCAAGGTTTTGGGACCCTGGAGGTGGCTGGCCGCTAGACGGCCGCTGGACCACCTGGTGAATCCAAGCCAGTTACCCAGGAGGTTCCTACCGGAGCTTGGTCCCGCCGGTAGCAAACCGGATCCTCCTGTCTTTCCAGTGTTTTGTGTGCGAGAGGGCGCCCCATGTGGCGCCCTCTCGTCGCGTCGGGCGGCCGCTACCGTGGCGTCTCTGTGACCCGTCCGCCGCGTCCGCCCCGATTCGAGCGCTACCGGTGGCTGGGGGACAAGCGCACGTTGCGGGTCCACGACCTCGACCATGTCGTTGCGGCGTGCGCTGTGGACGAGCTGGTGTCGTCAGGCCAGGCCGCCGCCTTCGGCCCCGACCTCCTGGCTGAGGCACGCAACCGGGGGTACCGGCCTCACGGCGCGTGCGTCGGCGGCGACGGAGCGGGTGGCAGGGGTGAGTGAGCCCGTGGGTGGGCCCGAGTGGTGAGTCCGTGATACGCCCGGTGGGCGTGTCCAGTGGGTGAGCCCGTCACGATCATGTCGGACGGGCTGGCGCTTGCCGGGTATCTGGCCCGGCCGTCGGCGTCGGCCGCCAAAGGGTCGGGTCGCTACGGGTTAGTCGTGAGCCACGGTTTTCCCGAGGGGCCGCAGAACGCGGACGCCGCCGGCAAAACCTTCCCCGAACTGGCGGACCGTCTGGCCGGTGACACCCAATGGACGGTCCTCACGTTCAACTTTCGCGGGACTGGCGAATCGAAGGGTGACTTCTCCCTGGCCGGCTGGCTGGCCGACCTGCGGGCCGCGGTGGACCACCTGCTCAACGAGGAAGGGGTGGAGGCGGTCTGGCTCTGCGGGTTCTCGGCGGGCGGAGCGCTCAGCATCTGCGCGGCTGGAGAGGACGAGCGGGTCCGAGGAGTCGCCACCTTCGCCGCCCCGGCCGACTTCAACGACTGGGCCGCCGACCCCCGCCGGTTCCTGGCCCATGCACGGTCGGTTGGGGTGATACGAAGCTCCAAGTTCCCGAGCGACGTTGACGCCTGGGCTAGGGAATTGCGTGAGGTGCGGCCCCTGTCACTCATTGGCAAGATTCCACCTCGGCCCCTGCTGATCGTGCACGGGGCCAACGACGCGGCCGTGCCGATGCTCGACGCCCGGGCGCTGGCTGACGCCGCCGAGGGCCAGGTCGAGCTTCGCATTCTGGCCGCAGCCAGTCATTTCCTACGCCACGACCCGAGGGCGATCGCGATCCTGCTGGGTTGGCTGGACCGGCAACTGGTCTGACGGCCCGGCGCTCGGGGTTGTGACGATCGCTTAGGGCGCGACCGTCCGCTGCACCGAGGCGACCTTGCAGGTAAGTGGTCCCTTGGCGCCTGACACCCCTTGGGCGTGGAAGACGGCGGTGGCTCCTGGTTCGACCTTGCCGACGGGCGCCCCGCCTTCGCTCACCCTGTTGCCCGAGGAGTCGATGAAGCTGATGTCGACGACGTAGCTGCTGGCCTTGGAGCTGTGGTTGAGGATCGTGCCATCGGCGGTGGGTCGGCCGCCGCCGGGATCGTCGCGGCAGGCGGTGATCGACACATCCTTCTCGGCGGTCTTGTTGGAGCTACAGCCGACGAGTAGGGGCGCCGCCAGCAGCGTCGCGGTCACGGCAACGATCGAGAATCGAGAGAACAGTTTGGGTGTACCGGTCAGGTTCGTGGCTCACTGATACCCACGTCGTGTGTGCGGGACACATCGGCGGAACGGTAATCGCCGACGCCTTCGGGCGGATGCCACCGAGTGGCGCGTGCGGACCTGATGGCGCCTAGATTGCCGCCGTCACCGGCCTCGGCGACTACGCCTGGGCGTCACCCGGCTCGGCGCCCGCTTCGGGTCGACCCGCTTCGGCGATGGCCGCTCAGCTCCGGCGGCTTCAGCCATGGCCGCCTCGGCCTCGGCGATGGCTGAACGCAGACGACGGGCGGCGCCTTCTGGGTCCGACGCTTCGGTGAGGTAGCGGACCACGACGAACCGACGGGCGCCCGCCTCGATCATGGCCCCCACCGTCGAGGGCGTGACTCCTCCGGTGACAAACCAAGGAACGGTGGTCCGGCGCGCCGCCTCCCTCACGTAGCCGAGCCCGGTGCCGGGACGCCCAGGTTTGGTCGGGGTTGGGGTGACCGGCCCGGCGGAGAGGTAGTCGACGGGTTCGCGGGCGGCGGCCAGCAGCTCGGTTGGCGCATGGGTGGAGCGCCCGACGATGGCGTCGGGCCCGAGAATCTGGCGGGCCACCCACGGCGGGACATCGTCCTGGCCGACGTGCACGCCATCGGCCCCACACGCCAGTGCCAGGTCAGGGCGGTCGTTGAGTATGAAGGGCACACCCAGGTCCCGGCAGACCGCAAGGGCCACCTCGGCCCGGCGCAACAGCGGGAGCGCGTCGAGTTGCTTGTCGCGGAGCTGCACGAGGTCGACCCCGCCGCGGATGCAGGCCGCGAGGAACGGCGCCAGGTCGGATCGGTCGCCGGTGCAGAGGTAGAGACGTCGTCCGCCCAGCAGGTCAGCCACCGGCTACGGCTCGTACCAGCTCGATCCGGTCGCCATCGGCGAGCACGGTGGATTCCATGTTGGCGCGGGGGATTGCCTCGCCGTTGCGCTCCGCCACTACCCACTTGGCGCCCAGCCCCAGCGCCGCGAGCAGGTCGGTCAGCGTGGCGCCGGGTGGTAGCTCGGTCGAGGTGCCGTTGGCGATGACCTTCACGTGGTCGGCGCGGATTACTCCGCCGCGGCTTTGGCCGCGGCCTTCTTGGCCCGCTTGTAATCGCGTACTTCGGCCAGCGTCTCGGGGCTCTTGATGTCGGCCACCGACATGAGCGTCCCCGGCTGGCCGTATGGTCCGGCAGCCTCGGCCCACCCGGGGGGCTGAACACCGAGCTGCTTGCCGAGTAGGGCCACGAAGATCCTGGCCTTCTGCTCGCCGAAGCCCGGTAGCGCCTTGACCCGGCGATACAACTCCTCGCCGGACGATGCCGTGTTCCATAGTGCCGCGGCGTCGCCGTCGTACTCGTCGACGATGATCTGCGCCAAGGCCTGCACCCGTTTGGCGTTCGATCCCGGGAAGCGGTGCAGTGCTGGTCGCTCGGCGAACGCCTTGCCGAGCGCATCGGGGTCCATGGCTGCGATCTCGCCGACGTCCAAGCGCCCACCGAGGCGTTCTTTGAGCCGCCACGGGCCACTGAAGGCCCATTCCAGGGGGATCTGCTGGTCGAGGACCATGCCGATGAGTAGAGCCAGGGGATCCTCTGAGATGAGCTTGTCGGCCTCGGGCTCACCAGAGAGGTGCAGATCTGCCACGCCATAGACTCTACCGAGCCGGATCGGCTTGTTTGCGTCTAACGGGTCATGATCGTGCGGGTCCGGCATCGGTCAGCGTGTGGTTTCGTGCGGATGGGGGTCTCTGAGGGCTGTGACCCGAGGGCGCGGGCCGTCTCCCGTTCCCTGGCAAGGGTCCATGACCAATTTCGACTGACCGGGCAAGCTCGCCTCCACGCTTTGTTTGCTCGATGCCCGGAACCAGCCCGATCGCTGCATCGCACCACGCGCCCAGGGGACGGCCTTGTCCATCGCGTGTCGGTGCACGCGATCCCGGTCTTTCAGAAGTCTGTGGCTCCAGCAGCATCTTCCGGTGGTGAACTGCGCAACCCACGACGCCTTCAGGCAAACGCTCAACGTCGGGGTGTCCCTGTCCGGGCCGCCGAACCCAAGCGACAGCAGGCTTCGCCGTCTTCAACCTGTGGTTATCGGCCAGGAAAAGTGCGCTCCTCCGCCGGCTATAGGGCGGCCCATTGGCCGAACCAGAGCCTGCTCAGTCCACATGCATTGGCGCTACGTAAGACCTCCCGAGTATCTTCAGCGGCCGCAGAGTCGTAGGCTTCGCCATGCCAGTACAGGAGGTCGGAATGCCACGCAAGATTGTTGATTGTCGAGATATGCCAAGTGAGTCTGGTTGTACTCTCACCATTAGTGGGGAAGAGGAAGAGGTTGTTCGCGCCGCCGCCATGCATGCTGCCGACGTTCACGGGCACGCCGATGGACCTGAGTTGCGTGAGCAACTTCGATCAATTCTGAAGACTGAGTAGCGCCGCTTATCCCGCGGCCGAGTGGACTCGATGCCGAGGGATCGAGGAGCCCGCGCTCGACATATAGATCCTCTGGCAGCGACCGCGGGTGCAGGCGCGATTCGAGGGGGCGGCGTGGAGGCAGTGCGATTTGTGATATCGCAACGAGAAGGCCGAAACGCTCACCAATTTCCCGGCTATATGAACGATGACCGCGAGCGCACCCGCGTATTCGACTCCGACGAGCACACCTCTGTCCCCCTCGCCAACACGTTGGCCCGTCCAATAACGGTCCGCAGGGATGGCGCCTACGCTCGCACACGCGGCACGACGACCCCTCGGGATCACAACCGTCCCACTTCGGCAGGACACTCGTGCTCGGTATTGTTCGCACCGGCGCTCTGCCTCTCGTGTAGCGATGCAGCCGAGCGCTGTCGCCTGAAGGTTGCGAGCCCACTTGGGGGTGTTTCCTGCAGCGCCAACCAGTTCGTCGTGAGTGAAGTCCTCCGGCATGCGGCGGCTTCAAGTCGGTGCGATCGTGCTGATGTGGGCAGCGACGACCCGCCAGCCCTGGGTGCAGAACGCCCAGCTGCGGGTGTAGATCATTCGGGTTGAGAACTCGCGGCGGGCGAAGTCGCCTTCGAGTCGCGCCGTGAGGACCGTGATCCCGACACCGTCAGAAACGCGGACGACGATGTCTTCAGGCTCGAGCACGTCAATGTGGATTAGCCCTGAGCGGTGCGCGTCGATGTCGCTGGCTTTGTCGCCGAGCGTTCCGTCGGGACCAACAAAGATGAGGTCGGGATGAAGCAAGTGGTCAAGCTCCGAAATGTCCGAGTGAAGTTGAGCTTGTTGAAATCGCTTCTCGGCGGCCATGAGGGTATCGGTATCGGTCACCCTCAGATCCTTCCAGATAGGCATCACGCCAGGACCGAGCAGTAACGGCACCATCGCTGTGTTCGGATTCGGTACCTCCCCATCGCGGCATGTCGTTCGCGGCCGAAGCTGCTTGGAGCTGATGCCAAGCGCCTCTTGCGGCGCCTCCTTGCTTCATTGGTGGGGAGGTAGCACCTCGAGGTCGATTGCCAGTTCGCGGCAGGCGTCGCGGAGAACGACGGCCTCGGTGGTCACTCGGATGCTCGCGCCGCCGATCAGGGCGGCGGCGAGCGCTTCGGCGGTCAGGTGGTTCACCCGCCTGCGCAGCGGTCGACGAAGTCGGCGAGCTCCTCGGACGTCGGGGCCACAGATGACTGGGTGAGGATGGGCCGGAGCTCACCGGTGGCCGCTGCCTGGAAACGGGCCCGTGCGACCGCCACGTCAAGCTCGGTCGACGCTTCAGGTTCGATCGCCACGCTCCCACGTTAGGTGTCGTCGACCGAGAACCGTTGTCCCGTCGGTCAGCTGCCACCGGCGGTGCCAACTGATTCCGTCGCCTCCGTGCCGAGCGGTTCGGCTCGCCTCGGTGGTGTCGTTTGGTCGGTCTGTCCGGGCCGCCGAACGAGAGAAGCTTGTGATGTCAAAAACCGCATCTGTCGCAGTCCTGGTCGCGGTTGACCCCGTTGCCCGGAGCGAGACCATGACGTTCGATGGGTTCATGGCTGGCTACTGCGGAAGTAGCAGCGTCAGCTCCGCTACCGACCTTCGGCCGTTCGCCGCCTGGTGCCACGAAGCAAGTTGACCCAGTTCAACGTCCGGCGCGGGCACGTGGAGCTGTTCGGGCGGTGGATGGAGGGAAACCGGCAGGACGCGCTCGACAGGGCGAGACGCCTTTCGACGCTGGCAAGCTTCTACCGGTATTGCAAGCAGGAGCAGTCGGGGGACCGCAACCCAGCGCTTGGTCAACCGATTGAGTCGGTATGGCGCAGGATCTCCTCGATGATCTGGGACTTCGCCTCGGCGTAGTAGTTCATGTCCGGCCACTCGCGGTCGGCGAGTATGCGCTTGACCTCGGCATATCGGTCTCGGTCGATGGAGTCCGCGCGGAGTCGGTCCCGGAACGCCAGATAGCGCCCAACCTCGAACGCATCGGGCCGGTAGCAGTGCAAGTTGACCGGGGCATCGGGTTCGCCACCCCTCAGCGCCCGGTGCCCCGGTTCGCGCACCCTCAGGTCATAACCCTCACACGTCAGGTCGGCGAGGTAGGAGGTCTCGTCGTCGGGGTCGACGATCCCGATCACGATGTCGATGACCGCCTTGGCTGCCAGCCCTGGAACTGCGGTGGAGCCGATGTGCTCGATCAGGAGCAGTCGGTCACCGAGCACATGGCGGAGGCGGGTGGCGCACCGCTCGTAACGCACGGGCCACCTGCTGTCGTAGTCGACTATCACGACTCGTGCTGGCTGGAGCCCGTGGACAAGTACTCGGCGTAGGTGGTCGTCCACGGAACCCGAACTGGACATTAAGGGGTCGCGCCTCCTCCGAACACCTGGGGTCGAATAGCGACGTTACCGAGTCAGAGGATTGGGGCCGCAGGAAGCCCCATGGTCCAACAACGCGGACGTTGTCTGTTTGCCTAGCCGACGGCGGGACGGCCCACTGATCACGATGACCTAACTCTCTCGGGCGAGCAGTAACGGCACCATCACTGCGCTCGGATTCGGTACCTCCATTGCGGCATATCGTTTGCGGCCGAAGCTGCTAGGAGCTGATGCCAAGCGCGGTGCGGGTGATGTGACGAAGGGCCGACCGACCGGAGCAATCAGGTATTGTCCTTCAATGTCGCGTCGCCGGAAATGTGACGAATGCGGCGAAAACGTTCCGGCTAAGCGAGAACGATGTCCCGCATGCGGAACCTATTGGGAGGCGAACTGGAACCAGAAACTCCTCAAGTTGTTGGTCGTACTCATCGTGACAGCGGTCCTGCTATGGATCGCGATCCGTTACCTAATACATCCTCAAGCTGCCACTCAACCGAGTGCATGCCCCGCGGCTGGCTTGTCGAGCCGCATCCAGTAACGGCACCACGTTCGCACTCTGTAAACGAGCTCAACTTGCTGGTGGATGAGTCGTCCGAATGGCTATCCGACAGCGCCACGCCGACATCGGCTCGCGACTTCCTTCTCGGAGTCGCGGGCACGAGGTTATGCCGCCGTGACGGTGGAGCCGGCGCGCTCGCTACTGGCGGTAGTGCTTGAGGGTTTCGGGATCTCGTGCATCGGCGTTGTTGGGATCGAACCCGAACTCTCGCCGGGCCCGCCGCTGGCGCAACAGATCCCAACACTGATCCCGTGACTCCGAGAGTTCACGAAGGCGCCGGGAGTCGTTTGGATCCATCGGCCCGCGCTGGTGCCGGGTCCGCAGTTCGTGCTCCTCTGCGATCCCCTTGTCGATCGCTTCTCTGATCTCGTCGTCGCTCATCGGCCTCGCCAGACCATCTGGCGTACTCGCGGCCCGCGAAGCCGATGCCACGTGTCCTGCTCGGTCACGAGAACTTGACATCAGCCCGGTCCTTCGTCCATGCCGAGACGGCCGTCGGGAACGTCGTCGAACGCAATCTGGCCATGGGCACCGCACCCTCTCTTTTGTGGGATCACAAGAGGCGTCGGTCCTGCACACGGGGCGGCAACCGAACCGGTCGTCGAACCTAACGAGGCGTCCCTAGGCCGCGCAGACTACCCCATCGAGGCGCGATCCCCTCGGAAGACCCAGGTCAGACAAGTTCTGACCAGGTCAGACGTGTCAGATACGCAGGGGATCGGGCGCCTCGGCATCGATCTGGTACAACGCGATGGCGTCGGCGACCTCCTCGGGCTTGGCGTCGCCGGTGGCCCGTAGCCCGTCGAGCACCGCCACCACCACGTGGGCCGCGTCGGTCTCGAAGTGCCGGCGCAGCGCCGCCCGGGTGTCGCTGCGTCCGAAGCCATCGGTGCCAAGCGACGTGAAATGGGCTGGGATCCACCGGGCAACCTGATCCGGCACCATCTTCATGTAGTCGGTCACGGCGACGATCGGGCCGTCGGCGGCCGCCAGCGCGGCCGTCACGTAGGGCGTCGCCGGTGGCTGATGGGGGTGAAGCCGGTTGCGCCGCTCGACTCCGAGTGCCTCTTCCCGCAGCGCCTTGTACGACGTCACCGACCACAGCTCCGCGCCCACGTCGTGCTGGGCGGCCAGTAAGCGCTGCGCCTCAAGGGCTGCCTGGCTCCCGGTCCCGCTGAACAGCACCGTTGCCCTGCGGCGTGGCCCCTCAGGGGCGGGGGCGAAGCGATAGATCCCGCGCACAATCTGCTCGTCAAGACTCAGCGCCTCGACCGACTCCGACTCCGACCCCGCCGTCACCTCGGGAGCGGCGGGCATCACGAAGTTCTCGTTGTACAGCGTGAGGTAATAGAAGACGTCCTCGGGCACCGGACCGGTGAACATCTGGGTGATGCCGGCCTTCACGATCGCCGCCGTCTCGTACGCGAATGCCGGGTCGTAGGCCTTCAGGTTGGGCACGGTCGATGCCAGGACGAGCGAATGGCCGTCGTCGTGCTGGAGCCCCTCGCCGGTCAGGGTGGTGCGCCCGGCCGTGGCGCCCATCAAGAAGCCCCGACCGCGGACGTCGCCGAATGCCCAGATCAAGTCACCGACGCGCTGGAATCCGAACATCGAATAGAACATGAAGAACGGGATCATCGCGGTCGCGTGGGTCGCGTAGGCCGTGCCGGCCGCGGTGAAATCGGCCATCGAACCCGCCTCGGTGATGCCCTCCTCCAGGATCTGTCCGTCCTTGGATTCGGTGTAGGACAGCATCAGCTGCGAGTCGACCGGGTCGTACAACTGGCCGCCCGGGGCGTAGATCTTCATCTCCTTGAACAAGGCGTCCAGCCCGAACGTGCGGGCCTCGTCGGGAATGATGGGAACGATCCGCTTGCCGATGTTGCGGTCCCGCAACAGATTGCGCAACAAACCGGCGAAGGCCACGGTGGTGGACACCGCCCGGGTGCCCGACCCCGCCTTGAACTCGTCGAACACCTTGTTGTCGGGCGGGTCGAGCGCCTTGGCCCGGTTGGGGGTGCGGCGGGGGAGCGGGCCCCCGAGGGCCCGGCGCCGCTCCATCATGTAGTCGTACTCGACGCTGCCCGCAGCGGGCCGGAAGAACGGCGGCACGTCGGCGTCCAGCGCCGAATCGGGAATCTCCTCCTGGAGGTGGAGCCGGTCGCGCAGCACCACCAGCTGCGGCTTGGTCATCTTCTTGATCTGATGGGTGGCGTTGCGGCCCTCGATCTCGGGACCGAGCGTCCATCCCTTGATGGTCTTGGCCAGGATGACGGTCGGCTGGCCGGTCGTTTCGGTGGCGGCCTTATAGGCGGCGTACAGCTTGTGGTAGTCGTGGCCGCCTCGGGGCAGGTTGCGCAGGTCGTCGTCGGAGAGGTGCTCCACGATCTTGCGCAGCCGGGGGTCGGGGCCGAAGAAGTGCTCCCGGATGTACGCCCCGTCGTGGGTGGCGTATTGCTGGTACTCGCCGTCGACGCTGGTGTTCATCCGGTTGAGGAGCACGCCGTCCACGTCGCGGGCCAGCAGCTCGTCCCACTTGGAACCCCAGATGACCTTGATGACGTTCCAGCCGGCGCCCCGGAACACCGCTTCCAACTCCTGGATGATCTTGCCGTTGCCCCGGACGGGACCGTCGAGGCGCTGCAGGTTGCAGTTGATCACGAAGGTCAGGTTGTCCAGGTTCTCCCGCGCCGCCAGGGACAAGGCGCCGAGGGTCTCGGGCTCGTCGCACTCGCCGTCGCCGACGAAGCACCACACCCGCGACGCAGACGTGTCGGCGATGCGGCGGTTGAGGAGGTACCGGTTGAAGTGGGCCTGATAGATCGCATTCAGTGGCCCGAGGCCCATGGAGACGGTGGGAAATTCCCAGAACTCCGGCATCAAGCGGGGATGGGGGTAAGAGGACAGCCCTCCGACTCCCGAGGCCGCCCCGGTGACTTCGGTCCGGAAATTGTCGAGTTGCCCCTCGCCCAGGCGGCCCTCCAGAAACGCCCGGGCGTAGATTCCCGGCGCCGCATGGCCCTGGAAGAACACCTGGTCACCGGAGCGGCCGTTGTCCTTGCCCTGAAAGAAGTGGTTGAACCCGACTTCGTACAGCGAGGCGCTGCTGGCGAAGGTCGCCAGGTGGCCGCCGATACCTTCGGCCCGGTTGTTGGCCCGCACCACCATGGCCGCGGCGTTCCACCGGATGTAGGCGCGTATGCGGCGTTCGATGTGCTCGTCGCCCGGGAACCAGGGCTCCTGGTCGGGTGGGATGGTGTTGACGTAGGGGGTGGAAACGGTGGCCGGGAATCCGACCTGCTGCGCCCGTGCCCGTTCGAGCAGCTTCATCAGGAGGAAGCGGGCGCGCGACTTGCCGTGGGCGTCGAGGACCGCGTCGAATGAGTCGATCCACTCCGCAGTCTCCTCCGGGTCGGTGTCGGGGAGCTGGTGCGAGAAACCGTCGAAGATCACGTCTCTATGCTCGCGCGCGTCAGAAGTTGGGCCAGCACGTCGGCCACGGTGCCTCCAGAGTTCATCACGCCGAAACGGTCCTCGATGACGTGGGCGGCGGCGCCGAAACCGTCGATGACCAGCGGGGCGCCGGCTACCGAAGCGAGGTCGGTTTCGTCGTTGGCCACGACGACACAGATCAAGCCGCCGGCTCGGGCGGCCTCCCATCCCGGACCCGAGTCCTCGATCGCCACCACGGCGGACCGGTCGAGACCCAGCCGTTCCACGGCCAGGAGGTAGGCCTCGGGGTCGGGCTTGCGCCGGGCCACATCGTCGCCCGCGACCACCAGCTCGAAGCGGTCCTCGCCGAACACCTTTCCCAGGAGGGGGAGGGCCCATTGCTTGGATCCGGTGGTGGCGACCGCCAGGCGGACCCCACGTCCGGCCAACTGGTCCAGCCATTCGGTGACACCGTCACGGGCCGGTATGGCCCCCGCAGCCGCCATGGCCTCGACCCGGTCGGTCTTCCAACGGTGGAGCGACCGCGCCATCTGGCGTCGCTCATCCTCCGAGCGGTCGCAAAACGAGGACTCGGGGCTCGACAGCCAGGCGAACAGCCGGCGCTCACCGCCGGTAGTGGCGAGGAGCTCGCGATACACCGACTGCGACCAGCGGTCGGGGAGGCCGAACGCCTCGAAGGCGTCGTTGAACGCCACCCGATGGCCGTGCTGCTCACTGTCGACCAGCGTGCCGTCCAGATCGAAGATCACCGCTTCGAGCATCGGGCCATCTTGCCTGACGGCCGCTACGGCTAGGGCGGAGTACAAAGTGTCGTGTACACGACAGTTCGCGCTCCGCTCCCCCTCAGCCAGTCAGCGGGCACGCCCGACCGGCCCGCTAGCCGAGGGAGAGCAAGTGCGCGAAGGTCTCCTCCCGCAGACGGCGGAGCTCTTCTCGGTGAAGTTCCGACAGCCGAGCGAGCCTCTCCTCGCCGACCACGGTGAGATGAAGCCGCTGGCAACGGGCGTCATCGGGGTCGGCGACCCGGATGACGAGCCCAGCGGCCGCAGCCCGATCGACCAGCTCGACCGCCGAGTGGTGGCGCAGCACCAACCAGTCCGCGATTTCGCCGATAGTCGGCGCCTCCCCGGGCCGCATCCCCTTGATCGCCAGCAGCAGCTGGTGCTGCGCCGGGGTCACGCCCTCGGCTCGCGCCGCTTCCTCGGAGAAGTGGAGGAAGGACCGGAGGCCGTGGCGGAACCGCGCCAGCGACTCGTAGTCCGCCAGTGCGAGCGGCGTCGACATCACGCCTCTCCCGAGGCCGGCTCGCGTTCCGATTGGGTGTGGATCAGCCCCACCTCGCTCGTCAGCAGCAACGCCACCACGGCGGCGATCAGCGTGGTCGGCAACAACTGCAACCCGGCCATCTGACTGACGACCAGTGTCGAACCGAGCGGGGTCTTGGTGACGCCGGTGTTGGCGGCCGCCATGAAGGCGGCCATCATGACCACCTCGTTGGAACCCGGAAACGCCATGTGGGTGAGCCGTCCCACTGCCAGGCCGATGAAGAACAAGGGGATGATGAACCCGCCTCGCCAGCCAGACGCCACGGTCACCGCCGTTCCGCAGAGTTTGGCCAGAGCCGCCACGACGAACACCGCCACGATGGCCCGGTGGGCGACGAGGGGGTTGACCTGGGCCTCACCGAAGGTCAGTGCGTACGGCGACCAGAAGGCCAGGAGGCCCAACGCCAGGCCGCCGAGCACGGGACGGATGGTCGCGGGCACCCGGCGCACGGCCCAGCGCAGCCCGGTACAGAGATAGGTGAACGTCACGCTGATGGCGGCGCCGCCGACTCCTGCCGCGATCGCCCACAGCAGATCCTGACCGCGCAGCGCTCCGGACACGGGGAAACGCCAGATCGGTGACAGCCCGACGCCGGTGGCGAGGGCGTACGCCATGTACCCGATGACCGACCCGACGACCGCGGGAACCAGCGCCTCGTAGTACTCCAAGCCCCGCCGGTGAAGGATCTCGAGGGCGAAGATCGCCGACCCCAGAGGCGCTCCGAACAGAACCGTGAAGCCGGCCGCCATTCCCGTGATGGTCAGGATCCGCGTGTCCTCGCGGCTCAGGCCCCAACGAGACGATGCCCACGATCCGAGGGATCCTGTGGTCTGGACCAGCGGTGCTTCAGGGCCCATCGCCCCACCGGCGGCGATGCACAACAGCGACACCGGGATCAGCGCCCGGAGATCGCGGATGTCCTCGGAGCCCCCCGAGATGTGGATGTTGTTGACCAGTAACTCGACGTCGCCCGGATTGCCCAGCAGCTTGATCAGGAGGCCGACGGCAGCACCGACCCCAAGCAGGATCAGTAGGTGCACCCGGGTGTCCCAATGGGTCGGCCAAAGCGCCCCTTGGAGAAGATGAATGCCACCCACAAACCCTGCCCCGACCACCGCGCCGCCCGCGCCGACGACCATGGCCCGACCGAGCAACGGCCAGCGAGGCAACTGGGGAAGTCTGCGCAACGAGAGCAGGGACACACATATATCGTATAGCGATACTTCCCGATTCGTTTTGGTCACGAGATGTATCTATTTCATCGGTTTGTGACAAGAACGGCCCAAGATGCCTCTGGGTTTGCCGTTCCGGCACCTCGGGCACAGACAGTCCATGCTTACGATCCTGCTGATTGTGCTGATTATCGTGCTGCTCTTCGGCGGCGGTGGTTACTACTACCGGGGTCGCGGTCGCCGCGGGCTGTAGTCCGCCACCGAGCGAGTCCCGGTCCCGGCCGGGGCTGTGCCAGACTCCCGATCACGTGCGGTTGACGACAGGGGAGGCGCTGGGTGAGCGACGGGCCGGAAGGGCTGACGGGCGACACGACGGCGGAGGGTGACGGCGAAGACCAGGGCGGGATGGATCTTGAGTCGGTCGAGATCATCACCGCCGAGGTCGAAGACGACGGCACGGTCGTCGTTGACGACCTTGTCGCCGAAGTCGACTCGCAAGGAAACGTGGTGGCCACCGACGAGTTGGTGGAGATCGACCTACCCGACGGGACCGTAATCCTCGACGAGACGTTCTCGGTCGCCGACGAGAGCGGTGAGTTGGTGGTGATCGAGGAGGACACCACGATTTTCACCCCTGAGGTCGAAGACGAGGCCCAGGAAGAGGCAGCTGCGACGCCCGCCGCGGCCGAGAGCGACAACAGCAGCAACGGCAACGCAGCGGGGACCTGAGCCGAGTCCCGCCAGACCGCCGAGGCCGTGGTCCGCGGCGTAGGCCGCAGCGTCACGGCGGAGCTGCCAGCACCGTGCCGGGCGCGTCGCGGTACAGCAGCGCACTGCCGTGACCGTTGTACGACCCGTACACCGCGACGCCCGGGTGCAGCACGTCGAACGAGAGCGCGTTCGGTCAGCGCGCCGGTGTCCTCGTCGACCTGACCGACGGTGTCGACCGGCGCGTTCTGGTATCCGGAGAACGCCTCGACGGCGTACTGGATCCGCGACGTTGCCGGCCGTCACGCCGGGGATCGCCGCGATCGCGACCGGCAGGACGATGCTGTCGCTGTCGAAGATCGCCGTGTCGGTGTCGCCGAAGCTGTCGTTCATCGGCTCGGCGTCGACGCACGGCTCCGGTGTGCAGGTCGATCAGCTCGTCGATCAGGACGTCGCTGCCGGTCGTCGCGGCGGGAATGCGGGCGTTGAGCAGCACCGCGTCGGCGACGCCGTCACCGTCCCCGTCGATCCACACCTCGTAGCTCTGCGTCGCCGACGGCGGTGCGGAACCGGCCCTGCGTGGTCGACCGCGAAGTACGCCAGACCGCTCGACTGCCGGGTCCTGCCGATCGCCGCGCAGCTGCGGGGCGTCCGAGGTGACGCCGACGTACTTCAGGTCGGCCATCCGCTCGTCCGGGAAGTTCACGCACCCCGTGACGTGACCGTCGCCGAGCACTCCGGCGCCAGCCCGCTGTGTCGCCTGCAACTCGAACCCGGCCACCTTCGACACGACCGCGTCGCTGACCGGAGCCCTGGTTCACCGGCACGCCGCTGCAGCGGCAGCACCGCGGTGCCGCACTCGCGCCGCTCGGCATGTCGATCGTGTCGCGGCTGCGTCATCGCCGAGGCCGGACGCGGCGCCGCGTACACCGGCACCCGCAGTCGGGCTGTCCGTCGTTCGAGAAGATCACGAGACCGCTGGCGTCCGCCTGGTACTGCCGGAGCAGGCCCTGCTCGACGCGGCGCATCGTCGGGTCGAGGGTCTTGGTGAGCTTGCTCGGATCGATGGTCAGCGTGACCGTCACCATAGCGCTCGAGCGCGGCGTCGATCGTGCACCGACGACGGGCTCACCGAGTAGGTCGCGCCCGGGATCCGGGTGCGCGCCTGGTACGACACGTCGTAGTCGCCGCGGTGTCGCCGGTGTTCTGCACCTTGATCGTGCTGGGTGCGCGTCGTCGTGCCCGGCGTTGGCGCACAACTGCGATCGGCCCGAACGACGAGCTGACCGAACCGCAGCCCGTGCCGCGTCGTAGGCGAGGACGTGGTTGTCCAGCGCCGGCCTTGACGTCGATGCGGCCGGAGCCGACCCGCTGCGGCGCGTACTTCGCACCGGTGTGGTGCAGCCCGAGGTACACGTCGGCGTCGGCCGTGTTCATGATGTCGGCCTTGACCTGCTCGGGGTTCCAGTCCGGATGCATCGAGCGGACCAGCGCTGCCTCGCCGGCGACCATCGGCGATGGCCATCGAGGTGCCCGCTGTCGTTCAGGCCCTCGTCGCCCGTGCCCATGCCGGTGGAGAACACGCTGGTACCCGACCGCGGCGACGTCCGGCTTGACGTTGCCCGCGTCGCCGATGCCGCGCGACGAGCCGGTGTTGATCATCGTGTCGTTGTAGCGCCGGGTCGATCTGCTTGAAGTCGTTGGCGCGTGGTGCCGCTGACCTGCACGGTGTGTGCCGGCGAGCAGCTGCGCGCGGATCGCGTCGGCACCGGACTTGCGCGAGCCGACACCCGGGATCACCGTGCTGCCGGTGATGCCGGCAGCGAACTCTCCGAGTCGTTGGCGAAGATGAACCCGGTCGCGCCGGCAGCGGCGAGGTTGGCCGAGCGCGCGACCGATCCGCAGCGGCGGTCGGTCGTTGTCGTCGGTCCACTCCACGAACGCGATGTTGCCGGCGACTGCCGCCGTGTCAGCGGCGTTGAGCGGCGCGCAGCCGTCGAGGTTGCCGGGCTGGCTGAGCCGGACCACCGTGCCGCTCAGATCGGGCTTGTTCGTCCAGTCGTAGGCGACGGACCGCTGCGCCGGCGTACTCGCCGGCGATCGCGCCGGGCGCGCTCACGTGCAGGGTGTCGACCTGCTGGTAGGCGTCGGTCGAGTTCGCCGCGGTGATCGCCCGCACGGCCGATCGCCGGGCGAGCCGGTGATGTCGTAGAGGTCGCCGCCGTTGCCGGACGACGTCGACGACGAGCACGCCGAGCTGGACGCCAGGTTCGTCAGCACCGCGTCGCCGTCCTGCGGCGAGCCGTAGTCGCGAGCCCAGCGACATGTTGATGACGTCGACGTGGTCGGACGTGTCGCCGTCGCCGTTCGGGTCCATCGCCTTGTCGATGGCCGCGCCGACGACGTTGGTGCTGACCCGACGCAGCCGAAGACCTTGTAGCGTAGAGCGGGCCATCGGCGCCATGCCGGGACCGATCCGCATCGTCGAGAACGGCGTGCTGCGTGTTGTACGGGCCGGTGTACGTGGACCCGTCGCCGTTCTCGCCGTACCCGCGGCGATGCCCGCGACGTGGCTGCCGTGGCTGTCGCAGTCGAGCGGGTTGGGGTCCGGGTGCGGATCGGCTGGTAGGTCGGCGTCGGTCGGGTCGGGTCGTAGTGCGTCGCCGGCGAAGTCGTACATGCCGCCGGGGTGCCGTCCGCGCGTCGTCGGTCGAACTTCGCCGGGTCGTACGAGCCGGGCTTGCCGGCTGCCGGTCGTGCGCGAGGCCGTCTGGTAGGCCGCGACCGTGCCCGGGCCGCCGAAGTTGGCGTGCGTGTAGTCGACGCCGGTGTCGATGATCGCGAGTGCTGTCCTGGCCGAGGTCGCCGTAGGCCTGCCACCCCGCGGGCGCGCCCTGCAGCGGCACCGCGTAGGACTTGGTCGGCGTCTTCGGCGCGATCGGGTAGACGGCGCTGACGCCGCTGAGCTGCTTGAGCGCCTGGTAGTTGTGGACGTCCGTGCGCACCGCGACGCCGGACAGCACGGCGTGCGTGCGGTAGATCACCGTGGACTTGGCGGGCAGCGCTGCGATGACCTTGTCCTGCGCAGCGTCGACCGATCTGAGCTGGCTCTTGGACGCGGCCTGCGCGGCCTTGAGGCCCTTGACCTTCGCGGCCGAGAAGGCGCTCTGCGTCGACTTCGCGCTCAGCTTGAGCAGGAACGAGTACGTGCCGCTGCTCGGCACGCCGGCCGGCAGCTTGGACTGCGGGTTCTGTACGGCTGCCTTGGGCAGGGCTGAGGCTCGCGACTTGGCCGAGGCGAGCGAGTGGTCGGGCGTCGCGACGCCCTTGGCGAGCGAGGCTGGTGATGCCCCAGTGCGCGTTGGCGCTGGCCATCGGTGCGAGGGCTGTCGCCAGGGCCACGGCGGCGGTAGCCGCAACGGCCAGTGGCGCGTGGGATCGGCTCGCAGGGTGTGCAGTCATCTCAATCCCTCACGGAGGGTTCTCAGACCTTGGGGGAGCCGCCGGTGGGCCGCTCCCCGGCGCAGGCCGCGACTCGCGACCTACCGGTCATTCCTGCCGTTGGCGGAGTTAACCACACAGATCGGTACGCGGACAGCCCTGCGGACGGCAGGATTTTGCGCTGTCTTTAACGATCACCGGACACTGCCCCGTTGTAGGGCGACGGCGGTGCCTCCCGCTGTCGACGATCGCGGGGCAGAGTCTGGGGCGGGGCGAGATCTGGCAACGACGACCGCGAGGAGAAGACCGCATGGACAGCCGCATGGACAAGCGCACGCTCGGCGACGGGCTCGAGGTCTCGGCGATCGGGCTCGGCTGCATGGGCATGAGCCAGAGCTACGGCCCGAACCCGGGCGACCGCGAGCGAGATGATCGCGGTGCTGCGCGGCGCGGTCGAGCGCGGCGTCACCTTCTTCGACACCGCCGAGGTCTACGGCCCGTACGTCAACGAGGAGCTCGTCGGCGAGGCGCTCGCGCCGGTACGCGACCAGGTCGTCATCGCCACCAAGTTCGGCTTCGACTTCGACGACGACGGCCGGCAGACCGGGCTGTCCAGCCGGCCCGAGCACGATCCGCCGGTCGTCGACGCCTCGCTGCGGCGGCTGCGGTACCGACACGATCGACCTGTTCTACCAGCACCGGGTCGACCCCGACGTGCCGATCGAGGACGTCGCCGGCGCCGTCAAGGAGCTCGATCGACGCCGGGCAAGGTCGCGCACTTCGGGCTGTCCGAGGCCGGCGCCGCGACCATCCGCCGCGCGCACGCCGTCCAGCCGGTCACCGCCCTGCAGAGCGAGTACTCGCTGTGGTGGCGCGAGCTCGAGGCCGAGATCCTCCCGACGCTGCGACGAACTCGGCATCGGCCTGGTGCCGTTCAGCCCGCTCGGCAAGGGCTTCCTCACCGGCACGCATCGACGCACGACCACCGAGTTCGCCGCCGGCGACATCCGCGCCGGCTGCCGCGCTTCACCGCCGGAGACGCGGCAGGCCAACCAGGCGCTGGTCGACCTGGTCGGCCGCGTCGCCGACGCGCAAGGGCGCGACCCCGGCGCAGGTCGCCCTGGCCTGGCTGCTCGCCCAGCAGCCGTGGATCGTGCCCATCCCCGGCACCCGGCGGCTCGAGCGGCTGGAGGAGAACCTCGGCGCCGCCGACCTCGACCTGACCGCCGACGACGTCGCCGAGCTCGACGACGCGCCGCGCCCAGATCAGGTGCGTCGGCGACCGCTACCCCGAGGCCATGCAGCGCATGATCGACCGCTGCCGAGGTGGTCGAACAGCCGGGCGAAGAGCGTGAAGGCCTCGCCCATGTCGACCTCGTCGGGGTCGAGCAGCCACTGCAGCTGCAGCCCGTCCATCACGGCAAGCAAGAGGGCGGCAGCCCGCAGCGCATCGTCCTCGGACAACTCCCGGCCCGCCGGCGCCACCACTTCGGCGAGGCGCTGCCGGCGTCGATAGCGCTGCCGGAAGTACTCCTGCGCTGGGTGGCCCTCGGTCACGCTCTCGGCCGAGAGCACCGTGAACGCCTGCACCAGCCCGCGCTGCGACGCGTTCTGGGCAGCACAGCGCGCAGGCCCTCGAGCCGGCCGTGCAGCGGGTCAGCGGCCGTCGCCGCCCGCACCGCCGATCGAGGCGCTGTCGCGGTCACGCTCCTCGAGCACGGCGATGAGCAGTGCTTCCTTGGACGAGAAGTAGTGCAGGATGCCTGCCTTGGTCAGGCCGACCCGCTGCGCGACCTGGTCCAGCGAACGCGCCCCGGAAACCGCGCTCAGCGAAGAGCTCGAACGCCGTCTGGATGATCTCGCTGGCGCCGGTTCTCCCGCTGCCCGCGCGCGCGGCTGGCTGGCAGCCGCCGAGCGTCGTCGGGCGCTCGCCCGTGGCAGTGATCAGCCCATGGACGACACCCTACGGGCGCGCTCCCACCACTGCCCCCGCGGTGACAATGCTGCTCACGGCCCTACCAACCAACCGGTTGGTAGGTGTAGCGTACGCGCGCCGTGGCCCGGTTTGTCCGGGTCTTGCAGCACTCCCCTGCAGGAAGGACCTGCATGTCCAACCGTCCCGCAGCCCGGGCGCCGCAGGTGGCTCGCCGCCCCCCTGGCCGTCGGCACCGCTTCGCCCTGCTCGCCCCGGGCGCCGCGGCGCACGCCGCGACCACCGACCCCAACCCGAACGCGCTGGAGAAGGCCAACGCCGCGCTCTCGAGAGCCGGCCGCCGCCAACGGCATGGTGCTGCTGGAGAACCGCGACGCACGCCCTGCCGATGCCACGCACCGGCAACGTCGCGCTGTTCGGCGTCGGCGCCTACAAGACCGCCAAGGGCGGCACCGGCTCCGGTGACGTCAACAACCGCTACACGATCAGCGTCCGCCAGGGTCTCGAGAACGCCGGCTACCACGATCACCACGAGCACGGCCTACTGGTACGGCGATGACCGCGGCGTACGACGCGCAGTACGCCGCCGGGCGCCATCGGCGGCCTTCGGGCCGCACCGGTCGACTACGCCTCGGTCGAGCAGCTGCTCACCCCGACCACGCGTCAAGCCGACCGCGCCGACCGACCACCGCCGATCTACGTGCGTCGCGCGCAACGCGGGCGAAGGCGCCGACCGCACGGCCGGCCCCGGCGACTACCTGCTGACCGCCACGGAGAAGGCCGACATCGCGCTCATCGGCAAGACCTACCGGCACGTCGTCGTCGTGCTCAACACCGGCGGCATCATGGACACCTCGGTTACAAGGCGATCAACGCCAGCGAGAAGGACCCGGCCCAGCACACGGCGCATCGACTCGCTGCTGCTGATGAGCCAGGCCGGCGAGGAGTCGGGCAACGCGCTCGTCGAGGTGCTCGACGGCACGGTCGACCCCTCGGGCCACCTCACCGACACCTGGGCCTCGAAGTACTCCTACTACCCGGCGTCGAAGACGTTCGGCGCCAACGACGGCAACACCGACACCGAGCCGTACGGCGAAGGCATCTACGTCGGCTACCGCTACTTCGACTCGTTCTACAAGACGATCAACCCGGCCCACCCCGCGAGCGTGGTCAGCTACCCGTTCGGCTACGGCCTGTCCTACACGCACTTCGCCATCACGGTGCAGCTCGGTGCACGCCAACGCGCAGCACCGTCACGGTCCAGGCCAAGGTCACCAACACCGGCACGCGCAGCGGCCAGGAGGTCGTGCAGGTCTACTTCTCCGCCCCGCAGACCGGTGTCGACAAGCCGTACCAGGAGCTCGCCGGCTACGGGAAGACCGACCTGCTCGGCGCCGGGCAAGTCGCAGACCCTGACGCTCTCCTACGACACGACGCAGATGTCCTCCTACGACACGGCGAAGTCCGAGTACGTGATGGACGCCGGTGCCTACCTCGTCCGGGTCGGTGACTCGTCACGCAGCACGCACGTCGCCGCCGGCTCGCGCTGCCGCCCAGCGTGGTGACCGAGAAGGTCAACCACGAGATGGACGGCGCGACGCCGGCGCAACGAGCTCAAGAGCAAGCCGCCAACTTCTACAGCTACCCCGGCGAGCGCAAGGAGGTCGCTGGCGGCCCCGCTGCATCGTGCTCGACCCGCAGTCGTTCCGGACGGCCAACAGCCGTTCCCCGTACGAGCAGAAGGTTTCGGTCCCGTCGACGTCGCCCTACTTCGCCATCGACGGCAGCCTGATCTCGTCGACGACCGCCTACTCGCCCGTCGGCCAGACCAACTGGGAAGGCACCGGCGCGCCGTACGCCGCCGAAGACGGGCGAGACGGTCAAGAACGTCACGACCGAAGCCGGGCGCGACGCTGTACGACGTCGCCAAGGGCACGGCTGACGATGACAGCAGTTCGTCGCCGGCCTCAGCGTCACCCAGCTCGGCAACCTGGTCGAGGGCCTGGCTTCAGCACCCGGTGCGCTGGGCTCCACGCCGTCGGCCGTCGGTGCGGCGGGTTACACCACCGCGAAGTACGAGAACCTCGGCATCCCCGGCATGGTGCTCTCCGACGGCCCGGCCGGGCTGCGGATCACCCAGAAGATCGCCGACCACCCGCCGACCTACCAGTGGGCCACCGCCTGGCCGATCGGCACCCTGCTCGCGCAGACCTGGGACCGCGACCTGGTCCAGCGGGTCGGCAACGCCATCGGCAAGGAGATGCGCGAGTACGGCGCGACGCTGTGGCTCGCGCCCGGCATGAACATCCACCGGGACCCGCTCAACGGCCGCAACTTCGAGTACTACTCGGAGGACCCGCTGATCGCCGGGCTCACCGCTGCCGCCACGACCAAGGGCGTGCAGAGCAACCCCGGTGTCGGCGTCACCCTCAAGCACTTCGTCGCCAACAACCAGGAGGCCAACCGCAACGCCGACAACGCAGTGGTCTCGGGAGCGGGCGCTGCGCGAGATCTAGCTCAAGGGCTTCGAGTACGCGGTCAAGTCGGCGCAGCCGATGGCGGTCATGAGCTCGTACAACAAGGAGAACGGCACCTGGTCGTCGGAGAACTACGACCTGCTGACCGACATCCTGCGCGGCGAGTGGGGCTTCAAGGGCCTCGTCATGTCCGACTGGGGCGGCTCGCACAGCGCCGTCGGCCAGCATGTACTCCGGCAACGACCTGATCGAGCCCGGCGGCAACCCGGACGAGGTCGATCAACGCGACGAAGAAGGTCACGCCGACCCTCGACGTCACCGGACTGCCGGCCTACAACGCGACGATCCTGAGCTTCGGCACGTTCTCGTTCACGTCCTACGCCTGGGCGACGGGCAGTCTGAACCTGTCCGCGACGGGCGACCAGACGTTCACCACGACCGTCAACAGCAGCACCGACCTGTCAGCGGCGCCGCTGTCGGGCACGATCGGCGGCGACGCGGGACGCTTCACGCCCGAACCCGCCGTACGGGACCGTGGACGCCGCCTACCGGCGGTGACCGCGCTGCTCGCCAACCCGAGCAACGGGCTGACCGCCGACCAGAAGGCCGGCGGTCACGCCTCACCAACGTCGTGCACGCCGACGCCGAGTGACGCGACCAGCCCGGTGATCGTCGTACACGATCGCGCTGACGGGCAGCTACGACGTCGACCTGCGCCTCGGTGACCTGCAGCGCAGCGCGACGCGGATCCTCAACATCGCGATGCAGAGCGAGCCGTTCGCTCAGCTGGCGGCTCAGCAGGGTGTGTCCGGCATCAAGGTGCGGCCGTACACCAGCCAGTTCCAGCAACCTCCCGACAGTTCGTGGTCGTCCGCAAGGGCCGGGTGACCGGCAAGCACCACTGACGAAGGGGCCTCACCCTTTCGATCGACAGCGTCGGCGGTGCCAGGAGCAGTCCTGGCACCGCCGACGTGTCGCTGTGTCAGCCCGTGCCGGCCAGCATTGCCGCACCAGCCCGCCGAAGAGGAGGCTGCAGGTGGCGGGCTGCGAGGACGGGAGACCAGCGATGGCCAGGCTCTTGTCGGTGAACGTCGGGCTGCCCCGCGACGTCGAGTGGAACGGCCGCACCGTCCGTACCGGCATCTGGAAGGCGCCGGTCGACGGCCCGGTCATGGCCCGGCGGCTGAACCTCGACGGTGACGGTCAGGGCGATCTGGCGGGCACGGCGGCGAGCAGCGCGCCGTGATGGTCTACCAGGCCGAGCTCGTACGAACCACTGGCCGCGCGAGCTGGACCGCGACGGACCTGACCTACGGCATCTTCGGCGAGAACTTCACGGTCGACGGGCTGCGCCGACGACGAGGTCTGCATCGGCGACCGCTATCGCATCGGCGAGGCCGAATTCGAGGTGACCCAGCCGCGCACGACCTGCTACCGCGTCGGACTGCGGCTGGACGAGCCCCAGATGGCGTCGCTGCTCGTCGCCCACCATCGACCGGGTTTCTACTTCCGGGTCCTGCGCGAAGGACTGGTGCAGGCCGGCGACGAGATCGTCAAGATCGGCCGCGGGCCCGAGCAGTTCACGTGTCGCCTCGACCGATGCGCTGCTGTACCTGCCCGACGGCGACCGCGCGACACGATGCGCCGAGCCGCTGAACGTCCCCGCGCTCAGTCCCGGCTGGCAGGGCTCGTTCCGCGACCTGGTCGACCTGGCCGACCATCCGCGACGCCGGGCCGGCGCGAGCCGAGCGCCGGCCTGGGACGGGTTCCGGCGCATGCGGGTCGCCCGGCTGGTGCACGAGACCGACGCTGGTCACGTCGGTCTACCTGCGGCCGGTCGACGGCGTCGCCGCTGCCGGCGCCGCGGCCAGGCCAGTACCTGACCGTACGGCTGACCGGCGCCGGCGAGCCGGCGCCGGTCCGCAGCTATTCGCTGTCGGCGTCGGCGCCGACAGCTACCGCATCAGCGTCAAGCGCGAGAGTCACGGCGTGGCGAGCGGCTACATCGGCGCGACGCTGCCGTCGGCGACGAGATCGACGTCGCGGCGCCGCGGGGCGAGTTCGTCCTCGGCGACGACGACGACCCGGTCGTCCTGCTGTCGGCCGGCATCGGGGTCACGCCGGTGCTGGCGATGCTCCAGGCCCTGGCCGCGCGGGGCAGCACCCGCGACGGTCTGGTGGTTGCACACGACGCGACCGGCCGTCCACGCACGCGCTCGCCGCCGAGGCCGACCGGCTGCTCCATCGCTGCCGAACGCGCGCAGCCCATCTTCTACACGGCCGACGCCGACGGCCGGCGCCGGCCCGGCGTCGACCCGGGCCGGCTCGACCGGGCGGCGCTCGCCGCGCTCGAGCTGCCGCGCGACGCGCGCGTCTACCTGTGCGGCCCGACCGGATTCATGGACGCCATGACGGCGGCGCTCGTCGACCTGGGCTTTGCGCCCAGCCGCATCCACACCGAGGTGTTCGCTTCGTTGTCGGCCATCAACCCAGGCGTCGTGGCCGCTGACCGGCCGCCTCCGCATGTCACCGGCCGCGAGCCGGCACCGGGCCGTTGGTCACCTTCGCCCGCGCCGGCTCACGCCGCGTTCGACGAAGAGCTGGCCAGCCTGCTCGAGATGGCCGAGGCGTGCGACGTCCCGACCCGCTGGTCGTGCCGTACCGGCGTCTGCCACACCTGCACGACGCCGCTGCTGTCGGGCACCGTCACGTACGCGCTCGCGCCGCTCACCGCGCCCGAGCCCGGCGAGGTCCTGCTCTGCTGCACCCGGCCGGACACGGACGTCGTCCTCGATCTGTGACCGAGGTCACATCCGCTGCAGCAGCTGCTTGCCTGGTCCCAGCCGTGGAAGTGGGAGTGGTCGCCCGCGTCCCAGGCCTCGCGCAGGCCCGGCGTGCTCAGGTCCCAGTCGGGACGGATCTCGCTGGTCGCCGCGCGCAGGTCGCGCCACAGGTCGTCGATCGACGGCCGGCCCCAGAACCAGTAGCCGTTGTAGATGCTGTGGATGACCAGCCCGGCTTGAGCACGAGCGTGTGCGGGATCATCGGGTCGTTGTCGGGGTCGGTGTACTCCTGGATGTCGAGGTCCTTCTGGACGGTCCGCCCGGGGTCGGACAGGAACGGCCACTGCGCGCCGACCGAGGCGCGGAACTCCTGCAGCGTGTGGTGCTCGTCGGTCGCGATCGTGACGATCTGGGTGTACGCCACCGCGATCTTGGGCTGGAACGCCGCCAGCTCGAGGTGCTGCTGGTGCTCCTTGGGGCAGTAGTGGCCGCGCGCGAGCGTGAGGATCATCGGGTCGTCGCCCTGGAGCTCGCTCAGCGTGCGGACGGTGCTCGGTGTGGTCCGGCAGCGCGTAGTCGGGGAAGACGCCGCCGGGGGCGATGTCAGGGCGCATGACCTCAGCCAAGCATTCAGGCTCCGGGCCGAACAAGCCCTGACATCGTGGGGTTTCTCGCGGGTCAGGATGGCGACGTGCCGTGGTTCCCTGACTTCGCCAGATGCCGCCGGCGTTCGCGCGCAAGCAGACGCACGACACCGGGCCAGGCCGATCCGGCGGCGCAGTACTTCGACGCGCTCGAGCACGGTGACCTCGACGCGCTCGAAGCCGTGTGGCCGGGCCAGGTCGTCGTCTACGACCCCCGGGCCGGCGAGGTGCGTGGCCATCGGCACCTGCGCGAGTTCGTTCGCCACAACCAGTCTGGCTGGCCGAGCGGCACGCCCGCATCGAGACCATCGCGGCGACCCGCTCGGCCGGCCGGGCCGTTCTCGAGCTGCTCGCTCATCTGGCCGGCGACGACGGACGAGTCGCCTGGCCGGTCGCGGTCGTCGCCGAGTCCTCCGACGAGCGCTCGGTCGTCTTCCGTACGTACTGCAGCCAGTGGCCCGTCGACGGCCGCGCCACCTCCGTCCGTCCATCCTGCGCTCGGTTGCCGAGTGGCCGGAAACGCCTTGCGTGTACGGGAAAGCGCTCGCGCTCGGCGACTGCGACGCGGTCGTCGGGGCGTTCGCTCCGACGGCTACTACCGCGAGTCGATCGGGGCGCACGACCTCCACCGGGGCGCCGAGCGAGCTGCGTCAGTTCTTCGGAAAGACCTTCCAGGCCGGTGGCGGGATCGGTCTTCAGCCGCGTGTCGTCACCGCCGAGGGGTCGCGATGCGCGATCGAGTACGACTGCGTCAGCTGGGGTGGTCACGAGCTGCCGCCGCAGGCCGGGCTCTGCGTCGTCGACAGCGAGGCCCGATGGACTGCTGGCCGCGGTCCGCGTGTACGACGACGTCGAACCACCTGTCGCGTAGGTCTGGACTTCGAGGTCCCTCGCGGGTCGAGGCTGAAGACTCAACCAGCGTCGGGGCCTGGTGGCCTCGGCATGCAGCAGAGGAGCCGGTGTCGTGGACATGAAGCTCGAGGTTGTCGTGATCCCGGTCGGGGACGTCGACCGGGCGAAGACCTTCTACAAGGGGCTCGGGTGGCGCGAGGACGCCGACTTCGCCACGGGCCCGGACTTCCGCGTCGTACAGCTGACTCCGCCAGGATCGCCCTGCTCGGTCATCTTCGGCACCGGCCTCACGTCGTCCGCCCCTGGATCCAGCGAGGGAATGCAGCTGATCGTCGACGACATCGAGACGGCGCAGAAGGAGCTGGCCAACGGCGGCGCCCAGGTCAGCGAGATCTTCCACGACCAGGGTGGGGTTTTCCACCACGCCGGCACTAACGGCCGCGCCCGCCCGGCCCCGACCGTCGAGCTATGGCTCGTGGGTCTCGTTCCAGGACCCCGACGGCAACACCTGGTTCGTCCAGGAGATCACCCGGCGTCTGCCTGGCCGGGTGACGCGGTGCGCCGGCCGCGTACGACTCGCGCGTCCGACCTGGCCGCGGCCCTGCGTCGTGCCGCCGCGGCGCACGGCAAGCACGAGGAGGAGACCGGTCAGCCGGACGCCAACTGGCCGGACTGGTACGCGCAGTTCATGGTCGACGAGCGCAACGTGCAGCACCGCGTAGGCCGACACTTGCCTCGAGCTGTCGCGTTCGCTCGCCTCAGCCGCTCCGGACGTCTGCGCGTTCAGTCAGCGGAGCAGCGCCTGGATGATGATCAGGTCACCGTCGACGACGGTGTAGACGAGGCGACGCTCCTGGTCGATACGGCGTGACCAGTAGCCGGCGAGGTCGCCCTTCAGCCGCTCGGGCTTGGCGATACCACCGCCGGGATCGCGTTGCGCCTCGACGATGAGCCTGTTGATGCGCTTCAGCATCTTGGCGTCGCCGATCCAGCTCGTGTAGCTCGCCGCCATGCCGTCGTCACTCCAACGTCAGCGGCCACCTACGCCTTGCCTTTGCCCGTCGGCGATCCGTCTCGGACGACGACGCCTGCTCGCTCGGACTTCCAGCACTCGCGCCGTGCACAACGGTCGTGCCTGAAGCGGCACCATCGTTCGTCGCGGCCTCCGCGTCGATCATACGCGTGGGTGGCGGTGCCACCGTCGGCTCGACCTCGTGCCCCAGGCTTCGCCGACAGCCGCTCAGCGTTGGCTGGCGATTGCAGCAGGTGCAGCGTCTCCTGCAGCGCGTTCCACTCGTCGGCGAGCGACCGAGAAAGCTGATGCCGTTCTTCGACACGATCTCGACTGGAGCGCGGTCATTGTTGACTTGCTCGATGAGCGGGAAGAGTCGCGCACGCGCCTGACTTGCGGTGATCGACATCGCTCCTCCTGGTGCGTGTGGTACGTATACCGTACCACTTCTCGGCGGGCCTCAGGCGCGATCTTCTCAGTCGCGGGTACGGCCGACCGGCACGACGCGCTCGTCGGACGGTGCCTCCCTGATGTCACTCGTCGTGGCGAGCGAGGCGAGCACCCTTCAGCTTGTCGGCGCTGTCACTGTCCTGGTCCGGGTAGTAGAGCACCAGCGTGACGTCGTCGACCGGCAGCTTCTCCCGGTGCAGCCGCAGCCGACCGACGACGGGATGGTTGACGGTCGTCGTGCCTCCGCGCAGCTGACGGACGTCGTGCCGCGCCCACAACGAGCGAAACCTCGCGCTGGACAAGGAGAGTTCGCCGACCAGCTCGACGATGCGGGGGTCATCCGTATCACCGATCGACTGCCGGAAGCCACCGATGAACGCCGCGGTAGCCGCCTCCCAGTCCGCCTGGAACTCGCGTTCCTCCGGGTCGAGCAGCAGCGAACGCAGCCGGTTCTCGCCCGGACGCAGCCGCGGGTTCAGCGCAACCGCCAACGCGTTGGAGGCCAGTACGTCGAAGGCGCGACCCTCGACGAACGCCGGCAGGTCGACGGTGGCGAGCAGGTGGTGCAGTCGCCCCGGCACGCGCTCGGTCGCTTGCGACGCCGTACAGGGCGTGGGGCCGGCCAGGTCCAGCAGGTACTGCTGCTCGACCTCGTCCAGCTGCAGCACACGGGCGACCGCGGCCAGGACCTGGCTCGAGGGTTCTTGTCCCGCCCGCGCTCGAGCCGCAGGTAGTAGTCGGCGCTGATGCCGGCCAGCATGGCGACTTCCTCGCGGCGGAGGCCGGGGACGCGGCGGTTACTGCCGGCAGGGATCCCGGCCTGCTCGGGGGTGACGAGGCCACGCCGGGCGCGCAGGTAGGCGCCCAGCCGGTTGGTCTCCTCGTCGCTGCTCATCAGCCAACGCTAGCCCCGCCTGCAGTCGGAGGGGGTCCCGCCACTCCCTGGATCGGCAGGGCCCTCCCGCCGGTCCGGCCCGAGCGAGGTCTGCTCTCTCACCCGAAGAAGAAGAAGGAGTCATCGTGCAGCTCAGCAACAGGACCGTGTTCATCGTCGGCGGCACCTCCGGCATCGGCCGTGGCCTCGCGCAGCGGTTCGTCGACGCAGGCAGCACCGTCGTCGTCGGCGGCCGCAACCCTCAGCAGCAGGAGCTTCCGACGGTACGGATCGACGTCACCGACGCGACTCGGTGCTGCGTGCCCGCGACGAGGTGCTCGCCGCGTACCCGGCCCTCGACACGGTCGTCACGATGGCGGGGTGATGCTGCTCGAGGACCTGCGCGACCCCGGACACTTCGCCGCGGCCGAGTCGACGGTCGCCACCAACCTGCTCGGCACCATCCGTGTCATCGACGCTTTCACTCCGCACCTCATCGCGGGCGGCTCCGGCACGGTCATCACGGTCAGCTCGGGCATCGCGTTCCTCCCGTTCCCTCTCATGGCGACCTACGCGGCGTCGAAGGCCGGCGTGCACGCGTACTCCGAGGCACTGCGCGCTCAGCTCGCGGGCACCGGCGTCGAGGTGGCCGAGCTCGTGCCACCGGCCGTCGCCGCGGCCGGCCAGGAGAAGCTCAACCCGGCAGCGCTTGACCTCGACGCCTACCTCGACGAGGTCGTGGACCTGCTGGCGGCCGAGCCGACTCCGCCGAGATCCTCGTGCAGGGCGTCCGATGCATCGGTGGGCCGAGCGCGACGGCACGTACGACGCGCTCGTGGAGCAGCGGTCGCAGGCGCTGTCGCGGCTGCCGCGTCGCTAGTCGCCCGTGGGCTTGGTTGCGCGTCGTGATCTCCACCGTGGGCTCACAATGCCTGGTACGTAGGCACGTTGGGGTTGTCCACAGCAGGTGCGTGGGGCTTGCCGCGCCCAGGCTTGGGCGGTAGTATCGAACGTATGTTCGAACGTGGCGACGTTGATCCAGGGGTGCAGCACCCGGCGCTCGCTGCTGCCCTGGACGCGATCCCGGTCGAACCGGCGCGCGGGCTCGGCGGTGATGACGTGCTGGCCGACACCCGCTCTCTCCTCGCCCTTCGGCGCCGGCTGGACGCGCGCATCCTGCGCCGCCTCGCCGCCATTGACGAACAAGGGCTGGCCGACGCTGATGGCTGCTCGTCCACCGTCTCGTGGGTGATGGCGGTCGGCAGGCTGGACGCGACCCCATCAGCGGGGCTCGTCGCCGCCGCGCGAGCCACCTCGACACTGCCCGTGCTGGGCGAGCTTCTCGCCCAGGGGAAGGTCGGTGTCGAGCACGTGGCTGCAGTGTCTCGGTCGACGCGCCGACTGCCGTCAGAGGTCGTCGCCGAGCATGGCGAGACCATTGCCGAGCTGGCGGCTGCGGGCACCCCCGGTCAGCTGGGGTTGCTGGGCAGGGCGCTCCAGACCGTGCACGACGACACCCAGTCGGTCGTAGAGCCCGACTACGCGCGCAGCCAGCGGTACTTCAGCATGGCGAGCACCTTCGACGGCGCATGGCACCTCGAGGGGCTGCTCGACCCCGAGGCCGGCGCGACGCTGCAGGCCGCCCTGGCGCCCCTTGCCCGCCCGCGCGGTTCGGAGGAGACCCGGAGCGCGGGGCAGCGCCGCGCCGATGCGCTGGTCGAGCTGGGACGCCTCGGCCTGGCCTCCGGGCAGCTTCCGACCACCGGCGGTGACCGCACCCGGCTCACCCTGATGGTCCGGGTGCCCGACCAGCCGCCAGCCGGGATACCCGAGCAGCGAAACGCTGGTTCCGCGAGCCGGACCGGCGCGCCGACCACGGCGAAGGACGCCCCGGCCACCGCGAAGGACCCGACCACGGCGAAGGACCCGACCACGGCGAAGGACGTTGCGGGTGATGGATTGCGGCTGGTCGAGCCCGACCCGGTCGCCTTGCTCGGACAGGTGCTGCGGGACGGCGCAACCTGCGGCGGTGGCGCGCTCGTCACGGGAGTCGGTCAGGGAGCGGCGACGCTGATCGGGCTCGACACCCCGCTGCCCTGGCCTGCGCTGGCGCGCATCTCCTGCAACGCTGACGTTGCCGTGCTGACCACCACCGCCCATGGCGACCCGCTGCGACTCGGACGCACCCGGCGCACCACCAACATCACCCAAGATCGCGCGCTGTTGGTGCGCGACGGCGGTTGCGTGTTCCCCTACTGCAACGCGCCACCGGGATGGTGCCAGGCCCACCACCTGAAGTTCTGGCTCCGCGACCTCGGACCCACCGACATCGAGAACCTCGCTGGTCTGTGGGTTCCACCACCACCTCATCCATGACGGCGGTTGGGTCCTGGCGCGGGAAGATCCCGATCCGCTCACGGGCGCACCACCTCGCTGGCTGGCCACCGATCCCGCGGGCCGCACGCTCGTGGCACCGCCGCGCGTCGACGTGGCGCAGCTGCCGCTGTGACGATGGCGGTTCGCGTGCCGCTGTGACGATGGCGGGTCCGTTGCGGGGTGCCGCTGTGACGATGGCGGTTGTCGCGCCGCTGTGACGATGGCGGTCGGCGAGCCGCTGTGACGATGGCGGTTGGCGTGCCGCTGTGACGATGGCGGCTCGCGTGCGGACATTTGGCCGCTCCGACCAGGTGGTTGGCCGTCAGCCGGTGACGTCGGTGGCCGACGTGACGTCATGGGCTCCTACGATGGGCTCTCCGCTTGCTCTCGCAGCCGCAGGAGTCCGCATGACCGAGCCTCGTCTGACCACCGGATCCACCGACCTGGGCGCGCAGCGCCGCGGGCCGGTCAGTGCCAAGGCCGAGACGTTCACCGAGTCGGTGATCCGCGGGATGACGCGCCTGGCGATGGAGCACGGCGCGGTCAACCTCGCCCAGGGCTTCCCTGACTTCTCCTGCCCTGTCGAGCTCAAGGACGCGGCCAAGGCGGCGATCGACGCGGACGTCAACCAGTACGCGATCACGTGG
>CAVTDW010000003.1:0-157526 GCA_963733505.1 uncultured Actinomycetota bacterium | reverse complement strand
GTCGTCAGGGCGTGGCTTCTGGGACCCGGCGGTCGTCGCGCGAGCGGATCCGCACCACCTTGTTGACCGCGTTCAGGTAGGCACGGGCGGCGGCCTCGACCACGTCGGTCGACACGCCCCGACCCGATACCCGGATCCCGTCGGCAACCACCTGGATGATCACATCGCCTAAGGCGTCGATGCCTCCGGTGACCGCGTTCACGTTGAAGTCGGTCAGCTTGCTGTCGACGCCGGTCGCGGCCCGGATGGCCTGGCAGGCGGCGTCGATCATGCCGTCGCCCTCGGAAACCGCCTCCACCTTTTCGCCGCCTCGGACCAGGACCACGCGGGCGTTGGGAACCCCGACGGTCCCGCCGGCCACTTCCAGCGCCTCCAGGGTGAAGGCGGGCTCGACGCTCGTGCCGAGCTCCTCGGCCACGATGGCCTCGAGGTCGGCGTCGGTGATCTCGACCTTGCGGTCGGCCAGCTCCTTGAACCGCACGAAGGCCGCGTTCAGGGCGTCGCCACTGACGGTGAGTCCCATCTTGGCCAGCGTGTCGGAGAAGGCGTGGCGGCCCGAGTGCTTGCCCAGCACGATCTGGCTGCCGGTTTGGCCCACCGAGTCGGCCTCGATGATCTCGTAGGTGCTGCGGTCGGCCAGCACGCCGTGCTGGTGGATGCCCGACTCGTGCCGGAAGGCGTTGCGGCCCACCACGGCCTTGTTGAACTGGACCGGATACCCGGTCAGCCGGCTTACCAGGCGGCTGGTCCGGGCCAGCTCCTCGGTGCGGACCCTGGTCTCGAGGCCCGGGAACTGGTCGGGCCGGATCTTCAGCGCCATCACCACTTCCTCGAGCGCCGCGTTGCCCGCTCGTTCACCCAGCCCGTTGACACATACCTCGATCTGGCGGGCCCCGCCTTGGACACCGGCCAGCGAGTTGGCGACCGCCAAGCCCAGGTCGTTATGGCAGTGCGTCGACAGGACGTAGTCACCCTTGATCTCGCGGCGGACGTACTGGATCAAGGCACCGAAGTCCCAGGGGATCCCGTAGCCGACCGTGTCGGGGATGTTCAGGGTCGTGGCACCCGACGCCACCGCGATCTCCAGCACCTCCATCATGAAGTCGAGGGGCGTGCGGGTGGCGTCTTGGGGGCTGAACTCGACGTCGTCGGTGTGCTCGCGGGCCCGGCTGACGCCGGCCGCCGTCTCCGCCTTCACCTGAGCCTCGTTCATCTTGAGCATGTGTTCCATGTGCTGGGGGCTGGTCGAGATGAAGACGTGGATGCGAGCCCGAGCCGCGTCCTTCAACGCTTCCCAGCACCGGTCCACGTCGGAGCGCTGCGTGCGGGACAGGCCGGCGATCACCGGACCGCCTTCCCGGCCGACGGTGCGGGCAATTCCCTGGACCGCTTCGAAGTCGCCCACGCTGGCGACGGGGAAGCCGGCCTCGATGTAGTCCACGTTGAGGCGGGCCAGCTGTTCGGCGATCTCGAGCTTCTCGGCCGCGTCGAGCGAGATGCCCGGCGACTGCTCGCCGTCACGCAGGGTGGTGTCGAAGATGATCACTCGCTCAGCCATTGCAGTTGGTCCTTTCGGTGGTCAGGGCAAAACAAAACCTCCTGGCCAGAGGCGCAGGAGGCGGTGGGCGAGTCCCAGAAGGGGGCTCGCCGTCAGGTAAGGAGGAGGAACGACAGGTAGGAGGCCGGAGTCATGCCCGACCATGGTCGCATGGTTGTATCCCACCCGTCAAGGAGCCGAACCGATACCGTCGAGGCCATGGCGAGGCGTTTTTTGCGTTTCCTGCTCCCCAGCGGGCTGTTGCTGGCGGCCGTGCTCCTGGTTCGGCGCACCGTCCACCTCCGCGAGGAGCTGTACAACGTCGTGCCATCCCGGGACCCGTGGCCGCCCATCACCGAAGGCCCACGCCTCGAGCCACCCGAAGGCGCACGCCTCGAGCCACCCGAAGGCGCAGCACGCCCGAGGCAACCCACGAGACGCCCGCGACATGGCTGGCCCCCGTGGACGGCGAGTGCCCGCCGACTCACCCCATAAAGGCGAAAGAGGCCAGCGGCATCTACCACCCGCCCGGCATGGTCAACTACAACCGGACCAGGCCTGATCGCTGCTATGCCGAGGAAACAGCGGCGCAAGCCGATGGTTTCACCAAAGCCAAACGCTGACCCGCTACTGCTTCGAAAACGCCACCTCGGTAATCGGGTTGTCAGGTCCCAATATCAACGCCCCGCCCTCTCTCCTGGCCTTCGCCTTCATCGCCGCCAGCGGGTGGCCCCTTTCCGTGAACAAGACCCGGACGCGGGCATCTCCCTCGCCCCGCCCGGCCACGGGTGCGACCACCGCCGCAGTTCCGGTTGCGGTGTCGACCACAAAGGGAACGAAGTCGTCGTGCATGAAGCGAGGAATGGCGCACATCGCCTCGGGATAGTTGTGCACCCCGGCCGCGAGCGGCGCACCGGACTTGACCCTTCCCGTGTGTCCCGGTTTTGGAATCGGGAACACAGGAATTCCAGATGCTGTCGACGTACTTCGCAGTTCCGGCATTGTCCGTGACGGGAGTGGTGAGCAGGTCCACGTCGGCGTAACCGAGCCTCGTAAGCTCGGGGATGGTCTCGGGAAATGCCGCCGTTATGGCTGCCGCATTCTGTCGTAAGGCGTCCACTTTCGAGGGTTTGGCGCAGAACTGAGCGGCCCATTCAATCCCCGCCCAGTTCAGGACCAACCGCCAATGGGTGCCGTCATACAGCCAGATCGATCCGGCGTGGTGCGCCTCGATGGGGACGGGACCATACGGATTGGGGTCGAGCGTGGCCACGATCTTCTGCACCGCCGCTCGGGCCCGCACGAACTCCCTCGACGAGGTGCGAGCGGAATGGCCGGCGACGTTCTGTTTCAGCGTCATCCCGACGGTGACCTGGTGGAGAATCGACACCGATCCAGTTACCGCATTGTCTGACATCTACAACTCCGTGATCGCCACCGCGCCCAGAATGCCGGGCGCCGCGAGCAGCGCCTCGACCACCCCGGCCCGAACCGGCTCCTCGAACGACAACGCCATCATCGCGGTCCGCCCTGCGAAACCGGCCGCGCCGCCCGCGGACCCCGCCCGGCTGCGCCCCAACTTGAGATCGACGATGTTCATGCCCGCGTCGCGCAGGATCTCGGCCACGACGGCCACCATTCCCACCCGGTCGTCATTGCGGACCACCAGCATCGAGCGGGCGATGGGCAACTCGATGTCGTGGTCGTCGACCATCACGATCTTGGGCTCGGCCCGCAGCCCGAACAGCGTCCCCGACAGGGCGTGGCTCCCACCCCGGAGGGTGATCAGGTTGACGTAGTCCTGCGACGCCAGGGCCGTGGTGGCGCGTACGGAGAGGCCGCGCTCGTCGGCCAGCTGCGGGGCGTTGACGAATGACACCGGCTCGTCGGTGGCGGCCGAGAACAGGCCCTTCAGTACCGACAACGTGAGGATCCGGGTGTCGTATTCGGCCAGCTGGCCTTCGTACTCGATCTCCAAGACCGGAGCCAGCTTTCCGGCCAGCAACGCGAACAGCCGCCCCAGCCGCTCGGCCAGGGGCAGGAACGGGCGCACCGTCTCCGACGCCTCCGCGGCCCCGATGTTGACCGCGTAGGGGACGAACTCCCCGGCCAGGGCCAGTTCGACCTGCTCGGCGATGGCGATTCCGGCCTTGTCCTGGGCCTCCTTGGTCGATGCGCCGAGATGCGGGGTCACGACGACCGACGGCAGCCCGAAAAGGGGCGACGAGACCAGGGGCTCCGACGAGAACACGTCGATCGCGGCACCCGCGATCGCCCCCGACGCCACCGCCGCGGCCAGCGCCGCCTCGTCGACGATGCCGCCCCGAGCGGTGTTGACGACCCGCAGGTCGGGCTTGGCCTGGGCCAGCAGATCGGCCCCGATGAGGCCGATGGTCTCGGGCGTCTTGGGCAGGTGGACGGTCAGGAAGTCGGACTGACGCACCACGTCCTCCAGCGACAACAACTCGACGCCCATCTGCTTGGCCCGCTCAGGCGCCACGTAGGGGTCGAACGCCACCAGCCGCATCCCGAAGGCGTGGGCCCGCTGGGCGACGAGGGCACCCACTCGGCCCAAGCCGACGATCCCGAGCGTCTTGCCGTGGACCTCGACGCCTTCCCAACGGGACCGCTCCCAGCGACCGGCCGTAAGGGCGGCGTGGGCCTGAGGGATGTTTCGGGCCTGGGCCAGGAGGAGGGCAACGGTGTGCTCGGCAGCCGACAAGATGTTGCTTCGGGGGGCATTGACGACCATGACGCCGCGGCGGGTGGCGGCGGCCACGTCGACATTGTCCAGGCCGATTCCGGCGCGGCCCACCACCACCAGGTCGTGCCCGGCCTCGATGACCGCAGCGGTGACCTTGGTCTCCGAGCGGATCACGAGGGCGGCCGCCCCCACGACCGCAACCAGCAGCTCGGTCGCCGACAGCCCGAGGCGGACGTCGGTGTCGTGGCCCGCGGCGCGCAGCGTCGCCAACCCTCGTTCGGCGATCTCCTCGGTTACCAGGACGCGGGCCATGGGTTCATCCTTTCTCCGCTACCAGCGCTACTGGCCGTTGCCGCGGCCCGCCCACCACCGGCCGACGCCGATTGGCAGCCCCCTGGCGGGCACCGCGGAGCGACTACTCGGCCTCGGCCAGCAATTTTCCAATCCTCGACACCCCTTCGACCAAGTCGTCGTCCGCCAGGGCATAGGAGAACCGGATATAACCCGGGGCGCCGAAGGCCTCCCCCGGCACGACCGCCACCTTGGCCTCGTCGAGCAGCAACGCCGCCAGGTCGAGGGTCGTCGCCGGCGTGCGCCCCCGGATCGTCTGGCCGAGCACGCCCTCGAAGCTCGGGAAGGCGTAAAACGCCCCCTCCGGTTCGGGGCACACCACACCGGGGATGTCACGCAGCATCGACACGATCGTGTTGCGGCGCCGGTCGTACACCTGGCGCATGGCGTCGACCGCGGTCAGGTCGCCGCTCACCGCCGCCAGCGCCGCTCGCTGGGCCACGTTGCACACGTTGGAGGTGGTGTGGGACTGGAGGTTGACCGAGGCCGCGATGACGTCGGCCGGGCCGAGCAACCACCCGACCCGCCAGCCCGTCATGGCGTAGGTCTTGGCCACGCCGTTGACCACGAGGGTCTGGTTGGCCACCTCGGGCACCGCCACGGCGATCGAGGAGAACACCGCCGAGCCGTACACCAGGTGCTCGTAGATCTCGTCGGTGACGACCCAGACCCCGTGCTCGACCGCCCACTGGCCGATCGCCGTCACCTCGGCGGGCGTGTAGACCGCACCGGTCGGGTTCGAGGGCGAAACGAAGACCAGCAGCTTGGTCCGGGGGGTCCGGGCCGCCTCCAACTCCTCGACGGTGACCTTGTAGCCGCTGTCGGCGTCGGTGGCCAGCACGACCGCCACGCCGCCCGCCAATCGGATCGACTCGGGGTAGGTCGTCCAGTAGGGAGCGGGCAGCAAGGCCTCGTCACCGGGGTCGAGCAGCACCGCGAACGCCGTTTCCAGCGCATGCTTGCCGCCGTTGGTGATCAGCACCTGGTTGGCCTTGACGCCCGCCCAGCCCGAGTCGCGCTCGGTCTTGGCCGCCACCGCGGCCCGCAACTCGGGCAAGCCGCCGGCGGGCGTGTACTTGTGGTTCTTGGGGTCCCGGCACGCCGCCACCGCGGCGTCGACGATGTGGTCGGGCGTGGCGAAATCCGGCTCGCCGGCGCCAAAGCCGATCACCGGTTCGCCGCTCGCTTTGAGCGCTTTGGCCTTGGCATCGATCGCCAACGTGGCCGACTCGGTGACCGCTGATACTCGCTTCGATAGACGCGTCATTACTGCCATGCTGGCACAGTGAGCGACCGGCCTTCGACCGAAATCCGCATACCCGCCGATCTCCTGCCCCGCGACGGGCGCTTCGGCTGCGGCCCGTCGAAGGTGCGACCCGAGGCGGTCGAGGGGCTGGCGGCCACGGGTCGCAGCTTTCTCGGGACCAGCCACCGCCAGCCGACCGTGAGGTCGGTAGTCGGGCGGCTGCGGGCCGGCCTCACCTCGTTGTTCGGGCTGCCCGACGGGTACCAGGTGGCGCTGGGCAACGGTGGGGCGACCGTCTTCTGGGACATCGCCACGTTCTGCCTCGTCGAGCGGCGCAGCCAGCATCTGGTGTTCGGCGAGTTCTCGGCCAAGTTCGCGGCCGCGGCGACCGCGGCGCCGTTCCTGGACGCGCCCGACGTGGTCGAGTCGGCCCCGGGGTCCCATCCCGACGCCCGGGCCGAGCCCGGGATCGACCTGTACGCCCTCACCCACAACGAGACCTCGACGGGGGTGATGATGTCGCTGGCGCGGCCGCCGGGTGCCGATGCCGGGGCGCTGGTGGCGGTCGACGCGACCTCGGGGGCGGGCGGCCTGGCGTTCGAGCCGCCCGAGGTGGACGCCTACTACTTCGCCCCGCAGAAGTGCTTCGGATCCGACGGCGGCCTGTGGGCGGCCGCGCTTTCGCCCGCGGCGATCGACCGGGTGCGCCGCATCGCCTCGACCGGCCGTTGGGTGCCGGCGTCGCTCGACCTCGGCATCGCCCTGGACAACAGCGGGCTCGACCAGACCTACAACACCCCGGCGCTGGCAACCCTGTGGCTCTTCGCCGACCAGGTGGAATGGATGTTGGGAAAAGGGGGGCTCGGGTGGTGTGTCGCCCGTTCGTCGCGTTCGGCCGAGACGCTGTACTCGTGGGCGTCGGCGTCGGGGTACGCGTCGCCATATGTCGTCAAGCCCGATGACCGCAGCACCGTGGTCGGGACCATCGATCTCGACGCATCGGTTGTTCGTGACGCCGACGTCTGTGCGGCGCTGCGGGCCAACGGGATCGTCGACACCGAGTCCTACCGGAAGCTGGGGCGCAACCAACTGCGGGTGGGGATGTTTCCCAACGTCGACCCGGACGACATCGAAGCGCTGACGCAGTGCATCGACTACGTCGTGGAGCGCCTGGCCTGATCCTCGTTACAGGGCTGCCAGCGCCAGGCCGAGGGCGGCCGCGGCGCCGCAGGTGACCAAGGTGCCGAGGGCGTTGCGGAACGCTTGGCCGAGGGCGCCGTCTTCGGCGAGGCGCACCGTCTCGAAGCTGAACGTGGAGAAGGTGGTGTAGGCACCGCAGAACCCCGTTCCGAGGATGACCCTCGGGGTGGTGGGGAAGGCGTGGTAGAGGGCGAGGCCGGTGAGGACGCCGAGCAGCAAGGAGCCACTGGCGTTGACGACGAACGTGCCCCACGGAAAGGCGCCTTCGACCCGGTCGCTCACGTAGCCGTCGACGACGTAGCGCAGCGGGGCGCCGATTGCGGCTGCGGCCACGAAGGCGAGCCAGGCGAGTGGGCTCATCGCGCGACGCTGCGGGCGGCCCAGATCCCGACCCATACGGCCACGAATCCTGCGATGAGGCTGGCCGCGGCGTAGGCCAGCGCGATCGGGGCGTGGCCGTTCTTGATCAACAGGTCGGTTTCCACCGCGAAGGTGGAATAGGTGGTGTAGGCACCGAGAAACCCGGTGGCCACGAACGGCCGCAGGTATGTGGTGGGCGGGAAGCGGGCCACGAGCACCGCCAGGATCAGCCCGAGGAGGAAGCTGCCGGAGATGTTCGTCCAGAAGGTGGCCCACGGAAAGCTGTCCTTGGCCACGTGGACGACCTGCGCCACCCCGTAGCGGGCGGGCGCGCCGAGGCAGGCGCCCAGCGCGATGGCCGCCAGCACCGACGGCTCCGCCCGCCGGGTAGGAGTCGCCCGGGGCGTGGGCGCCGAGGAGTGGGCTCGACTCGTGCGGACCGGCTCGGCCGGCTCGGTCGGGGCCAGGTCAGGGTCGATCGGTAGTCGCTCGCCGAAGCGATCGGGGTCGTTCGTCATCGGCGCTCCCCCGGCCTCAGCCCGCCACGCCCGCCGGGCGTCGGTCAGGGGCGGCGGCCGTCATCGGGCACCAGCATCGCCGATAGGAGGCGACCCGAAACTGTGCCCTGACTGATGGGTTCAAAAAGGCGCGGGGCTCGTCTGGGGGGCGTCGCCGCAGCACCTGCCAACTGTTTACTGCGGCGTTCCCGTGGCGGGGTCGAGGAACAATTTGGCCGGAGGGCGTCCGGGGGTTTGATTGAAGTTGAACATGTTCGCGATCGATCCCGCCTTTGAGTCGAACGAGAAGTTGCCCAGCCGGCCGAGCTGCCAGTTGTCCTCGATGAACCTCGTGACCGACGACTGATCGGTCGTGCTGTGGTCGACGAAGTTGGCCTTGGCAAAAGGAGAGATCACCAGCAGGGGCACCCGAGGCCCGTAGCCGCAGCGGTCCTGGTAGCCGCCCGCGACCTTGTCGGCGCGGCTACCGCACGTCGTGCCGTTCAAGCGGTCGTTGGTGGGATCCTGCGATTGGTTGACGATCGGGCCCATCTGGTGGTCGTACCAGCCGTCGGAGTCGTCGTAGGTGATCACGACTGCGGTGTCCTTCCAGAACTTCGTTCGCTCGAGGCGGTTGATGGTGTCGACGACGAACTCCTGCTCGTCGAGCGGATCGGAATAGCCGGCGTGGCCGTCCTGATACGCCGCCGCCTTGAGGAAGCTCACGGCTGGCATCGCGCCGCTGCCGATCGAGGCCCAGAAGTCGGTCAGGTCGTACTGGTGGTTGGCGGCGCCGTCGTTGCCGATCTCGGCGACCGAGGCGGGCGGCGTGTGCTCCGGATTGGCGGTGGACGGGAAGTACTGGAACGGCTCGTGGTGGGGGATGTAGTCCTTGCTCACGACGCCGGCCTTGTTGGCGTGGCTCTGGGCACAGTCCCGGAAACCGCCGCTGAACCAGCCCCAGGTGAGGTGCTTGGTGTTCAAGGCGTTGCCCACGTTGGGAACGTTTGGCTGCATCTGCGTCCGGTCGCGCGTGTCGCACAGGTCGCCGGTCGGCTGCGGATCGCCGATGATCGTGTTGTTGGCGATCTCGCCCGCGCTGGCGGCGTCGACCGCACCATGGGTTTGTCCCGCCACCAGGTTCAACGCCCCCGGCGTGGATGGCCCGAAGGTGGTGTTGTAGAAGTTGTCGTTCAGCGCGAAGTTCTGGGCGTAGTTCCACAGGCCCGTGACGGTGTTGCCGTCGAAGTACCCCATCACCTCGCCGCCGGGCACCGAACCCTGGTCGGCCGGTCCGGTTCCCCGTCCGGTCGCCTCGACGAAGTGGTCCATCAGACCACCATCGAATGCCAGCTGTTCGTCGCCGTAGGCATGATCCTGCGACGGTGTCTGGATTTGCGACCGGTCGAGCCGGAAGGGCTGCACGCTGTTGGGATTGTTCGGCGCCAGCAACGGGGTCGCGAGCCCGTTGACCGATGGCGTGTCCCTTCTCCCGACGAAGCGGGGTTCGCCGGGCGGGTTGGCCGCCACCGGATAGGTCCCGAAGTAGTGGTCGAAGGATCGGTTCTCCTGAAACAGGACCACGAGATGTTTGATCGGTGTGACGGTGGCCGCCGCCGCGCCCCCGACGGCGCCGACGGTGCGGACGCCGGCGGTTGCAGGGACGACCAGAGCCGCCAGTCCGAAGGTCGCGACCACGATGCCCACGACTGGCTGGCGCAGGTTCCTGAACATGAGGCTGCTCCTCCCGATCCGGCGATCCAATAAGACCGTCGCGGACGGTAACGAAGCCATCTGACCCAGGCGTTACTTCGAAATGGACAAAAGGTGAATGATGGCCCCGACTCGGGTGCAGCCCGGTCTACGGGCGAACTAGCGGTGCGCAGGTTCCGAGCTGAGGACTCTCGGACCGGCCGCACGGACGAGCACTGCGACCCAGGTTCGCCAGGGTCGCCAGGCTTCGGCCACCCGTTCCACTTCTTTGGGGGTGGCCGGGCCAGGGAATCCGTAGAGCTGGCCCACCAGGGCGCACAGTTGGGGTTCGTTGAGCGGGAGCACATCGGTGACACCGGTGGCTCGGACCACGATGAGGTCGGCGTAGAACGGGCCGATTCCAGGAATCGTTCGCAGGTCCGCTCGGGCCCGGTCCGCGTCCGCAGCGGCAAGGGTGGCGGCGTCGAGCTTGCCGGACTCGGCGGCCACGGCCACATCGACGATCCGCTGCGCCCGGGTCTCGTCGACGCCCGTTGCGGCCGCCACTTCGGACGCACCGAGTTCGATGACGCGGGCGGGGGTGGGCACCGCCCACATCTCGTGCCCGGCCACGTCGAAGCGGGCGCCCGCGGCCTGGGCGAGACGGGCCCGCCACCGCTCGGCGGTCTGCCGTGGTCGGCGCATCGAGATGACCGCCCAGAGGGCTGCCTCGTAGGGCGAATGGAACAGCGGTGGGCGCAGGCCCGGCGCCGCTTCGAGCAGCCGGGCGATGACCGGGTCGTGATCGCCGATTGCCTGGTAGCCGGTGGCGTCGTGGTCGATGGACAAGACCCGGGCGACCTGGGCGACGACGATCTCCCGGTCTCGTGTCGTCTCGCGCCCGAGTCCTGAGATACCCGAGATGGTTCCGTGCACCACGCCTCCGGCCGTCTGCGTGAGGGCGACGGCCGCCTGTCGCTGGTAGCCGTCGAGGCAGAACGCCAGGCGCATGGTCCCGTCGTAGGCGGCGTCGGAGCGCTGCCCGAAGCCGAACATTGCTGCTTCCTCCAGGCTGAATGGCCCTTGGGGTTCGATGCTGAAGGTGTCCATGCCGCGACGGTACGCCCCGATAGTGGCCATCCACTGGCCTATTTGCCTGCTACAAGGTCGCCAAGGCGGGGAGCAACTCCCGGGCCGCCCAGTCGATGAACGCCGACTGCGACTCGGCACCAATCTGGACCAGCGCCAGGTGGGTGAACCCCGCATCCACAAAAGGCCGGACGCCATCGACGAAGTCGCCTACGTCCGACCCGCACGGAATGGACTCGGCAACATCGTCGGGTCGCACGAACTGCGACGCGGCGGCGAAGGCGGCCGGGCCGGGCAACTCGGCGTTGACCTTCCAGCCGCCCCCGAACCAGCGGAACTGGGAATGGGCTCGCTGGATCGCGGCCTCGCGATCGGGGTCGTAACACACCGGCAACTGCCCGACCCGCGGTCTGCCCTCCCCACCATGCTCGTCGAACAGCTCTCCCAGTCCTGGGTCGGGCTCCACTGCGATCATGAAGTCTGCCTGGCGTCCGGCCAGCTGGCAGGACTGGGGTCCCGAGACCGCTATTCCGATGGGAACCGGCGTCTCGTGACGGTCCCAGATCTTGGCCGAATCCACGTGGTAATGGTGGCCCCGATAGTTGACCGTGTCACCGTCGAGAAGGGGCCGGATGATGTCGACCGCCTCCGACAGGCGTTCGTGGCGGACGTTTACGGGCGGCCAGCCGTCGCCCGTGACGTGCTCGTTGAGGTTCTCACCCGCCCCGAGGCCGAGGCTGAAGCGGCCGTCGGAGAGCATCTGGACGGTCGCCGCTTTCTGAGCCACGACTGCGGGGTGGTAGCGCTTGATGGGACAGGTCACGTACGTCATGAGCTCGATTCGCTCGGTGACCTGGGCGATCGCGCCGAGAACGCTCCACGCATAGGGCGAGTGGCCCTGCTCGTCCAGCCACGGAAAGTAGTGGTCACTGATGACGGCGAATGGAAAGCCGGCCTCCTCGGCCGTCATTGCGTCGGCGACCAGCTGCTTCGGGCCGGCCTGCTCGCACATCAAGGTGTACCCGATTTCGATCATTTCGTCTCAGAGGCCGAGGCGGGGCTTGAGCTCCCGGTTGTAGAACTCGAAGTAGCCGGCCTGATCGTCACCCACCTGGCTGACATACACCTCGTCATAGCCCGCATCGAGGTAACGGGTGATCATCTCGGCGTGTCGTTCCGGGTCAGGGCCGCACACGATCTTGTCGGCCACCATGTCCTCGGTGACGATCGACGACGCCTGCTCGAAGTGAGCCGGAGTCGGCAGTTCTTGGCTCAGCTCCCCGGGCACCCCGGTGGTCGGCCAGAGATCGAAGGCCAACTTGCGGGCCGCCGCCTCGTCGCGGTCCCAGCACACCTTCATGGCGGCGACCTTGACGCCTCGGCCACCGTTGTCGTCGAAGGACCGAAGGGCGTCAGCGTCGGGCGCGGTGTTCACAAACCCGTCGCCGATGCGCGCCGCCAATGCCACGGCCTTCGGGCCGAACCCGGAGATGAGGATCGGTGGGGGTCGCTCGGGCAAGGAGAAGATCTGGGCGTTTTCCACGGTGTAGTGCTGCCCGTGGTGATTGACCATCCCGCCCTTCCACAACTCACGAATGACCCCCACGGCCTCCTCCAGCATGTCCAGCCGTACGTCGGTGGGCGGCCAGCGGCTGCCGGTGATGTGCTCGTTGAGCGCTTCGCCGCTGCCGACCCCGAAGGAGAACCGGCCCCCGAGCAGGAGCTGCGAGGTGGCGGCGGCCTGGGCGATGACCACCGGATGGGTGCGGACCGTGGGGCAGGTAACACCGGTTGTTACCCGTAGTTCGGTGGCCGCGGCAATCGCACCGATGACCGACCAGACGAACGGACTCTCACCCTGGCGGTTGGTCCATGGGTGGAAGTGATCCGAGATCAGTACCGAGTGGAAGCCGGCCTGTTCGGCTTGACGCGCGGTGGCGAGGAGAAACCCCGGGCCATGTTCCTCGCTCGACAGGAAGCAACCAACCTCAGCCATCGCGGGTCCTCCTTTTCCCACTGTTCGACGCCAGCAAGCAGCCGCCGGTCGGACCCAGATCTACCCGTCGCCGCGGCCTCCTAAGCCGCGACGAGCCCCTGGGTCAACCGGCCAGGGTGTTGACGTCCACCTGGCCGGGCGGTCCGTCGAAGATGACCGCGCCGTCGCGGAGGGCGACACAGCGCTCGGCTCGGCTGACGAAATCCATCTGGTGGGTGGCCACGACGACGGTGGCCCCCGAGTCGTTGGCGTCGTCGAGCAGCTCGATCAGCGCCGCCCGACCGGGCGGGTCGAGACCGACGAACGGTTCGTCGATGAGCAACAGCGCGAAGGGACGGATCAGCCCGAGGAGGATGGCGGTCTTCTGGCGCAACCCGCGGCTGAAACGCGAGGGCAGGTCGTCGGCCCGTTCGGTGAGCGCCAGTGCGTCGAGCAGCCCGACGGCCCGGCTTTGCCAGTCCTCGGCCTCGTGGAGTCGGCACACGTACTCGATGTGTTCCAGCACCGAAAGGTCGTCGTACAGCACCGGGTTGTCGGGCAGGTACGAGACCGCGGCCCGTGCCTCCAGCGACCCGGCCGGGGAACCGATGATCGAGACTTCGCCGTCGGATGGCTCCAGCAGTCCCGCCGCGATCCGCAGCAGCGTGGTCTTGCCGGAGCCGTTGTGGCCGACGAGAACCAGCCGTTGGCCTTCGGGCACGGACAGATCCAGTGGCTCCAGGGCCACCAGGTCGCCATAGGACTTGCGGAGCCCGGTCGTCGAGAGCACCGTGATCGGTTCTGTGGGATCGGGCATGGGCGGCGCCAAAGTTACCGGAGGAGGGACCGCAAGCCGCTCCGCCCTGGTCACGGGGTCCTGCTTCGGCCGCTGGCGGTCTTGGCTTCCGCGACCTGGCTGTCCCACCAACGGTGGGCGTCCTCCTGGTAGCGCACCCACGCCAGGCCGAGTAGGGCGACCACTCCGACCAGCTGGTCGAGGCTGGCGGCGGCTGGGAGGACCGGTTGGCCATGAATGGCGGCGTTGCGAGCGGCCACTACGGGGACGACCCCGAGCACCGACATGATCGGTGGCCAGAGCAACCGGCCCACGGCCCGGGCGCCGGCCGCCTCGGGGATGATCACGGCCTGCGAGCTGAGGGCCGGAGGCGGGCCTTTGATCACACTCATGGCGCCCGCGCCCAAGGCACACACCGCGGCGGGCAGTACGACGATGGCGCCCAGTTGCCAGGTCGTCGTCGAACCTCCGGTGACCGCAGCCGCGGCGGCGATGCCGACCAGCCCGACGAGGACCATGAGCGCCGCGGGCGGCCCGAGCTGGCGCAGGTGGAGCTCCCCTGCGGGCGTGTCGTAGCTCGCCGCCCGATCGGGGTGGTCGACCTCCTGCGCCACCGGTTCGGTGGCGTCGAGCGCCGCGAGGTACAGGGCCAGGCCGGCCACGACGATCAACGGCGTGGTGCCGTTCCAGACGCCGACCAGGCAGAGACCGGCGACCGCGCCGAGGACCGCGACGCGCCCCAACCGCAGCGCCGGCCAGCGCAAGATGCCGTGCCATCCCCGCCGCCACACCGGGAGGTGGCGGGTGCGAAGCCGCCCCCGGCCCGGGCCCCGGCCCGGGTCCCGGCCCGGGCGTGAGGTGTTGAGTCCGCCGGGGTCGTCCTGACGATCTCCGTGGGCGGTTTGGGCGGTGTGGGTGCCGTGAGCGGCGTGGGTGCCGTGAGCGGCGTGGGTCAGGGTCTCACTGGCGAGCCACGATCTCGGGATGGCCCGGGGCAGCCGCAGCCACGGCTGCTGGCGTGGTAGCTCCTGGGCCAGTTGGCGACGCAGCACGATGACGGTCCGAAGATCCTGCAACGTGGCCGCGAAGCGGATCTGGCCCACCAGCCCGGCCCGGCGTTCCGACGCTTCGAGTGAGGTGCCCCCGACGAGCAGCAACCCGGCCACCAGCGCGACCAACGCCGCGACCGCCGCGACCAGGTCGACGGGGTGCACCGAGAGGGGCCACAGAGCCAGGCGCCCGAGGAGGGTGGCGGGTGACGTGACGCGGTGGCCCGCCACGTCGGAGTACGACCAGGCGAGCACCAGGATGGCCAGCAGGCCGCCGACCCAGCGCCCGAGGCGACACCCGGACACGATCAACGCCAGGCCGAAAGCGGCCGCGACCGCGAGCACGCCGGCGGCGGCGCCGGAGGCGACCCATCCCGCAGGAGGCCCCGGCAGTCGCCGAAGAGCCAGTAGCCCCGCGATGCCGCCCGTCGTCGCCCCGGCGAGCAACAAGAAGCGCAGTTGACGGATGGCCGGTCCGCGTAGCGCCACCGACCGGTCCACCGGCGCCAGCAGCACGTGGCGGACATCAGCCGCCTCGACCACGAGGGGGCCGCCCCGCCCACCCGAGCGCAGTCCGATTGCGAAGGCGAGGGCGATCGCCAGTCCGACCCAGGCGCCGCCATCGGTCTTGATGGCAGCCAGGTCGGCGCCCGTTACCTTGGTGTCGCCGGTCGCACCGGAGAGCAGGAGGACGCCGATCGACAGCGTGATTCCCGTCAGGTAGGCGCGATACAGCGCTTCGAAGGGGTCGAAGTCGGCGATGCGCCGGCGCCTGCGGGTCGCTCGCAGGTCCTTCAGAACCGTCGCCGGTTCGAACGCGAGCGTGGCCTCCACGGCGAGCGACGCTAGCCCGACAGCGCCTCGTACCGGCCTCCAGCACCCTCGGATCGGGCGGGGGGTACCAACCACGGCGACGGCCGTTGACTACGGTCACGGGATCTTGAGACGCGCCTGCGGACTCCCTTCGTCGCTGCTGGCCGCCGTGGTCATGGCCTCGGCAGCCGGGCTTTGGCTGGCACCGGCGCCGCTGGGTGCCACCACCGCCGGCGCCGCCACGGCATCGGGGACCACGACGACCACGGTGCCGTTGCCACCGCCGAAGGCGTGGATCCTCGTCGACGCCGACACCGGCAACGTGCTCGACGCCGGCAACGACCGGGTCCCACTGCCTCCCGCCAGCCTGACCAAGGTCGTCACCGCTCTGGCCGCCAGCAACCTGCGCCCCGACGCACCCATCTCGATCAGCGACCGGGCGGCCGCGGCGCCGGCCGACAAACTGATGCTCAAATCTGGCGCGGTCTGGACCGCCGACGAGATGCTGCGGGCGCTGCTGCTGTCGTCGGCCAACGATGCCGCGGTGGCGTTGGCCGAACGGTTGGGAGGGACCCTCGAAGGATTCCAGCCCATCTTCGCCAAGACGGCGTTGGCCCTTGGCATGACCGACAACCCGGTCCTTCAAGATCCGGCGGGGTTGGACGGGCCCGACGGCGTCGACGGCGGCAACCTGGTCAGTGCCCGAGACCTGGCCATGGCGGGCCGGGCGCTGCTGGCCGTCCCATCCCTGGCGTCGATCGTGGCCACGCCGGTGTACTACTTCGACGGGCCGGACAACGTGCATCATCGCCTCACCAATCACAACAAGTTCTTCCTCACGACCTATGCGGGCGCCATCGGCGTGAAGACCGGTTACACCAAGCGGGCCGGCGCCTGCGTCATGGCGGCCGCCCGGGTTGGGGGGCGAACCATGCTGGCCGTCGTCCTGCACAGCGACAACCCGACGGCCGCGGCCAAGGCGCTGCTGGACAAGGGGTTCGCCATACCTGTCGCCGCCGAAGGAGGTGTCGACCGGCTGCCTGCGGTCAACCTTGGGGCTCTCGATCCGACAGCCGCAGTCTCCCCCGCCCGCTCCCTCCCCCCGCCCGCACCGTCGGCCGCCCAGGTTCCGGTCGCCTCTGCCGTCGTTGGCTCCCACTCGACGCCCAAAACCTTGTGGCCACTCGCCGCGGTCGGGGCGCTCGCCCTGCTGTTATGCCTGGCGTTGGTGACCGCACCGGGCGCCCGGCGCCGCCGGCGGCGATCCGGCCAGCGGCATTAGGTCCGTCGGTAGTCCGGGCGGTGCAGACACGCCGCCACGGCCGTCAACAGTCGAAGACCGACCAGCAGATCTCGTTTCGCAACCGCTGATCGTCTAGGACGAGCTTGCGAATCCCATCCGGGAGCTGTTCGCGCTGCCAGCGGCACTCGAGCCGGCCGGCGCTCTCACCATCGCGTCCGGGGGCCGCCGCACGCACGGCCTTGATCGCGTAGGCCGCAGCACCAAGTTCGTGTGCCGCGACATGCGCCACCACGGCCGCCTGGCCGGCGGCATATGCGGCGTGGCGAGCGGCTCCGCTCAACGCTCTTGCCGCAGCCATGGCATGGCCACCCGCCGCTCGGGACTGAGACATCGTGGTCTCGCCGCCCGCCCATGCCCGAATCTGCTGAATCGCCTGGCGCGGCCGCCGGTCAGAGGGCTGCACCGACTCGAAGAGATGCAGAACGTGCTCCGCGCACGTGGCCGCCCACAAAGCCAGGAGCCGATGGTCGCAGTCCGTAAGCGTCCCCCCGCGGCGGATGGTAATGAAGCGGGGGTCGCGGTTTTTGGGGAGGATCACGGTGGCAATGTGGCGGGCGACAGGCGGGGCCTCTAGAACCACTCCAGAGCCTTCGCAGTTATCGATTTAATCTCCTCGCGGGTCGCGTCACGAGCTTGTCCCGAGCGCCAGGAGGCTTCGTCGCGCAGGCAGACCGTGAGTTCACGTGCCACGCCCCATGAGCACCGAATGAGGGTCACCGTCCCGGGCTGTTGCCAGCTCGTGTGGAGCTCATGGGCGAGCTGACGGTACTCGTCGCCCTCACCGAGGGTTTCAGCCGCCGCGGACAATCTCACCGTGTCCGATCGCCGCTGCTCCTCGTCGGGCGGCGAGTATCGAAAGCGGATGTGTTCGTCGCCCGCCGCGTTCTCGACGAAGCGGGTGTTGGTCAGCTCGCCCACGATGATCGCCGAGGTGAAGTCGTAGGGGTGGTCGTGGATGGGCGGGTCGGTTGTGTTCAGGCTCGGGTTCCAAATGTGAAGGCGGTACTCCCGCCGCTCGTCCAGGCGCAGCCCCATCAGCCCGATGTCCTGCATCCTCCAGGGGAAGTCCTCGGCGTGCCGCAGGAGTGTGAAGACCAGGGCCTTGGTCATCGTCGTCTCACTCATCAACGCCTCCTGGCGCCAGCATCGGATGACTGCACAGGCCTCGAATCACATCACTGGCATTTGCTCAAGTCAAGGCCCGCCTCCTCGCCGACGTCCAACGAGTTGCAGCGAAGGGCAGAACGGGCCCGGGAGGGCAAACGGGGAACGACTCTTGTTCCAGCGCGGCCGGCTCACACCCCGATCGCCGACTCTTCGGAGAAGCCACTCCCGGACCCGGACCAACCATAGAACGTCAACCGTCCGCAAGGCGCGCCGGGGTCATCTGTGCTGTTGCAGGTGCTGGTTGAGCCGCGCTGCCTGACGCATCTGATGGTCGCGTTCCGCGAGGTTTGGTGCGTTGCGTGCTGCGTTGGCATACAGGCGGGCTGCGAGCTCGAGATCGCCGTTCTTCTCGTGGAGGTACGCGGCGACCGCTTCGCGCCGCGGGACGTGTTCATCGACCTCGGCCAGTGCCGCCAGTCCTGCAGGCGCGCCGTCGGCCTCGCCGACGGCGACAGCACGGTTGAGCCGGACGATCGGCGTGTCGGCGAAGCGGAGGAGCTCGTCGTACCACTCCACGATCTGGACCCAGTCGGTCTCCTCGACGCGCGCCGCATCGGCATGCAGCGCCGCGATAGCCGCTTGCGCCTGGTATTCGCCGAGCTGATCGCGCGCGAGCGCCACCTGTGCGATGCCGATTCCCTCGGCGATGAGCCCGGTGTCCCACTGGCTGCGGTCCTGATCGGCGAGCGGCACGATGCTTCCATCTGGTCGGAGGCGGCTGCGGCGGCGGGCATGGTGGAGGAGCATCAGGGCGAGCAACCCGTAGACCTCGGCGTCGTCCACCAAAGCCGCCAGCTGCCGGGTCAGCCGGATCGCCTCGGCCGCGAGGTCGACGTCGCCGGAATAGCCCTCGTTGAAGACGAGGTAGAGCACACGCATCACCGTGCACACTTCGCCGGGAGGATCGACCCCGGCCCGACTGACCGTGCGCTTGGCGCGGCTGATGCGCTGTGCCATCGTGGCTTCGGGGACGAGGTATGCCTGCGCGATCTGGCGCGTGGTGAGGCCACCCACGGCTCGAAGGGTCAACGCCACCGCCGACGACGACGTCAGATCGGGGTGCGCGCACAGGAAGTAGACGCGCAGCGTGTCGTCGGCGCTCGGGATCGCACCAGCTGGTGGCTCGGTGTCGAACCGGACCTCCCGGTCCCGACGCGCCTCCTCTGACCGCGTCATGTCGAGGAAAGCTCGCCACGCGACCGTGATGAGCCAACCCGTGGGGTCGGCGGGCAACTCATCGCCCCACGAGGAGAGCGCCCGGATGAGCGCCTCTTGCACGGCGTCCTCGGCTGTCGCGAAGTCTGCTCCGCGACGGACGAGGACACTCAGGACCCGTGGGACGAGCTCGCGGAGCCCGACGTCGTCCACGGTCAGTGGGTGAAGTTGGGCGGCGCGGTCAGGAAGGGTCGGACTTCCAGCCATTCGTGGATCGGTTCGCCGCCGGCTCCCGGCGCTGCCGACAGTTCACCGGCGAGTTCGATCGCTCGCTCGTAGCTGTCGACGTCGATCACCATCCACCCTGCGATCAAGTCCTTCGTTTCGGCGAACGGCCCGTCGGTCACCGGCGGGCGCCCCTCGCCGTCGTAGCGGACCCACATGCCGTCGGGGGACAGCGCCTGTCCGTCGATGAACTCACCGCTGCCCTCGAGCTGCGATGCGAAGTCGTTCATGTAGCGGATGTGCGCCTCGACCTCTTCGGGGCTCCACTGGTCCATCGGGACACCGTTCACTGGTGCCGGCGCGCCTCGGTAATGCTTCAGCAACAGGTATTTGGCCATACTGATCTCCTTTGTGACGCCGGTCCTGCCGGCGGGATTCACTCCTGGGACGGAGCAGGCCCCGAATTCTCGACATCCTCGCCGGGAATTCGACACGAAAGCTCTGAGGAGGAGTCAGGGTGACCGCACCCACCCATCTTGGAACCGTGCGTGACGATGCGGTACGGGCTGCGCGGCCGTTCCCGCAACGCGATCCGGGCCGAAGGAACAAATCGTGGCCACCGAGGCGTCGCGCCGGTGGCGCAATGAACAGTGACATCCTGCTCGCGGTCGGAGAGGACTACCGGGGCCCGTACAGCAGAAAGCGAGCCCTCAATCCTTAGCCCACCACCCTTAGCCCACCACGACGACAGCCAGGGAGTCGATGGCGTACTTGACGGCCGCCGCGACGGGGACCTGCTCGGTCGCCTCCTTGATGCGTTGCTTCGCCTTTTTTCGTTCTCCACGAGGAGGTGCCACCACCTCAAGCATCTGGCAGATGCCGGCCAGCGCCAGCAACGTCGCCATGCGCCGATCAATGGGGCCGTCACCCACTGCAGCGCGGCGCACTTCGCCTACCAGTAGATCCTGGGCGCGCAGGTCGAGGAAGGGGTGGCGGGTGGCCCGAAAAGCCTGCTTGTCGCGACTGAGGACACCGGCATCGATCATGAAGTCCACCACCTCGCTCCAACCTGCGTGCTTGATCGACCCGAGTGTGGCCTTCAGCTTCTTGCCTTCGTAGGGCTTCACGCCTTCGAGCGCTTGGACCAGAAGCCGATGCGTCGGGTTGGTCCCGGTGAGGTGGATCCGGCCCTCGTCCAAGGTGAGGTGACCATCGTGGACCAGTTCGGCCACAAGAGCGCCAGTCACCCCCACCGCCGCCGCCGACTGGCTTCGGGCCACCGTCCCGTCCGGGTCGAGGGCCAACACGACGAACTCCTCGGCGATTAGCACAAGAACAGCCTAAGAGGAATGCCGTCGCCACCTCCGCCAGTCAGGGTGTCCCCGCCGCACCGCACCGCGTTCGGCAGCGCGGCTTCGCCCAGACGAGGTATTCGGGCATCTCGATTCTCGGGCGATGTCGCGAATACTGCTCGTCTGAGCCAGCCTTACGCTCGGTTCTTAGGGGACGATGACCTGGGGGAGTGGCTTGCTGTCGGCGTTCACGCCCGTGAGTTCGAAGATGCGTCCCTCACCGGCTGCGACGCCCCAACCGTCGGCAGTCATTACGGCCGTCACTGTGCCCCCTTCGGCGAAGTGCGCCGTGACGGCCTCTACCCCCGGTCCCGCTCGAAAGATGACCGCGGTGGACGATCTTGGGGCGACGTTGGTTCCCGGGAGAGGCGGCGATCCCTCGATGGGGTCGGCGTTTCCGGCGAGGGTAAGGGTTGATCCGCTCGGGCGGGTCGCGCATGCCCCGGCGAAGGATTGCTGGGCGGTCGATAGGCGCAAGTAGGCGCAGTCATGCTGAGCTCGTAGGGTGACGCTCAGTCCGCTCACGGGAACGGTCGCGACCACGGGTAAGCCATTGTCGGGAACCGGTAGCGGCCCTGTCGGGAACCCGATGGTGCTTCCGCTAGGCGGTGGCGGTCCCGGCACTGAGGGGTCACCGGTGGGAATGAGACGGATGTCCTGGGCGATGGCCCGGGCTTCTTGGAGGCGGGCCGAGGGTGCCGCGGGACCGGCATAGGACGCAATACGCAGGATCGAGTAGGGAATATCGCCGTGGCGAGCCCGGACCCCGCCGGCCAGGATCTGCTCGGAACCCAGGTCGTTTTGCGGGCCTGGGTCGATTGTTTTGCCGTCGGGACCCGTCCCGTACTTCGCAGTGATCGGGTCGAAGCCGACGACGACGACGACTGCAGCGGACGGGAAGGTCTCGAAGGCCACATCGCTGCGTGCCAACAGGGCCAAGGCCTGGTCGCTGGTGGACAGGGCCTGGGTGGCCACAACCAGACGGTCGTCGTTGTCGAACAACGTCTGCCACCCCGCCGGTATCGAGTAGTCCAGCCGGGTGCCGTAGGGGACGCCATGGCCGGTTGACTTTCCCGTCGTGGGCGTGGGGCCGGCGTCCACGCTGACGCGGCGCGCCCCGGATCGGCTGAGGAGAGGGAAGATCACCGCCACGAGGACGACCGCGACCGCCGAGCCCACCGCCACTCGCCGGCGGGTTCGTCGGCTGCGCCGGGCCTCGACGCGTCGCCATAGCTCTGCGATCGGTTCGGGGGCCGATGGGGGGTGCTCGGTCAGGCGGCGCAGCGTTTCCAGCTGGTCAATCAACGGACACCTCCGGAGACCTACGGACAGAGGGGTGGATGTTCCATGTGGGCCGCCAACCGCCGGTGGGCCGAGGTCATGGTCGCTGAAACCGTGCCCACTGCCACGCCCATGGCCGCCGCGATCTCCCCGTTGGTCAGATCGCACACGTAGCGCAAGGCGATGGCGGTGCGCTGCCGGGTAGGTAGCCGGCGCACCGCGGCCCAGACGTCGGCGTCGAGTTCTATGGACGGCGCAGTATCGGACCCGACAAGGCGGTGGCTGCCCTCGAACGCGGCGCGCCACAAGCGACGACGCACAATGTTCACACCGACTCGATATGTCCAGGCGGCTGGGGAATCCATTTCCCGCACCCGGTCCCATCGTTCGAGTGCGCGCGTGAACGCCTCGGCCGTAGCCTCAAGGCCGGTATCGCGGTTTCCCGAGACGACAACGAGTAGGCCAAGGACCCGAGGGTGCTCGGCCCGGTACCACTCCTCGAACGATCCGTCGTGACTTACGTCGCGTGGCATCCATCCCTATCAAGCCACAACCGCCGTCAAATGCGTAGTCCTTTGTGTCCGCTGGCGGTCGGCGAGCTGGCCACGGTCAATCGGGCAGTAGGGCGCTGGCTGCGTCGCCTACGAAGCTCGGGCGCTAGCTCGGCGGGAGAGCACATCGGTCTGCTTGACGGGTTCGAAGCCGACGCTGAGGTAGAGGCCCTGTGCGGCCGGGTTGTCCGCTCTGAAGCAGATCTTGATGCGCACGGCGCCGGCCTCGGCAAGCAGGTCGATCCCGGTGGTTAGCACGTGGCGGGCAAGCCCTCGTCGCTGGTGATCGTCTTCGGTGCGCATGGGTTCGACGAGACCAGTGGCAGTCTCGGGGTCGTACCAGAACAGACCGTATGCTGCGTTGTTGTCGTCGCGATCGAGAATGAGCAGATCGAGGCCGGGGCGGTACATCGAGGTTTGTCGAAGGCGCGTCTCGACGTCGGGACCGCTCCGTTTGATCAGGTGATGCCGACGCAGCATGGCGTCGTGGCGATTGGATAACCGGTAGTCCTCGTGTAGTGGGCTGATCTCTGGCCGGGCGTCTGCACGAAGCCAGGTCTCGACCAAACCGTCTTCTTTGATCGCAAAGCCGTGGCCAGCCAACAGGTCACGCATCACATCGTCGGCGCGGTCGACCTCGAGTTCGACGGTTCCAAACCCGGAATCACTGGCGTGAGCAAGCCCGCGATCGATGACATGTGCAACCCAATCGGGGGTTGCGTCGGGCATGACGATCGGGTCGAGAGCGATCCGATCGCTCCAATCGGTTGCGATCACTGCAGCTTCCGGGCGACCCAGGTGATCGAACCAGAAGAGCTGGGGGCGATGGTCCGTTGAGCGCGCGATACGCCACCACCAGTGCAGGTCGGCGGCTTCGTACAACCCCTTGGTGGGGTGAGCGCTGCGTACCCGCCGCAGAAGCGTCGTCGCAGCTTCCAAGTAGTGAATACCAACCCGATGCTCTTCCCGCAGCGATCGCACTTCTCGACCCTACGGCGTAGCGATTGCCCGAATAACGCTACTCCGGCAAGGGCCGCCCGGCCTTCAACGCTCTGAGCAGATTCTCGGCCAGGTCAGCGGCCGAATCTCGGCTCGGACAATCTTCGTGAAACATCATCCGAGACGTGGTGGTCAACTCATAAATACGCCCGATGCCCACCTCGACCGTCCAATCTCGTCGCCGTTGTAGAAAGTAGATCACCAGCTGAACGCCGCGAAAAACGTTGTCACCTCGGAAGGGCTTGATGCCAGTCCTGCGCAATCGGATGACGTAGGTCGTTCCGTCGGGCCCTACTACTTCCGTCTCTCGGACGAACATGAAGTTTGACTTCGACGCAGACGGCGGTGACACACACTCCATGGTGACACCGTGCAACACACTACGGGAGCCAGGTCTCGCGCAACCCATGTCCTCCACTGAAGAGCTCGGCACCCTCAAAATCGATCCTCTACCGTTGATCGGTACTTCTTTCCGCACTCGCCCGCAGCGGCGTTCCCGATCAGGGAATGGTGGAACCTCCTCAAGTCCCGAGATCCAGGAAACACCTCGCCGTCGAGCCGCCGGCGTTGTGGGACGTGCTTGTACGCGATGCTGAGATGGTTCTCGTGAGCGGTAGGGGACGTTTGAGGGATCAGAGCGTGATGTCGAGCAGGACTGCGATCGTCTCGCGGATCTGGGCAAGCACGGCGACTCCCACGTTGCCGCGAGTCGAGGCGATTCGCCCCGTCGATACCGCCCGTAGGTGCTGACATTGGGCTGCTGACAGGGCGGCCAGACCGTTGTGGTCATCTGGTTCGATGGTGATTTCCGAGTGGAAGTCCCGCAGAGTCGAAGTCAGCGGAACGACGAATAGCACCGAGGGCTCGGCATCGAGGATCCGTTGGGCGGAGGCGACCACCGCTGGGTGACGAAAGCCGGCCCCGCGACCCTCGGGCGGCCCGAGGTCGAGATCAACGACGTCACCCGAGTTCAGCATCGAGCCACGCCGTTTCGTCAGCCGCGCAATGGCTGAGCGAGCTGCGCGCCGGCTCGGTCCTGGCGCAGAGCGCGCACAGCGAGGGTGACGGTTCGACCGACTGTTGTTCCCAGCTCCTCTGCTAGTCGCTTCAGCTCCTCGTGGGTATGGCCGTCAATCCGCACGCTCGTCGTCTGCATGCTCGTCGTCTGCATGCAAATCAGCATACAGGCCACCCAGACGTCCCCGTCAAGGTGGCGCCTTCCCGGCGGTAGAGGACACCTATAGCTGACAGCTGGGCTGAGCATTATGGGACGCGCTTCGGTAAGGCCAACGACGTTCGGGGCGCAGACAGGCCTGACGGATCAACTCGGAGAGCACGGTCTCTCCGTCCCGCAGGCTCCGCCGCCGGTAGCATTTCGCTCGTATGCCTTTATCGTTCCGCCAAGCTGCCGAGAGCGCCAGCGCTCACCTGGCGGCGTCGGTGGAGGCCGTTGAAGGTGTCTGCCTGTTCGGGTCGGTCGCCCGCGATGATCACCGCGACGCCAGCGACATCGACCTTCTTGTCCTCGGCAGCGACCCCGAACTCACTGCTGGCCGGTTGGTGCGCCTGCTCTCCGGGTCATTTCATGACCGAATCTCCATCAGCTATCACACACCTGACTCCCTTGCCAAGTATCTCAATCGATGGTCCCGGTTCGGCGTCCACCTCCGCACGGAGGGGGAGATCCTGTTCGACCGCCACGGCCACCTACAAAACGCCCTCGACGTCCATAGCCCGTTTTCCACCAAGGATGAGCTGGGCCAGCAACTGCTGAACCTGGCGACGTTCGACCACTTGGAGCGGTTCGGCGGGCGCTTCCTCTTCCCGCTGGCGCACCTCTACGGCATCGGGCGCACCGTGGTTTTCGCCCTCCTCGCGGAGCGAGGCATCTTCGAGTTCAACCAGGATCGAGCCTTCGAACGCTTGCAGACCCTCGTCCCCGAGGCCTACCAGGACATCGACACCGTCGGATCGCTACGCTCCTTTTCCCAACTCGTCCACGGACGGCAACGGACGGGCCTCCCGTTCGGTTTCGAGGACTGCGCGACCGCCGTCGCTGCGGCGAGGGACGCCATCCACCGCCTGATCGAACTGAGCGTGCATGCCGACGTCCTCGCCCATTGAGCTCACCCTGTTCGACTTCGTTGACGAGTTCGCCCAGCAGATTCAGATGGGAAGTCCCACGCCGCTCGAAGTGGTCACCGTCAGCTCGGGCATCGTCGTGTTCTGCGAGAGTTTCTTCGATCAACTGTTTGCCCACGTACTTGACTGCCCAATCACAGGGTTCGATCCCGAGTCGAAGCGCGCAGCGTCGAGGTTGGCCGAGGAGATGAAGGGCGCCGAGACCTCCACCGAGTTGCGGGCACTCGTTGCACTGTTCGAGAAATTCTGCGACATGTATCTCGACGTCATCAAGGGGTCGTATGGCGCGGCCGAGATCACCTACCGCCGATTCCACCAAACGTATATGCGCCGGTTACTCGACCGGGCCGGTCGGTGGGCCGAGCAGGCGTCCCACTCGGACCTGGCCGCTCGGATTGCTCAGGCCCGAAACGCCTACGACCAGGCCATCGGAGCCATGCGGTGGTGAGCGACAGCGAACGCGAACGGCTGCGCCTCGTCGAGCTCGACTACGAGCACACGAATGATTTCATCAAAGGCGTGGTCGCGACCGGGGCCACGCTGCGCGGTCTGGCATTGACGATCTGGCTGGGCCTTGTGGGCTTCGCCGTTCAGCAGAGCCGTTGGGAGCTGTCGGCCCTGGCCGCTTTCGTCGCGGTGATGTTCCTGGCCTTAGACGGCTATCACGGTTGGCTCTACGAGGAGGCGCTCAAGCATGCACGGGCGGCGGAAACAGTAACCTCCCGGTATTACGACGCCCTCAGCCGGGGCGACGACGATGAGGACGCTCTGCTCGACTTCAGGGAGGAACTGCGGTTCCACCGCTTCGGTCTCTTCTCCAACCTGCATCCATTTGTGTGGCGGGACCTATTAGAGGCCCGACCGCGCTTGCTGTACCGCCTCCTCTACCCTGCCCTGGTCGGTGTCGCCGGGCTGGTCACGGGACTGCTGGCCACCGGGCTGATCGGGAAATAGGGCGGTCCCGACAGCGCCGATAACCAAGGGTCCGAACAGCAACCTCCTGGACGTAACCGCCGAGCAGGAAGATCTCCAAAGGCCACCCTTACCCGGCGATCAGGGCGAACCCTGTTGGACCGGCGGCGCTCGTGATTAGCGGCCACCTCGCTGAGGCACCTGTCACTGAGTGACGAAAGGCAAAACTCGCAGCGAGCGGTCACGGCCAGCTCGACGGTCAGCTCCAGGACCCCACCGAGGCCTTCGGCGTCGACGACGCAAGCCGTCAGTGGCAGCGTCTTCGAGCTAGAGGTCCTCGCGCTGCCACCGCAGCACGCGGGCCTCAAGGTCGACGATGAGCCACCAGCTCGCAGCGTCGCGCGGGTTGCCGCAGACCGCCCCCGGGTTCGCCATGGAGGCGCCGGTCCCGAGCCAGTCGTAGGACTCACCCGGGACGGGACGTAGCGCACGCGTCGTGGCGCCGTCGTAGGCGAACAGCGCCGGTTCATGGGTATGGCCGACGAGGCCGAGGGAGCCCGCGGGGCGCTCGGGCAGGACCCGGGCGGCAGACGCCTCGGTGAGGAACCCGAGCAGGGGGTGGCGCGGCGAGCCGTGCCAGCAGTCGATGCCATGCCGGCTAGCCATCGCGCGGCTCGCCAACCGGAACACGTCGCGCCCGCGGACGGTGACCCGGTCCGGCCCGAGCGCCCAGGCGTCGTGGTTCCCGGCGATGAGCAGGTCGAGTTGGCGGGCCGCTCCTACCAGCTCAGGCGTGACCGGATCGCTTCCGGCCAGGTCACCGAGGCACCAGCGCTCGTCGACCCCGGCCGCCGCCATGGCGCCGAGCACAGTCAGGAGCCGGTCGTGCCGTCCGTGCACATCGGAGCAAACGCCGATCCTCACGCTGAGCATCCTTTTGGCTTCTTCCCGACTGAACGCCGTCGGGGCGATCCCTGACTGGGACTCCGCGTCAGGAGTCTCGCGCCCCAGTGCTTTGCTTCCGGCAGCCCGCGGGTGTCCACCACCCACCCTCCCGGCGTTGGGGGGCACCCTTATGGGACGCATGGACGAGCGTTACCGGATGATTCTTCGTAGCTCGCTGTGGCTGTGGGAAGTGCGCGCGATCGGAACATTCCGCCCTACGCGCCCGACGGCTGTGCTGGAGCAGAGCACTGATCTGAGATGCTTTGCAATCGCGAGGGCGGTCGAACGGCGAACATTTGGGCGTATGGACACGTAATGGTCACGAGACAATTCGATATCGGATGTGTGTGGCCTCCGGGGTGTCGATCACTCGCACGATCTCCAACTCAACCCTCGCCGGCAACAATTCGAAGAGGCGGCGCCCACCACCGAATAGCACCGGTACCTGGTGGATCTGCAACTCGTCGAGGACACCTGCGGTGAGCGCTGTCTGTGCCGTATAGGCGCCATGGACCAGCACATTGCTCTCACCTGCGGCGGCCTTCGCCTGTGCCATTGCGCTGGCGATCCCATCGGTCACGTAGGTCACCAGTGGATACTTGGCGACCGACGGGCCGGGTGGCCGGTGGCTGGGGACGAAGATTGGGACGCCGCGGTGGTGGTCACCGCCCCAGTGATCGACCTGTTCCACGGTATTGCGACCGGACAGAACAGCGCCGGTCTCCCTTATCTCTGCCAGAAATTGAGCGCCAATCCCCGAGGCGTCGAGGGTCTCGGCTGTCGGCCCAGCGTCCGACGCAAACCCATACCACTCGTGGAGCCGCATGAAGTCGTCGCCGCCGGGGTTGCCCGGTTCGTCGTTGGGACCGGCGATGTACCCGTCAAGTGACATCGACATGTACAGGACTGCTCTAGACATTACTGCTCCATTCTCAGTCGTGGTTCCGACTCAGTCCGCCCAGTCCGCGGCCGTGATGCCGTCGGCGTGACCGGCGGGCCATTGGACCAACTCGATTCGGTTGCCGTCGGGGTCAACAATCCACGTCGTCAAGAAATTGGTCGAGCCATTCGGGGACGTGGGTACCTCTGCGTCGATGCCGCGGGCCGCGAGCATGGCGATGGTGGTGTCCATCGACTCGACCTGGATGACAAAGTGATTGAGCACGTTGCCCACAATGACGTCCTGGTGTGGATCGTGGACGAGTTCGATCATGACGAAATCGTCGTCGGGGAGTTTGAGCATCGTCAACTCGCCGTACGCCGTGTCGGGAACGCGGCCGACGACCTCGTAGCCGACGGCGGTGTAGAACGCCAGCGACCGGTCGCGATCGGCAACACGCAGGCCGAAGTGCAGTGTCCTCATCGGGTACCGGCTATCCGCCGCATGTCATGCCCCCTCGTCACGCTCCTCGCGAACAGCTCCGTCAGTTGTCGGAGTTGGAGACGCCACTCAAGGCAAGAACTCATCGGAGTCGCGCGCCGATCACGCACACGAGCGATCCGTTCGCGCACATGGCAGCGAATACCCCCGCGAGGCCGCTCCTCGACTTGGCGCCAGCGCCGCTCAGCCGGCGTTGGAGGACACCCCGAATCGAGTCGCCGCCCCATCTGAACATGGACCCATCCGGGGTTGACCGGCCCACCTCGCTGCGAACTTGCCGAGCATTATGGGGCGCGACTGATCGACCAATTCCCGCACGATGCCGCCGATGGTTGGCCGTACCGATCGTGCCGCGTAGAGATGGCGAACCATCACCACGTGACATCGTTCAACACGCGTTCCACCTTGCGCTCGTCTGGACAGCCATCGTGATCGGAGTCCGGTGGGAGTTGTTCTCTTCGCCAGAGCAGCGTTCCGTAGACACAGGGTCGTCCCTGATCTGGACGACCGGCAACGGCACCTTGCGCGCCGGGTTGGTAGGCCGGCTCAAAAGGTCAGAAGTTGCGCCGCTTAGCGGCGCGCTCATTGAAGGCCCGCAGGCGACGGAGCCGATAGGTGACGCTCGCGAGGGCGGCCAGTACGAATCCTGCAACGACGAGGACGATGCCGAAGCGGTCAACAAGTAGGCCGAGGACAAGCAGCGCGATGCCGGCGAGCCACACCACGGCGAGCATCCGGTTTGTCATCTTGCTCACGTCGACGACGGTAGTCGGGATAGCACCCACTGACTGAGATTGGTGACGATGCGAAAGGCAGAGACGCCGTGGTCAAACGTGGCAGCCTCCACAGCCCGCGGATGGCGTCACCGAGATCGTCGCCCTAGCACCCCCAGGCAGACGATGAACCGTCGCTCTTGTGGAGCAGACCCATGTACCACAGCCCGTCGTCGCCCAGCCAACTGGGCGACCTCATAGACCTCCTCCCTGACCTTCAATCGGCCGCGGAGGCATTCGGAGGAGATCGCGGCGGATGGGACTGGTACGCGCCCGGGCTCGGGTTCTGTCCCCTCTCGCCCGAGCAACTGCGCGCACGAGCTCAAACGGCGTAGACCGGTTCCGCACAGCTACCGTCCGGCCGCCTCATGAGTTCAACGTGGGCACAGGGACGGGGGGGTCGAGCCATCAACCTGCGTTCGGGGTCACACCGATGATCCCCGGCGCTGGAATGTTATGGGCGACGTTCCGTTTCCGAAGGCTTACGGGCCGCGATAGCAGTCAATCTGTCCGCGGGTGAATGTGCGTCCCGGGCGTCCACTAGAAGTGGCCCGATAGCGTGAGCCGACCGCCGATGAGTTCCGAGCAGAGCACCAGTCAGTATGGGCAGCATCCGCGCGAAGGAGCCCACATGACCGAGCCGGCAACCCACACCCTCAACGTCCCCGGTGCCACATTGACCTACGACGTCCGTGATCCCGAGACCCCGAGCGACATGCGCCCGCTGTTTATCTTCGGATCGCCGATGGGCGCTTCGGGCTTCGAGCAGCTTGTCAGTCACTTCAGGGACCGCACCGTCATCACCTACGACCCCCGAGGTATGGAGCGCAGCAACCGTGAGCCCGGCAGCGAGGTGACAGTGGAAGTGCACGCCGAGGACTACCACCGCGTCGTCGAGGCCGCCGGGCTTGGGCCGGTGGACGCGTTCGGGTCGAGCGGCGGCGCCATGTGCGGCCTGCACTGGGTCGTCGTCCACCACGAAGACGTGCACACCTTCGTCTCGCACGAACCACCGGTGATCACGCTGCTCGAGGACAGTCAGATGGCGATCAAGGCGAACGCTGACATCGTCGACAGCTATCAGCGGGACGGCTTCGGCCGAGCCATGGCGAAGTTCATCCAGCTGGTCATGCATCAAGGCCTGCTGCCCGACGACTACCTGGACCGGCCCGCGCCGGACCCCGCGCAGTTCGGTCTGCCCACCGAGGACGACGGCTCCCGCGATGACCTGCTGCTGAGCGGCAACCTCGCCATGCCTCCATTCGAGCCCGACGCTGAGGCCCTGCGGGCGTCATCCGTGCGCGTCGTGCCGGCAATCGGCGCCCTCGGCGCGGGCGGGCTGGCTCGGCGCGGCGGTGAGGCGGTCGCACGGCTGCTCGGCGTGGAACCGGTCGATCTTTCCCGGCGACCACGGCGGGTTCGCCGCCAACGAGTGGTCGCCCGGACAATGACCCGGCCGCGTTCGCCGCGAAGCTCCGCGACGTGCTCGCCAAGGAGTGATCAGGCCGTCGCGCCTGGCGCCCGATTCGGGCGACCGGCGCAGTCACGCGCATTTCGCGTGACTACCGATCGAGCGACCAGATCGTCAGTCCGCAACCGGCTTCAGGGGGCGACCGAGCGGTGGATCGGCCGGAAATCTGGAAGGCGCCATGTCGACCGAGCCGGTGATGCCCGAGTCCAAGTCCTTGGATTCCCAGTCGAGGAACTCTTCCGCCGCGATCGGCCTTTACCTCCGCATGAACAGATGGTGATCGAGGACGTCGACGATGATGAAGGCGCCGCGTTCCTCGCCGCACTGAGGGGGTGAGGGTCCAGGCATCTCAGGATCCCATCGACGTTGACACCGACGTGTTCGGGGCCGATCTGGTCCGCAGATCTGCCCTCGCCGAGCAGTACGAGCCGGCCATCGTCGGCAGACCCGCTTTCATTTCTTTTCAGACAGCAGCGGAGCTTCGATACGGAGCCATCCGTAGTGAGTGGGGAGACAAGCGGATGCGGTAGTTGGATGCCAGAATCGGCGCTGCGGAGACGGTACATACGGGTCCTGAGCTCATCCTCATTTACGCCCGGCTCCGCCCAGACTCTGAGCGTATCGGTCACGCTCCCGCGCAACGGAACCACGACGCCGACCTCTGGGTCGCGGCAACCGCCCTCCGACTCGGAGTGCCACTGGTCTCCAACGACCGAATCTTCGACGGTGTCCCAGGCAGGTGATCGAAGAGCCTTAGCGCTCAGCCGCTGCTCAAATGCGAGCGTTAGCCCTGTCCCGCCACCCGGCGTTTGCGGGGCATGGGTGGGCGCTCGGTGAGCTGAACATTATGGGGCACGATTGGTACCCGGTCGGCGCGGCGGAGTACTAGGAATATCCGTCGATCGGGCGCGGTCGGGCAACCTGGTGATCGACGATGGCGGCCGCTCAGAACAGACAATCGGTAACGGGCTGGTGACCGCGGGAGCAGCCGCGGCAGCCACTGGCGTTGCGTAGGCTCGTTGGGTGCAACTTCCTGCCGGGCCGGGACTGGGCTTGCTCCTCGTCCGGACTGACTACTCGGATGAACGGGCATGGCGGGCCGCACTGTCAGCCGCGACTGCCGTTTACGAAAGCGACGATTTCGAGCGGATGGGAGCCGTCCTGGAACCGGTCGAGTCCCCCGAACTCGCGGACCTGTCGCCAGAGGAGTTGGTGGCGCTCGAACGCGAGGACTACCTCAGTGTGATCGCTGTGGCAGACGCACAGACGATGCGGGATCGGACTCTCGTGTTCGTGGACTTCAACGAGTTCACTGGGCAGGTCGGCCGCACCTTTCGGTCGATCCCCACGGAGGTCGAGGCCATCGTGGCGAATCTGTCACTCGCGAACATGGACTTCTTCGAGTTCGCTGATAACGCCGGTCCCGATGGGATCTTTCGGGGATTCTGACCCACTAAGACATCTCTCGCCGGCCACACCATCTCCGCCAGGGTGAACGACGCGCCAGAACTCCGGCTCGTTCATTACGGGCCGCGGCTACCAGGCGACGCCGGAATCGGCGGTGTGGCGCCGTCTCACCAGGAGATGCCGGTTCGAGGCTGGGAGTGCACCCTCACCGTAAGTGATGAGATGCCGTAGCAAAACGCTGCGTGCGACGATTGGATGCGAGAACATCCAGAGGTCGAGCTGCGGTCCTTAGAGGGTCGGAGGACGGCTCATGGCTACGAAGGCGGTGGCCTATCTCCGAGAACCGACCGCGCCGTGCCCCGGAGCCGGCGTTAGGGGACGGCCTATTGGGCAGACAGAAACCCGTCAGTCCGAGCCCCGAGGTGCGAAGAACTCGAGTGCGATATTGTCAGGGTCTCGAAAGGACAATGCCGAGTACCCTGGCGCGTCCACGATGCCACCGCTGGGGATGCCGAGTTCGTCTAGGTGGATTTCCCATGCTCTCAACTCATCGCGGCTGGCACAGCCGAAAGCCAGATGATCGAGCCCCGGCCGGCGCTCGTCGAACGGTTCAGTGCTGCTCAAATCAGGGAACTGAGTTAGACCGACGACTGTGCCGCCCGTAAGCCAAGCGACACGCTGGAACGGACCTGTGTCCTCGTCAAGAATCGGGTCCGAGCCGAACAGGGCCTTGTACCAAGGAACACTCCGTTCGAGGCTCGTAACCGTTAGCGCCACGTGGGTAATCGCAGGGAACTCAGGCATGTCTTGTCTGCACCTCGGGCAAGGAGCGAATGCCACATCTTTGGCTGGCCACTCTCGAGGAATACAAGCTACCGGACAGGACCAGTCCGCCGACGCTAATGGAGGCCCCAGTTCCGGCGTTTGGTGGCATGCGTGGCCGGTGGCTCAGCTGATCGCCCGCAACCCGCCCCGACGACGTCCTTCGACCAAGTCCACAGCCAACCGACCAGCGGCCTCGTCGTAACCCGTTCGCCTCGAAGAAGCCAGCGTTGACACCGCGCTGCGCACGGCTGCTGACACGTCACTGCGTACGAGCGCTGACACCCGACTGCGTACGAGCGCTGACACGTTCACTGCGTTCCCGCTGACAATCCGCGTGCGCATGACAGCTGCGCTTCACAAGTTGCCCTGGTCATGCTCACCGTCGGGCCGATCGACCACGTCCTACCACACAACGAACAGGCGTTTCCTAACCCGGACCCACCTTCATGCCGGGAACCCCTCAAAATTTGACGACGGATCCTGATCGAAGGACCCCCGGGAGAAAATTGGGCAGCCGGGTACGCTACCGGACGAGGAACCCAAGAAGAAGGACGACCTGCAGCCGCCGAACCGGACGTCAACTATCTTCGAGAGCGTCGAGCATCCGGCCAGCGACGAGACCTGCGGCCTCTGTGGCGGCGCGTACCTCAGCTGGTGTCAGGTCCGGCAGGAAGGGGCGGCCGTGACCGCTGCCGCCCTTGTTTCTCAACCGGTTCACGGCAACGCCGAGTTCGTAGAGCGCGACTGTCATCGCCGCCCGTGCACCCTCTAGACCCCCGACCTCAGGCTTCGGTCGCTGCGCAACGAGCCCAAGGGCAAGAAACGCTTGGCCGAGAAGGGTCGGGAGGTCACCGGGTGAATAATCGCCGTACCGCTCCGTGAGCACATGCGCTGCGGTGGCCTCGATCAAATCCTTGCCAGTTCCGGCGACGAGGACACTGTCTTCGCAGCCTCGTTGTGCCCGAGTGACGTACGACCGGAGAGCGACGGTTGTTGTGTAGATATCGAGCAGCCGTGGCGTTATCGTGAGCAAATCTGGTTGCTCGCGGAAGGGTATGCGACGGGGCGATCGTCGGTGAGGTGCACGACTCCGGTGACCTGCCAGGCTGCCCAGACGCGCTACCGAGGGCTCAACACACAGAACTCGTTGTCATCGGGGTCCGCCATGACCACCCAACTGACGTCGCCTTGGCCGATGTCGATTCGAGTCGCACCAAGCGCAACGAGACGGTCGACCTCCGCACGCTGATCAACGTGGTCGGGCGGAGCGATGTCGAGGTGGAGCCTGTTCTTCCCGACCTTCGAGGCAAGCGGCGGGCCACCCCAGGTGATGAGCGGACCGGTGCCGTCGGGCGCGCGGATCGCGGTTTCCTCGTTCTGATCCCAGACCAATGGCCATCCGAGCGCTTCGCTCCAGAAGTATCCGACCTCTCTCGTACCGTCGCACGTGATCGATCCGAGACGTCCACAGCCAGCGAGGAACGCGTTCTCCGGCTCGATAACGCAGAACTCGTTGCCTTCGGGGTCGGCGAGCACGACATGACCCTCCTCTGGGCGCTGACCGACGTCGATGTGACGGGCGCCGAGCTCGACCAATCTCACGACCGTCTCCTCCTGGTCATCGATGGAGGTGGTCGTCAGATCGAGATGGAGACGGTTTATGCCCGCCTTCTTCTCCGGCACCGGTTCGAACAGGATCCGGAATCTGGTGTCATCCGTCGGCACGAGACCGATCTCATCATGGGACTCGTCGTCGATCTCCCAGCGCAGCGCGTTGGCCCAAAAGCGCGCCAGTCGGAGCGGATCGTTGGCGTCGATGCAGAGAGCGACAAGGCGAGAAGTCATCCCGGCCTGCGTCATCCGACCTCCCGATTGCCGCCGCCGAACCGCTCAAGGATGTGTCCGGACCTAGACCATCCACCGTGCGACCTCGACACCTTCTCCAACTGGGATGACCGCAATGGCGATCGCACAACCGCATACCTCCGAAAGCCACCGTACTCTTATGCGTCATTCTGGGGTCCGGCGGTTTGCCCGCCATTGCGACGTCGTACCAGAACAGCACCTCCGGGCCGCTGCCCGATCGCCCGAAATGCATCCGGAAATCGCCCGCGGCTGGCGCTAGCCGCCCGAAACGGCCTCGGGGCGCTGGGAGCCGCCAGCGATGAACGGCATCATGGCCCGGAGTTGCTCGCCGACCCTCTCGATCGGGTGTTCCTTGCCCGCTTGGCGCAGGCGGTTGAAGTTGGGCCGACCGGCACGGTTCTCGGCGATCCATTCCTTGGCGAACGTACCGTCTTGGATCTCGGTGAGGATTTGCTTCATCTCGGCCTTCACGGCCTCGTTGATGACCCGAGGTCCACGTGTCAGGTCCCCGTACTCGGCAGTGTCGGAGATCGAGAACCGCATCCCCGAAATCCCGTTCTCATACATCAGGTCGACGATGAGTTTCACCTCGTGCAGGCATTCGAAGTACGCCGACTCGGGCTGGTAGCCGGCCGCGACCAACGTCTCGTAACCCGCCATGATGAGGGAGGTCAGTCCGCCGCAGAGGACAACCTGCTCGCCGAAGAGATCGGTCTCGGTTTCCTCCTCGAAGGTAGTGTCGAGCACGCCGGCGCGGGTGGCGCCGATGGCGTTGGCGTAGGAAAGGGCCAGTTCGCGGGCCTTGCCACTGGCATCCTGAGCCACTGCGATCAGCGAGGGCACGCCACCGCCACCTTCGAAGGTTCGGCGCACGAGATGGCCCGGACCCTTGGGGGCCACCATGGCCACGTCGACCCCGTCAGGGGGTTGAATGAGTCCGAATCGGATGTTGAAACCGTGGGCGAAGAACAGCGCGTCGCCGGGGCGCAAGTGAGGCTCGATCGACGCCTGGTAGATGGCCTGCTGCTCGGTGTCGGGGGCCAGCATCATGATGAGGTCGGCTTCCTCGGCCGCCTGGGCGATCGGCGTCACCCGCAGACCCGCGGCTTCGGCCTTGGCCGCCGACGAGGAGCCTTCCCGCAGGGCGACCCGCACGTCGACGCCGGAGTCCCGCAGGTTCAGCGCGTGCGCATGGCCCTGCGAGCCATACCCGACGATCGCCACCTTGCGGCCGGCGATGAGGCCGGGATCAGCGTCCCGTTCGTAGTAGACGTTCGCCATCGATCAGCCCACCTTTCCCAGGACATTGCGCGGCCCGGCTGAATTCCGGGGCGCCGACTTGTCCAGCTTGGGCAGCGCCACCCGTCCGGTGCGCTGCAGTTCGGTGATTCCAAAGGGTCGCATGAGCTCCTCGAAGTCGTCCAGCTTGTTAGGGGTATCGGCCAGCATGACCGTCAATGTCTCATGGCCCACGTCCACGATCTTGCCATCGAGGATCTGAAGGAGCTCGATGACCTGGCCGCGTTCGCTGGCGTTGGCCCGCACGGTCAGTAGGAGTAACTCTCGCTCCACCGACTCGGCTGGGCCCAGCTCGGTGATCTTGACCACGTTGATGAGCTTGAAGAGTTGCTTCACCATCTGCTCCACCGACGTCTGTTCGGCGTCGATGACGATGGTGATGCGGCTGAACCGCTCGTCATCGGTGGGCGCCACTGCCAGGGAGAAGATGTTGTAACCGCGGCGGGCGAACATGCCCGACACCCGGGCCAGAACTCCGAACTTGTTCTCGACGAGGACCGAGAGGGTGTGATGCACGGCCGGGGGGGCGGCGGCCATTACTGGACCACCCGGCGACTGCCAGGGCCGCCGGGGCCGCCGGAGTATTGCGTCGGATGGACGACGACATCGTCGTTCGAAGCTCCGGCGGGCACCATCGGGAAGACCTTCTCGCGGGCATCGGTGCGGAAGTCGATGACGACCGGGCGGTCGTCGATCTCGTTGGCCTTGTCGATGGTCGGCTGGACCTCCTCGGGCGTTTCCACCCGGAAGCCGACGCACCCCATGGCCTCGGCCCACTTCACGTAATCGGGCAGGTCAGGTGAGAGGTACACCTCGGAGTAGCGCTCGTCGTAGAACATCTCCTGCCACTGCCGGACCATGCCCAGATACGCATTGTTGAGGATGGCGATCTTGACAGGGATGCGTTCGCTCGACGCCGTGACCAGCTCCTGGGCGGTCATCTGGAAACAGCCGTCGCCGTCGACCGCCCAGACCATCTTGTCGGGTCGACCGACCTTGGCGCCGATGGCGGCGGGCACGGCGAAACCCATCGTCCCGAGGCCGCCCGAGTTCACCCAGGTGTAGGGGTGCTCGAAACGCCAGTACTGGCTGGCCCACATCTGGTGCTGGCCGACGCCGGACACCACGATGGTGTCGTCGGGCGTGGAGTCGCGGAGCGTTTCGAGCACATACTGCGGCTTCAGCAGATCGCCCTCCTCCGGCTCGTCATAGTGAAGGGGGAACTCCGTCCGCCACGCGTCGATCTGGTGGTTCCAGGCTGTGCGATCGGCCGGGGCTTCGTCTCCTCCGGCGTCGGTGTCGGCGCCGCGGGCCATGGTGGCGCGGATCTCGTTGATGAGCTGCTGGATCACCAAACGGGCGTCGCCCACGATGGGGACATCGGGGCGGCGGATCTTGCCGAGTTCAGCTGGGTCGATGTCGACGTGGATGATCTTGGCGTCGGGGGCGAATGTCCCCACCCGGCCGGTGACCCGGTCGTCGAACCGGCTGCCCAGCGCGATGAGGAGGTCGGCGCGCTGCATCGCCGTGATGGCGGTGAAGTTGCCGTGCATCCCGGGCATCCCCAGGCACAGCGGGTGGCTGTCAGGGAAGGCGCCACGAGCCATGAGGGTCGTGACCACGTGGATGCCGGTCAGCTCGGCCAGCTCCTTGAGCTCGGCGGCGGCGTGGCTGTTGAGGATTCCGCCGCCCGCGTAGATCACCGGTCGCCGGCTCTCGGCCATCAGCCGGGCGGCTTCCCTGACCATCCGGGGGTGGCCCTTGGAACTCGGACGGTAGCCGGGCAAGGAGGACACGACGTCGGCGTCGCTCGGCCAGTTCCACTCCGTGGCGGCCTGAAGGACGTCCTTGGGCAGGTCGACCAGCACCGGACCGGGACGGCCGGTGGTGGCGATGTGAAACGCCTGGCGAATGGCGAGGGTGATGTCCTCGGGGTTCATGACCAGCTCGTTGTGCTTGGTAACCGAGCGGGTGATGCCCACGGTGTCGCACTCCTGGAAGCCATCGGTGCCGATCATGGCCCGCGACACCTGGCCGGTGATCACCACGATGGGCACCGAGTCCATGTAGGCGTCGCACAGCGGGGTGACGATGTTGGTGGCGGCGGGACCGCTGGTGACGATGGCGACCCCGGGGCGGCCGGTCACGTGGGCGTAGCCCTCGGCCATGTGGCCCGCACCCTGTTCATGGCGCACCAGGATGTGGCGCATGGGCGAATCGATGATCGGGTCATAGGCAGGGAGGATGGCTCCGCCCGGCAGCCCGAAACACACCTCGGTCCCTTCCATCTCGAGGCTCTTGATGAGGGCTTGCGCCCCGGTGAGTTTCATCCGGGCATCCCGGTCCTTCCCTGGAAAATAAAACGACCTCCCGGCTGGGAGGTCGTGCGCACGCGTGAGGCCCCCGCGTGCGTCAGGTGATGAGTACGAGTTCGCGCGAGATGGCCATCGCCGTCGATTCTGCCACCGCGGATGCCGGTCGCGCAACCGCAGTCCCCGGAGGAGCGCACGGCGTCGAACGCAGCTCAGGCCAGGCCTCGAGCACAGCTCAGGCCGGAGTACGCCGACTCCGGCTGCCGCGGTTCAGGCGGGCGGCTCGGCAGGTCCGGGGCCGGGTGGAGCGGCGGGTGCGGCTGCCGGCGCCGGCGCGGCGGGCGCGGCTGCGGGCGCCGGCGCGACGGGTGCGGCGGCGGGCGCCGGCGGGACGGGTGCGGCTACGGGCGGAGCGGCAGGTCCGGCACGTCGGGCGCGGCGGCGAGGATTTGAAGGTCGTGCGCCTCGGTCTCGACGCCCGCGGTCGATGTGACGATGAGGGTCTGGGGCCCGGCTGGCGCGTCGGCGGGCACCGCGAAGCGGATCCGGGTGTCGGTCGTGTCCGTCGAATAGAGGGTTCTCGGCACGCCGCTCAAGGTGACACTGACCCGGCGAGTGGCGTCGGTGTTCTCACCTGGGTCGAAGTTGGTACCGAGCACCGTAACGATGGCCGACGGCGCCGCGCTCTGCGGGCTGACGGATGTAATCGTCGGTGCATTCTTCTGGGCCGCCTTGTTCGCGACGTAAACCCCGGCGGTGGCGCTCGTCATGGCCAGGAGCGTCGAAGGAATCTCGGGCAGCACGCTCTTTCCCGCCAGCTGCACGACGAAATAACCGAGCGCGATGATGTTGAATATCAGATACTGAGAATCGATGAGGTCCGCCGAGCCGCTGTCGTTGGTCACGACCTGAGCGGCCACCGGGGCCGATGACTCCGACTTCTGCAATGTGCCCGCGGTCAGCTTGTAGGTCACGATCCCCTTTGCGAGTACTGCCGCCGCGAACGGCCCCCCGAGAAGGATCAGATACTGGTCCCATGTCTTTCCGGGCAACACATCGCCCAGCGCTACGCCGTCGAACATAACCCGGCCCAGCAGGTAACCGAACCCGGTTCCGGCCGCGACCGTCCAGATGCCTATTTGGGTGAGCGACGTGGAGAATCGTTTGTCGTGGCCCACGAGGGGTCGGAAAATACCGAACTTGGACGCGGCGCCCACGGCTTGGAGAATCAGCAAAGCGATCCCGACAACGCCGATCCCGAAAGCCAATGACCACCACCGGCCGACTGGAAGGCCGCCCAGCGTACTGTCCCGGTTGTCGGCGACGAGCGCCATGATGACCAGCACGACGGCGGCCGCGAGATAGACCACCACGAATCCCCATGAGAGATACTCGACAAACGGCCCGCCCATCGGAGGGGAATCATCAGGCGGGCTGGCCACACCGCCCGCAACCGCTACGGCCTCTTTGGCCTTAGCGTCGGCTGCTGCCGCCGCGGCAATTGCTTGGCGTGGTGTGTTCGCAGGCGGCGAGCCCGTTGCGGGATCAGCCCAGGTCGGCGCCGGCGGGAGCGGGCCAAGCGCCCGGTTCACGGCCACGTCAGCACGCCCCTTCGAACTCGCGTCGATCCATCCCTGCCGGTCGCCCCACCGCACACCCCCACGCTTGTCGCCTCATAGTGACCAACGGACGATCTTTCGTCAATGGCCAAAAGGCCATTCGCCGCCCAATCCTCCGGTCCGCGGCGAAATGACGAGCGGGAGCCATAGCGAGCAACTTCACAACGTAGAACGCGGTCCGCCGGCTCACGACGACACTGTCGACCCGGATCCAATGCGCCGACAGATCCGGCGCAGCTGAACACCGCTATGTACTATCCCCCTATGTCGACAAGGGCGGGCCGGATCTGGCTGTGCGTCGTGCTTCTGGCGATCGGCCTCGTGGGATGCACCGAGAATGGCGCCGTCGGTCGCGGTACAGGCGACGTCGTTTCGGTCACCCTCATTCAGATGAATGACGTCTATGAGATCACGCCCGTGGCCGGCGGCAAGGAGGGCGGTCTGGCCCGCGTGGCGACTCTTCGCAAGCAGCTCCTGAGCAAGAACGCGAACACGGTGACCATCCTGGCCGGTGATCTCCTCAGTCCGTCGGCACTGGGAACGGCGACCGTGGATGGTCAGCCCCTAGCTGGCAGACAAATGGTCGACGTCATGAACTCGGTCGGGCTCGACTACGCAACCTTCGGTAACCATGAGTTCGACCTCAAGCAGGACACGCTCGCACAGCGAATTTCCGAGTCGAAGTTCAAGTGGTTTTCGAGCAATGTGGATGGGCTCACAGGCGTTCCGCGCAACGTCATCTTCACCGAGAAGAACTCGGAGGGGAAATCGATGCGGATCGGGCTGTTCGGCCTGACCATTGGCTCCAACAATGCGACCTATGTGAGTTACGAGGACCCCATCTCGGTGGCAAAGGAGCAGGTGGCCGCCCTACGAGACAAGGTCGACGTGGTAATAGCCGTGACCCACCTCAACCTCGACGGCGACATCCAGCTGGTCCAGAGTGTCCCCGGAATCGACTTCGTCCTGGGAGGCCACGAGCACGAGAACACCCAGGTCGAGCGTGGAACGTCGTTCACGCCTGTCTTCAAGGCCGATGCCAACGCCCGAAGCGTGTATATCCACCAGCTCCGATTCAATACCGCCACCAAAAAGCTCGAGACCGAGTCGAAACTCCAGCGCATCACGTCCCAGTTTGCTGACGACCCCCAGGTCGCCGACGTGGTCGCGAAATGGATGAAGGCCGCCTTTGCCGGGTTCAGAGCCCTGGGGTTTGACCCTGAGCGCGTGGCGGCGACCACGAACGACGTGTTGGACGGACGTGAGTCCTCGGTGCGCACGATGCCAACCACACTCACCAAACTGGTGGCAAAGGGGATGCTCGATGCCGCACCAGGGACGGAGCTGGCGATCTTCAACGCCGGCTCGATCCGTATCGACGACGAAATCCCCGCGGGCGAGGTCACCGAGTACGACGTTCTGCGAACGCTTCCGTTCAATGGAAGCGTCGAATCGGTAGATATGTCAGGAAGCCTGCTGCAGCGAGTGCTCGACCAGGGAATCAAGAACGCAGGCACCGGCGGCTACCTCCAGACTGCCAACGTGACCCGGAGTCCCGCGAACGATGGGTGGCTCATTGGCGGCCTACCGCTCGTTGCCACGAGGACCTATAGCGTCGCCATCGACGATTTCCTCCTCACCGGCGGCGAGACCGGGCTTGATTTCTTGAAAGCTGGCCCCGATATCAAGAACCAGGCGTCGCATGGCGACATCCGCAAGGCAATGATTGCGGAGCTGCAGCGCTAGGTGCGGGTGACGGCGGCCAGCCAGGCGTCGACGCCGTCGGGATGAAAGGTGACGACCAAACGGGTGCGCTCGATGGAATCGACCCTCCAGCCCTGGCTGAAGCTGGCGCGGATCTCGGCCTGGGTGATCCGACGAGGGCCCCAGTCACCTGATTGGTGTTCGTTGAAGCAAAGCATGAAGTAGCGGCCTCCGGGGCGAGTCAGCTCGGCCAGGCTCTGGACATAGAGCGGGCGTTCGTCGTCGTCGAAGACGTGGTACACGCCGCAGTCGAGGACCGTTTCGAAATGGCCCAGCGGATCCGGGATGGAGGTGAGGTCCAAGGCGTTCCCAACGACAAATCGAACATTCAGGCCCCGGTCGCGTGCCTTCACCTCAGCTTTGGCGATGGCCGACGGGGCAGCGTCGAGCCCGACTGCGGCCAGCCCGAAGTCGGCGGCCATCAGTGCATGTTCGCCCGTTCCGCAGCCGATGTCGAGTACCGGGCCTCGGATCTGCCCCGACTGCGCGAGCGCCAGAAATGCCGGCTGGGCTCGGTCGATATCCCAAGGGGGCGTGGCGGCGTAGCTGGCCTCGAATCTCGTCGCCTCGCCGGCCGGATGCGCCTCGCCGGCCGGATGCGCCTCGCCGGCCGGATGCGCCTCGCCGGCCGGATGGCCCCCGCCGGCTGCATTCGGCGTACCGCCCGCACCGGTCGCACGACCGCCGCCTGTCGTACCGCCCGCACCTGTCGCACCCGCCCCGCCGCTATCGCTCATGCGGCGCGGTCCTCGTGAGCTAGCACCACGTCACAGGGTACGTATCCGCAGGCCGAACTCCGCCACAAGTCCGCCACAAACCGGCCCACACGTCGGCCCACACCGGCGCCACGGACTGCGTCACCTACGGCTGGGTGATCGCCCCACGTTCGGCGCCGGTGACGAGCTTGGCGTACTTGGCCAGGACGCCGGACGTGTACCGCGGTTCGGGCAGTTTCCAATCGGCCCGACGACGGGCCAACGTGTCGCCGTCCACCAACAGGTCAACGGTCCTCGACGGCACGTCGATCACGATTCGGTCCCCATCCGCCACGAACGCGATCGGGCCACCGTCGACCGCCTCGGGCGCGACGTGGCCGATGCACAAGCCGTGCGTCCCGCCGGAGAACCTCCCGTCGGTCAGCAACGCACAATCCCCACCCCGCCCGGCGCCCTTCATGGCGCCGGTAACGGCGAGCATCTCCCGCATGCCCGGTCCCCCCTTGGGACCCTCGTAGCGGATCACCACGACGGTGCCCGGCTCGACCCGGCCCTGCAGGATCGCCTCCATGGCGCCGTCCTCGCCGTCGAAGACCAATGCCGTTCCCTCGAAGCGGTCGGAGTCGATGCCCGCCACCTTCACGACCGATCCCTCCGGCGCCAGCGTCCCCCGCAGGATGGCGATACCGCCCGTGACATGGATCGGGTTGGTCATGGGGTGGACCACCTCGCCGTCGGGAGCCGGGGGATCCATCAGCGCCAGGTTCTCGGCCATGGTCCGTCCGGTGACCGTGAGGCAGTCGCCATGCAACAGCCCCGCCTCCAACAGCTCCCGCATGACGACCGGAACGCCCCCGATGCGGTCGATGTCGGTCATGTGGTACCGGCCGTGGGGCTTGGTGTCGGCCAGGTGCGGTACCCGCCGGCCGACTCGATCGAAGTCGTCGATGTTCAGTTCGACCCGAGCCTCATAGGCGATCGCCAGCAGGTGCAGGACGGCGTTGGTGGAACCACCGAGGGCATTGACGACGGCGATGGCGTTCTCGAACGCTTCCTTGGTCAGGATCTGGCGAGGGCGGATGTTGAGTTCCAGCAGCCGGACGACGGCTTGGCCACTGGCATAGGCAAGATCGTCGCGCCGGCGGTCGACGGCGGGCGCCGAGGCGCTGCCCGGCAACGCCATGCCCAGCGCCTCGGAGACCGACGCCATGGTGTTGGCGGTGAACATCCCGGCGCAGCTGCCCACGGTCGGACAGGCGTTGCGCTCGATGAGGGCCAACTCCTCGTCGGTCAACCCTCCCTGGGCCCGGGCGCCGACCGCTTCGAAAACACTGACGATATCCAGCGCCTCGCCTCGGGCGCCTCGGCCGGGGAGAATGCTGCCGCCGTAGAGGAACACCGACGGCAGGTTGATCCGGGCGGCGGCCATGAGCATCCCCGGAAGCGACTTGTCGCAGCCCGCGAAGGTCACGAGTGCGTCGAAGCGCTCGGCATGCATGACGACCTCGACGGAGTCGGCGATGACCTCCCGGCTTACGAGCGACGCGCGCATTCCTTCGTGGCCCATGGAAATGCCGTCGGACACGGCGATCGTGACGAACTCGAACGGGAACCCGCCGGCGTCACGCACCCCCTGCTTGGCCCGCTTGGCCAACCGGTCGAGCGGCATGTTGCATGGCGTCACCTCGTTCCACGACGACGCCACGCCGACCTGCGGCTTGTCCCAGTCGGCATCGGTCATGCCGACCGCCCGCAGCATGGCCCGGGCGGGGGCCCGCTCGAACCCGTCGGTGACCTCGTGACTGCGCGGCTTCATATCGCTCGCCATGGGCGAATCCTACGTTGAGCGCCGTCGGGCCGACCGCCGATTACCGCAAATCGCAGAGCGCAGCGCCCGAGCTAGCCCGAGCAGCCCGAGCTAGCCCGAGGAGCGGCGCTCCCGCATCAGGGTCGACACCGCCTTCAGGTCGGCCTTTCCGCCCGTGGCCGCCTTGACCTTGCCGATCAAGAAACCCTGGAGCTTGTCCTCGCCCGCCGCGAACCGCGCCCACTCGGCCGGATTGGCGGCGATGACCGCGTCGACCGCATCCCCGAGATCGCCGGCGCCCATCGCCTCGAACCCCAGCGCGGTAGCGACCGCGGCCGGATCGCCCCCCTCCGAAAGCAAATGGCGCAACACCTCCCGGGCCTGGGCCGTGGTCAGCTTCCCGTTCGACTCCATCAGGAGCAGCCGGCAGAACGCATCGGGATCAAGCGGACGCCCGCCGTCGAGCTGCGCTGCGACCTCATTGGCCAAACGCCGCACCGCCAGCGCAGCGTCGGCGCCCACGTCGACCGCGGCCACCACGAAGCTGTCGAGGTCGAGGCGGACCACGGTCACGACGGCATCGCTGTCACGATCGAGCCCCGACGCCACCGCGACGCGTTCCCGCCGCTCGGCGGGCATCGGCGGCAGCGCCGACTCCACCGCGGCGATCCACGCCGCGGACGGATCCAAAGGCACCAAATCCGGTTCCGGGAAGTACCGGTAGTCGAACGCCTCTTCCTTGGAACGCATCGAACGGGTGGAACCGTCGGCCTCGTTCCAGTGCCGGGTTTCCTGCACCACCCGCCCACCCGACTCCAACAACGCGATCTGGCGAGCCGCCTCGTACTCGATGGCCCGTCCCAAGCTGCGCAACGAGTTCATGTTCTTGATCTCGCAACGCGTCCCCAACTCGGCGCTCCCCGCGGCCCGGACCGAAACATTGGCGTCGACTCGAAGCGAACCCTCCTCCATTTTCCCATCCGACGCGCCGGTAGCCACGAGGACCGAACGCAGCTCGTCGACATAGGACCGGGCATCGGCGGAACTGCGCAGGTCGGGCCGGCTCACGATCTCGACCAGGGGGACGCCCGCCCGGTTGTAGTCGACCAACGAGTACCCGGCGTCGTGGATCCGGCCGCCGCCGCCCACGTGCGTCGTCTTTCCCGTGTCCTCTTCCATGTGGGCCCGCTCGATGCCGATCCGGGTGCCGCCGGGCAGATCGAGCCAGCCGGCCACGTTGATGGGTTGGTCGTACTGGCTGACCTGGTAGTCCTTCGGCATGTCGGGATAGAAGTAGTTCTTCCGGTGGAAGATCGACGGCTCGACGTGGCAGTTCAGGGCCAGCCCGATGCGCAGGGCGTACTCGACGGCCATCTGGTTGATCACCGGCAGCGAGCCCGGAAGCCCCAGGCATACCGGGCACACGTTGGTGTTGGCGGGCGAACCGAACTCGTTGCGACAGCCGCAGAACAGCTTGGTCGCGGTCCGCAGTTCGCAGTGCACTTCGAGGCCGATGACCATCTCCCATCCGGAAGGATCTGGGGAAAAGGGGGCTTCGGTGGCTGGAGCGTCGGCGCTCACGAGACCGGAACCGCAAATGTGGCCCGGCCGGCGACCTCGATGGCCGCGGCAACCTGGAACATGATGGTCTCGCCGAGCGCCGGGGCCAGGACCTGGACACCGATCGGTAGCCCGTCGGCGCCGGTACCGAAGGGGACCGTCATGGCGGGGTGCCCGGCCAGGTTGGACGGGATGGTGCACAGATCGGACAGGTACATCGACAGCGGGTCGGAGGTCTTGGCCCCGATCTCGAACGCCGTCGTCGGCGTGGTCGCGGACAGGAGCACGTCGAAGGTGTCGTAGGCCGCCTCGAAGTCGCGGATGATGAGGGTCCGCACCCGCTGCGCCTGGCCGTAGTAGGCGTCGTAGTACCCGGCTGACAGGGCGTAGGTCCCGAGCATGATCCGTCGCTTCACTTCGGCCCCGAAACCGGCCGCCCGGGTCTTGTTGTACATCTCGGTGATGTCGATGCCTGGTACCCGAAGGCCGTAGCGCACCCCGTCGTAGCGGGCCAGGTTGGACGACGCCTCGGCCGGGGCGATCAGGTAGTAGGCCGACAGCCCGTAGACCGCGGCGGGTACCGACACGTCCTCGACCTTGGCCCCGGCCGCCGCCAGTGCGTCGGCCGCCTGGCGGACCCGTGCCACCACTTCGGGGGCGATGCCCTCGACGGTGGTGAGCTCGGTCACGACCCCGACCCGGAGGCCTTCGACACCGGCGGTCAGGCGGGCGGCGGCCGAGGGCGGGGCCGATGGAAGCGAGGTCGAATCCATGGCGTCGTGGCCCGAGATGACATCGAGCAGGGCCGCGGCATCACCGACGGTGGCACCGAAGGGGCCGATCTGGTCCAGCGAGCTGGCAAAGGCCACCAGCCCGTAGCGCGACACCACGCCGTAGGTGGGCTTGACGCCGACCACACCGCACAACGCCGCCGGCTGGCGGATCGACCCGCCGGTATCGGAGCCCAATGCCAGCGGGGCGAAGCCCGCCGCCACTGCGGCCGCGCTGCCGCCCGAGGACCCGCCCGGCACCCGGTCGAGGTTGCGGGGGTTGCGGGTGGGGCCGAACGCCGAGTTCTCGGTCGACGAACCCATGGCGAACTCGTCCAGGTTGGTCTTGCCCACGATGAGCGCCCCGGCATCGCGCAGCCGGGTGACGACGGTCGCGTCATAGGGGGGCAGCCAACCGTCGAGGATCCGCGACGAGCAGGTGGTCGGCACCCCACGGGTGCACAGGTTGTCCTTCAACGCCACCGGGACACCGGCCAGGGGACCGGGATCGTGCCCGGCCGCCACCGCCTCGTCGACGGCGGCCGCCGCCGCCCGGGCCTGATCGGTCATCACATGGTTGAAGGCGTGCACCCGCCCGTCGCCCTCGGCGATGGCCGCCAGGTACTCCTCCAAGGCGTCGCCGGCGCGCCGCTCGCCCGAGCGGACGGCGGCCGCCAGTTCGACCGCCGGCCCGCCGACGGTCATGGCTCTCCCAAGATCCGGGGAACCTTGAACCGGTCAGCCTCGGCTTCGGGCGCCTGGGCCAGCACCTCGTCGCGGTCGAGGCTGGCCACCACCACGTCCTCCCGCAGCACGTTGCGCAGCGGCAACGGATGGGCGGTGGGCGGGACGCCTTCGGTGTCGAGTGCCTCGACGTCGCGGGCATGCTCGAGCACCGCGCCGAGTTGGTCGGTAAAGCGCTCCAACTCGTCGTCGGTCAGGTCGAGCCGGGCCAGGCGAGCCACGTGGGCCACGTCGGCCCGTGAGATCCTCGCAGGCATGGGTGTCATGGTAGGCGGGTACAGGCGGGGGCGGGCCGTGCCCCTCGGTGCTGCCCGCGGGTACCGTGCCGTACCGACCGAGGAGGAAACGTAGGTGGCGAAGTATCCCTTCCTGAGCGACGAGTGGGTGGCCGCAGCGCGTGAGATCCGTCACGAGCTGAAGCCCGATTCGGCCGCCGACCAGGGCATCAGGATGAACCAAGTCGTCACGGACGTGCCCTTCGGGACGGGAACCATCAAGTCCCACCTCGACACCTCGCTCGGCGAGGCGGACATCGAGCTCGGCCACGTCGACAAGCCTGACGTCACCGTCACGCTGGACTACGCCACCGCCAAGGCGATCCTGGTGGAGGGCAACCCGCAGGTGGCGATGCAGGCGTTCATGGCGGGCAAGATCAAGGTCGACGGGGATCTGGCCAAACTGCTCGTGATGCTGCAGACCTTGGCGGTAGCGCCCGATCCCGCCACGATCGCCATCGCCCGGCGGATCCAGGCCATGACCGAGTAGGCACGACCGAGTAGGCACGACCGAGTCGGCGAGAAGAGGGTCTGGGGCGGCTGCGCCGGCAGCGGCTGGGGATCACTGCCTCAACATCGCCGCCAGCCAGACCCTATGAATCAATGGTACGGCAGCCCGATTCTTATCGGGGGGCAGATTCAGGATTGGCCGAACGGCCAATTGGCCGAGTCACTTGGCCGAGGCCAGTTAGCCGACCCCGATGCCCCCGCCGAGCTCGCTGCGGTACTCGCCGGACGATCCGACCAGCTTGCCCAGCTCGTCGTCCAAGGCCGCGACGGTCCACCGGCGATGCCCCTCGACACCCTCGCCCATGGCCCACGGGGTCATCAGGCGCACCTCTCCCCCTTGCACGAAAAAGACCCTCCCCGTCGAGGGGCACCACTCGGTCGCCAGCCACCCGACGACGGGCGAAACGTTGGCCGGGTCCCATCGGTCGAACATCGCCTCATCGCTCGGCTCCTTCACGATGTCCCTTAGGCCCTCGGTCGCCGAGGTCAGCCGCGTCCGAGCAGCGGGAACAACGCAGTTGACCCGCACCCCGTAGCGCCCGAGTTCCTGGGCCGCGATGATCGTGAAGGCGCCAATGCCCGCCTTGGCGGCCCCGTAGTTGGTCTGGAACGGATTGCCGACCAGGCCCGAGGTCGACGACGTGTTGACCACCGAAGCCCGCACATCGATCCCCGATTTGGCCTGGGCGCGCCAGTAGGCGGCGGCGTGTCGGGTCGGCACGAAATGGCCTTTCAGATGGACCGAGATCACGTCGTCCCACTCGTCCTCGGTCATGTTGACCAGGGCCCGGTCGCGCAGGATCCCGGCGTTGTTGACCAGGATATGGAGGTCGCCGAAGCGGTCGAGCGCCGTTTCGATCAACCGCCGAGCGCCGTCCCAGTTCGTCACATCGTCGTCGTTGGCGACGGCTTCGCCTCCGAGCGCCGTGATCTCCGCCACCACCTCGGCCGCCGGTGTGCTGTCCTGACCCCGACCGTCCATGGCCACGCCCCGGTCGTTGACGACCACCCGCGCCCCTTCGGACGCCATGAACAAGGCGTGCTCCCGACCGAGCCCCCTCCCCGCTCCGGTGATGATTGCAACCCGTCCTGCCAATGCCCCCACGGCGGGCGACACTAACGGACCTCGCTCGCACATCCCCTTTCGTCAGCCGGTGAACAACGAAACCGACGACCCCCGCAGCACCTGGGCGCCGGCGGGGGGCGACGTGCGAGTCACGCTCCTGGTCGGATTACCGGTGACCCCGGTGACGTTGAAACCGGCCGCTTGCAGCGCATTGGTGGCGTCCACCACCGACTTCGAGTGGACGTCCGGCACGGGAACCAGGTCGGGCCCCTTGGAGACGGTCACGGTCACGCGTGCTGCCAACCGGAACCGAGGTCCCGGCGGTCGGGCTGGTGGCGATGACCTGGCCCTTGGCGACGGTGGTGCTGAAGGAGTCCTTCTCGACCGCCTTGAGGTTGGCCGCCGCCAGCGCCGCCTGGGCCGCCCCGAAACTCCCGTTGCCGACCGACGGCACCGCCACCACCGGCGGCCCGTTGGATACCACCAGGTCCACCGCGCTGCCCTTCGGCAGCTGGCCACCTTGGCCCGACCACGCCAGCACGACACCCTTCTGGGCGTTGTCGAAGCGGCCGCTCACGCCGCCTACCTTGAGCCCGGCGCCGATGAGGCGGTTGGCCGCGTCGCCCTGTTGCAGCCCGGTCAGGTCCGGCACCGTCACCGGCGGGGGCCCGAGCGACACCACGACCGGCACCGTCGAGCCCTCCCGCAACATGCGGTTGGCGGGCTCGCCCTGGCGGATGATGAGGCCCTGCGCCACCTGCTCGTCGTAGGCCTGCGACGACCGCAAATGGAAATGAAGCCGGCCGAGCAGCGCCTCAGCTGCGGCCGGGGTGACGTTGACCACGCTCGGCACCGGGTGGCTGGGCTTCGACGAGCGGACCGCGGCCAGGGCGCCGGCGCCCACACCCGCCACGGCCAGCACGACGACCAGGGCAACCAGCCATCGTTTCCGACGACGTGGTCGGGAACGCCTCGCCCGCGGTGGAGGCCCGGACGTGGGAAGGGGCCGTTGCGGCGCCGGAGGGGCCGCCCCGGTCCGCTCGCCGGGCCCGTGCCCGCGCTCGGCACGATCGACGCGCTCGGCACGATCGACGCGCTCGGCGTCGAACAGCTTGCTCCCGAAGGGCAGTTGGGTCAGGTCGGGGTCCTCGTCGATCCGTGTCGGATCGACCTCGACCGCGGCCAGCGTCAGCGCCGCGGGCGGCGGAAGCTGGCGGGCGGCGCTGGTGAGCGCGGCCGCCAAGGCGGCGGCATCAGAACGTCCGTCGGGCTGGGCCGTGCCCGCCGCCGCCACCGGCGCGGTCAGGGGGCCCAACTCGTCGGGCACGGGTAGGTCCCGATCGACCCGGGCCATCAGGGTGCCGATGGTGGTGTCGGCCGCGAACGGCACCTTGCCGCTCACCGCCTCCACCAGCACCAGCGCCAGGGCATAGACGTCGGCCTTGCCGTCGAGTGGCCCGCCACCTATCTGTTCGGGGGCGGCATACCGAGCGGTGCCCAACATGGCGCCCACCGGTTCGGTCCAGGTCGCCTCGGCCAGGGCCCGGGCCAGGCCGAAGTCGGCGACCGACACCTGGCCGTCCTCGTCGAAGAGCAGGTTGGCGGGCTTGATGTCTCGATGAACCAGGCCTCGGCGATGGGCGTAGTCGAGTGCCCGCGCCGCTTCGATGCCCACGCGCGCCGCCTGGGCCGGGCTCAGGAGCTGACCCCGGTCGAGCAGGCTGCGCAGGCTGCCACCCTCCAGCAGCTCCATCACGAGGAACGGGCTGCCGTGGTCGTCACCCCAGTCGTACACCCGCACGATGTTCGGGTGGCGAAGGGCCGCCACCACGCGGGCCTCGGCCTGGAAACGGCGGAGGAACGCCTCGTCGTCGGCCAGGCCCGGGTGCAGCAGTTTGACCGCCACCCGGCGGCGGAGCGTGACGTCCTCGGCCACGTACACGTGGGCGGACGCGCCGGTACCAAGGGGTCTCGTCAGGCGATAACGGTCACTCAGGACGCGCCCGACGTGCTCGACGATGCGGGACGTCGCCACGGTTCAACGGTACTGGCGGTGATTCCGGTCGAGGGGGATGCCAGTATCGACCCTCGGCGGCCACAATGGGCGGATGCGCCTGGCCCTGGTCGACGAGCTGGAGGAGTTCGTCCGCCGAGGCGCCCTGTGGGACATGACCGAGCTGGACGCCCTGATCGCGCTGCTCGAGGCGGACGCGGCCGCCGAGAGCGACGCCATCGCGGGACTGCTCAGCCAGACCCTGCGCTCCGTCGGGTTGCGGGCGCAACTGGGCGAGATCCCCAAGCGAGTCGCGGGCGACGTCGAGGGCATTGTCTACCCCCGGCTCTGGAAGATCATGGAAGCGGTCCGCGACGACATGCCCGACGGCGAGCTCCGGGTTCGGGTGCAGGTGTTCAACCGCAGGCTGGCCCGGTGTTTCGCGGCCGAACAGCTGGACGGGAGCTGGTGAGCGCCCCACCACCTCCGGCCAGCCGGGAGTGGACGTTGCCGGCGGTGGCGGGGCTGTGCGCCTTGGAGACCACGGTGCTGATCTCGATCATCGCCTTTGGTTCCTACCGGGCGGGTCCGGCGCTCATCGGATTCCTCAGCCTCAAGTACCTGTTCTGTTGGGGCCTCCTCCACCGCCGGCCCGGGGCGTGGATGGCCCTGTTGCTGTTTGAGGCCACCACGGCGGTCGCGGCGTTGACCAAGCCCGGCCTGCCCATCTATCAGCGGACCTTGGAAGAGATGGTCGCGGTGGGCTGTATCGTCCTGCTCGCAGCCTCGGCCACCCTTTTCCCCGCCCCCAAGCTGCCGCCACCGTGATCACCACCCGTCGAGCTGTCATCTCCGTCATCCTTGCGGCCTGTGCCGCGCTGATGGTGTACGGCTTCACCCAGGTCCGGCCGACGAAGACGCCGGTGATCTTCAAGAACTCGGCCGTCGTCTCGGTTGTCCCGGCGCCCGGCGATCTGGTGCTGCGCCAGTCCATGGTCGGCATCACCTTGGCCCAGGGCTACACGCTGGCCTACGAGAACGTCGAGGGTTTCGAGATCGGGGTCAACGGGTCGTCGGTCGGCATCCCCCAGGACGAGCTGCAGATCCTTCCTGGCCAGAACCAGTACTCGTTCTCGCCCGCGCCCGGCCGACAGTTCTCGGAGCTACCCGTCGGCCGGGTCTGCGTGACCACCACCATCCGGCGCGCCGCCAATATCGCCGACTCCGGCCAAACCTTCAGCTGGTGCTTCCAGACCCACTGAGGGCGGCGGGACCTCGCCGGTCTCGAGCAGGTGGGCGAAGCCGGCCTCGTCCAAGATGGGAACCCCGAGCTCCTGCGCCTTGGTCAGCTTCGCCGCCCCCGGTTCGGCGCCCACCACGATCGCCGTGGTCTTCTTCGACACGCTGCCCGGCGCCTTGCCGCCCCGGATCTTGATCGCCTCCTCGGCCGCCTCACGCGACCACCCCTCCAGGGTTCCGGTGACGACCACCGACGACCCGACCAGCACCTGAGGGGCGCTCGGCGCCTCCGGCCCCTCGAAGTTGACCCCCGCATGACGCAGCCGCTCCACGACGTCGCGGTTGGCCTCCAGGGCGAAGAACTGACCGACGCTGGCCGCGATAACCGGCCCGATGCCCTCGATCCTGGCCATCTCCTCGACCGGCGCGGCCATGATTCGGTCCAGGTGGCCCATCGCCCGGGCCAGTACCTGGCTGCCCGTGCCGCCCAGGTGGCGGATCGACAGGCCCACGAGCAGATTGGCCAGCGGCCGTGTCTTCGACGCCTCGATGGCGCGCTGCAGGTTGGCGATGGAGATCTCCCCGAAGCCCTCGAACTCCCGCACCCGATCGAAGTCGAGCGAATAGATGTCGGCCACGTCGCGAAGGAGGCCCGCCTCGCTGAACTGGTACACGGTCCGCTCTCCGAGCCCTTCGATGTCCATGGCGCCGCGCCCCGCGAAATGGCTGATGCGCATGACCCGCTGGCCTGGGCAGTCGCTGTTGACACAGAACGTGTCGCTCTCCCCCTCCAGGCGGACCAGTGGTTGGCCGCAGATCGGGCAGCTGGTGGGAAACTGCCACTCGGGGAGGCCGGGTGGGCGCAGCGACAGGACCGGCCCTCGCACCTCGGGGATGACGTCACCGGCCTTGCGCACGATGACCGTGTCGCCGGGCCGGACATCCTTGGCCCGGACCTGATCCTCGTTGTGCAAGGTGGCCAGCTTGACCCGGCTGCCGCTCACCGTGACCGGTTCGAGCATCGCGAAGGGAGTCGCCTTCCCGGTGCGGCCGATCGACACCATGATGTCGTGGAGCAGCGTGGTGCGCTCCTCGGGCGGGAACTTGAATGCGATCGCCCACCGCGGCGCCTTCGAGGTGGCGCCCAGCTCGAGGCGCTGGGCCAGGTTGTCGACCTTGACGACCACACCGTCGATCTCGTAGTCCAGATCGTGGCGGTGCTCCAGCCAGTGCCGGCAGTAGTCGTCGACCTCGTTCAGGCCGTGGACCGTCTTGATGTTGGGGTTGACGGGGAAGCCCGCGTCATGCATCCAGGCCAGCGTCTGGCTGTGCTCGGTGAATGACGGTCCGCCCTCCATGGCGCCCAGCTGGTAGGCCCAGAAGGACAGCTCGCGGCTGGCCGTGATGCTCGGGTCTTTCTGGCGCAGCGATCCGGCGCCGGAGTTGCGCGGGTTGCTGAACACCCGGCCGCCCTTCTCCGCCTCCCGGCGGTTGAGCTCCTCGAACGCCGATATCGGCATGTACACCTCCCCGCGAACCTCGAGCACCGACGGCACCGGGTCGGCCTTCGGCGCGAGGTGGGCCGGGATCACGGCGATGGTGCGAACGTTGGGCGTCACGTCCTCGCCCACCACCCCGTCGCCCCGGGTAGCGGCTCGGGCCAACTGCCCGTCTTGGTACAGGAGCGACATCGCCAGCCCGTCGATCTTGAGTTCACAGTTGAACGCCACGTCGCCCGAGATGAACCGGTCCATCCGCTTGACCCACGCCTGGAGATCCTCAAAGGAGGTGGCGTTGTCCAGTGACATCATGGGCTGGAGGTGGCGGGCCTCGGCGAAGAGGATCGAGACCCCGGCGCCCACCTTCTGCGTCGGCGACTCGGGCGTCAACAGGTCGGGGTATTCCTCCTCGAGCGCCTGCAGCTCCCGGATCAGGGCGTCGTAGTCGGCGTCACTGATCTCCGGGGCGTCGAGCTCGTAGTAGCGGCGGTTGTGGTACTCGATCTGGGTGCGCAGCTGCTCGACTCGTTCGGCTGGTGCTTGGGACATCGACATCACCTTCGAGGCTATCGACCGGGTGTGACCATTTGACTGCCCGCGCGCGACGATCGAGCGGATGGACTTCCGCCGCCTCTACCCGTGGCTCATCCGAGCCGGCTGGCTCGCCCTGCCATTCGCGGCTGGCCCGGCCTTCGGCGCCGCCCTCCATCCCCACAGCGAGGCGGTGCGACTGGCGGCGACTGTCCTCCTGTGGGCCCCCTGGGCGGCGGTGCTGCTCGGGACGCTCGTCCCGTATCCGATCGGACTGACCGCATTGCGGCTGTGCGCGCCGGCGGCGATGGTGGCCGCAGTGGTCGCGGCGGCGACGGGACGGCCCTCGACGGTGGCCGGTGTGGCCGCGGTGGCCGTCACCTTGGTGGTCGCGGTACTGGCCTTCGCGCCGGCGACCGGCGCGTTGTATGTCAACGGCCCGGCGTACCCCAACGAACGGCGTTACCCGCTGCGCCCTCCCGGCCCGCTCCTCCTCGGTCCCCTGGAGTTGTCGTGGGCCGTGGCGGTCGGCGGTCCCACGGTCGGGATTCTGCTGTTGGCCGCCCGAGCCTGGGTGGCGGGCGGCGCCGTCTTGCTGCTCGCCCTTCCGGCGGCCTATGTCCTGGGCCGCTCCCTGCACGGACTGTCCCGCCGGTGGGTGGTGTTCGTGCCCGCGGGCGTGGTGCTGCACGACCCCATCACGTTGCTCGACCCCGTGCTGTTCCCCCGCCAGATCATCGAGGCGCTGCGACCGGCCCCGGCCGACTCGGATTCGCTGGACCTCACCCAGGGCGCCCTGGGCCTGACCCTCGAACTGGTCTTGACCGAGAAGGTTCCCATGACGCGCGTGAAGCCGGGCCAGGCTGGGGGCGAGCAAGGGGCGTCGGCCCGCCTGCTGTTCACTCCCACGCGCCCCGGCCAGGTGCTGGCGGAGGCCACCCGCCGCCGCGTCCGCGTCGGGTAGAGGCGGCCACTCGGCGACGACCCCTACTGTTTGCTCGCAATCTCCGCGCCTTCAGGCAACTTCCGCGCGTTGTCGTGGAATATCCCCGCTAAAGCGCGAAGAATGCCCGAGGGCGCGAAGGTTCACGCGTTCGGTCAGGTCAGTGAGCGGGCGGGCCGGGGGCCGGTGACCGCACGGAACTTCTAGCCTCGGGGCATGAACGGCGACGCCCTCCGAACCCGTCTCGCCGCCGGTGAAACCGTCGTCCTGGCCGGGTGCTTCGATGCCCTGTCGGCCCGGCTGGCAACTGCGGCCGGGTTCGAGAGCCTGTTCCTGTCGGGCTACTGCACTGCCGCCACCCTGCTCGGCCTGCCCGACTTCGGCTATCTGACCCAGACCGAGATGGCCGACGCAGCCCGGCGGGTCTGCACCACGGTGCCCGCGGCGGCGGTGGTCGTCGACGGTGACACGGGCTACGGCAACGCACTCAACACCATCCGGACCGTCGAGCTGTACGAACACGCCGGGGCGGCGGGCATCTTTCTCGAGGATCAGGTCTGGCCCAAGAAATGCGGTCACATGGCCGGCAAGAAGGTCGTTCCCCGAGAGGACTGGCTGGCCAAGCTGCAGGCCGCCGTGGACCACCGAGACCGGCTCTTCGTAACTGCCCGGACCGACGCCCGGGCCGCGGTCGGGCTGGACGAGGCCTGCGAACGAGCCCGCATGGCCGCGGACATCGGCGTGGATGCCATCTTCGTGGAGGCCCCCGAGTCGGTCGAGGACATGGAAGCCATCGCCAAGGCGACGCCTGGCTGTGTCCGCGTCGCCAACATGATCGAGGGCGGCCGCACGCCGCTGCGGACGCCGTCAGAACTCCACGACCTGGGCTTCGACCTCATCGTCTCGCCCCTCACGGGCTTGCTGGCCGCGACCCGCCAGATGCAGCAGGCGTACGCCGTACTCCATGCACAGGGGACACTGCGCGACCATCTCGAGCTCGTCGCCTCCTTCGACGAGTTCGGGGCGATCATCGACCTCGACCAGCACTACGCCCTCGAAGCCCGCTACGCGCAACCGCAACCGCGACCGGACGCGCAACCGCGACCCCAACCGGATGGCTGACCAGAGCGACGTCCGACGCATCGCCCTGTCCCTGCCCGACACCACCGAGTCGGTGGACCGCTTTGCGTTCTCGGTGCGCAACAAGGGCAAGGACAAGGGGTTCGTGTGGGTCTGGCAGGAGCGGATCACACCGAAGAAGCCCCGCGTCCCCAACCCCGACGTGATCGCGGTTCGGGTCGCCAACGAGTCCGAGAAGCAGCTGCTCCTGGCCGCTGATCGCGAGAAGTTCTTCACCGAGGACCACTACAACGGCTTCCCCGCGGTGCTGGTCCGATTGGCCGCGATCGACGCCGGCGAGCTCGAGGAACTGCTCGTCGACGCCTGGCGTTGCCTGGCACCCAAGGCGCTGGTGGCGGAGTTCGACCGCGACGGCGGGGCACCGTAGGGTTGAACCATGACGTTCGTCCTGCCCGAAGGGGCCGATACCGACCCGGCACTGACCCAACTGGTGATCGCCTGGGTCACGTCGGAGAACTGGGGCGAGTCGCGGAAAATTCCTCAGTGAGCACGCCGATGAACTCCTCACCGAGGACGCGGAGATCGCCATTGCGGAGCTGATCGACGGCAACCCGGATCAAGAGGTGCTCGGGCTGCACCAGGAGTTGCTCGAGGCGGCTCGGGTCGGTGGTATCGACACCGCCTACGACGCCATCGACGAGTCGATCCGCCGTTTCGCCCTGGCCGAGCGCCTGGTTGCCTGGGTGGCGACCCAGTCCTGGGACGAAGCGCGTGCGTTCTTCGACCAGCACGCCGAGGAGTTCGGCACCGACGAGGCCGAGTCGGTGCTCGACGAACTGGTCGACGACAACCCGGGGCAGCCCGATCTCCTCGCCCATCAGGGCCTGCTGAGCCTGATCCGCCTCGACGGAGCCGACTTCGCCTTCGCGGTGCTGGACGAGCCCGAAGCCCTGGGCGACCTGGTGACCAGCTCGGCCAACCGGGCCGACCCGTTTCGGGCGATCCCGCGGGCCCGCCTGCTGGCCGGCCTCTACCCCGACAACCTGGGCGCCCAGCTGGCCCTGGCCACGACCGCCCTCATCATCGGCGACCGCAACGAGGCCATGCGTGCCATCGCCCGTTGCGCCGAGTCGCTGCCCCAGCAACAACGGGCCGAGCTGGCGGAGCAGCTGGCGAAGCTGGCCGAGGCCCAGCCGGAGCTGGCGGCCGGGCTGGCGAGCCTGCAAGGGATTCTCGACTGACTCCCGCAGCGCCCGGCGCAGCACGGCGAAATCCGAGCGCCGGCCGGACCTCGCCGACCTAACGTGGCCGGCGTGAGCGGCTTCCTCTGAAACTGAGCACGCGGTCCTCCTGGCTTCACGGCCCCCATCCGCCCGTGACGTCAGGAAAGGAAACTCGTGTTCTCGTCCCGCTTCATCCGCCTCGCCCGGCTCGACCGACTTCCTCGGAGGGCCGGCATGTCGGACCGAGCCGTCGCGCTCGTGTTCGTCGCCCGCTTCACCGACGAGGTGCTCTCGGGTGCCTGGACGGTGCTGTCGCCCACCCTCCGGGCCGCCTTCGGGCTCAGCCTGGTCCAGGTCGGGTTTCTGAGCCAGGTCCTCGAATGGGTGGCGCTGGCGGTCGAACCGGTGGCCGCCGTCCAGATCGACCTGCGCAGCCGCCGACCCCTCATGGCCGCAGGCGCCCTCGCCATTGCCGCCTCGGTCCTGGTGATGGGTTTGGCCCCCAACTACCTGGCCCTCGGGTTGGGCTTCGCCATGTACGGACTGGGCTCGGGTCCCCTGGCCTGCACCGCCGACGTCGTGGTGGTCGAAGCCTTTCCGCGCCACGCCGAACGGGCCTACAGCCGGGCCACGTTCCTCGACACCATCGGCGCCCTGGCCGGCCCCGGATTGGTTGCGCTGGCCGTGGCCGCCGGCGCGTCGTGGCGGGCTCTGCTGGTCGCCCTCGGCGCCGGCGCCGCCCTCTACGGCGTCGGACTTGCGGCGACCAGGTTCCCCCCGCCGTCGCAGCTGCCGGAACCGGGGCGCCACTGGGCCCGTCGGGTGATCGCCAACGCCCGCACGGTCCTCAGCGACGCCCAAGCGCGGCGCTGGCTGCTGGTCCTGCTCTGCTTCGACCTGTTCGAGGCGGCGTTCCTACTGAAGTACATCTGGCTGCACGACGCGGTGGGGCTGAGCCAACCGCTGGTCGCCGTCTACGCCGCGGGCGAGCAGGTCGTGGACTTGGTGGCACTCGTGCTGCTCGACCGCTGGTTGGCCAGGCGAGATGCCGGGCAGGTGTTCCGGATCGCGGTCACGGCCCTCATCGTGCTCCCCCCGCTCTGGGTGGCCGCGCCCGGCCTGGCGGGGCGAGTCGCGCTCGGCATCCCGCTGGCCTTCGCCCACACGCTCATCTGGCCCTTGGCCAAGGCGAGGTCGCTGACCGCTGTCCCTGAGCTGGGCGGGGCGACGCAGGCCATCACGGCGCTGTTCCCGATCCTGCCCCTGGCGCTGATCGAGGCCCGCCTGGCCACCGCCGTGGGCGTCGGCACGGCGATGGCGGCGACCGCGACGATCGGCGCCCTCCTCATGCTGCTCGCCGTGCGCACAAGCCGCCCAGCGCCTACCGGCTCGGCAGGGGGCGCACCAGGGTGAAGGTGTCGATGGGCGGCAGCCACTCCTCCCGGATCCCCAGGTCGGCCCCGTTGAAATGGGCCGAGGACATGGCCACCTGGTGCATGACCACCACGATCCAGTCGATGTCGTGGCGGCGCCGGGCGTGGCGCAGCGTCTGCTCCAACCAGGCCTTCTGGGCGCCGTCGCTGTAGCCGTTGATGTACGGGTTGTCCCCCCGCGCCGCATACCCCGGAACGTGGTCCCGCCGGAACGTGCTGAACGCCCCGTCCTGCAGGCACACGTCGTCGTTGTTGAGGGACACGACGACGATGTTGCCGCAGCTGTACCAGTTCCCTCAGTGACGCCGCCTCGCCGTTGTCGGGCAGGGTGAAGCGGGTCTCGTAGGAGCGATACCCCTGGGGGCCGTTGCCGACCTCGTTCTCGTGATTGCCCGCGGCCGGCATCCAGGCCCGGTTGGCCGCCGATCGCATGTTGGTGTTGAAAAAGCGGGCCCAGGTCCCCACCGGGTCATCGCTGACATTGGCGTAGCACAGGTCGCCGTTCATCAGGTGGAAAAGGGGCTCCGTGGCATCGACCGCGTCGACGATGAATCCGGCGTTGGGGCTCCAGGGCCCGAGGCCCATCCCGACGGGGCTGGGAACCGACTGATCGCCGAAGCTGGTGAAGCGAAACGGCTTGGTCCGCCCGACCGGGCCGGTCGTGAACCGGCCCTCGATCGGCTGGGCCCCGGCATGGAACACCTGGTAGCGGTAGTCGGTACCGGCTTCGAGGCCCCGGAGCCGGGCGTGGTAGGTGAAGACCGTCTGGCCCGTGAGCGCCTCGGTGTACACCCGCTCTTCGGCGTCGATGGTGCGGCCGAATCCCGCCGCCGGGGCGCCGAGCCGCAACCGGGGCTGGGACACCCGAGTCGCCGTGGCCCACGAGACCGCCGCCTCCCGGGACGCGTCGGCGCCGAACTGGACGTGCAGTTGTTCGGGCGCCGGCGCGCCCGCGATGGCTGGCTGGCGCAGCAGGGTCGGGCCCGTGCGGGCGAAGGCCCGGGCGGGGTCGAGGAGCGGGGCCACGCCGACGGCCAGCGACCCCACGCCGACGCCTCGCAGGAAATTTCTCCGGCTGAACGGGAAGGGGTCGGGCTGACCGAGCGGTGACATACCCCGATCGTTCCCCGCCGGGGTAACCGCAGGGTGGCCGCTTGGCTAACGCAACCTCACGGTGCCGTGAAGAAGTCGTCCAGGATCGGCGCCGCGTCGGTGGGCACCATGATCCGCAACGTGAGCGAGTCGGCCTCGATGAGCAGGGCGAAGTCGAAAAACGGGCAGCACGCCTTCTCCCGCTGCGCCAACTGGACCAGCCCATCCAGACCGTCCACCGGAGCGGAGAGCCGCAACCGCACCTCGGTGGGCGAGACCCGCTCCGCCCCCGCCACCGTGGTTGCGATCAGCTCACGCCACTCGTCGACCTGTGAGCGAGCGGCGACCTCGGTCAGGCGGCACGCAATCGGCACCTTCATCGCGCGCAGTCTACGGAGGCGGCGTCTAGCGTCGAGGCTGTGACGACGGTGGCCGTAGTGGAGGACGATGCCCGGATCCGGGCCGCGGTTTGTCGCGGCCTCACCGATCGGGGCCATTCCGTCCTGGCCGCGTCGACCGGGCTCGGGGCGTTGAGTGAGATCGTCGACCATCGCCCCGACGTCGTGGTCCTCGACCTCGGTCTGCCCGATATCGACGGGCTGGAACTGCTGCGCATGCTGCGGGCGGTGAGTGCCGTCCCGGTGATCGTGGCAACGGCTCGCGACGACGAGCGCGAGATCGTTCGCACACTCGACGCCGGGGCCGACGATTACGTCGTGAAGCCGTATTCCGCCGACCAGTTGGACGCCCGGATCCGGGCCGTGTTGCGCCGGGTGAAGGAGGACGAGGGCGGGGCGCCGATCGTGATCGGCGGCCTCTCCATCCATCCGCTGAGCCGGGCCGTCCTGCTCGATGGCGAACCGCTCGAACTGAGCCGCAAGGAGTTCGACCTGCTGTGGCATCTGGCCAACCGCCGGGGCGAGGTGGTCTCCAAGCGTGAGCTGTTGGCGGCGGTGTGGCGCCAACCGTACGGCGGGGCCGAGAAGACGATCGACGTCCATCTGTCGTGGCTGCGCCGGAAGTTGGGTGAGACCGCCAACTCGCCGCGGTACCTACGCAGCGTCCGCGGGGTGGGCGTCATGCTGGTCGACCCTGACGCTCCGTGAGGCGTGACGTCCGGTGAGACCCCGCCTGGCGCTGACCGCGGCCGCGGTCACCTCCATGATCGTGCTCGCCTTCTGCATTCCCTTGGCGCGGCTGATCCAGGTGGTGGCGATCAACCGGGCCCTGGACGCGGCCAAGCTCGAGTCGCGCTCGCTGGCCGGGGCGTTGGGCGCCGTTACCGACACCAACACGGTGCGCCAGTTGGTCCAGCAGGCCAACGCCGGCAACCCCCGCCCGACCGCGGTGTACCTCCCCGACAACACCGTGTTGGGCGCCCAGATACCGGTGGACGCCGAGGTGGAACTGGCCCGCCAGGGCCGGTCGTTCACCGCCGCGGGCCCCAAGGGTGGGCGCGACATCCTCGTCGGTGTGGTCACCCCGAGCGGGGGGCCTCAAGTGGTACGGGTCCGGGTGGCGGGGTCGTTGCTCAACCGGGGTGTCCACCGGGCGTGGACCATCATCGTGGCCATCGGGGCGCTGGTCGTCGTGATCGCGGTCCTGCTGGCCGACCGGCTCGGTCAGTCGATCGTGGCCCCGATGAGCGAACTGTTGTCGGTGACCCGGCTCCTGCAAAGCGGTGACCTGCAGGCCCGGGTGAAACCGGCCGGTCCCCCTGAGGTCGAGGAGGTCGGCATCGCGGTCAACGACCTGGCGGAGCGCATCGGCGACCTGCTGGTCGCCGAACGGGAGGCGGCGGCCGATCTCTCGCACCAGTTGCGGACCCCACTCACGGTGCTGCGCCTCGACGCCGAGGGGCTGGAGGCGCCCCAGGACCGCATCCGCATCGCCACCGACATCGACCGTCTCGAACAAGTCGTCACCCGGGTCATCGAGGAATCCCGGGACGGTTCGCGCCCCGAGTCCCGCCCCGGCCAGGGACGTTCCGACCTGGGCCGGGCGGTCCGCCACCGGCTGACGTTCTGGTCGGTCCTGGCCGAGGATCAGGGCCGCCGGGTCACCTCGAACATTCCCAACGGGTCGCAGTCCATCGGGGTCTCGGCCCCCGACCTCGATGTCTGCATCGACGCCCTGATCAACAACGTGTTCACCCACACCCCCGCCGGGGCGCCGTTCTCCGTGGATGTGGTGTCGGCCTTCAACCGCCGCTGGACCCTCGTCGTCCAAGACGGCGGGCCGGGACTGCCCGGCGACTCCTTGCCCGGTCGGGGAACGAGCGGTGGGTCCGGGACGGGGCTCGGGCTCGACATCGTGCGGCGCACCGCGGAGAGTTCCGGGGGCTCGGTGTCCACCGGGCGAAGCCTCGACGGCGGGGCCCGCATCGAGGTCACGTTCGGGCCGCCCGGCGGCGCCTGATCCCCGCCGGCCCGCGCCCTAGGGACCTGGCGGGGGCGTCGTGGTCTTCTCCGACTCGAAGGGCTGGCCGAAGAAGCACACCGCGCTGACCGAGACGGTGCGCGCCGGGCTCACGAAGTTGACCTGGACGAAGAGCGTGCCACCGGGTGTCACCAGCGCCTGGTAGCCGTCGGCAGGAAGGGCGGCGATGAGGCGGATGCTGCTGGGACCGGTGCAACCCACCGCCACCACGCCGCCTGCGGTCGAGTAGGTGGCGGTACCGCCGGCGAACGGCGGTGTGGTCGGCGGGTGGACCGGCGGTTTCGTCGTCGTCGTCGTGGCGCGCGGCGCGGTCGTGGTCGTCGCCGGCCCGACGGGCGGGGCGACCGTCACGACGGTCCGCCCGGGCGTCGTGGTGGCCGTGGCCGGCCGGGGCGCCACGGTCGTGGCCGCCGGTGCGGCACGGGGCACGGTGGTAGAGGTCGTGGCGGTCGTGGTCGTCTCGCCCGATCCCGCTTGGAGGGCGACGACCACGTCGTGGTGGGCCACGACCGGAGCCGGGCGGTCCGTGACGTCGGCCGCCACGACCGAAACCGCCGCCCAGACGATGAGGGTGGCGGTGACGGTCAGGGCCAGCCAGATCCCCGCGGCGATAGAGCGGCGCACCAGTTCCAGGATGCCGGATGGCGATGGTGGCGGGCGCTAAGGACCGCCTAAATCCCTAGCCCAAATCCCTAGAAGGCCTGGAGCTGGCCTCGAATGACGCCGGTGGGGAACTGGGCGTTGTGGACGTTGGTGTAGTAACCGCTCGGGTTGTCGATGATGTTCTGGATCAGCGCCTTGTCAGCGGTGGTGCAGCCGGCGAAGGTGTTGGGACCGCCGCTGAGCGGGAAGGGAATGACCACCGGCCCTGCCACGGTCGCATCTCCGACGTGGATGTGACCGGCGGTGATCGGCGAGGAGATCCCCGAGACCCGGATCACATAGCACACGGTTCCGGAGTTGGCATTGAGGACGATCACGGTGGAACCCGAAGCGTTGGGATCACCGGGGCCGGGTATCTCGTTGGCGGCGATCATGGTCGAGTGCAGGGTCGCCACGTGCCTGGTGCTGGTCGGCTGGACGAACCCGGCCGATCCGGCCAGGCCGACCATCGATAAGGAGAGAACCGCCATGAGAACGGGGAAGCGGCGAAGTACGCGCATCATCTCTCCTTCCGGGACGGAGGTTTCCACCGCACCCTTCTAGTAGCCCAAGGCGGCCGACTCTAGGTCGATGGCGTACAGCGGTGCTGCGCCGGAGGTGACGGCGGGAAGGAGCCCGCCGGTTTCGGGCAAGAGTTGCTGACAGTAGAACTGGGCGGTCGCCACCTTGGCGGAAAGGAACCCGGCGTCGCCGGGGGTGCCGCGGGCGAGTTGGCGCTGCGCCGCGAGGGCGGAGCGGGCCAGCAACCAGCCCCCGGCGACCAGTCCGAACATTTCCAGGTACGGCGTGGCTCCCGCCAGGGCGTCGTTCGGTGCGGTGCCCACCCGACCGAGCAGCCAGCCACTGGCTTCACGCAAGACCTCGACTGCGTTGCCCAGCCCGACGTGGATTGGCTCCAACTCCGGCCCAGCTCCGGCCAACTCCCCCACCAGGGCGTCCATGTCGCCGAGGAGGCTTTTCACCACCCCTCCTCCTCGAACGGCCAGCTTGCGCATCACCAGGTCGATGGCCTGGATGCCGTTGGTGCCTTCGTAGATAGGGGCGATGCGACTGTCGCGGTAGAACTGGGCCACGCCGGTTTCCTCGACGTAACCCATGCCCCCGTGGATCTGGATGGCCGACGAGGTCACCGCCACCCCGACGTCGGTGCACCAGCCCTTGCAAACCGGCGTGAGGAGGTCGACCAGTTCCTGGCTGGCCTGGCGCTCGTCGGCGTCGGCGCCGTGGCGGGCCCGGTCCATGGCGGCGGCGTTGGTGTAGAGCAGGCAGCGCATCGCCTCGGTTTGGGCCTTCATGGTGAGCAGCATGCGGCGGACGTCGGGGTGCTCGACGATCGGTGAACTCTCGGTGGCCGCCGCCCCGACCGCCCGGCCCTGGCGGCGCTGCTGGGCGTAGAGGCGCGACGCCTGGTAGGCCCGCTCCGCGATGGCGAGGCCCTCGAGGCCCACGGAGAGCCGGGCCACGTTCATCATGTGGAACATGTAGCGCATGCCTGCGTTGGCCTCGCCCACCAGGTAGCCGACGGCGCCGCCGTTGTCCCCGTAGGACATGACGCAGGTGGGGCTGGCGTGGATGCCGAGCTTGTGCTCGATGGAGACGCAGCGCACGTCGTTGCGCTCGCCGAGGGAGCCGTCGGCGTTGACGAGGTACTTGGGCACGATGAAACACGAGATCCCCTTGGTGCCCGGCGGGGCCCCCGGAACCCGGGCCAGCACCAGGTGGATGATGTTGTCGGCCAGGTCGTGCTCGCCGAAGGTGATGAAGATTTTCTGGCCCGTGATCCGCCAGGAGCCGTCGTCGCCGGCCGACGGCACCGCTTTGGTGCGCAGCGCCCCGACGTCGGAGCCGGCCTCGGGTTCGGTGAGGTTCATGGTCCCCGTCCAGGTGCCGGCAACCATGTTCTCCAGGTAAGTGGCCTGCTGTTGCGGCGTCCCGTAGCGGGTCAGCATGTCGATGGCGCCCTGGTTGAGCAGCGGGCAGAGGGAGAAGGCCATGTTGGCCGAGGTCAGGATCTCCTGGATCACGACCGCCACGACCCAGGGGAAGCCGCCGCCGCCGAACGCCGGGTCGAAGGGCACGGCACCCCAACCGGCGTCCACGTACGCCTGGTACGCCTGGCGAAAGCCAGGGGGCGTCACGACGTTGCCCGCTTGTTCGAGGATGCTGCCGACCTGGTCGCCGATGCGGTTCAGGGGACCGAACACCTCGGCGAGGAAGCGGCCCGCCTCGTCGATGATCCCGAAGCACGTGTCCGGGTCGGCGTGGCGGTAGGCCTCGAGCTGGGCGAGGCCGGGCAGGTCGACGACCTGCTCGAGCACGAACCGTATGTCGCGAAAGGGCGGGGCGTAATCGGGCACGCACCAAGGTTACGGCGAGGTAACCGATCGGCATCGGGAAGATCGGGGCCCCCCGCCGGGTTGGTGCAGACATGGCTGACATCGCTGACGCTTCGACCGACTCCGTCGACTTCTGGTTCGATCCCCTGTGTCCCTGGGCCTGGATCGCCTCGCGCTGGTTGCTCGAGGTGCAAACCCAGCGCCCCATCGCGCCCAAGTGGCACGTCATGAGCCTCGCCTATCTGAACGAGGACAAGGACATCCCCGACGACTACCGCCAGATGTTGTCGACCGCCTGGGGGCCGGTGCGGGTGTGCATCGCCGCCGCCCAGAAGTACGGCGACGACGTGCTGGGTCCCCTGTACACCGCGATCGGCAACCGGTTCCACATCGAGAAGCTGCCCCGTGAGCGGGCGACCATCGAGGCGGCGCTCACCGAGGTGGGCCTCCCCCTGGAACTGGCCGACGCCATGGACGACAGCGGCTACGACGAAGCGGTGAAGGTATCGCATCATTCCGGCATGGATCAGGTGGGCTACGAGGTGGGGACGCCGGTGATCAGTGTCAACGGGGTGGCGTTCTTCGGCCCGGTGGTCACCCCGATCCCCCGGGGCGAGGCGGCCGTCAAGCTGTGGGACGGTGTCCTGCTGGTCGCCGGGACTGACGGGTTCTACGAACTCAAGCGCACCCGGGACCGCCCGCCGATCTTCGACTGAGCGAGGCAGCAATCGGCGAGCGACGCTATAGGGTCACTCGGGCACCCTGCTGATCTTCAGGCTCGTTGATCTCCAGGCTCGTTGATCTCCAGGCTTGTTGATCTCAGGTTTCGATCTCACAGTTCGATCTCACAGATTTGGAGACGGTGATGGCTGAGCGCACCTCGTATGCCCCTGGGACCCCCTCCTGGGTCGACCTTGGCACCCCCGACCCGGCGGGAGCCGCGGCGTTCTACGGCGCCGTGTTCGGCTGGACCGCCGAGATGGACCCCCGCCCCGAGGCGGGCGGCTATGGGCTCTTTACGCTCGACGGCAAGAACGCCGCGGGCGTCGGGCCCCAGCAGAACCCCAACATGCCCCCGTTCTGGTCGGTATACATCACCGTGGCCGACGCCGACGAGACCGCGTCGAAGGCCACGGCCGCGGGCGGAACCGTGGTCGCCGGTCCGATGGACGTGTTCGACGCGGGCCGGATGGCGGTCATCCAGGACCCGGTCGGCTCGTTCATCTCTATCTGGCAGCCCAACCAGATGATCGGAGCCCAAGTCGTCAATCAGCCGGGCACCTTCACCTGGAACGACCTGGGCACCAACGACCTGGCCAAGGCGGGCGAGTTCTACCAGGCCGTCTTTGGATGGGGCGTCGACCCCATGAGCGGGGAGACCGCCACCATTTGGACGCTCGACGGCCAGCAGGTCTGCGGGGCCCACAAGGCGGCCGAGGGTGAGTTTCCGGCCTGGTCGGCGATGTTCCTGGTGGAGGACACCGACAAGTCGGCGGCCCAGGTCAGCGAGCTCGGCGGCTCCATTCTGGTCCCCCCGAACGACATGGGTTGGGGCCGGGGAGCGGTTGTCGCCGACCCTCAGGGTGCGGTCTTCGGCATCGGAAGCCCCGCCTCCGTTCCCGACTGACGGCGGCCGAGGTCGTTCAAGAGGGTCGGCCGGCCGCGGCCCGGTACCCGCGTGCGGACGGCCCGGGCCGTGCGCCGCCGCTGGTGGGAGCTCAGAGCAGCCTCGAGGCGATGAGGGTGTTGGCCGCGGCCTGGCACCCGCGTGCCGCCGGGCCGTGCGCCGCCGCTGGTGGGAGTTCAGAGCAGCCTCGGGGCGGTGTGCGGCCAGCGCGGCCGGACGCTGGCGTTGATTTCGGGCCGAACTGAGGAGCGTGCCGTCCCACCATGTGCGGACGGCCCGGTCGGCCACCAGGTCGGGCCGGGGCCGCAAGGTGACTCGGCCGACATGGACCCGCTTGCCCCGCTGTTGGCTTCGCGGGCGACGTCGCGGGCCTCGTGGGAGCAGTTCCAGTCGCTGTCGCCGCTGATGACCGGCAAGAAATCGTCGTTGCACCCCTTGACGTCGAACGTCTGTTCGACTACACTGGACTGTAGTAGTTGCCTTCGTGGGCCTGGCTGATGGCCCTCCTTCTCGTCGAAATTCTCATTGGCGTTGGGAGGTGTTGTCGTGCTGGCCAAATTGACTGAGGCGTGCCGGGTGCTGGGCGATGCCATCGGAGCGACCGACCCGTCCCTGCTGTCGGGGGTGGACTGCGCTGAAATGGTGGAGCTGCTGGCTCGCACCGAGAAGCGTTCCGCCGCATTGCGAGTGGTCGCGGCCGCTCGGGCGGCGAGCTGCGGCGCCCACAAGAACCGGGGCTTCTCGGATCCCGCCCGGTGGCTGGCCGACACCGCAGGTACCACAACTGGTGAGGCCAAGGCCGCATTGGACACCATCGACGGTCTCGAGCAGTGCCCCCATACCAAGGAAGCGCTCATGGCGGGCGACCTCTCCCTGATCCAAGCGCGTGAGATCACCAAGACCGAGGCCGCGGTCGCGGGTTCGGAGTCAAAGCTCTTGGAGCTGGCGGGACGGTCCGGCGTCGGCGCACTCAAGGACTCGGCTCGACGGCAGCGCCTGGAAGCCGAGGATCCCGCCGAACTTCACCGCCGGCAACACAACGAGCGGTACTTCCGCCATTGGGTGGACGAGCACGGGATGTCTCGTGGCAGCTGGGCGCTGCCGCCCGAGGTCGGTGTGCCGATGTGCAACCGCATCGATACGGAGACAGACCGCTTCATCCGCGAAGCGCGCCGCAACGGCGGTCCGGAACCTCGGGAGCGCGTGGCCGCCGACGCGCTGGCCAAGTTGATCCGGCGGAGGGGGGAAGCCCAGTGCCAACCGCGCCGAGCTGGTGCTGGTATGTGACATCGCCGCCTTCCAACGCGGATACGCCGAGCCTGGCGAGGTCTGTCACGTCATCGCAGGCGGGCCGGTCCCGGTGTCAGTCGCCCGTGAGATGGCCACCGGGGCGTTCATCAAGGCGGTCTTGCACGACGGCGTGCGAATCGAGACCGTGGCCCACTTCGGCCGCTACCTCAACGCCAAGCTGCGCACCGCCCTCGGCCTCGGCGAGCCGCCACTGTTCGACGGCGCGATGTGCGCCCACTGCGACCGGCGCTACGGCCTCCAATGGGACCACGCCGACCCAGTGGCCAACCATGGACCCACCAGCTACGACAATCTTCGGGCCCTGTGCTGGCCCTGCCACAAGGAAAAGACCGACCGGGACCGAGCAGCCGGTCTGCTCAGCCCTCGCCTACCCACCGCACCCGATCCACCATGACCCAGCCGGTCGCACAAGCACACGTTCCCCCACGCTCGATCCTCGGCGAGACGGCCTCCGCCGCCTCGTGACCCCGCCGCCACCTGACGTGCTTCCGTCACCAGGCATCCAGCCGTCCACTGCACCTTGAAAACTGAATACCTGGCCGCGCCGCCGCCGCCCGCCACACCCCCACCCGGTTTCGTCGGTCAGCGCTGGGCCGGTTGGGACGGTGTCTCCGCTCCTACTTGACCTAGACGTTTCGCCCGATGGCGGCGGCCACGACCGTCGCCCACAGGTGATAGCCGGCATCGTTCGGATGGAAGTGGTCGGAGAAGAAGTATCGCTTCGGCGCATGCCGGAACGCTGCGCCGGTCCCCCCGGCGATGTCGACATAGATGGCGTGGCGGCGGCGGGCCAGGTTGCGGATGTCGGTCGCCAGCGCCCGGCCCCGCCACCCGGCCACCGCTCGCAACGGCTGGGCCAGGCGGGGCGTACCCCCCATGTCCGGCACACCGAGCAGTACGACCCGGACGACCGAAGCGGGTAGCCCGGCCACCAGGCGGTCGTAGTCGCGGCGGAAGCTCGGTCGCGAAGTCAGATGGGTGGCGTCGTTGGCCCCGACGCTGACGAACACCTCGGTCGGCTGCAGCGCCGCCAGTCGCGGAAGTTGCGAATGGAGCACATCGGCCACTCGCGCCCCCGAGTGGGCGAGAACGGTCAACCGGACCGGCTGGCCCAGTTGTTGGGCCACCTCTTGGGGCAGCGTGTGGCCAGGCGCCGAGGCCCCGATTCCCGCCGCGGTCGAGTCGCCCAACCACACCACGACCGGCGCCGGGGCGCCGCCCGTCGGCCCGACGCCGATCGACAGGTCTTCGGGCTCTGGGGGTGGGGCAGGGGGGGTGGGGCCTCGGGCCGCCAGCCACGCCTCGCTGCCGAGCAGCAACGCGGACGCGACCAGCACCACGATCAGCGCGAGCACGACATACACCGCCGGGCGGACGAACCTCCTCACCCGTGCTGGTCTGCCATTCCCCGCCATCGTCGCACACGGGCCGCGCGAGGCGAGACCGGGCGATCACGTGCGCCTGGTCCTGCCTGCGCCCGAGCGCCCGAGCACCCGCAGCGCGCGCTGGCCATCGCGCCGGCGGCCGTCGCACCGGCGGGCGGGTTCCGGGCGACGGCCCGGGCTAGCCCAGCGAGGGTCGCACCGGCGTGGTCGCTCGGGGCGATGGCCCGGGCTAACCCGAGCGCCGATCGCACCGCCGCCCGCCACACCGGCAGGGGCGCGCCGGGTGGCGGCCCGAGCTAGAGCTAGCCGGGCGCCGGCAGGGCCGCGTCGAGGGTGCGGATCAGGTCGTCGACCGACTGGAAGCCGGTCAGGCGCCCCTTTTCCACCCCGTCGACGAACAACACAAACGTCGGGACCGCCGACACGTCGAACGCCGCGGCATCCTCGGGCGACGCGTCGACATCGGACTGCACCACGGTCAGCCGGTTGGCGTAGCGCTTGAGGATCTTGACCAGGACCGGTTCCTCGAGCCGGCACGTCGGGGCCCCCCGCTGGGCGAACTCCACCAGGACGGCGTGGTGCCCGGCGACCTGATCGGCCAGCCAGTTGGCGCCGGCGCCCGCCGGCTTGTGGGCGTAGTGGAAACCCATCCCTACCAGTGATAGTCCGCGGTTGGCCGATGTGGCGCTGGAAGCCGACGATAACCTCACCGGGCCATGTACGCGTTGATCTTCCCCGGCCAAGGTTCACAGCGTCCCGGCATGGGCGAGGCCTGGCGTGACACCGAATCGTGGTCGCTGGTCGAGCAGCTGAGCGCCGTGACCGGCCGTGATATCGAGGGTTTGCTGGTGGACGCCGACGCGGCCGAACTGAAGGTCACGGGCAACGCCCAGCTGGCCACCTTCACCTTGAGCCTGGTGATACTCGACGCCGTGCGGGCCCGCGCCGATCCGCCGCCGGCTGCGGTCGCGGGCCACAGCCTCGGTGAGTACAGCGCACTTGTGGCGGCGGGGGTGCTCGAGCCGTCGGAGGGTGCCCGGTTGGTGGCTGCTCGAGGAGCGGCCATGGAGTCGGCGGCGGCCGCGCACCCCGGAACAATGGCCGCCGTGCTCGGCCTCGATCCCGACGGTGTGGCCGCGGCCTGCCAGGGCGTGGACGGCGCCTGGGTGGCCAACGACAACGCCCCCGGCCAGATCGTCATCGCGGGGACGGCGGCGGGGGTCGAGGCGGCGGGCCTGCGGGCTCGCGAGCTCGGGGCCAAGCGGGTGGTCCCCCTCCCGGTCGGGGGCGCGTTCCACACCCCGCTGATGGGGCCGGCCCAGGAGGGACTCGACGGGGCCCTCGACGACGCGACCCTCGGCGACGGCTCCCTCGCCTGCGTGGCCAACGTCGATGCCGAGGTCCACACCGCGGCGGGCGAGTGGCGGCGCCTCCTGTCGAGCCAGCTGACCTCGCCGGTTCGTTGGCGTCAGTCGCTCACCCGCCTGAGCGAACTCGGCGTCACCACGTTCGTGGAGCTCGGGCCGGGCACGGAGCTGTCGGGCATGGTGAAGCGCACCGTGGGCGGCGCGACCCGCGCCAACGTGGCCGAACCGGGCCATGTCAGCGGCCTGCCGGACCTCGACTAGAGGCGTTGCGATGCTGGCCGCGGCTCCAGTTCATTCGCTGCCGTGGTACTTCGGCTTCACGGCGTTCGGGATCTGGGCGGCGGCCGCATTCGGTTTCACCCTCCTCGTGCGACGCCGGATCAGGGCGAGGGCCGAACGCCGCCGTGAAAGCCAGCGCCCACGGCGCCCCCGCGGCCCGGCCGAGCCGACCCGAGACGATCGTTCGCTGGGTTCGGGAGGCGACCTGGAGCTTTGGTGACCGCAGGTGACCCGCCGGAGGGCCGGTCGGCGAACATATCCCGACGTCCAGCGGTCAAGTGACCAAGACTGGGTAGGCATTCGAGCACGGCCACGACGCGGAGGGGTTTCCATGATGCGCAAAGGGCACGGATGGGCAGCCATCACGATGGCGGCGAGCCTCGGATTCGTGGGCGCGGGCTGCGGAGGCGGCTCGAAGAGCGCCAGCCACCCCCTGGGTGACCAGGCCGTCAAGGCCGTCGATGCGGTAGCCCGGGCCGGCACCTTCCAGAACCCCCTCGACGCTGCGCCGTCGCCGGATGGCAACATCGTCTACTTCACCGCCACCGGCCAGCACGGCCCCGCCCTGCTCCGGGTGCCCGCCGCCGGAGGCAGCGAGTCAACAGTCGCCGAGGGGGCGCCCCTGGCCAAGCCCACGGGCGTGGCGCTGGCAACCAACGGCGGACGGATCTACGTGGCCGACCAGCAGGCGCAACCGCTGGACGCGGTCGCCAGCGCCGCCACGTCGGGCGCCATCCTGACCGTCCCGACCGCGGGTACGCCGGTCACTCCGCACGTGCTTCCCGGCACCCAAGGGCGCTCGCCGCGTGGCCTCGACGTCGTCAACTTGAGCGACGCCGACGTCATCTACTTCACCGGGATCGATCCGACCAACGGGCCCCCCGGGTTGTTCCAGGTTTCGGCCGACGGGGGCACCGTGATCACCCTCGCCGAAGGGGCGCCGTTCGTGAATCCCGACTCGGTCGTGGTCACCTCACTTGGCGTGGCGTACGTCACCGACCAGGGTGCCGGTGCCGGCCAAGGCCAGGTCTTCCGGGTCACCGGCGGCACCGTGACCCCGGTGTTGAGCCACCTGCACCTGGGGTCGCCCGCCGGAGTGACCTTGACCAACAACGACGCCACCCTCCTCGTCAGCTCGATCGACCCGGCCACCAACGCCGACCAGGTGCTCTTCTTGGACCTGGCCACGGGAAAGACGGCGGCCGCTACCAAGGTCGTCGGGGCCAACCAGAACAGCTCCGGTGGCCTGCACCGGGCCCACGGGGCAGCGGTGGCGGCCTGGTGCGACACCACCGGCACGGTCTACCGGATCCGTTTCCCATAGCCTCGCGACATGGCTGAACCGACCGTCTATTTCAACCCGTCGTGCTCAAAATGCCGCACCGCCCAGGGCATCCTGGCCGACAAGGGCGTCGAGGCGACGTTCGTCCGCTACCTGGACACGCCGCCGACGATCGACGAACTCCGCCACCTGATGGCGTTGCTGGGTATCGACGACCCCCGCGCCATGATGCGCACCGGGGAGTCGGTCTACCAAGAGCTGGGGCTGGGAAAAGCCTCGCCGGACGAGCTGCTGGCGGCGGTGGCGGCTCATCCCATCCTGCTGGAGCGGCCCATCGTCGTGGTGGGCGAACGGGCGGTCATCGCCCGGCCGCCCGAGCGGCTGCTCGAGATCCTGTAGGAGCCGTATTCGGCTTTTCTGCCAGCTCGTATAGGCCGCGCCGGTCCGCCGGTCCGCCGGTCCGCCGGTCGTGCCGGTCCGCCGGTCCGCCGGTCGTGCCGGTCAGCCGGTCGTGCCGGTCGTGCCGGTCGTGCCGGTCGCCGGTCGTGCCGGTCGTGCCGGTCGTGCCGGTCCGCCGGTCGTGCCGGTCGTGCCGGTCGTGCCGGTCGTCGGTCGTGTCGCGGTCGTGCCGGTCGTGCCGGTCCGCCGGTCGTGCCGGTCCGCCGGTCGTGCCGGTCCGCCGGTCCGCCGGTCGTGCCGGTCGTGCCGGTCAGCCGGGTCAGACGCTCAGCGGGTCAGACGCTCAGGGGGTCAGCAGAAAACCGTCGAGGTGTCGATCAGGCTCTTCCAGTCGCTGAGCTTGTCGCGGGCCTGGGCGGGGGTCAGGCGCAGGGTCGACGGCTTGACCCGGTCGACGATCTGGCGTTGTTCCCAGTACTCGTGGGCCGCTCCCATGAACAGCGGCTTGCGGAAGGCGACCAGGTCGTCGGGGGCGCCGCCGAGGAATCCCCAGAGGATGTACGCCAGTTCCATGTCGAAGATCACCGGGGCCCGGCCGAAGGAGGCGGCGCGCTTGGCCCCGGTGGCGAAGCAACCCGCGACCGCGTCAGCCGCGTGCTCACCTTCGGTGAGCTGCACCTCGAAGCGCCGGGCCAGCTTCAGGCCGTAGCCCAGGTCGGGCCCGGTCGAGCCGAACTTGGACCCGGTGGGCGGGACGGGGTCGAGCGCCTCGCCGGGGCGGTTGGACCGCCAGCTCCGGGGCACGGGGAGCCGGTCGATGGGCCTGATCCGGTCGGGACCGGCGAGGGGGACGTAGTCCGGCGCAGTCATCGCTCGGTCACGGCGTGGTCACACCCTCATCCTGGCCGTCGGCCGAGCCTCGCAGCAACCCGAACACGAGGGAATCCTCGAGGGCCTCCCACGACGCCTCGATGATGTTCTCCGACACCCCGATCGTGGTCCAGGTCCGCTCGCCGTCGGTCGAGTCGATGAGGACCCGGGTAACGGCACCGGTCCCCTTGGCGGTATCGAGCACCCGCACCTTGTAGTCCGTCAGGTGGAGGTGCGACAGCTCCGGGTACTTCGAGCCGATGGCCTTACGCAAGGCGGCATCGAGGGCGTTGACGGGTCCGTTGCCCTCGGCGGTGGCCAGCACCCGCTCGTCGGCGACATGGACCTTGATGGTCGCCTCGGTGAGATACGACCCGTCCTCGCGCTGCTCGGTGATGACCCGGAACGACTCCAACCGGAAAAACGTCTGTTTCCAGCCGGTGGCGGCGCGCATCAACAACTCCAGCGAGCCGTCGGCCACCTCGAAGTGATAGCCGCGATGTTCGAGCTCTTTCAGGTTGTCGAGCACTTCGGCCAGCCCCGCCCCGTCGAGGGAGAGGCCCAGCTGGCGGGCCTTCAGGTCGACCGTCGAGCGACCGGACATCTCCGAAACGACGAAGCGGGTGCCGTTGCCGACCGCGTCGGGCGCCACGTGCTCATAGGCCTGGGGGGCCCGGGCAATGGCGCTGGTGTGCAGTCCCGCCTTGTGGGCGAAGGCGCTCTGGCCGACGTAGGGCTGGTGGGGGTCGGGGGCGATGTTGACCAGCTCGGCGATGTGGTGGGCGACGGGAGTGATGCGCTCCAGGCGATCCCGGCCGATGGTGCGGATCCCCATCTTGAGGGTGAGGTTGGGAACGGTGGCGCACAGGTCGGCGTTGCCGGTGCGCTCGCCGTAGCCATTGATGCAGCCTTGGACCTGGGTGCAGCCCTGGCGGACGGCGACGAGGGAGTTGGCCACCGCGCAGCCCGCATCGTTGTGGAAGTGGCAGCCCAGCTTGATGCCCTGGTCGAGCGCGTCGCGGACCGCGCCCACGATGCGCTCGGCGTCGGCCGGCAGCGTTCCGCCATTGGTGTCACAGAGGATGGCGACCTCGGCGCCCGCGCCTTGGGCGGCTCGCAGGATGTCGAGGCTGAAGCGGGCGTTGGATCGGTAGCCGTCGAAGAAGTGCTCCGCGTCGAGAAACACGCGCCGGCCTTGGCCTCGCAGGTAGGCGACCGAGTCGGCCACCATGTCGATCGCCTCGGTGAGGGTGGTGCGCAGGGTCTCGGTCACGTGCCACTCGGCCGACTTGGCGACCAGGCACACGGCGGTCGTCTGGGCGTCGAGCAGGTTTCGCAGCACCGGGTCGTTGTCGGCCGCGGTGTGGGCTTTCCTCGTGGACCCGAAGGCGACCAAGGTGGCGGTGTGGAGGTGCAACTCCCCCGCCGCCGCCCGGCGGAAGAACTCCTCGTCCTTGGGATTGGCACCCGGCCACCCCCCCTCGATGAACTGCACACCGAGATGGTCGAGCTGTTCGGCCACCCGCAGCTTGTCGTCCACCGTCAGCGACAGTCCCTCCTGCTGGCTCCCGTCTCGCAGGGTGGTGTCGTAGATGTCGACCGCTTCGGGCAGCTCGCGGACGACGGCGGCGACTGCTACATGTTCGTGATCACCCGACATGTTCGACCCAGTCCTTGTGGCGGTCCACCTTGCCCCGCACCGCAGCCTCGAACACCTCCTGGATCTTGCGGGTGATGGGCCCTGGTTCACCGGGTCCGACCGGGCGGTCGTCGACCGAACGGATGGGGACCACCTCGGCCGCGGTGCCGCTCAGGAACGCCTCGTCGGCCGTGTACAGGTCGGAACGCAAGATGTTGTCCACCGCCACCTCGTAGCCCAGGTCGTGGGCGATGGCCATGACCGAGTTCTGGGTGATGCCCTGGAGGGCACCGGCCTGCACGGGCGGGGTGACGAGACGCCCGTGCTTGACGAGGAAGATGTTCTCGCCCGTGCACTCGCTGACGTAGCCCTGCGGGGAGAGCAGGATGGCCTCGTCGTAACCCGCCTTCAGCGCCTCCACCTTGGCCAGGCAGGAGTTGATGTACATGCCCGTGCCCTTGGCTGCGGGCGGGATGGCGTTGGGATCGTGGCGCTGCCACGAGCTGATCTTCATCCGCACCCCGTGCTTGATGCCGTCGGCGCCCAGGTAGGTGCCCCACGGCCACACCGCGATCGAGACCTTGACCGCGCAGTTCAGCGGGTTCAAACCCATCTCGCCATAGCCCAGGTAGACGATGGGCCGGATGTAGCACTCGGGTAGCCCGTTGACACGAACCGTGTCCTTGACCGCCTCGACCAGCTGATCAATCGAGAAGGGGATCTCGATCATGAAGATCTTGGCCGAGTCGAACAACCGCACGATGTGATCCGTCAGCCGGAACACCGCGGGACCGTTGTCCGTGGCGTAGGCGCGGATCCCTTCGAATACGCCGAGGCCGTAGTGCAGGGTGTGGGTGAGAATGTGGATCTTGGCGTCGTCCCAGTTGACGAGTTCGCCATCCATCCACACCTTCTCGGATTTGGTAATCGGCATCTCTCCTACACCCTTTCTGCGATGGCGTCGCCGATCTGCGACGTCGAGGCACCATCTCTGTGACTGTCAGTGTGACTGTCAGTCTGGCTTTCGTTGACCGCTTTGTTGATGCGGGCGGCGGTGTCGGTCTCGCCCAGGAAGTCGAGCATCATGGCGGCCGAGATGACCGCGGCGGTGGGGTTGGCCCGGCCCGTGCCCGCGATGTCGGGCGCCGAGCCGTGGACCGGCTCGAAGAGGGAGGGGCCGGTTCTCGCCGGGTTGAGGTTGGCCGAGGCGGCCCGTCCGATGCCGCCCGAGACGGCGCCCGCCAGGTCGGTGAGGATGTCGCCGAAAAGGTTGTCCGTGACGATCACGTCATACCTGAGCGGTTTCTCGACCAAGTAGATACACGCCGCGTCGACATGGTTGTACGCCGTGGACACGTCGGGATACTCGCCCGCCACCTGATCGAAGGTGCGCTGCCACAAGTCGCCCGAGAAGGTGAGGACATTGGTCTTGTGAACCAACGTCAGGTGGTGACGGGCACGGCTGCGGGCCAGTTCGAACGCGAAGCGGACGCAGCGCTCGACGCCGAAACGGGTGTTCACTGACCCTTGGGTGGCCACCTCGTTCGGCGTCCCCCGGCGCAGGAAGCCACCTTCGCCGGTGTAGCTCCCCTCGGTGTTCTCCCGCACGACCGCCAGGTCGATCCCCGGTGGCGCCACGAACGGGCGCAGGTTGATGTAGAGGTCGAGCTCGAAGCGCAGTTTCAGGAGTAGCCCCCGCTCCAAGACGCCCGGCGGGACGTCGGGGCTGCCCACCGCGCCGAGCAGGATGGCGTCGACGTGGCGGAGCTCGTCGAGGACCGAATCAGGGAGGACCTCGCCCGACGCCAGGTACCGCCGGGCGCCCAGGTCGTACTCGACGGTGTCGAGTTCGGCTCCCGCGGCGCGGCAGACCTTGAGGGCTTCGGCGATCACTTCTGGGCCGATCCCATCACCACCGAGTACGGCTATGCGATGACTGGTCACGCGAGTAGAGGCTTCCTTGAGAAACGAAACGACCGCCCACCAAGTGGACGGTCGGAGGCGCACGCCGGGGATCCGGGATGCGCTAGACGATAACTACGATGATGTGGAGGAAGGGCACGGCGCTATCAGTGTCGTCCATCCGGCCAGCCGCGTCAACCAGGCGGCCGCGAGGTGAGACGGCACGGCAAAAGTAAGGTGGTTGCGCAATGGCACAGACTCAGCTCACCCGCGACACCTTTGATCGGCTCCAGGACGAGCTCGAGGATCTCAGGACCCGCGGCCGGGTGGAGATCGCCCGGGCCATCGAGGCCGCCCGCGCCCTGGGCGACCTGTCGGAGAACGGCGACTACCACGCCGCCAAGGATTCCCAGGGCAAGATGGAGGCTCGGATCCGTCAGCTGCAATCGATGCTGGACGGCGTCGAGATCGTCGACTCCGAGGCGGGCTCGTCGGCGACGGTGACCACGGGCGTGGTGGTGTCCCTGCGCTACGCCGGGGACGACGACGTCGAGCGCTTCCTGATCGGGTCGATCGAGGAGCGACGCGAGGGTGTGTCGATCATCTCGCCCAACTCGCCCTTGGGCCAGGCCCTGATGGGCCACGGCCCCGGCGCGCAGGTGAGCTACGAGGCGCCAAGCGGCAAGCTCGAGGTGGAGATCGTCGCCGTCGGCGAGTAGTCGGGCTACGTCATCGGGCGTCCCGGAAGCTAGGGCGTCCCGGAAGCTAGGCGGGGTCGGCGATGCGGCTGGCGAGCGAATCGCCGTGCTCCTGCCACCGGGCCATCGTCCACAGCAGGTCCGACAGGCGGTTGAGATAGGGCACGACCGAGGAATCGGTGGTTGGTAGCCGCAGCGCCTGACGCTCGGCCCGGCGCACCAGGGTACGGGCCACGTCGAGGGCCGCCGATACCCGGTCCTGGCCGGGCAGCACGAACTCGGTGATCGGTGGGAACCGCTCGCTCAGCCGGTCGATCAGACCCTCGAGCTGATCGACCATGGCGCCGGTGACCGCGGTCTGGCCGCCCACCAACTTGGGCCGGTTGGCGGGCGCCGTGGCCAGTTCCGCCATGAGCACGTAGAGGTCGCGTTGGAGTCCTATCAGGAGGCCGTCAAGCTCGGAGCCCGATTCGGCCTCGGCCCGGGCCAGACCCATCGCCGCCTGGGCCTCGTCCACCGCCCCGTTGGCCTCAATGGCAGGCGAATCCTTGGCCACCCGCCCGCCGTAGAGGAGGCCGGTCGTGCCGTCGTCGCCCTTGCGGGTGTAGATCTTCATGACAGGGCGACGCTACCCACCCCAGGGCGGGCGGGCTTAACGGGTCGGGGAAGCGGGAATACCCCCTGCGAGGTGCGCGAGTCGAGAAGTCACCTCAGGGAGGTCACGCCGTGTTTGTCTTTCTACGCCGTCGGATGGTGCGTTTCATCATCGTGGCGATCGCGGTACCGCTGATCGGGATGCTGGTCGTGAAAGCCAGCACCGAGATGGAGTCTCGCCGGGGGACGTCAGTCGGTAGCCGGTCCCTGCGCAAGGTCGGGACATTCATGGAGAGCCGCGGCGGCGGACGGTTCCTGCGTCCCGCGCCCGCTGGTTAGCCAGTCGGCGGCCCACCTTGGTCGCCTCAGCCGCCTCCTGGAACTCGGCGTCGCCGATACCCGGTACCACGGCCTCGCACGTTGACGAGCGTTACGTCCAGGTTCGGACCTCGGGCATGCCGGCCCGACCGCCCGGTTCGGGCCGCACGGCCAAGACCTGATGGACCGACACGCCGCCGTCTTCGAAACCCACCGCTGACGCGGCCATGTACAACCGCCAGATCCGGGCCCGCCCGATGCCGACCAGGGCGACCGCCTCATCCCAATGGCCTTCGAGGTTGGCCACCCAGGCTCGCAACGTCCGGGCGTAGTGCTCCCGCAGGGATTCCACGTCGCGCACCTCGAATCCCGCCTCGTGCATGGCCAGGACGACGTCGCCGACGTCGAGCAACTCGCCGTCGGGAAACACGTAGCGTCCGAGGAACGACCGGCCTCCCAGCCGAGATCCACCCTTGGACGAGATGGCGTGGTTCAGGAACCGGCCCCCGGGACGCAGGAGGGCGTGGGCCGTGTCGAAGTACACCCTCGTTCGCTCGGAGCCGACATGCTCGAACATCCCGATCGACGAGATGACGTCGAACTGCTCGCCTCGGAGATCACGATAATCCTGTAGCCGGATCTCAACCTGGTCGGTCAATCCTGCCTCTGCGACCCGCGTGCGGGCCGATTCCGCCTGCGATTCGCTGATCGTGATGCCCACCACGTCGGCGCCGTGACGGGTCGCAGCGTGAATCGCCATCGAGCCCCATCCGCAGCCGATGTCGAGCAGCCGGGCGCCGGGCTGTTGCGGGAGGCCGAGCTTCTGGCACACCAGTTCGTGCTTGGACGCCTGGGCCTCTTCGAGCGTGGCTTCGTCGTCGACGAAACGGGCGCAGGAGTAGGTCAGGCTCGGTCCAAGGACCAGACGGTAGAAGTCGTTGCCGACGTCGTAGTGATGGCTGATGGCCCGGGCATCGCGGCGCTTCGAGTGACGCCAGCCCCGGGCCCGGATCTCCTCAGGGGGCGGGGGCAGGGGGCGGCCCAGCGCGCCGAGGCGGGCGCTCGACTCCAGCGCCGCCGCGGCGGCCCGGGTCCCGAGCCGCAGGTCGCGTTCGGGGATCGCGTCCTGCAGGGCCCGCAGTATCAAGAAGAGGTCGCCGTCGAAATCCAGGTCCCCGGCGACGAAGGCCCGGGCAAGTCCGAGGTCGCCGGGGGCCCAGAGCAAGCGCCGCAGCGCGTCGTTGGATCGGACGATCACGGTGCCGGGTCCATCAGCGGGCCCGATGCTGGTGCCGTCCCAGAAACGGAACCGCACGGGGATGGTGCCGGGAAAAAGCGCCGCCAGCAGGGGCCCGAAGGCATCTGCCGACGTGCTGCGAGCGGTCCCGTTGGCGGTCCCGTTGGCGGTCCCGTTGGGCGGTGACCGGAGCGTCGACCGGACGGCTCGGGGCGAGGGGGTCGTGCGCCGTCTGTTCGGCCGGACCGGGCGGATGGTCAGCGAGCATAGGTAGGCCCTCCCCAGCCGGGGACGGCTCACCGTCGACGGAGCCGACCCGTTAGGCGATTCAGGTACGAATGCGGGCGTGCCAAGACGGCGGCGGTTCGACCGCTTGGCTGATTGCTACCGAATAACCGCAAAAGGGGCCGGGAGATTCCCGACTGTTGCGGCTTAGGGGACGGCTTGGTAGGACTCGCTCAGCCAGGCGCACAGCTGCTCGTCTACGTCCTCGGGACCCCGGAGATTCACGACGTGATAGGTGAGTCCACCGTAGGTGATTGGCTTGCGGGCGATCTTCGGGTGCTGCACCCGGCGGGGCAATGGGAACGACAAGGCGACCCAGCGCGCCATCGGTCGCAGCTCCACGAACGTCCCCGACTTCTTGATGAAGATACCGACCGACACCGGCTCGACATGTACCGGGCCGAGCGACGACAGGTGGGCCATCACCGCCTCGAAGATGGGGCGCTCCCTCGGTGGCCCGGTGGCGAAGTACTCCTCCAGCGTCATTGCCGGCGAGCATTCGTGTGATTGCCGCGGCCGGCGAAATCGCCGGTCACACTGCGGACACACCCACGAGTCCATCGCTTTAGTCACCTTCGGTGCCGACTACCCCGTGATGGTGAGCGTTCCCTCCGCCCGGGTGCCCTGGTTGCCCACCGCCAGCACCTTGTAGACGCCGGGCGGGTCGCCGCTTTGCGGGACGTAGGCCGAGGTGACCGCGCCGAGTGCGTCGGCGGTGTGGCTCGGTCCCACGAAGCGCGACTTGCTGGGTGGGGGGGCGTCGATCTCGAAGGTCAGCGCCTCCCCGGGCCGGAAGCCCACGACCGCCAGCATGAACGACGCCCCGGCCTTGCCCGTCGGCGGCGTCACGCTCAGCGTGCCTTGACGAGCCTTGATCGTGTGGTGCCGAAGCCCGCACGCCGGTACGACGAGCAGGATCGCGACCAACATGACCGAGATGAGGGATCGAGGGCAGCGGGGCACGGCTCATGGTAACCAGTAGGCATCCTCCCCCGCCGGGGGCAAAACCAGTAGGGGGAGGCATTTTCCCCCCGATAGCCTGAGGCGATGACGACCTACCTGGAGGCCCTGCGCGAACGGGTGGTCATCTTCGACGGGGCAACCGGGACCAACCTGCAGCTGCGGGACCTCGGGCCCGACGATTTCGGTGGCCCCACCCTCGAGGGATGCAACGAACTGCTCTGCGACACCAGGCCCGACGTCGTGGCCGATCTCCACCGCTCCTTCTTCGACGTCGGTGTCGACGTGGTCGAGACCAACAGTTTCGGGTCGCTGCCCTGGGTCCTGGCGGAGTACCAGATCGCCCACCGCACCCGGGAGCTGGCCACCCGGTCGGCCCGCATCGCCCGCGACGTGGCATCGGGCTACCCCGGCGTCTGGGTGGCGGGGTCGCTCGGGCCGGGAACGAAGCTGGTGTCGCTCGGGCAGATCTCCTTCGCCGACCTGCGCGACGGCTACCGGGAAGCGGCGGCGGGGCTGCTCGACGGGGGCGTCGACCTGCTGGTCGTCGAGACCTGCCAGGACCTCCTCCAGGTCAAGGCGGCCATGATCGGGTGCCGGCGGGCCATGGCGGCCGCGGGACGGGAGGTGCCGATCCAGGCCCAGGTCACCATCGAACTCACGGGCCGGATGCTGCTCGGGACCGAGATCGGTGCCGCCCTGACGACCCTCGACGCCATGCGGCCCGACGTGATCGGGATCAACTGCGCCACCGGCCCCCAGGAGATGAGCGAGCACCTGCGCTACCTCTCCCAGCACGCCCGGGCGCCGCTGTCGTGCCTGCCCAACGCCGGCCTGCCGTCGGTCGTCGAGGGCCAGATGCACTACGACCTGACGCCGGCCCAGCTGGCCGAGCACCACGCCCGCTTTGTGACCGAGTACGGGTTGTCGGTCGTCGGTGGCTGTTGCGGCACGACCCCCGAACATCTGGCAGCGGTCGTGGCGGCCTGTCGCGACCTGGCCCCGGGGGTGCGCTCGCCGGCGTGGGAACCTGGATGCGCTTCCGTTTACACCCATGTGCCGTTCGACCAGGAGCCGTCGGTACTGGTGGTGGGCGAACGGACCAACGCCAACGGATCCAAGCGGTTCCGTGACGCCATGCTCGCCTCGGACTGGGATACCTGCGTCGCCATGGCCCGGGACCAGGAGAAGGAGGGGGCGCACGTCATCGACGTGTGCGTCGACTACACCGGTGAGGACGGGGTGTCGGACATGGTCGAGGTGGCGGGCCGTTTCGCCACCCAGGCCACGGTGCCGCTCATGTTGGACTCGACCGAGGCGCCGGTCATCGAGGCCGGGTTGCAGCGCATCGCGGGCAAGCCGCTGCTCAACTCGGTCAACCTGGAGGACGGCAGCGCCCCCGGGACCCGCTTCGACCGCTTCTTGAGCCTGGCCCGGGAGTACGGCGCCGCGGTGGTGTGCACCTGCATCGACGAGGAGGGCCAGGCCCGCACCGCGGCGTGGAAGCTGCGGGCCGCCCAGGCCATCTACGACCTGGCGGTGGGGCGCTACGGGATGGACCCGAGCGACCTGCTGTTCGATCCGCTGGTACTGCCCGTGTCGACGGGCATGGAGGAGGGCCGCCGGGACGGGATCGAGACGATCGAGGGGATCCGCCTGATCAAGGAGTCGTTGCCCGGGGTGGGCACCATCGTGGGCCTGTCGAACGTGTCGTTCGGGCTCACGCCCGCGGCCCGCCACGCCCTCAACTCGGTGTTCCTGCACGAGTGCCAGCAGGCGGGCCTGGACGCGGCCATCGTGCACGCGGCGCGGATCATGCCGCTCAACAAGATCGACCCTCGGGCGGTCGAGGTGTGCCTGGACCTGATTTACGACCGCCGTTCTGCGGGGTACGACCCGCTCCAGGAGCTGCTCGGGCTGTTCGAGGGGGTCTCGGCGTCGGCGGTAGTGAAGGAGGACCGCACGGGCTGGTCGGTCGAGCGGCGGCTGTCGCAGCGGATCATCGACGGCGACCGCGACGGGCTCGAGGCCGACCTCGACCAGGCGTTGGCGGCCGGCGTCCCCGCACTGACGATCGTCAACGACACCCTGCTCGGGGGGATGAAGGTCGTGGGCGAGTTGTTCGGCTCGGGCCAGATGCAGCTGCCGTTCGTGCTGCAGTCGGCGGAGACCATGAAGGCGTCGGTGGCCCATCTCGAACCGCACATGGAGCGCTCCGAGGAGGGTGGCAAGGGCCGCATCGTGCTGGCCACGGTCAAGGGCGACGTTCACGACATCGGCAAGAACCTGGTCGACATCATCTTCACCAACAACGGCTACGAGGTGCACAACTTGGGCACCAAGGTGCCGATCAACGACATGCTGGAGAAGGCAGCCGAGGTGGGGGCCGACGCCATTGGCATGAGCGGGCTGTTGGTCAAGAGCACCTTGATCATGCGCGACAACCTGATGGACATGAACGACCGGGGCTCGTCCAATGTCCCGGTGTTGCTGGGCGGCGCGGCGCTGACGCGCAACTACGTCGAGCGGGACCTTCGGGGCGTCTACCAGGGCCGGCTGTTCTACGGGAAGGACGCGTTCGAGGGCCTGCACACCATGGACCGGTTGATGGAGTTGAAGCGGGGCCCGGGCGGCCTGGCGTCTGACCCCGACTTTGGCGTGGCGCTCGGGGGGCGGGTCCTGCCGCCGCGATCGTCGCCACGCTCGGGCTCGTCGGATTCTGTGCCGGCCCGATCGCCCGAGGTGGAGCTGGACAACCCGATCTTCGTGCCTCCGTTTCTCGGTTCTCGGGTGGAAAAGGGGCTGCCGCTCGACGACATCGCCGAGTACCTCAACGAGACCGCGCTGTTCCGCAACCAATGGGGATACCGCCCCGAGGGCGGGGAATCAGACGTCGAGTTCAAGCAGCGGATCCGGGCGGTCTTTCGCTCCCAGCTGGCCGAGGCCCGGCGACTCGACGTCCTGCGTCCCGCGGTGGCGTACGGGTACTACCCGGCCAACTCGGATGGCGACGAGCTGGTCATCTGGAAAGACGAGTCCCGCACCGGGGAGTGGCTGCGGTTCCGTTTCCCCCGCCAGCAGGTGTCGCCGTGGCTGTGCATCAGCGATTTCTTCCGGCCCATCGATTCGGACGAGTTGGACTACGCCGCGTTCTGCGTGGTGACGATGGGTGGCGCGGTGTCAGAGGCGACCGCGGCGCTGTTCGCCGAGAACCGCTACTCCGAGTACCTGCACCTCCATGGACTCGGCGTGGAGATGGCCGAGGCGCTGGCGGAGTACTGGCACCGGCGGATCCGCGAGGAGTGGGGGTTCGCGTCCGAGGATGGACCGAGCGTGGCGGGGTTGTTCCGGCAGCAGTATCGCGGCGGGCGGTACTCGTGGGGGTACCCCGCGTGTCCGGCGTTGGAGGACAACGCCAAGTGTGCCGAGCTGGTCGGGGCCGATCGCCTCGGGGTCGAGGTCAGCGAGGAATCGTCGTGGCAGTTCCATCCGGAGCAGACCACCGCCGCCATCATCTGCCACCACCCCCGGGCCAAGTACTTCGTCACGTCCCGGTCCTAGCGGCTGCGACCTGGCCCGGGGGACCCGGGCTGGGGCAGCCCGCCTAGAAGTCGGGATCGTCGAACAAGCCGCCAGGAGCCGATAGCCCTGACGACCCGCTGGTGCTGATCCCCTCGCCCTGGTCGGAGCCGGTGGCCGGGCGCAGATCGATAATCCCGGCGCGGTTCAGCCGAAGCCGCGACAAACCCGAACCGGAGCCGAAGGAGGTCGTTCCGTTCATGTGCAGCTCCGCCAGTTCCGACGCCGTCAAGCTTTCGCGATCAGCCAGCGTGGTCGCGATGAGGCGCAGGCTGCGTTCGTTGTCGGCCAAGATGGTCCGGGCGGCCTGCTCGGCGCCCGACACCAAAGTTCGGACCTCGCTCCCCCCGGCGCTGCCTTCCAAATAGGGCATCTTCTTGTCGCTTTCGCCGCCCGCGAGCTCGAAGCGGCCCGTCATGGCCCACTTCTCGACCATCCGCCGGGCCAAGGCGGCGGCGTGCTGAAGGTCGTCCTCGGCCCGGGTGCTCGGTTCGCCGAAGGTGTGAATCTCCGCCGCCCGGCCGCCCAACAGCACGATCAGCTGGGCCATCAGCTCCCGTTTGGTGAGCGTCTCGCGGTCCTCGGCGGTCGACCACGGGGACCGATCGAAGGCGCCTTTGCGGCTGACGATCGACACGCGCGACGGCGGCCGCATGCCCCGAAGCAGCAGCGTCAGCAGGGCATGACCCGCTTCGTGGGTGGCTCGCAGGTGACGTTCGTCGTCACGGATCAGCCGCTCGCTGCCGGTCCCCGCAACCACCCGGGCAACGGCTTCCCACACGTTCTCGGGTTCGATCCACTCCTGATGGCGGCGCGCCGCCAGCAACGCCCCCTCGTTGACGATGTTGGCCAGCTCGGCGCCGTTGAGCCCTGAGGTGTCGGCCGCCACCTCGGCCCAGTTGACCATGGGCGACACCGGCCGGCGGTCGGCGTGGAGGCGCAGGATCTGCTCGCGCCCGTGGCGGTCGGGCCGCTCCACCGAGATGCGGCGGTCGAAACGGCCCGGTCGCAGCAACGCGGAGTCGATCAGCTCGGGGCGGTTGGTGGCGCCGATCAGCAGCACGCCCGTCGTGCCGCCGAAGCCGTCCAGTTCGACCAGCAGCTGGTTGAGTGTGTGGTCGAACTCGCGCCCGCCGGAGTTGTTGTTGTCCCGGCTGCGCCCGATGGCATCCAACTCGTCGAGGAACACGATCGATGGCGCCGCCTTGCGGGCCTCGTCGAACAGCTGGCGGACCCGGGCGGCACCGAGGCCCACCATCTGCTCCACGAAGCTGGCGGCCGACACGCTGTAGAACGGCACGCCCGTCTCGCCCGCAAGCGCCCGCGCCAGCAGCGTCTTGCCGCAGCCGGGGGGGCCGTACAGCAGGATTCCCCGGGGTAGCTGGGCGCCGACGGCCTCGAATCGGGCGGGATCCGACAGGTATTCCCGCACTTCACTCAACTCGGTGATGGCCTCATCCAGGCCCGCCAGGTCGGTGAAACGGGTGGTTTCGTGCGCAGCTGCGACCGGAACAGGGCCGATGGGGGCCACTCCGCCTACCGCTTGGCCGCCTTGCGCCCGGAACGTCTCACGCGCCGGCTGCGCCCCGGCGGGCACGGCTCGTCCGGATCTCCCAGACGGAGTGCCACCGTCGCCGTCGTGCTGCTGGCGCTTCTGTTCCTTCGCCTTCAGGCGACCGGGGGCGGTCAGGTAGATCGCCAGGACTGCGACGCCTATGACGGCGACGACCGAAGCGTAAAGCTCCGGGCTGCTCCAGATATGCATGATGGGGAAGACCTCAGGCAGGGGCGGCGGGCGCGACCGGCGAAAGACTACAGGATGACACCGACCGCGTTCCAGCGTGATCTCGACGGGGCGAAAACGGTCGCCGCAGCGGCCCGGGTACCATCGACAGGACCGAGGTAGGGAGATCATTGATGGCCAGCCAACGGCGAGCGCCGACCAAGCGACCACCGCGACCCGCCGCCAAGAAGCCACCCCCTCCGGGTGGCTCGGAGGGCATGGACGCGGCCGAATCCGCACAGTCCCGAGAAAAGTCCCCGGGGGCGCAGGCGCCTGGGAAGACCGTTTCCAAATCCTCGACCGCCAAGACGGCCTCGACGCCCGCGGCCGGGGCCGGGACCGGGACCGCGACCGGGGCCGGGATCGGGACCACGAACAAGTCGACCACCAGCGACGGTGCCAAAGCACCAGCCAAAGCACCCGCTAAGTCAGGCACATCCTCAGGCGCTTCGGGCTCGACGGCCGCCAAGCCCAAGCCCAAGCCCAAGTCCCCCGGACCCTCGGGACCGTCGGGGCCGAACTACCGGCCGCCGACCGGGGCGACTCGCAGCTCCGCCCGGCGCCCCCCTCCTCCTCCGGCCCGGCGCAAGAAGCACTGGATGACCAAGAAGACGATTGGCGCGATCGTCGCGTTAGCCCTCGTCGGCACGTTGGTCGTGTTCTTCTCCCTGGCGGTCAACGGCAGCACCACCAACACGAACGTCAGCACCGCACTGTCGGGCCCCGAGCAGGTCGAGGTTCCGAAGGGCCCGACCCTGGCCGCGGTCGCCACGGCCAACTACCCGAACGCGATCGACGGGATCAAATGCGAGGTCAACGAGCAGCTCGTCTATCACATCCATAGCCATCTGACGATCTTCGTAGATGGCCAGTCGCGTCAGATCCCGTACGGCATCGGCATGGCGCCGCCGCTGCAGTACAACACCAGCAACGGGACCTACGTGAACGGCGGTCAGTGCTTCTACTGGCTGCACACCCATGCCGCCGACGGGATCATCCACATCGAGTCGCCGACCCAGACGACGTACACCCTGGGACAGTTCTTCGACATGTGGGGCCAGACGCTCAAGGCCGGTCAGGTCGGACCGGCCCAAGGCGCACTGAAGATGTACGTGGACGGGAAGCCCTACACCGGCGACCCCCGCACCATCACCCTGGGCGCCCACAGCCAGATCCAGCTGGACGTCGGGTCGCCCGCCCCCGGGCCGACGACCATCACCTTCCCGTCCAGCATGTAGCCAACGGGCGCCCCCGCCCTCCTACCCAGCCAGGATCGCCCGCGCCACCAGGTCGGTTCCGAACGCCGTGAGGATGGCGAGGTACAACAAGCCCGTTGCGGCCATAACGGCCGAGTAGTAGCGCTCCTTCAGCGCCGCCCGGGTGACCAGGCACAGCACGATCGTGGTGATCACGCAGGCGATCCAGAACCATCCGAGAAGGCCGCCGTAGCTGTCGCTGATCTGGCCGTCGAGGACCTGGATCATTCCCGTCGGCCACAGCAGGACGGCCACCTCGAATGGCCAGACCCATGCGACCAACCGCACCAGTTCGTTGAGCAGACCGCGGCCCAGTCCCGGCTGCACCAAATACCAGTGCCCGAGGAGCATGGCGTCGGTAATGCCCCCCAGGAAGGCCGCCCCCACCACGGTGCGGGCAATCGCCAGCCCGTGCGGGCCGCCGTCGGCCACGGCTGCCGCGACGAGGCCCACAACGCCGATCGCGGGCGCCACCAGATCGAGCCACGGGGGGAACTCGGGGCGGCTGTGGTCGACGACCTTTGTCGCTCGATCGATACCCGTCATCGCCGCCACCCGACCGCTTCGCCGTTCCTGCTTCTCGCGTTCGCCCGAGACCCCGGCCTTCCGCCGGATCACCGAGACGACCAATGCCACCCCGGCGGCGACCGCCACCGCGACGGCACAGGTATCGCGCCACCCGTCGGGCTGGACCGCACGGCCCGCCGCGACGGCGCCAAGCGCCATCACGAGGTAGACGCCGCGGAGCAACCACCCATACCCGATCCCGATCTGGCGTCGCCGGGTCGTGACCCACAGAAAGAACAGGCCCCCCACCGACCATTGCAACAACACCGTGGCGGCGTCGAGACGGATCATGACGCTCCCCACCAAACCAAACGAGCCACCGAAGAGCGAATCAGCAGAAGTCTCAAGGCCACCGACGTGGCCACCGATGCGTCAGTGCCCGACCGAATGCAGGGTGTTTCCAGGGCAGAGGGGGCAGTGAGAACTCATGGAGTTGTGCAGCGAGTGCCAGCTGGAAATGTCCGACTGCCGCTGCCCGCCCGCGACCGCATCGCTCATGGGGATGCTGCGCGAGTTCCGCGACGCCAACGAACCAGGAGCGGCCGCCACGCCGGACCCGGATCGATGAAGGCGGGCCCCCAGGCCCCCAGGCCCCCAGGACCCCCCGCCCCTCCCTACGCTCGGCCGCCCCCGTCGCCCGCCTGCGCCAGTCCTCGCCGCCGTAGGACGGTCCGTTCGAGGCGCCCGAACACCAGGGCGTCCATGAGCAGGCCGACGATCAGGATGACAAGCATGGCGGCCATCAGGCCCGCGTTGTCGTTCTGGCTGGACGCGTTGTCGAGGGTGCGGCCGAGCGACGGCCGGTGCGCGATCTGTGCGATGAGCTCGCCCGCCATCAGCGACCGCCAGGCGAACGCCCACGCCTGCTTCATCCCGGCCACGAAACCGGGCAACGCCGCGGGCAACACGACGTGGCGATACTTGGCGTACCCGCTCGCCCCGAGCGCCCGGCCGGCGCGAAGGAGCAGCGGGGGGATGTTGTCGATGCCGGAGATGACGCCGTTGGCGATCGACGGGATGGCGCCGATCAGCAGCACGAACAAGATGGCCCGCTCGCTGGTCTGAAACAGCACCACCGCCAGCGGCACCCACGCCACCGACGGCATCGTCTGGAAACCAGTGATCAGCGAACCGAGGGCCGCCCGCAAGATCCGGCTCCGGGAGACCGCCAGGCCGAGCCCCGTCCCGATGACCATCGAAAGTGCATACCCCGTCAACGCCCGGCGCAGCGTGACGCTGGTCGCCTTCAGCAGGTGCCCACTGATCGGGTTGCCACCCATGAGGTTGTGGTACAGGGTCGGCAGGACCTTGGCCGGGCCGGGCAACAAGTAGGTCGGTTTCCAACCGCTCAACACGACCAGCTGCCAGATGCCAAGTCCGAGGGCGACCGCGGCCAACTTGGGCCAGGTCGACTGCCACACTTCGCCCAGACGCCTCGGAGCTGACGGGAGGGCGATGTCCAGCTCGTCCAGCCCTGCCAGTTCCCCGGTCAAATGGTCTGCGGCCTCGGGCGGCGGCGGCGGCGGAGAACTCGACTCAGTGACGGCCATGGCGAGCAACCTCGTCGCGGAGCTGGTCGACGATCGTGGACGCGGCCGCGGCCACCTCCGGCGACTCGATGCGCCGGGGACGAGGCGCCGTGATCTCGAACTCGGCCGCCACCCGGCCGGGCCGGCTGGTCAGCAGCACCACCCGGTCGCCCAGGCGGACCGCCTCGCGGACATTGTGGGTCACGAACAGGACGGTGACCCCGGTCTCGCGCCACACCCGCTCGAGTTCGTCGTGCAACAGGTCGCGGGTGATGGCGTCGAGGGCGCCAAACGGCTCGTCCATCAACAGCACCCGGGCGTCTTGGGCCAGGGCGCGGGCCAGGGCGACGCGCTGGCGCATGCCGCCGCTCAGCTCGTGGGGCCGCCGGTCGGCGAACGAGCCGAGATGGACCAGCTCCAACAGTTCCGCGACGCGCGCCCGGCGGACGGCGCGCCCGACGCCTTGCAGCTGCATCGCCAGCTCGACGTTTCGGGCGACCGTCAGCCAGGGAAACAAGGCGGCGTCCTGGAACATCATTGCCACCTGGCCGCCGGGCCGCTCGACGCGGCCATACGACGGCCGATCGAGGCCCGCGACCAGGTTGAGCAAGGTGCTCTTGCCGCAACCCGACGCGCCGACCAGGCAGACGAACTCGCCCTCGCTCACCCGCAGCGACACCCGGTCCAAGGCGGCCACCGCTGCGCCCGCGTGGCCGTACACCTTCGAGACTGCTTCGATCACGATCGCCGGCCGGGGGGCGGCAGGCGGCGCGACCGCGGTACGTAGGTCGATCGCTGCCCCCAGCTGATCGGTAATGGTCATGTACTCGAAACCTCCGTCTGGCCCTTGCCCTTCAGGACCTGGTTGAGCAATGTGAGGTCGAAGATCCCGTCGAGCTTGGGCGCCGTCAAGAGGCCCACCGCGACAGCATCCGCCGCTTCCTTCTTCAGCGAGGTGGCCAGCGGGTCAGACGTGAAGGTCAGGTTGGACCACGCGGCCGACAGCGCCGAGGGTGCCAGCGCCGAACCAAGCGACGTCAGCTGCTGGTTGGCTGCCGTCTGCGCCTGGGTGGCGTTCGATCCGATGACCTGGATCGTGTCGACCACCCCCGTGAGGAATCGCTTGACGGTGGCCGGATGGGCCTGCAGGAAGTCCGTCCGTACCAGGACGTTGGTCGTGACGAACCGGCCGCCCGGCCAGAGCGTCTTCTCGTCCACCAGCAGGTGACCGCCGGCCGCCACCAGCAGGCTCAGGAACGGTTCGGGCACCCACGCGCCGTCGATGCTGCCTGCTTTGAAGGTCGTGACCGTCTGGCTGTTCGACTGGGGCTTGATGCTGACGTCGCCGCCCCCCTCCAGGTCCGTCTTGAGACCTTGGGTCTTCAGGTAGGCCCGCAGGGCCACGTCCTGGGTGTTGCCGAGTTGCGGCGTTGCGATGGTCTTGCCCTTGAGGTCGGCCGGACTGGCGATCGACGCCTTGGTGACCAGCCCCGCACCGCCCGACGCCGCCCCCGAGATGATCTTCACGGCACCGTTGGACTGGGCGAAGGCGGCGATCGAGGGGCTGGGCCCGATGAAGGCGATATCGATCGCCTTGCTCAACAACGCCTGGGTCTCGGCCGGCCCGGCGTTGAACGTCTGGCTCACGTCAAGCTTGTCGGGGGCCAAGTCCCGGGCGAAGATGCCGTTTTGCACGCCCACGAGCGCCACGCCGTGGGTGATGTTGGGAAAATACCCGACCTTGACGGTGACGGGCACCGAGGTGGTGGAGACGGCCTTGGTGCTCGACGAGCCGCACGCGGCGCCGAGAACGCCGGCAACAACGAGGACGCTTAGCCCGGCGAAACCACGGCGGCGCCGCCCATTGCCGCCTATTCCTACCGGATTGTTAGACATTGATTGCGGACCATACCGGTCACCTATTGCGACGTCAAGGCCGATTTGCCGTCTGGGCGGCGTCAGGCCGTGAACATCACGTGGCGCGCCGCTTTACGAAGTGTCCGCCCGCAGGGACTTGACCCGGTGGGATCGTTCGCTAGAGCAGGCCGACGACCGCGGCGCCGTCGACGTTTATGGCGGTGCTCGACAAGAAGTTGGCGGGCTCGGAGCACATGAAGGCCACGATCCTGCCGAAATCGGCCGGGTCGCCCATGTGGGCCGCGTCGCCACCCAGTTGCTTCATGCGATCGGTGGCGTGGTGCCCCGGACAGGCCAGGTTGAGGGTGATCCCCTCCGCGAAGAGGTCCTGAGCAGCGGTCTTGGCCCAGGCCCACAGGCCGGTGCGCGACAGGTTGGAAAGCGAGAGCCCGGCGATGGGCTGCTTGATCGAGAAGGACGTGATCAGGCAGATGCGACCCCAGCCGGCTCGGCGCATCCACGGCACCGCCTCGCGGACCAGGCGGACCGACGTCGTGAGGTTGGCGTTGACCGCCGCGGCGATCTGGTCGTCGGTGACGTCGAGCGCCCTCGCCGGAGGTGGCCCTCCGGCGTTGGCGACGAGGATGTCCAACCCGCCGAAACGCTCGGCCGTCTCGGCGACCAACCGGGCCGGGGTGTCGGGCGCCGTGACATCGGCGACCACGGCATGGACGTCGACACCGAGCGCCTGTAACTCCGCCTCGGTGGAGCGCAGGGCATGCTCGCCCCGGGCGCAGATGGTGACCCGGGCGCCCTCGGCTGCCAGGGCGAGGGCGCTGGCCCGGCCGAGACCCTTGGACGCGGCCGTGACCAGGGCGACCTTCCCCGAGATTCCGAGATCCATGGGCTAGCCCTCCACGACCGCGAGCGCGTGATCCACCCTATTCAGGGATCGTGGCCCCTCGTCGGACGCCACGACGATGTCCTCGATGCGGGCGCCGAAGCGGCCTGGCAGGTAGATGCCGGGCTCGACCGAGAAGGCGTGGCCGGGAAGCAGTGGTTGTCTGTTGCCCCCGACGATGTAGGGATCCTCGTGTTCTTCGAGGCCGATCCCGTGGCCGGTTCGGTGGATGAAGAACTCGCCGTAGCCGGCGCCGCTGATGATGTCGCGGGCCACCTGGTCGACCCGCTCGCACGGCGTGCCGACCGCGGCCGCCGCGACCGCCGCCGCCTGCGCTTCCTGGAGCACGCCGTACAACGCCTGGAACTCGTCGGGGGGGTCGCCGGTGAATACCGTCCGGGTGATATCGGAGCAGTAGCCGTCCATCGTGCCGCCGAAATCGCACACGACCGACTCCCCGGCGCCGATGACCCGGGCGGTCGCGTCGTGGTGGGGGCTGGCCGAGTTGGGCCCGCTGCCCACGATGGCGAAGTTGACCCGCTGATGGCCCTCGGCCACGAGCCGCCGGCCAATGTCGTCGGACACCTCGGCCTCGGTACGGCCAATGAGGGCGATGTCGCCGCCGACCAGCGCCGTCGCCACCCGGTCGGCGGCCGAGGAGGCCGCCGCCAGGGCGGCCACTTCGCCCGCATCCTTGACGGCGCGCAGCGGCCCGGTCACCGTCGACGCGGCCCGCCAGGCAGCATCGGGCATCGTTGCCTGCAGTTGCAGGAGGAAGGTGGCCCACGCCCGATCGGAGATGGCCAACTCCCGTCGGGCCCCGACGAGGCGGGCGACGAGATCCACCGGGTCTTCGTGTTCGTCCCACGCCACCACAGAGAAGGCGTCCGGATCCTCGTCCACGCGGGGCGCCTCCAGCCGGGCGATGACCAACGTGGCGTCGCCGTCGGCCGGCAGGACCAGCATGGTCAGCCGCTCCAGGGCCATGGCGGTGTATCCGGTCAGCCAGGGCAGGTCGGCGCCCAGCGAGAGCAGCAAACAATCGACACCGGCCCCAGACATGGCCGACCGCACCCGGTCCAGTCGTTCGAGCCGGGGCGAGGTCACGAACACGATCCCACGGCCACGGCTGCTGCGGCTTGGCGGGCGTGGTAGCTGCTGCGGGTGAGCGGCGACGCCTCGATGTGGGGAATGCCGAGCATCTCGCCGATCACCTTGAGCCGGTCGAACTCCTCCGGGGCCCACCACCGCACGACCGGCAGGTGCGCTGCGGTCGGTCGGAGGTACTGGCCGATGGTCACGATGTCGCAGCCCACCCCGTGGAGGTCGGCGAGGGCACCGGTGACCTCGGCTTCGGTTTCGCCCATGCCCAGGATGAGGCCCGACTTGGTGGTCAGTCCGGCCGCCTTGGCCCGGGCGAGCACCGCCAGGCTGCGGGCGTACGACGCCGAGGGGCGAACCGCCCGTTGGAGCCGGGCGACGGTTTCGATGTTGTGGTTGAGCACCTCCGGCCCGGCGTCGAAGATTCGCTTCAGCGCGGATGGGTCCCCCCGGCAGTCGGGGATAAGGACCTCGACGGTGGTGCCGGGGCACTGGCGGTGGATGGCCTCGATGGTCGCCGCGAACGCGGCCGCTCCGCCGTCGGACAGATCGTCGCGGGCCACGGCGGTCACCACGGCATAGGCCAAGCCCAGTTGACCCACCGCTTGGGCGACACGCCCTGCCTCGGACTCGTCGATGGGTTCCGGTTTGCGGGTGTCCACCAGGCAGAACCCGCAGGCTCGGGTGCAGCGGTCGCCGTTGATCATGAACGTCGCCGTTCCCTCGGCCCAGCACTGGTAGATGTTGGGACAGCCCGCTTCCTCGCAGACCGTGACCAGTTCGAGGGACCGCATGGTGTGCTTGAGGGCCCGGTAGTCGGATCCCATGTCCGCCTTGGCCCGCAACCACACCGGCTTGCGCTCACCGATGGCATGGGTGGCGGCGGCATCGACGCCGGCGTCGCTGAGCCGTCCGAGCATTCGTCCTGGAGTTCCGGTTCCCCGGGTGAAGGCGGAGAGATCCTCGGGGCGGACGCGCCAGGCGACATCCTGCCGCTCGACGGTCGCCGCACCCGGGGAGGTCTTCTTCCCCCCATTGCTGTGCGGCGCGCTCGGCGACTGCATCGACGACCTGGCGCATCGACACGTCGATGCCCTCGGCGGCCAGCGACGTGACCCCTTTGTCGGTGATGCCGCAGGGGACGATGTGGCCGAAGTAGCTCAGGTCGGTGTCGACGTTGAGGGCGAAGCCGTGCATCGACCGGCCCCGGGAGAGTCGGACCCCGATGGCGCAGATCTTGCGGTCGCCCACCCACACCCCGGGTGCTTCGGGGAGCCGACCGGCACCGGGTAGGCCCAGGTCGGACAGGACGTCGATGATGAGCTGCTCGAGGCCGTGGACGTAGTCGGGGGTGGCACGTGGCCCGATCGGGACCGAGCGGACGGGGTAGCCCGTCAGCTGACCCGGACCGTGGTAGGTGACGTCGCCGCCCCGATCGGCCTTGACCAGCTCGGCGCCGACGGTCGTCGGGTCCACCAACACGTGCTCGGCCCGGGCCCGGACACCCATGGTGTAGACGTGGTCGTGTTCGAGGAGCAGAAGCCAGTCGTCGGCGTCGGGACCGCCGCGGAACAAGGCCCGCTGGAGCGCCAGGGCGTCCTGGTAGCGGACCCGGCCGAGCCAGCGGATCCGCAGCGTCATAGCTCCGTGGACCAGTCCCGGTGTCTCGAGGCTGTCCTTGATGTCGCGCATGAACACCGAGGCGTAGGCCCCGTCGATCGCCCGGTGGTCGAAGGAAAGGACGAGGTTGCCGACCGGATGGATGGCGATGGCGTCGGTGCCGTCGGGGAGCTCGACGACCACCGGCTTCTTGCGTATCCCGTCGGTGGCGAGGATCGCCACCTGGGGCTGGTTGATGACCGGGATGGTGAAGAGCGTGCCGAAGGGGCCGGCGTTGGTGAGGGTGAAGGTGCCGCCGCTGATGTCGTCCATGGTCAGGCGCTTGGAGCGGGCCCGCTCCGCCAGGCTGGCGACTTCTCGGGCCAGGGCGCGCAGGCGCTTGTCGCCCGCGTCGTGGATGACCGGGACCAGGAGGCCCTCGAGGTTGAGGTCCACTGCGACGCCCAAGTTGATGTGGTTGTGCACGACGAGGGCGTCGTCGCCGACCGAGCTGTTGATGTTGGGCCAGTCGGCGATGGCATCGATGACGGCCCGGGCGATGAAGGGGAGATAGGTGAGGCTGACGCCCTCGTGCTGCTTGAAGCGTTCCTTTTCCGCCTGGCGGACCAGTTCGACGGCCGAGTAGTCGATCTCCATGGCGACCACCGTGTGGGCCGAGGTGTGCTTGGAGCGCACCATGTGTTCGGCGGTGCGGCGGCGGATGTTGGTGAAGGGGATGACGGTGTCGTCCTGGCCCGCGGCGACCGGGTCGAGGGGTTGGGTGGCGGCGGGCGGCGGTTGCGCGTTGCGCCGCTTTCGGTGCCGGCGTCGGTGTCGGTGATCCCTTGCGATCGATGAGGGCCAGGACGTCGTCGCGGGTGATTCGCCCGCCCGCGCCGCTGCCCTCGATCTGGGAGGCGTCGAGGCCGTGTTCGGCAATCAGGCGACGCACGACCGGGGAGAGGACCTTGCTGGCGCCGCCGCCGGAGCCGCTACTGGAGCCGCTGCCGGGAGCGCTGCGGGGGCGGTCGTCGGCCGGTCGGGTTCCGCCGCCGCCACCGGGACTGGCCGGGCTGCCAGGGCTGCCGCCGGGAGGCCGTTGGCTACTCGGCGCCACGCTGGCGGGCGGCAGTGGCGGGGCGGGTTCCGGCTCTGGCTCTCGCTCTTGCTCTCGCTCGGCTGCTGGCTCGGGTTGTCGGCTCGGGTTGCGGCTCGGGTTCTGGCTGTGACTCCGCTTCGCCGGCCGCCGGTGCGTCGGTGCTGGGTGCGCCGGTCGAGATGACGGCGAGCTTGGTGCCCACGTCGACCGTTTCACCCTCGGACACCAGGATCTCGGCGATGTATCCCGTGACGGGCGACGGCACCTCGGAATCGACCTTGTCGGTCGACACCTCGAAGAGCACGTCGTCCTCGGCGACGGGGTCTCCGACCTGCTTCAACCACTTGGTGATCGTTCCCTCGGTAACGGTCTCGCCGAGTTGCGGCATCGTGATGTCAGCCAACGTGCAACCCCCTTCCGGTCAGAGCCAAAACGGTCTCGCCGAAGGTCTCCGACAGCGTCGGATGCGGTTGGATGAAGTGGGCTACGTCAGCCACGGTTGCCTCCCAGTTGACCGACAAGTATCCCTGACCCAGCTGTTCGGTCACCCAAGGACCCACCATGTGCACCCCGAGGATGCGCCCGGCGCGGCCGTCGGGTCCCTTCTCGGCGATGACCTTCACCAGTCCCTCGGCGTCGCCGATGATGAGGGCCCGGCCGTTGCCGCCGTAGGGATCTTTCTTGGTGAGCACCTCGTAGCCGGCTTGACGGGCCCCCTCCTCGGAGTACCCGGCGAAGGCCACCTCGGGGTGGCAGTAGATGCACCAGGGCACCTTGGCGTAGTCGACCGGCACGACGTCGTCGCCCAGGATCTGGTCGATCACCAGCACCCCCTCGGCGAAGCCGACGTGCGCCAGCGCCGGGGTGGCAACCAGGTCCCCGACGGCAAATACGCCCGTTTCGCCCGTTTGCATGAACTCGTCGACCGTGACGAACCCCCGCTCGTCGACCTCGACGCCGGTGCCCTCCAACCCCAGGTTGGCCGACAGGGGGCGGCGGCCGACGGAGATCACGACCGCCTCGACGTGGAGTTCCTCACCGTCGCCGAACAAGACGGTCGTACCCGACCCGCCTTCGTCGGGCTTGTGGCCGTGCACGGCGACCCCGGTGCGAACACCGATGCCCCGCTTCTTGAACGATCGGGCCACCACGTCGACCACGTCGGTGTCACAGCCGGGCAACAGCTTGGGAAGGGCCTCGAGAATGGTCACCTTGGTTCCGAGATCGCCCAGCATGGAGGCGAACTCGCAACCGATGGCCCCACCGCCGATGACGACCGCCGACTCCGGGAGCCGGTCCAGCGTCAGTACCTCGTCGGAGGTCATCACCACCGCCCCGTCGATGTCGAAGCCCGGGATGGTTCGGGGCACGGAGCCCGACGCCAGGATGACGTGGTCGCCGACCAACTCCGTGCCGTCGTCGACGGTGACGACGCGGCCCGGGCCGAGGGTGCCGGTGCCGGAGAAGGTCGTGATCCCCCGCTTCTTCATGAGGCCTTGCAGGCCCTTCCAGAGCTGGTTGACCACCTTCTGCTTGCGGGCCTGCGACTGCCCGAAGTCGAGCACCGGACGCTCGCCGGGCGCAGTTGCCGTGATGCCGAACTCGCCTGCGCCGATCACGGTCCGGTAGACCGACGCCGTCTCGAGGAACTCCTTGGCGGGGATGCAGCCCCGGTGCAGGCACGTCCCGCCCACCTTGTCCTTCTCGACGACCGCGATCTTCAGGCCCGCCTGCGCACCGTGCAGGGCGGCGGCATAACCACCCGGCCCTCCTCCGATTACGACGACATCGAACTGCTGCGGCACGCTTGGAGACTAGTGAGCAGCGAGGGTTACCTGGATGGCGAACGCCACGAGGATGGCCAGGCCGGTCACGAGGGCGGCGATGATCAGGCGCCGGGTGCTCATGGCGGATCCCTCGGCAGGGGTTTGCGGCCCGCGAACCCCTCCTCGGGGAGATGCCACCACCCCAGGTCGTCGTCGGTGTCGAGCCAGCACAGCAGGTAGACGACGCCGTCGCCCCCGCGGGCGTGGAAGTCGATGAGCCCCGATTCGGCGTCGCGCAGGATGATGTCGCCGGCGCGAAGCTCCTCCAGGCCGGCCTGGACGGCGTCGGTGGCGCCCACGGGGCCGTGGCCATTGCTCCCCGATGTGGCGGCCCCGGTCGCCACACCCCGGATCACACCGAGGAGTTGGCGCACCCGAGGCAGGTAGGCCCTCGCCTCCTCGACCGTCCAGAACCGCATCGGACCCAACCTAGCGGCGCAGGTAGCGATGCTCAGGTGGCGGACGCCTAGACTTGGTGCTGACGCAGGGGAGCTCGGCGACTCCGGGCTGAGAGGCTGGCGACCAGACCATCGGCCAGCGACCCTCCAATCGACCGGTCCGGTAACGCGGGCCAGGGAGCGCATCGATGACCATCAGTGAGCCACTCGTGATTGCAGGGCGGACGTTCCACTCCCGCCTCTTTCTCGGTACGGGGAAGTTCCCCTCCAACCAGGCGCTGGCCGACACGATCGAGGCGTGCTGGACCGAGATGGTCACGGTGGCTCTGCGGCGCATCGATCCGGCCGCGACCGAGGACATCCTCGACGCCCTCCCGGCTTCGGGCGTGTTGCTGTTGACCAACACCAGCGGTGCCGTGGACGCCGCCGAAGCGGTGCGTTTGGCTCGCCTGGCCCGGGCGGCGGGGCTACCCGACTGGATCAAGCTGGAGATCACGCCCGACCCCCGATACCTGCTGCCCGATCCCATCGACACCCTGCTGGCGGCGGAGACGCTGGTGGCCGAGGGATTCACCGTCCTGCCCTACTGCTCGGCCGACCCGGTGCTGTGCAAGCGGCTGGAGGAGGCGGGGTGTGCGACCGTCATGCCGCTCGGATCGTGGATCGGGTCCAATCAGGGGCTGCGGACGCAGGCGGCGCTGGAGATCATCATCGAGCAGGCGTTGGTGCCGGTCGTGGTCGACGCGGGCATCGGCGCCCCGAGCCACGCGTCGCTGGCCATGGAACTGGGCGCCGACGCCGTGCTGATCAACACGGCGATCGGTACGGCTCGCGATCCCCGAGCGATGGGACGGGCATTTGCCCTGGCGGTGGAGGCGGGCCGGATGGCCTATGAGGCCGGTCTCCCGGCCCCGGCGAGCATGGCGTCAGCATCGTCGCCGCTGACGGGTTTCCTCGCCTGATGGCGATTCAATCGGTTCCTCTGGTCCTCGACAGCCGCCCCGACACCGCCCCTGCGGGTACCGCGGCCGCCGACGTGGTCGGCACCGACATCGCGGGCTTGCGGGCGCTGGCGGGCGCTTCGGGGCCGGCGGCCGTAGCTGAGGTCGAGCGGGTGCTCGGGCGGCGGGTCGCCAACCGGCTCCGCCGCCTTGGCGGACTTCGCCGTGCTCCTGTCACCGGCCGCCGCGGTCCGCCTCGAGGACCTGGCGCAGCTGGCGCACGCGACGACCATCCGCCGCTTCGGTCCCACGGTGCGCCTCTATGCCCCCCTGTACCTCTCCAACGAATGCGTGTCGGTGTGTACCTACTGCGGTTTCTCGGCCGGCAACGACATTCGGCGCCGGACGCTCTCGGTCGACGAGGTCGTAGCCGAAGCGGCGGTGCTTCGTGCGCAGGGCTTCCGCCACCTGTTGCTGGTGGCCGGTGAGCACGCCCGGGTGGTGAGCAAGAACTACCTCGTCGAGTGCGTGGAGGCCCTGGCCCAAACGGTCCCGCAGCTCTCGGCGGAGGTCCAGGTCTGGGACACCGAGACCTACGGGCGGCTGGTCCGGGCCGGATGCGACGGACTCACGGTGTTCCAGGAGACCTACGACCCCTCCACGTACGGTGCGGTGCACCTGAAGGGCAAGAAGCGCAACTACGTCTGGCGGCTGGCGGCCCCCGATCGCGGCGCCGCGGCCGGGATGCGCCGCCTTGGCATCGGCGCCCTGCTCGGCCTGCACCGCGACTGGCGGGCGGACGCAATCGCCCTTGCGGCCCACGCCCGGGCACTGATGAAGCGGTGGTGGCGTTGCGAAGTCACCATTGCCCTTCCCCGCCTTCGTCCCGCCGCGGGCGGCTTCCAGCCGGCCGATCCGATCACCGACGCCGAGTTCGTGCAGCTGTTGTGCGCCCTTCGCATCGCCCTGCCCGACGTCGGAATCAACCTGTCCACCCGGGAATCGCCGGACCTGCGCGACGCCCTGGTCCGCCTCGGCGTGACGACCATGTCGGCCGGATCGCATACCGAGCCCGGCGGCTACGCATCGGTCAGCGACGCCGAGCCCCAATTCGAGATCGCCGATACCCGCTCCCCGGGCGAGATCGCCTCGGTCCTGCGAGTGGCCGGTTACGACGCCGTCTGGAAGGACTGGCAACGCACGTAACGGCCTACTTCGGGACGACGAGCAGCTGCGGCCCGAGAGCGATTCCGACCACCCGGAGCGGTTGCGATCGGGCGTCGCCCACCCGCCAGGTTGCAATGAGGGTCGCCTGACCGAACTGGCCGCCACTCAGCCAGAACAACCGGGTCCCGTCGGCAGTCCAGGCAACGGCGTCGATAGCCAGGATGGACTGCACCGGAACGGAGGTCACCCGACCTGACTCCAAGTCGATCAGGCTGAACGGGTACGCCCCATCGTCGGCGGTGGTAGGTGCGCCTGTGACGGCGAGGGTTCGACCGTCGGGACTAAAGGCGACGACTGGTCCGAAACCCTCCTGGGTCTGCGATTGCGCCTGCGGAGGTAACACCTGCCGGTCCTTGCAGGTCGTGGCGTCAGTCACATGCAGCTGCGGCACGGTGTCGGCCCACACCACGACGTCGCCTTGGGTGGCGAGCAAATAGGCGAACGAGTTGGTGCCCAACGTCCTCGGGCTGGGCGGGGCCCCGGCACCGAGCGTGCACAACACTCGGCGAGTCGTCCGATCCCAGATTTGGCTCACGGGTTGATCCGGTGGTGACAGGATGAACCCCTTCGACGTGGCCTCGATTGCCTGTCCGGGCACGCTGATCGGGCCGATGAGCGTGCGACCGGAGCCGTCGACCTCGGTGACCGCCAGGTTCGTCGGATCCTCCACCCAGATGGCGTCGGGTGCCGTCGCGGGGAAGAGATTGTCGCCGGTCGCCAGGTAGCGGGGCGTTCCGGAACCGTCCGGTGCGACCGCCCAGATCTTTCCGTTGGAGAGGTAGGCCAGGTAGCCCTGGCGGGCGACCACCGCGCCGTCGGTCGCGATCCCGTCGACCGGCGCACTGCGGCTGGCATCGATGTCGAGGCGCAACAGTTGACTGTTCGACACGTCGAGCAGCGAGATCCCTAGTGGGTGGTCGAACCAGCGGGACAGGCCCGTCAGGGCGGCAGTCGCCGAGGTGTACGGGGCGCCTTGATGGCTCGCTTCGGGCTGCTTTTCGCCCCAATGGGTCCGGGCGGCGCGTAGGGCGTGGTCGACCCGGATCGTGTCGCCGGCGGTCTGATCGTCGGCATTTTGGGGGACCGGACCATCGGCGGGATGCTCGTACCACGCCGCGACGCGGTTCAAGAGGTCGCTGCGATGGGAAAGGGCCGTGACCAGGTCGGAACGGACGGTGGCCAAGCCCGGATCGACCAGCAGGGCTGCGCCCACCCGGCTGCGGCTGCTGCGGAAACGCTGCACCTCCTCGCGATACAGCGACGCCACCGCGGTGTTGATCCGAGCATCGTCGGCAACCAGGGAGTAGCCCTTCAACCGCTGCTCCGCAGTGCGTCCGCTCGCTGTCGTCAGCCAGGGAGCGGGCCCATTGGCGCTCCAGCCAGCGCAGCTCGCTGCGGCCCAGCCGGGCTCGAACGGGGACCGCGACGGCGACCGCGACGATCACCGCCGCCAGGACCATGACCGGCCACCGCCGCCGAGGTCCGCGCCGGGTGAGCGGTGCCGTGGTGGGCGAGATAGCGGGCGGTGACCGCTCCGCCGCCATCGCCTTCGCCGCCACCATCGCCAAGAGGAGTCAGGACCTCCAACTCACCGGGGCGAGGTGACACCTCGCGAAGTGTATGGCCGCTTACTTCTTCTTCTTGCCCTTTCCACCATGGGCGGGAGCGGTCGTTCGAGCTGCCGGTGCGGACGCCACGGTGGCCTGCGTCGGCGTGGTGGCGACGGTGGTCGCACCGGCGGCGGGTGGCGCAACCGAGGTCGTGGGGACCGTGACCGGATTTGCCGGTGCGCTGCGATGACTGCCGGCGAACAGCACGACCAATGAGATGACCAGGACCAGTGCCGCCACCGCGGCCGCGGCCACGACGCGGCGGCTCATCCAGCCGGCCCGCCCCCTGCGACCCCGATGTTGGGGGGCGCGCGATCATGACTCGAGTAGCCGCCGGTGGCGCCGCCGTGTTCACGACGGTCTCGGCAGCTCCGGCAGCTCCGGCAGCTCCGGCCGCTCCGGCAGCCGCAGCGCCGCCGCCCGCAGCGCTCTGGCCATCTCGGTGGCACTGGCGAAGCGGGCCGCGGGGTCGCGGGCCAACGCTCGGGTGACGACGGCGTCCACGGACGGCGGAATGTCGGGGCGTCGCTCGCGGAGCGGCACGGGCTCCGAAGCCGCCAGTGCGGGCAGCGGCACCCCCGATTCGAAGGGCGAGTGGCCGGACAGGGCCTGATAGAGCACCACACCGACGCCGTAGATGTCGCTGGCCACAGTCGCGGGGCGGCCCGCCAACCGCTCCGGCGGCAGATACGCCGGCGTGCCGACCACGAGGCCCGTCGCCGTCAGACCAGGATCATCGGCGACTTCGATGGACTTGGCAATGCCGAAATCGCCCAACTTCCAGATCCCAGGTCCGGCAACGAGCACGTTGCGGGGTTTGATGTCCCGGTGCAGCATCCCGCTGCGATGCGCAGAGGCCAAGGCGTCGAGCAACTGGAGACCGAGCTCCTCGGCCTCCCCGAAACCGAGCGGTCCGTCGGCCAGCACATCGCCCAGCGTCGTTCCGGGCAGTCGCTCCATGACCAGGAACGGCACGCCCGCCTCCACGCCGAAATCGAAGACCGCGACGATATTGGGGTGCGTCAGCCGAGCCGCCATCTTCGCTTCGTGTTCGAAGCGCTTGCGGACCCCAGGCTGGTGGGCCATTTCAGGCCGTAGCAGCTTGATGGCAACGTCGCGCCGGAGCCGGCGGTCACGTCCGGCTCGAACCTCGCCGACGCCGCCCGCCCCGAGTGCTTCGCCTAGTTGGTAGCGCCCGCCCAGCAGTCGAGAACCGTCGGGTCGCTCGCGATCAGAGAGGACGCCGGAAGCCACGTCGTGCCATGGGCCGAGCGGCCGGACGGCGCCAGCTGGCGCCCAGGCCGTCGACCAGCTGATCGCCGGCGAATGCTGCCAGGCCAAGAGCAACGAACCCTGTTTCGTTCACGTTGATGCTGGCCGAGAACGCCGAGAGCGCCGCAATGAGGAACAGCACCACCGCAACGACGACAAGGGGACGCATGACTTGATTATCCCCCGGCGAAGCTGTTTTCACGCACCCAGGGCGGAAACGAAGCGGCCTGCAGGATTCCTCCCGGTCGGAGCCGCTGCGAAGCGCGTGTAGACAGTTCGCATGGAGCCACCGACGCCGACCTCGACTCTTCTGAGCGACGCCGACCTGCTTCAACTCGACCGATGGTGGCGGGCGGCCAACTACCTCTCGGTGGGACAGATCTACCTGATGGCCAACCCGCTGCTTGACGAGCCACTGCGGCCCGACCACGTGAAACCCCGCCTGCTCGGGCATTGGGGCACGACGCCAGGCCTCAACTTCTTGTGGGCCCATCTGTGCCGAGTCATCGACCGCCACGACCTGAGGGTGCTGTTCGTGTGTGGGCCGGGCCACGGCGGTCCAGCCATGGTGGCAAGCACCTGGCTCGAAGGCTCCTACAGCGAGGTGTACCCCGCGGTGACCCGCGACGGCGCCGGCATGGCGCGGCTGTTCCGCCAGTTCTCGTTCCCGGGCGGCATTCCGAGTCACGCCTCCCCGGACACCCCGGGATCGATCCACGAGGGCGGCGAGCTCGGCTACTCGTTGGCGCATGCCTATGGGGCGGCGTTCGACAACCCGGACCTCGTCGTGGCGTGCGTGATCGGCGACGGGGAGGCCGAAACCGGCCCGCTGGCGGCGGCGTGGCATTCCAACAAGTTTCTCGACCCGGTCCACGACGGCGCCGTAATTCCGATACTGCACTTGAACGGCTACAAGATCGCCAACCCGAGTGTCCTCAGCCGCATCGGGCGCGACGAGTTGTGCCGCCTGCTCGAAGGGTACGGATACCGGCCCTACGTGGTCGAGGGTCACGACCCAGCTGCGGTACACCGCGAGCTGGCCGCCGCCCTCGATGAGATCGTGTCCGAGATTCGCGCCATCCAGCTGCACGCCCGGGCCAACCCCGACGCGGCGGGTCGGGCCAGACCCCGATGGCCGGCGCTCATCTTCGCCACCCCCAAGGGTTGGACCGGTCCCGCGACCGTCGACGGGGTCGCCATGGAAGGCACCTGGCGAGCCCATCAGGTCCCGTTGGCCGAGGTGCGGACCAACCCCGCCCATCTGGCCCAACTCGAGAGCTGGCTGCGCAGCTACCGCGCCGAGGAGTTGTTCGACCCCGACGGACGGCCCCTGGACGACATCGTGGCGTTGGCTCCGCCGGGCGATCGGCGCATGGGCCTGGTCCCCCAGGCCAACGGAGGGGTGATCCTGCATGACCTGGACCTGCCCGACGTCGCGGCGCACGCGGTCGTCGTCGCCAAACGCGGGGCGCCCGAGTCCGAGGCCACCAGGGTGCTCGGAGGATGGCTGCGCGACGTGATGGCCGCCAGCGTCGCCGCCCGCAATTTCCGGCTGTTCGGCCCCGACGAGACCGCCTCCAACCGTCTCGGCGCGGTCTTGGAGGTCACCGCCAAAGCCTGGCAGGCGGAAATTCTGCCGTCCGACCTGGACTTGGCTTCGGGCGGACGGGTCATGGAGATCCTGTCGGAGCACACCTGTCAGGGCTGGCTGGAGGGCTATCTGCTGAGTGGCCGCCACGGGCTGTTCAACTGCTACGAGGCGTTCACCCACATCGTCGATTCCATGTTCAACCAGCACGCCAAGTGGCTGGAGGCCAGTGCCAGGCTGCCGTGGCGGCGACCGGTTGCGTCACTCAACTACCTGCTCTCATCGCACGTCTGGCGGCAGGATCACAACGGCTTCTCCCACCAGGACCCCGGCTTCATCGACCACGTGATCAACAAGGCGCCCAGCGTGGTTCGGGTGTACCTCCCCCCTGACGCCAACTGCCTGCTCGCCGTTGCCGACCACTGCCTGCGCAGCCGCAACTACGTCAACGTGATCGTCGCCGGTAAACAGGCCGCCCCGACCTGGCTCAGCCTGGAGGAGGCGATACTCCACTGCGCTCGAGGTGTCGGGATGTGGGAATGGGCATCGAGCAGCCCCGACGACGAACCCGACGTGGTCCTGGCGTGCTGCGGCGACGTCCCCACCCTCGAAACGTTGGCCGCGGTCGACCTCCTCCGGTGCCGGCTACCCGACCTCAACGTCCGAGTTGTCAACGTCGTCGACCTGATGCGGCTCCCGCCTCACACCGAGCATCCCCACGGTCTGTCCGACCGCGAGTTCGACACCATCTTCACCGCCGACAAGCCGGTCATCTTCGCCCATCACGGCTACCCCACCCTCATCCACCGCCTCGCCTACCGGCGGACCAACCACGCCAACATCCATGTTCGGGGCTACAACGAGCAGGGGACCACCACCACGCCCTTCGACATGGTCATGCTCAACGACCTGGACCGCTTCCACCTGGTCATGGATGTCATCGACCGTGTCAGCTCGCTTGGTTCGCGGGCGGCCACGGTCCGCCAGGAGATGGTCGACCTGCGGGCAACCGCTCGGGCGTGGACCCGCTCCCACGGCGAGGACCTGCCCGAGGTCCGGAACTGGGCGTGGCCGGGCTGATGGGCACCACCCTGGTCACCTGAGGGTCGTGTGATGGGCACCCTGGTCGTCAACGCCGGTTCGAGCAATGTCAAGCTGAGCGTGATCGACGACGCCGGGCACCGGGTCACAGAGTCGACCTTCGACCGCCACGGCGTGCACCTCGACGCCGAAACCCTCGTCCGTGTGGTCGAGGGGTTTGGTCCCATCGACGCTGTTGGCCACCGGATCGTGCATGGCGGCACCGACTTTTCCAAGCCGGTGCTGATCACCCCAGATGTCGTCACCCGACTCGATGCGCTCACACCACTCGCCCCGCTTCACCAGCCGGCCGGGCTGGCGGGCATCCACGCCGCGGTCGAGGCATTCCCTGGCATCGCCAACGTGGCGTGTTTCGACACGGCGTTCCATGCGACCATGCCCGCCGCCGCCGCCACCTACGCCCTGCCGGCGCCTTGGCGGCACCGGTTCGGTTTGCGGCGATATGGCTTCCACGGCCTGTCCCACTCGTGGGCGTCGCGCCGGGCCGCAGTCATCCTCGAGCGGCCGCTGCCGGCGTTGCGAATGGTGACCTGCCACCTCGGCGCCGGTGCGTCGCTGTGCGCCATCGCAGGCGGCCGGTCGCAGGACACCACGATGGGGTTTACGCCCATGGAAGGCCTCGTCATGGCGACGCGCTCGGGCAGCGTCGACCCGGGCCTGGTGCTGTGGCTCATCAGGCAGGCCAACCTGAGCGCCGACGAGGTCGCCGACGGTCTCGAACATGAGTCCGGCCTGGCTGGCCTGTCAGGCGCCGGCGGCGACGTCCGTGATGTCATCGCGGCCGCCGCGGGCGGTGACGAAGACTCCGTGCTGGCCTTGGAGGTGTGGTGCCACCGGCTCTGCCGTGAGATCGGCGCCATGGCCGCGGCCCTCGGAGGGGCAGACGCACTGGTCTTCACTGGAGGAATCGGCGAGCACGCACCGGAGCTTCGGGCCAGGGCTGCCTCGCGGCTCGGCTTCCTGGGAGTTGCCATCGACGCGGACCGAAACGCCACCGCACATGGCGACGCCGATGTCAGCGCTCCGGGCGCGCTATGCGCCACCGTGGTCGTCAGTGCTGCGGAGGATCTGGAGATCGCCAGGCAGGTCGCCGACCTTCTCGCCACGAGCGCCTTGTCGTGAGCCGTTCGTCGCCCGTCGAGCGACGGTCGCGCCGCCGCGTATAGCGGGGCCACTACAGCCGGTCGATGAACCGCTGCTCGGCTGCGTGGCGGCGGACTTCGACGGCCTTGACCAGGTCGTCGGTCGCCTCGATCGGAAATGTCACTCGGACGAGGTCGAGGGCGTCGTGGCGGCAGGCGACGCGGAACCCTGCGGCCTGGAACATTTCCAGCATGGGCCCGTTCTGCGCCAGGGTGTCGGCCACAAAGCGGCGGATGCCTCGGGTCCGAGCCGCCTCGGCTAAGTGTTCGAGGAGCAGGGTGCCCAGACCGAGGTGGTGATACCGATCGGCCACCACGAAGGCGACCTCCGCTTCACCGTCGCGACCAGTGGCGTCGTAGCGGCCGACGGCGACCAGCGTATTGTCGACCTCGACTACCAGAGCCAGGCGGTCGAGGTAGTCGACAACGGTGAATCGAGTCACCTCCCGTGGCGACAATCGGGGATGGGTCGAGAAGAACCGGAGATAGACCGTTTCGGGGGAGAGCCGGCCATGGAACGCCACCAAGGCCAACGCGTCATCGGGGCGGATCGGCCGAATGCGGACGACTGTCCCGTCGGCGGCCAAGGCATCCATCGCCAGCTCGGACGGGTACCGGTCAGCAAACGTGGCGCCCACCGGGGCGGGCATTGCGGGCATGGCGTCCGCGGTGGCTGATGTCACGGAATGACCGCAACCGGGCAGTCGGTGTGGTGGAGGCAACCCCAGCTCGTCGAGCCGAGGACTGCGGCAGTCAACCCGGTGTGGCCCCGGCCGCCGACGACGATCAGGGCGGCATCGACAGCAGCGGCGACCAGCTCAAGGTCGGCGACGCCCTCCACGAGCCGTATGGTCACGGCAACCCCGGAGTCGGGTTCGAGCTCTCGAAGTGCCTGGGCCAAGATCTCCTCACCGGCGTGCTTGCAGTCCCCGGGAGGGATGGCCAAGGTCGGGGCGTACGGTGAAGCGAGCATCACAGGCACGTGCCAGGCGTGGACCACAACGAGTTCACAATGACGGCGCTGTGCCTCGTGGCCCGCCCACCGCAGCGCCCGGGTGGCCCCGTCGGAACCGTCGACCCCGACGACGATCGCCGCGCCCCCTGATCGATCGGCAGTTGCGGGGACTACCACGGTCGGGCAGACCCGGCGGTGCAGTAAGGCGGAGCTGACCGAGCCGACGAACAGACTCGTCAGAGCCCCGTGGCCCCTCGTACCGACCACGAGCAGGTCGGCGTCGCGGGCCGTCTCGGCGAGAACCTGGACCGGGTCACCCGCAATCAGCTCGACGTGCGTCGATGGGCTGCCCTCACCTGATGCGACCATGTCGGCGACCACCGCCGACAGCGAGCGCTCTTGGTCGGCCAGGAACTCGAACACCGGCAGTTCGGTCCTACGATCGACGATTTCGAAGGCATCGGGTGTCAAAACCTTGATCACGCGGCATCGGACGTGGCGACGCCCGGCTTCCGCAATCGCCCACTGGAGGGCGGGGCGCGACGACACTGACCCGTCCACTCCTACGACCACATCGCCCGGTTCGGACGCGAGGAGCGCGTCGGTCACCGGGGCGGGCCGAGGGACGACTCCGGTCGCGCTGCGGCCTGAAATGGTCATGTTCGCTCATCTCCTTCGCCCGCCGATGCCATGGCGGGTCGGTGATCGGGCTGGGAGGTCGAGTCGACCACGGTCACCGCGCAGACAGCGTTCGTGCGGCAGTAGGCGCTGAGCGATTCCTCGCCGGTACCGAGGTCGAGCCAGGATCGTGACGGCCGAGGACCAGTTCGACGGCGCCTTGGGAACGATCGACCAACACATCCCCGGGGCGGCCCTCGGCCAGAGACGGGTGGACCCTGATCTGTCCGCCCCGAAGGCCCGCCACCCGAGCCGCGTCGTCCAGTTGCCGACGCGTCGAGATCGGATCGGCCCCGCCGGCCGTTGACGACAAATTATCGACGCAACACACGACGTCGAGGTCGGCGCGGCGGCGCCCGGCGTCATCGGCAGCCCACCGCAGTGCCTCCCATGCCGCCCGTGATCCGTCGAATCCCACCACGACTGGTCCGTCGGCAGCAGCGCCGGCACATGTGTTGTCCGAGCTCATAACGATCACCTCTCCCCTAGCTTCGACCTCGGAGACACCGATGTGGCAGGGCCGAAGGTCCCGACGTGCGGGGCCGAACGTCAAGTTGACCTTGTTGCCAGCGTTGGCCGCGAGTGCCGGCGAACGTCTCACGCCGTTACGCGCCCGCCAGGTCCCGACGATCGAAGAGCGCGATACCGACGCCAGCCGCGAGAAGTCCGAGGCAGACCAGCGCCGCCGCGGCTGACCAGTTCGGATCCGCGGCCGGAGCCGGCGCCATGTGGGCGAGCACAGATGTGTCGAGCAGCCAGTGGTTGGCATGCACGACGGAGGCCGCGAACTCGACGAGCAGCGACCAGGCGACCAGTGCAAAGGTGAATGTCGGCGCAATGCGGGGACGCAGCCCGTAGGCCAATGCCCCGGCGCCGAGCACGAAAAGTGCCGGCGGTGCGATGTTCAGGCCGGCCGCCACGAGCTGTCCGAGACCGACTCCACTGTTCTGGCTAGCCGCACCCACCCAGGTGGCGACGCCAGTGATGACGCTGCCCGCAATCACCAGTCCTGCGGAGACGACCAACCGACCCGCCAACCAACGGCGGCGGCTCAGCGGCTGCACGAGAAGGTTGTCGGTGCGACCGGCAGACTCCTCACCTCGCGTCGCGCCGATCTGCCCGGCGGCGACGAAGGCGACAAGGGCAGCGGCCGACAGCAAGGCGATCCCGAGGTACGCGGCGGCGCCACTGCGATGGCCGCCGAGGCGCTCGACCGCGCTGGTAACACTCGCCGAACCGCTGATGGCGGCGGCGGCCGACTGCGCCACCAGGCCGATCACGAACCCGAGGACCGCCAGCCCCGCGAGCCAGCCGATGGCCACGGGCCGCACCAACCGGACCGCCAAGGTGGCCGGTCCCGCGAGAAGGGCGGTGGAAGGTTCCGGCGCGTCGTTGCCGCCAAAGACGCCGGCTCCCACATCACGGCCTCGGGCCACCGCAACCGCAGCCACCGACGCAGTGACGACCAGCATCACCACGGGCACGAGAGCCAGCGGTCTCGACCCGCCCAGCGGGCGGAGCTCCTCGCACCATCCAAGCGGGCTGGCCCAGCGCAACCATCCCACATTGGAACTCGAATCGGCCACCATCCGAATCAGGAACGACGCCCCGAGCACGGCAGCACCGATGCCGTTGGCCGATCGCCGGGTCGCGGCCACTTCGGCCGCAAGGGCACCCACGGACATGAACATTGCGGCCCCGGCGACCAGCGAGACCGCGAGGAACAGTGACCCGGTCGTCGAGAACCGCACCGTGGACATGGAGCCCTCAAGCAACACGATGACCGCCGTGACTGCCCACAGCGCCGCCAAACCGGCCATCAACCCCACGACCGCCTGCACCGCAGCGCGACCCCGAGTGGTCTGGCCGGTCAAGTACAACTCCCAACGCCCCGCGTCTTCATCGCCTCGAAGGACGCGGGTGGCCCCGAAGAGCCCCCACACCGCCCCGGCAACGCTCAGGACTCCGAGGCTTCGCCAGGCCGTGAAACCCGCAACCGTCTCCAAATGCCGGGCCGTTCCCACCAGGGCAGCCAAACCGGCATTGGCTTCGAACGAGGCGGCCAGCTTGGCCCGAGCGGCCGAGGTCGGGTACAGCGACGCGTAGCCCGACGCCGAGAGGGCCACGTACCCGCCGAATACGACTCCCCACAACGCACCCGAACGCGCCGTTCGCCGGGCCGTTCGAATCAGGACGACGTTGGCCGCCGCCCGGTCGTCCACCGAGCCGTCAGGCGGCATCAGAAATCGTCCCGGCGGGACCAGCGCGACCTGCGGGACCACGCGGGACCAGCGGGATCGGCGCCGTAGTGGGCTACGAACAACTCCTCGAGTGACGGCTCCCGGCTCACGAGGCGACGGACTCCACTGACCGCGAGAACCTGCAATAACGGATCGATCGGGCCGATCACCTGGCATCGGACCCGGCTGCCGTCCACCACGACTGCCTTCACTCCCGGCACCGTGGTCAGGTCCGGTGGCGTGGACTCGAAGTCCGCTTCGACCGTCAAGGCCGACAGATGACGCATCTCCGACAAGGTCCCCACCTCGACCAACTGCCCGGCCCGCAAGATGGCGACGCGCTGACAGAGCGCCTCGACCTCGCTCAGGATGTGCGAGGACAAGAACACGGTTTGGCCGTTGTCGAGTGCGTCATGCACGCATTCCCGGAACGCCACTTCCATCAGTGGGTCCAAACCGCTGGTCGGCTCGTCGAGCAACAGCAATTCGGCGCGGGTCATCAGGGCCCCGATCAGCACCAGCTTCTGGCGGTTGCCCTTCGAATAGGCCCGCACCCGCTTCGACGGGTCGAAGTCGAATCGCTCGATCAGCACGTCCCGGTAGGCCAGATCGACGTGTCCGTGGATACGACCCAGGAGGTGCAGGGTCTCGGTCCCGGTCAACTGTGGCCACAGGCTGGGTTCACCAGGCACGTAAGCGACCTTGCGATGCGCATCGACTGGGCGTCGCTGACAATCGACACCGAAGATCTCGGCCCGACCCGACGTGGCCCGGATCAAGTTCAGCAGCAACCGGATGGTGGTGGTCTTGCCGGCGCCGTTGGGGCCCAGGTAGCCGAGCGCCTCCCCCACTGCGACCTCGAGGTTGAGGGAGCGCAACGCCGCCGTCGTGGCGTACGTCTTCGACAGCCCCTCAACACGCAGCGCGAGCGTCACGACCAACCTTCTTTCACGTTCGACCTGTCCAAGTGTGGCCGGGCTCGCGTCACGTGAGCGACACGTGGCCCGAGCGCCCCCACCTACAGCCGAACGCCGCGCCATCAGTGACCTTCGACCCTGGCGCCCGACGCACGCACGGCCCGACGATGGAGAGGTGACATCGGACCGTAACGGACTGGAAACCCTGTCCCGCTCGCCCGCAGTCGGGCTGAACAGCGGACTGGAGTCAATCCCCCGTGAGGAATGCGTTCGACTGCTGGCGGGCGAGGATTTCGGGCGTCTGGGCGTGGTCATCCGAGGGGAACCGGAGATTTTCCCGCTGAACTATGTGGTCGACGGCGGCGGTGCGATCGTGTTCCGGACCAGCCCGGGGAGCCACCATGATGGTCGGCGCCCTCGGCGCCGCGGTGGTGTTCGAAGTCGATCGAATGGACCGCGAAGGCGGCTCCGGTTGGAGTGTCGTCGTCCATGGCCGCACGCATCGGGTGCCCCCGAGCGAATCGGCCGCCCTCCGGAGCCGCATGGCCTCATTCGCGGTGCACCCTCGGGGAGCCGACAAGCCGTTGTTGTTCCGAGTGGTCCCGGTCACCTTGAGTGGACGGCGAATCCGCCCAAGCCTGAGACTCAGTGCCGACCGGGACGCCGGAAATGCACATGGTGACGGGTGAAGGGCGCCGCTCGACGAGCGACACGCCGATGGTGGCGCTGCTCGGCTGTGACCGCCGGCCGGTGGGGGTGGGGACGAGCGGCGTAGAAACGGCTCTTGGCGATCTCGACCAGGACGAGGTAGGTGACGATCATCCCGATCAAGATGAGGAAGAAGCTGAGCGGCAGCGCCGTGAAGCCGAGCACATGGGCAACGGGGCTAAAAGGCAGCACGGCTCCTATGACGGCGCAGCTGATCGGGGTCACGATCATGGCGGTGCTGGGCGGGCTGCGGAAGAAGGGGACCCGCCGGGTCCGGATCAGAAACACCACCAGCGTCTGGGTGGCCAATGACTCCACGAACCACCCGCTGCGGAACTCGTCATGGCTGGCGTGGAGGACGACAAGCATGACGAAGAACGTCATGAAGTCGAAGATCGAGCTGATCGGCCCGAAGACACTCATGAAACGACGCACGAACGCGATGTCCCACGCGGCCGGTCGAGCGAGGACCTCGGCGTCGACACGGTCGGTCGGAATGGCGAGTTGGCCGACGTCGTAGAGCAGGTTGTTCAGCAGGATCTGGGAGGGCAGCATGGGCAGGAACGTCAGGAACAGCGACGCGCCGGCCGCGCTGAACATGTTCCCGAAGTTCGACGACGTGGCCATGAGGACGTACTTCAACGTGTTGGCGAAGATGCGTCGCCCTTCCATGACCCCCTCGGCCAGCACGCCGAGGTCCTTGTCGAGGAGAACGATGTCGGCCGCGTCCTTGGCGATGTCGGTGGCCGACTCGACGGAGATGCCGACGTCGGCGGCGTGCAGCGCGACCGCGTCGTTGACGCCGTCGCCGAGGAATGCGACGTCGACGCCGCTGCGCCGGGCGGCCTTGATGATGCGTGACTTCTGGTCGGGACTGACCCGGGCGAAGACCGTCGTGTCCGGGATGACCGCCGCCAGATGGTCGTCGTCGATGAGTGCGAGCTCGGCGCCGGTGAGAACCCCTTGGACGTCGATGCCGATATCACGGCACACTTTGGCGGCCACCATGCCGTTGTCGCCGGTGATGACCTTCACGGCGATACCCAGGCGGTTGAGTTTGCCGATGGCCTCGCCCGCGTCCGCCTTGGGCCGGTCCACGAAGGTCAAGAAACCGGCCAGATGAAGGTCACGTTCGTCGCCGGCGGTCGGCTGGAGAAGACCCGGCGCGCTGCGAGTGGCCACCGCCACGACTCGGGCGCCGTTGGCAAAGAGGCCCGCCAAGGTCTCCTTGGCCGGGGGCGGAACGTCGATGCAGCGGGCGAGAACCGCCTCCGGCGCGCCCTTGGTCACCAGCAGGCTGTCGCCATCGCCGCGGTGGGCCACGACCGAGCACAGCTGGCGGTCATGGTCGAAAGGGAGGACCGCGACCCGGACGTACCCGCCGGCACCGTCGGCACCGTCGGCCGCGATGGCGGTGGCTCGGGGGGCCGACCAGAGGGCCTGGTCGAGGCTGTTGCCACCCTCTGGTCCGGCGGCGGTCATGGACGCCTCGTTGCACACCAGACCGAGCGCGAGGACAGTCGTCTTCGGTGTTCCGGACGCATCGAGGGCCAGGTCGAAGGTGATCGCGCCCTCGGTCAACGTGCCGGTCTTGTCGGTGAACAGCACCTCGATGTTCCCGAGGTCCTCGATGGTGACCAGCCGCTTGACGAGGACCTTGCGCCGGGCCAGCTGTCGTGACCCCGTCGACAGGCTGACGCTGACAATGGCAGGCAACAGCTGGGGTGTGATCCCGATGGCGATGGCCAGGGAGAACAGCAGGGCGTCGAGCAGCGGGCGCGAGAACGCGACATTGATCACGAAGATCGAGACCGTCAGCACGGCTGCCACGACCACCAGCAACTTGGAGAAGGCGCGCAAGCCGGCCTGGAAGGCGGTCTCGGCCTGGCGCTCGCCCAGCCCTACCGCGATCTTCCCGAACGCGGTGGCCGAGCCGATGGCCACCACGACGGCGCGCCCCGATCCTTGGTGCACCACGGTGCCCATGAAGGCGCACGACGGGAGATCGACCGCCGAGTCGCTCACCGTCGCCTCGACGGTCTTGGCCGCCGCCATCGACTCGCCGGTGAGCACGCCCTCGTCGCATTCGAGTTGGTTCACCTCGACCAGGCGCACATCGGCAGGGACCAGGTCCCCGACGCGCAATGCCACCAGGTCGCCCGGCACCAGGTCGCGCACGTCGACGCGCCGTTCGGTGCCGTCACGCCACGCCAGCGCCTGGTAGCGGATGTTGGCGTGCAGCGCCGCCACCGCGACCTCCGAGCGGTACTCGTTGACGAAACCCAGCCCCACGCTCAAAACCACGATGGCGGCGATGATCCCGCCGTCGGTCGTGTCGCCGGTCACGGCCGAGACGGCGGCCGCCGCCAGCAACAGGATCAAGAGCGGGTTGCGGAGTTGGCGAGCCAGAACGCCGAACGCGGTGACCTGATGCGAGGCCAGCACGTTGGCACCGAACTGGTGTTGGCGACGAGCCGCCTCGTCGGCGCTGAGGCCGCGCTCGTCGGCGCCCAAGCGTTGCCACACCTCGGCGACGGGCAATCGAGCGGCGGCCGCCAGATCCAACGGCACCGATTCCGGCGTGGCCGCCCCGATTCGGTTCACCTCGCAGAGGCCGTCGCGGCCGTTGGTGAGCCAAAGGCACGACTACCCAGTTGCGTTCCCATAGGTCTGCTTGTCGTACCACTTGGAACCCGCAGCCGACCAAGCAGGCGATCGCCGTTCCGCTCGATCACCGCCGCGTCGGACCCCTACGCCATGGCTTTTGACACGTCAGAAACGGGACCTTCGCCTCTGAGGGACCCCGATGCCGGTGGCGGACACTGAGAGAGGAGCTCGCATAGATCGGATGGTCAAACATGATGCCGCTGGCCCATTCCACTCAGCAGAACTCGGCGCCCCAGGTGGCGAGGCCGGTTGCACGCTTCGATGCCTCGCTGCTGTCCGGTTGTGACGAGCCGGTGCGCCGCTATTTCGAGCATGCCATCGACCCGGGAGCGCCGATGGAGCCGGGAATGACGCTGCGAATGAAGGGGCGGATCAAAGTCGGTTGCTGGTTGCCCTTCACCGCCCAGCAAGACTGCGACGGCTCGTCGTTCCTTTGGCGGGCGCAGGTTCCTCGCCACCTGCGGCTCCTGACGGTGACTGACAGCTATGACGACGGACGAGGCGCCATAGAGGGCCGGCTGCTCGGTCGGCGACGCCTGTTTCACGCTGACAATCAGAACATCGCCCGCTCGGCGGCGGGCCGAGCCGCCACCGAAGGAATCCTCGCTCCGATCGGGCTGCTGCCAAGTCCGACGTGCATCTGGCACGCCGAGAGCGACCACGAGATCGTCGTCGAGCTGTTCCTGACTCCCGAACACCCCGCCTTGCACCTGACCATTGACGACGCCGGTGCGGTCCAGTCGGTCAACCTGCAGCGGTGGGGCAACGCCGACAAGTCCGACAAGTTGGCCTTCGACTACGTCCCCTTCGGAGGTGACGTCCTGGCCGAGAAGCGATTCGGCGATTTCGTCCTGCCGGCGCGGTTACGAGTCGGTTGGTGGCATGGAACGCAACGATTCAGCCCGTTCTTCGAAGCCGAGATCATGAGCGCCGTGCCGACTGACAGTGCTGGACCGGAGGCGCCACGTGACCGGGTTGCCGGGTGATCGCGGAACAGCTTCGGCCCGCCAGCCCGCCGGCTGACGCCCCACCGCGGCGCGTGAGGCGGCGACCGCGAGGCCTTTTCCCAGGACTACCCTGGCGACAGGACGTATGTGCGCGACCGTTCAACACCCGGCAACACGTCGGAAACACGTGACTGCTGTGCTGTCCTGAGTGGGCGACATCCTCGATCGTTACGACCTCGGGACCGCCTGGGACGAGATGTTCGCCGACCCGGGCGAGCCGCGGGACCATTATCGGGGCCTGTTCGGCGTCCTGCAGACGTTGTCGCCGGCGGACTTCGAGTTGCGCTGCCGGGCCCGTGACCAGGCCTTTCGCGATCAGGGGATCACCTTCTCGCTCTCGGGCGAGGAACGGCCGTTTCCGCTCGACCTGATCCCCCGGGTCATCCCGGCGCAGGAGTGGGCGATCATCGAACGGGGCGTCCGCCAGCGGGTCAAGGCGCTGGAGGCCTTCCTCGACGACGTCTACAGCACGGGCGAGGTCCTGAACGACGGACTCATAAGCCGGCGGTTGGTGACCAGCGCCACCCATTTCCACCGGGAGGCGTCCGGGATCGAGCCGGCCAACGGCGTCCGCGTCCACGTCGCGGGGATCGACCTGGTGCGCGACGGCGCCGGGCGTTACGTCGTCCTCGAGGACAACGTCCGCACCCCCTCGGGCATCTCCTACGTCATCGAAAACCGCCGGGCCATGACCCACGTCTTCCCCGAGCTGTTCGTGAGCCACCGGGTCCGGCCCGTCGCCGGCTACCCGGCGATGCTGCTGGAGGCGCTGCGGGCGTCGGCCCCGCCCACCGCCGACGACCCGGTCGTGGTCCTCCTGACACCCGGCGTGTACAACTCCGCCTACTTCGAGCACTCCTTCCTCGCCCGCCAGATGGGAGTCGAGTTGGTCGAGGGACGGGACCTGGTGTGCCTCGACAGCGTCTTGTACATGCGCACCACCGAGGGCGAGCGCCGCATCGACGTCCTGTACCGGCGGGTGGACGACGACTTCCTCGACCCGTTGCAGTTCCGGCCCGACTCCGTCCTCGGGTGCCCGGGCCTGCTCAACGCCGCCCGGGCGGGCAACGTGACCATCGCCAACGCCATCGGCAACGGCCTGGCGGACGACAAGGCGATCTACCCCTATGTTCCCGACCTGATCCGGTACTACCTGGGCGAGGAGGCGGTGCTGGCCAACGTTCCCACCTACCGGCTGGAGGATCCCGACGTCATGGCCGAGGTGCTCGGTCGCCTCGACCAGCTGGTGCTGAAGCCGGTGGACGGCTCGGGCGGCAAGGGCCTCGTCATCGGCCCGCAGGCGTCGGACGAGGTCCTGACGGCGCTCGGTCCCGTGATGCAGGCCAACCCACGGGGCTGGATCGCCCAGGAGGTGGTGCAGCTGTCGACCAGCCCCACCCAGTGCCCCGACGGCATGGCGCCGCGCCACATCGACCTGCGGCCCTTCGCCATCAACACCGGCGACGACGTCTGGGTCGTGCCCGGCGGCCTGACCCGAGTCGCCCTGCCCGCAGGCAGCTTCGTGGTCAACTCGAGCCAGGGCGGGGGCTCCAAGGACACCTGGGTCCTGACCGACACCGAGCAGCGCCAAGAGGTGGTCTACGCCGAACCGGCGATACCGCTGCCGCCGATCGTCGGTGCCAACCCGCCGCCGGAGCTGGGCCCGATGGCACCCCATTCGGCTCAGCAGCAGCAACAACAGCAATCTGGGGAAAACGCAGCCGGGTCGCGGGTTTCGCCATGCTGAGCCGTATAGCCGAGTCGCTGTACTGGTTCGGCCGGTACGTGGAACGGGCCGAGGACACCGCACGCATATTGGATGTGCATTACCACCTGCTCCTCGAGGACCCCGAGGTCGACGAGGCGGCGGCGTGCCGGGCGCTGCTCGAAGTCATGGGCGTGTCGCACCGGGCGGACGGGATGCGCCTCGACGCCGACAGCGTGACCCGGCTACTGGCCTATGACCCGACGTACGGCGGATCGATCGTCGGGGCGATCACCGCGGCCTGGGAGAATGCCCGCGGCGCACGGGAGGCCGTGTCCGCGGAGACGTGGCGCTGCCTGAACGCCACCTACAACGCCTTGCCCGAGGCGCGCGAGGTGGCCGACGGCTACAGCCCCCACACGTTCTTCGACTGGATCAAGGAGCGGTCGGCGATTCTGGCGGGGCTAGCCGACTCGACCATGAGCCGCGACGACGGGTGGCGCTTTCTCGTGCTCGGGCGCAGCATCGAGCGCGTCGACATGACGACGCGGCTGCTGTCGGCTCGCCACCGGGAGGGCTGGGGTACGGCGGGATGGATCACGACGTTGCGGTGCTGCTCGGCGCACGAGGCGTACCTGCGCACGTACCAACAGGCGGTCGATGCCTCGCTGGCGGCGGAGTTCCTGCTGCTGGACCGGTTGTTTCCCCGGTCCCTGTTCCATGCGTTGAGCACCGCCGAGCGGTGCCTGGCGGAGTTGGATCCGCGATCGGGGCGGACGGGGCTCGACGACGAGGCGCGGCGAATGCTCGGCCGGGCTCGTACTGGTTTGGAGTTCGGCGGGCGCGACGAGTTGCTGGCCCACCTGCCCGAACGGCTGGCGGACATCCAATCGTTGTGTGGCCGGGCGGCGGGCGCCGTCGCGGCGCGCTACTTCGGCCAGACCCGGGTCGTCGCGTGGCAGGCCGGATGAGCGCGGTGAGGCGGTGAGGCGGTGACGTGGCGCCTTCGGGTCCATCACATGACCCGCTACGAGTACACCGGGACCGTGACCACGTCGTACAACGAGGCGCGCATGACGCCGCTCAGCGTTCCCGGCCAGACGACGATCGACGCCCGGCTCGAGATCCGGCCCGCCGTGCGCGCCTTTCGCTACTGGGACTACTGGGGAACCATGGTGCACGCCTTCGACATCCATCAACCGCATGACGAGCTGACCGTGACCGCGACCGCGGTCGTGGAGACGTCGGCGCCCCCGCCCACCACCGACGTGACGTCATGGGAGGCGCTGGCGACCGAGGGACAGCGGGATCGCTGGTGCGAGATGCTGAACCCCTCGTGGTACGTGCCCGAGGATCTGGCGTTGCTCGAGCAGGCGGCCAACGTGCGATCGTCGGTGGTGGCGAACCCGTTGGAGGCCGCGGTGGCGGCCAGCGGATTCGTCCACGACCACATGATCTACCAGAAGGGTTCGACCACCGTCGCCACGTCCGCTCCGGAGGCGTTCGCGGCCGGCAGCGGGGTGTGCCAGGACTTCGCCCATGTCCTGCTCGGCATTCTGCGCGCCATGGGGATCCCGTGCCGGTACGTGTCGGGCTACCTCTATCCCTACCCGGAGGACGAAGGCGGGCTCGGACAGGTGTACACCGGTCAGAGCCATGCCTGGGTCGAGGCGTGGGTGGGCGACTGGCTGGCGCTCGATCCGACCCAGGGTGGTTTCGTCGGTCCCCAGCATGTGATGGTGGCTCGGGGCCGGGATTACGCCGACGTCACTCCCTTGAAGGGAATTTTCACCGGGAGCCCCGTCGAGCGGCTCAAGGTCAACGTCGAACTGACTCGCATCGCCTGAGCCAGGCGCGGTCCTCCAGCGTCTCGGGCCGCGCCCCGCCGTACCTTCGCGCCCTCAGGCAACCTTGGCGCGTTAGTGGGGAAGAGCCCCGATATCGCGCCAAGGTTGCTTGAGGGCGCGGAAGTTGGCGGACCTGCTGGTCATCGGGGAGGCATCCTCAAGGCGCCGTCGAGGCGGATCACTTCGCCGTTCAGATAGCGGTTCTCGACGATGTGGGCCGCCAGGTCGGCGAAGGCGGCCGGGTCGCCCAACCGCTTGGGGAACGGAACCTGCTCGCCCAGGATTCGGCGAGCGTCGTCGGGAAGCAGCCCGAGCAGCGGCGTGTCCATCAAGCCGGGGGCGATGGCGCACACCCGGATCCCGACCGACGACAGGTCGCGGGCCGCGGGCAGCGTCATCCCGACCACGCCGCCCTTCGAGGTGGCGTAGGCCAACTGACCGATCTGGCCGTCGAAGGCGGCGATGGACGCGGCGTTGATAATCACCCCGCGCTCGCCGTCGTCCTCCGGCGCGGTCTTGGCGATGGCGGCCGCAGCGTGGACCATGGTGTTGAACGTGCCGATCAGGTTGATGTTGATGATCCGCACGAAACGGGCGTGGTCATGGGGCGCCCCGTTGCGGGCAACGGTGCGCATGGCGTCGCCGACGCCGGCGCAGTTGACGTTGATCCGCAACGGGAGCTCGGAGGCCGCGGCTGCGACCGCCGCCTCGACCTCTTCAGGATCCGTCACGTCGCACGCCACGAAACGGGCGGTGCGACCGAGCTCGGTGGCCAGCGCTTCGCCCCGGGCCCGATCGAGGTCGCAGATGGTCACCGCGGCCCCGGCGGCGGCCAACCGGCGGGCCGTGGCGGCTCCGAGGCCGGACGCCCCACCGGTCACCAGGGCAGCTGATCCGTCGATGTGCATCCTGGCCGACGCTACCGGGTAGGCCCCGTGACGGGAAGATCGGTCACCGGCAGGCGGTTGCCCTCGATATGGCGTACCACCCAATGAGCGACGACGAGGTCTGGGCCTTCCTGGCCAGCACGCCCCCCCACACCGGCAAGTTGGCCACGACCCGAAAAGACGGTAGCCCCCACGTGGCGCCCATCTGGTACGTGGTGGACGACCGGAGCCTCGTCTTCAACACCAACGCTGAATCGTTGAAGGGCCGAAATCTCCGTCGCGATCCGCGCGCGGCGCTGTGTGTCGACGACGAGCGGCCGCCGTTCGCCTTTGCGATCGTCGAGGGCACGGTCGAAATCACCGACGGCTTGGACGACCTGCGTCACTGGGCGGCAGTGATCGGCGGACGCTACATGGGTGACGACCAGGCCGAGGCCTACGGCACCCGCAACGGCGTGCCCGGTGAGCTGTTGGTCCGACTCCGCCCCAGCCGGATCACGTCGGCTGCCGACGTCGCCCTGTAGCGCCCGCTCTTCAGGTGGCGATGGCGCAGGAGTCGTCGGTGCAGCCCGGTGCCGCGCCCGGGTGAGCGTCAGGCGGACTCGCGGCGATCTCCGCCCAGGCGTCTTCGAGTACCTGCAGGATCAGGTCGCTCGGCTGGGCGCCTGCCAGGCCGTAGCGCTCGGCCACCACGAAGAACGGCACCGCGGAGATGCCCAACATGACCGCCTGTTGCTCGTCTGCCCTGACGTCGGCGGCGTAGGCGTCGCCCTCGAGCACGGATCGAACCTCGTCAGGTAGGAGCCCGACCTCCGTTGCCAGTGCCGCCAACGTATCGGCGTCGCCGATGGGCGCACCCTCGGTGAACCCCGCCGCGAGGAAGCGTTCCTTCAGGGCGTCCTGTTTCCCCCGGTCCCGTGCGAGATGCAACAGGCGATGGGCGTCGAAGGTGTTGCCCGGCTGGGCGATATCGAAGTGGAAATCCACCCCGTTCTGACCGCCGACGTCCACCATGTGGTCGACCATGGACTGTGCCTCGGGCACGCTCATCCGGTACTTCGCGGCCAAGCGCTCGGCGTAGGCCCCAGAACGCTTCCGCGGCGCGGAAGGATCAAGCTCGAATGAGCGCCACACCACCGCGACCTGCTCCTTGTGTTCGAACTGCGCCAACGCGGCCTCGAACCGGCGCTTGCCGATGTAGCACCACGGACAGACCACGTCAGACCAAATTTCTACCTTCATACCCGGGTACAACAATGGCCGGCGCCGACTTCATCCCGCCGGCGGCCCGCCCCGGACGACGTAGTGGGCGGCGACCCGCCCGGCGGCGAAGGTTCGCCTCGCGAATTCCGTGACCTGCTCCTCGGAGAACGGGCGGCACGAGAAGACATCCCAGTAGGCCGACCGCCGGTGGGGAGACAGATGCCCGACGACGCTGGAGGTCTCGATCAGTTGCACGACGGAATATCCCTCGGTATCGATGTCCCCCGACCCGAACCAGCAGATGATGCAGTCGCCGTACCGGCGCATCTCGAGCACGTCGTCGCACAATGTTTCCACGAACTGCCGCAGCCGGGCCTCGTCGGAGAGGATCGTCTCGTCGCAATCGAACAGGTCGAGCAGCAGTTCCCACCCGAACGGACCGGCCATCAGCCTCTCAAGCCTCAGGTGGCTGGCGGAGCCGTAATCGCGGTCGTGCTGGGCACCGTCGTGCGCGGCAGCGTCACCGTCGTGGTGGGCGCCACGGTCGTCGTCGGCTGCAGGCTGGTGGTCGTCGTCGGACGGGTCGACGGCCTGGTCGACGGCAGCACCCTCGTCGTCGTGGTAGTCGCACTGGGGATGATCAGCGTCACCGTGCTGTCGCGATCGACCCGCGCCCCGGCAATCGGAATCTGTTCGGCCACGACGTTCGGGGCACCCGGCCGGGGTTGTTCGGTGACCTGCGATTTGAGGTGGGCCTGGCTCAAGGCGGCCATGGCATCGGTGACGCTGGACCCGACCACCGGCGGCACGGTCGTCGTTGCCTTGCTGCCACTACCCCCACCGGAGTTGAGAAGGACGAGCACGACGACAACGAGGAGAACGAGCGCCACTACTCCGAGGACAACGAAGCGCCGCCGCCGGTAGACATCCGGTGGCGTCGTAGGCCCCTGACGGCCGCCGTTCCCGGCGCCAATGCCAGCCCCCGAACCAGCACCCCGAGGAGCAGCGCGGCGCCCGGAACCAGCCCCGACCCCGCGGCCACGCCGGCCCCCACCGACGGCGGCGGCGGCCCCGAGGCCAGCACCAGCCGCGGCCGCAGCGCCCGCCCCAAACCCAGACCCCGGCCCAGACCCAGACCCAGACCCAGACCCAGAGCCCAGCCAACCCAGACGCCAGACCGCCAGAACCACCACCCGCGCCACCGCCAGAACCAGCGACAGCCTCACCAGCGGCGCCAGCCCCACCACCGCCGATTCCGGCCAAAGCGGCCGCACCCGCACCCGCACCCGGACCACCCCCGGCGGCCGGCCGACCTGCCGCGGGGAAGATCTGGGTTTCCGCCGGCGGCATGAACGCCACGGTGGGATCGCCGCCCGCGGGAGCCTGGCCGAGGGCGAGAAGCTCGGACCGGAACTCCCCGGCGGAGCGCTGCCGGCGCTCTGGGTCAAGTGACATGGCCCGCGCCACGATGTCATCGAGCTGGGCCGAAACGGCGGGGTTCATAGCCGACGGCGGAGGTGGGACCTCGTGCTGCTGCTTGTAGGCGATTGCGAGCGGGTTGTCGCCCCGAAACGGCGCCTGCCCGGTCAACATCTCGTACATCACCATTCCAAGTGAGTACACATCGCTGCGCTGGTCCACCGCGATGCCCTGGGCCTGCTCGGGCGAGAGGTAGGTAGCGGTACCCACGACCGACCCAGGCATGGTGAGATCGCTGCCCGCGCCGACCGCCCGGGCGATGCCGAAGTCCGCGACCTTGGCCGTTCCTTCTCCGTCGGCTGCGATGAGGACGTTGGCCGGCTTCATGTCACGGTGGACGATGTCCTCGGTGTGCGCCACCGCCAAACCGGCGGCGATGTCGGTCCCGATCTTGATCGCCTCCGCGGGAGCCATCGGACCTCCGGCACGGATCATGTCCCGCAGCGTCTGGCCCTCGACGTACTCCATGACGATGTATTGGGCGTCCTGATCTTCACCGAAGTCGTACACCGAGACGATATTCGGGTGGTTCAAGCGGGCCGCCGATTGCGCCTCTCGACGGAAGCGCTCGACGAAGGAGGCATCCCGAGCCAGCTCCGGGAACAGGACCTTCACCGCCACTGGGCGGTCCAGCAGTTCGTCGTGGGCCAGATAGACCTCGGCCATCCCCCCGCGGGCGAGGTGGCGCACGATCTGGTAGCGCCCGCTCAGAAGCTGCTCAGCCATAGGTGGCGAGCCTAACGGCCGCTCGACACCACGCTCCCTACGCCTCGGCCGACCGATCCGCGCTTGGTCGGAAAACGCACAGCCGGTATGGTGGCTTCGGGGTCAGGGGGGCTTCGACCCTGTTGAGCAACCGCATCAACCAGCGAAATGTCCGGTGTGCGCCCTGCGGCAGACTGACCGCAAACGCCCTACGCCCACCGGCGTAAATCAGGAGGAAACACATGGCAGACGTAGCGAAGTTTCTCGACAAGGCATACGAGGGCAAGGATTTCGCGGAACTGGCCGCCGCGCCGGTCTCCGCCCTCCAGGGCGTGTCCGACGGTGACGCGGAGCACCTGAAGGCCGCGTTCAACATCAACTCGATCCATGATCTGGCCACCAACAAGTACGTGCTCTGGGCCCAGGCGATCAACGTTCTGTCGAAGTAGCTCCACCCCCGCAGCGCCCGGCGCATCATTGCCGGGCGCCGCGGGCAACACGATGCGCTAGGCCGCGGGCGGACTGGCGGGCGTGGCGGGCGTGGCCGGCGCGGCGGGCTTGGCCGCACCAGCCGTCTTCTGAAGGATCACGGTCGCATTGCCGCTCTCGGAGATAACGATGGCGCCCTGCGCCTTCGTCACCTGCTGCCACGACGTGATGCCCTTGTATTTCGTATCGCCGGTGATCTTCAAGGTCACCGACTTGCCGTCGGGCCGGGCCAGGGTGATGTGGTCGGCCGCCACGTCGCTCACCTGACCGCGGTCGAAGGTGACCGTCTTCCACGTCGGGGTGCCGCTCGTTCCCTTGACGCTGACTTCCACGTCGCCGTGGTCCGCCCGGCGCAGGATCGCCAGCCCCCGCCCAGATGCCTTGGCCGCCGCCTTGCCTGCAGCCTTGGCGCTCGCCGAGGCCGGCGCAGCCGCGCCCGCCGCCCCAGACGTGGACGCGGACGTGGACGCAGCGGCGCCGGTGTTGTCCGCCCACGCCATCGTCCCCGCTCCCGCCAAGAGGGTGCCGGCCAGGGCCAGGCCGGCGACCTTGGTGCCGAATGAGAGTTTCATTTCAGTGCTCTCCTTGTCGGCCGCCACCATGGCTGCCGTCTTGCCATCAGGGTCGGCGAGAGATGTGAGTCAGCGGCCGCGAAGTTGTGATGGTCCTGTTAGGTCGCGCCAAGGGGAGGTCCTACGCTCACCGCCCGTGGAGTTGCGCTTCGTCTACATCGGCTCGTCCAACACCGAGCGGGACCTGGCGGCATGGCTGGGCCTGCCCGGTGCCCGGCTGCGCTGGCGTTTCCAGGCCTTCGACGCCGATGTCGCAGCCGTCGACACCGGCGCCCCGCCCGTCGTGCTGCTGGCCGACCACCGGCCCGCCGGTTCGGTCCTGCCTATCTACGCCGTGGACGACCTCGATGCCACCGGCACCGCCCTGCGCGACGCCGGCTGGCTCCTGGAGGCGGGCCCCCTCGGCACCCCCGAGGGGCCGGCGAGCGTGTGGCGCGACGCCAGCGGTACCAGCATCGCCCTCCTACGGGTTGACCGGCCCGATGCCATGGACGCCGCCTTCACCGACGAGGCCAACACCCACGCCATCCGCCCTACCAGCTGAACTCGGTGACCGCCCCTCCCTCGATCCGCACCTCCGCCGCCGGCAACGCGCCCCACGCCAGCACCGTGTAGGCGCCGGCGGGCAGCGACGGGAACACTCCGGCGTAGACCACGGCCCCGCCGGGAATCTCCCGGGCCCGCACGATGGTGTGGGTCCGAGCGGTGCTGCCGACCGGGCAGATTTCGATCTCCGCCCCGTCCAAGGCGTGTGTGGTGTTGACGACGAGAGCACCGATAGAGCCTCCGATCTCGATCACGACGCCCTCTGAAAGGCGGCGCTCGGAGTGGAGACGGTCCCCCTTTTCCCAGACCTCCCTGGCCATGAGCGGCACTAACTCGACGGAACGTCGTAGCCGCTGTAGGGCACGCCCAGGTACGGGAACGAGGGCAGGTAGTTGTCGAACGCCACGCCGTCGGTGACGACCGAGGCGGCGCCGTCGGGGGTGTAGTTCGCGTCGACGAGGGGGATGGTCGCCCCGGCGATGGCCCGCAGCTCGATGGTGAAGACGTCGTCGAAGACCCGCCGGCCATTCGGGAAGCCCGCCAGGTCGCCGCCGAGGACGCCGAGCACGTTGGGGCTGGCGGTCGGCGGGATCGAGGTGTTGAGGCGCAGCATGTCGGCGGGCGTGGGGCCGGTGAAGGTGGTGTAGGTGGGCGTCACGATGCCCGCCGGGATGCCCGTCAGCAGGATGGCCTCGAGGTCGGCGCGAGGCTGGGTGTAGGCGGCCAGGTGCGGGAACACTCCGGGATACAGCACGTTGAGCAGGCCTGCGAGCTCCGGGTGGGCCACGCCGGCCACGAACTGTGAATCGTTGACCGGCTGCTGGGTGTTCCAGTAGTCCTTCTTGACCATGGGCACGAGGACCTCGTTGAACAGCGGGTTGCCGAGGCGCGAGACCTGGACGAACGGGCCCGTCTCCACCGTCGCCAGCGTCTGGTCGGCGGTCGGTTGGTCGAGCACCCGCACCTTCTGGCGCGACGCGCTGGCCCAGACGCCGATGACCGGTGAACCTGCGGTCAGGTCGCTGATCGGGACCTTGAGGGCGATGCTGTGGACGTTGAGCTTCTTGGTGGCGTTGACCCCGTTGCGGGCCGGGAGGTTCCCGAAGGCGTGCAGGTTCTCGAACGGGCGGAGGTCGCCCAGGTCGAAGACCGCGCCCAGATCGACGTAGAACCCCTCGGCGCGTTGGCCGGCGAAGACCGTGCGGCCGCCGGGCAGGGAGTGGACGGCGCTGCGGGCCAGGGTCGGGTAGTGCGGGGTCGACAGGGGGCCGATGTTGCACGGCGGGCACGTCAAGCCCGACGCCAAGGCGGTGACCCGGTGGCTGGCGTCGGTGCGGGTGACGCTGTAGGTCTGCCGGCGGTTGAAGCTGGCGTCGGTCAGCGAGGTGATGGGCCCGGTGTTGTAGAGGAAGGTGTTCGGGTTCTGCACCGTGGTCGTGAAACGGAAGCTGTAGATGACTTCGGCGACGCCGTCACCGTCGTTGTCGATGTTGATCTGGTACAGCACGTCATCGCCGAACTCGTAGAAGTTGGGACCGGCGGCGGGGCCTTCGAGCGGGATGTAGTTGCTGATGAGGGTGACGGTGTGCGGGTCGTCGGGGCTTACGAAGGCGTAGAGGTCGGTGCTGTCGGCAACCGGGTCCTTGGATATTTCGGGCGCTTCACGATGCGATGACATGGTTCACCTTTGGTTCGGGTTCGGACATGTGTGGACGGTTAGCGGGTGGCGCGGAACAGGGCGCGGGCCAGGGCGGGATCGTTGAGCACGATTTGGCGTTCACCGACGAAGAGGTGGATGTCCCCGCTGCCGACGTCGCGGACGTGGGCCACGAGCGCCTCGGTCACCTGGAAACCCTCCGACGCCTCCGACGCCGTCGTCGCCGCTTCTGACGCCCCCGGGCCGGTCGCGACCTCCGAGAGCAGCGGCAGCGATGTCGCAACACCGGCCATCGCCACTGCCATCGAGCCCCGCTGCAGGAACATCCGTCGGCTCAAACCCATCATGGTCGCCCCTTCTTCGCTCTTCTGGTTCCGTCCGTTGACGGGGACGGATCCTGGCGTCGGGAGGTTGTTCGACACCGACCCATTCCCGGTCACTCGGATCTACCCGGATCGGGGAGTTTCGAGGGAACTCAGACCCGCAAGAGCCACACGGCGCGGTCGACCCGCAGCAACTGCTGCCAGAGGAGGGTGAAGGTGCCCGACTGCCCGGTATCGGCGAAACACACCGTCCCGCCGGCCTTACCGCCGGGCGCGATCTGGCCGCCGAGGAGGCTGCCCGTGATGGCGAAGGTCTGGACGATTCCGTCGGGTTGCTGCAGTTTCCACTCCTGCGCCCCCACGTCCTTCGTCGTCGCCGAGTGGTTGGCGATGGTCACCGGTGTGCACAGCGTGGGGCCGAGAATGCTGGCCGTGCGCACGAGGTCGCCCGCCGTGAGCGTCTCGCCGAGCAGATCGACGGGGTGACCCGGACCGGGACCGCCGGCAACGTGGTCCTGCACCTGCATCCCCGGATATGCGGGGCCGTGGTAGCCCGACGGACGACCCGGTTTCGGCGTGATGGCGTCGTTGATCGAGTTGGAGGCACCGCTGAGGCCCACGAGCAGGACGATCGCCACGGTGATGGCGGCCACCACCGCCACGACCAGCGCGATGACGAGCGCCTTGACCCAAGGACTGGTTCCTGTACTAGGAGGTGGGGAAAAGGGGGCCGGGGAGGGCTGGAGTGGCGGGTATTTCTGTCGGTCCGGGCGCGCCTGGGCCGCCCGGCAGCGCGGCGGCGCAGTTTGGGCAATAACGGGAACCCGTGGGTGCCTGAGCACCGCACGCCGGGCAGATGACCGTCGGTGTCACGTCGAGTGCTCCGTGCCTTCGGTACCCTCAGCCGTTGCGGCCGCGGCTGGCGGACGGTCCAGCGCGGCGCTGACGGGCCGCGGGACCGGGGCCGGGACCCTGGAGCTTCGGCGGAGCGTCAGGCGGGCCGGCAGCGTCAGGCGGGCCGGCAGCGTCAGGCGGGCCGGCAGCGTCAGACGGGCCGGCAGCGTCAGACGGGCCGGCAGCGTCAGGCGGACCGAGAACGGCCGGCATGCCGGAGCCGCTGACACCGGACTGCGACGCCGCGGCCGCGACCGCCAGCCTGTCGACGAGGTCGTTCATGCGGTCGGAGCTGTGGCCCTTGACCCATCGGAAGGCGAGGCGCCCGGGCTCGGCGCGATAGGCCTCGATGAGCGGCTCCCAGAGGTCGCGGTTGGCGACGGGTTTCTTGGCCGAGTTGGTCCAGCCCCGGGCCAGCCAGCCCTGCCACCACCGATCGCGGAAACAGTTGACGACGTACGTCGAGTCGCTGACCACCACGAGCGGGCCGGCCAAGGTGGTGACGGCCTGGAGGGCGGCCTTGATCTCCATGCGCTGATTGGTCGTGTACGACTCGGGACCACTCTGATAGCGGCCCCCGGGCACGGCCCACGCCCACCCGCCGGGCCCCGGGTTGCCCTGGCACGCCCCGTCGGTGTACACCGTCGTCGGCCCCAGGGTCACCGGCTTCGCAGGCGTTAGCGGCTGCTCGTCCGTCATTGCGTCAGCATGCCCGAGCGACGCCGCCTACGGCACGAGCGATGAGCGGCATCCGCGGTCGGCGGTCGGCGGGACTCGGCTCAGGTCCCCGCGGCGTTGCCGTTGCTGCTGTTGTCGCTCTCGGCCGCGGGGGAGTCGCAGCTGCCTCTTCCTCGGCCTCGTCTTCGACCTCAGGGGTGAAAATCGTGGTGTCCTCCTCGATCACCACCAACTCACCGCTCTCGTCGGCGACGGAGAACGTCTCGTCGAGGATCACGGTCCCGTCGGGTAGGTCGATCTCCACCAACTCGTCGGTGGCCACCACGTTTCCTTGCGAGTCGACTTCGGCGACAAGGTCGTCAACGACGACCGTGCCGTCGTCTTCGACCTCGGCGGTGATGATCTCGACCGACTCGAGATCCATCCCGCCCTGGTCTTCGCCGTCACCCTCCGCCGTCGTGTCGCCCGTCAGCCCTTCCGGCCCGTCGCTCACCCAGCGCCTCCCCTGTCGTCAACCGCACGTGATCGGGAGTCTGGCACAGCCCCGGCCGGGGCCGGGACTCGCTCGGTGGCGGACTACAGCCCGCGGCGACCGCGACCCCGGTAGTAGTAACCACCGCCGCCGAAGAGCAGCACGATAATCAGCACAATCAGCAGGATCGTAAGCATGGACTGTCTGTGCCCGAGGTGCCGGAACGGCAAACCCAGAGGCATCTTGGGCCGTTCTTGTCACAAACCGATGAAATAGATACATCTCGTGACCAAAACGAATCGGGAAGTATCGCTATACGATATATGTGTGTCCCTGCTCTCGTTGCGCAGACTTCCCCAGGTGCCTCGCTGGCCGTTGCTCGGTCGGGCCATGGTCGTCGGCGCGGGCGGCGCGGTGGTCGGGGCTGGATTTGTGGGTGGCATTCATCTTCTCCAAGGGGCGCTCTGGCCGACCCATTGGGACACCCGGGTGCACCTGCTGATCCTGCTTGGGGTCGGTGCTGCCGTCGGCCTCCTGATCAAGCTGCTGGGCAATCCGGGCGACGTCGAGTTACTGGTCAACAACATCCACATCTCGGGGGGCTCCGAGGACATCCGCGATCTCCGGGCGCTGATCCCGGTGTCGCTGTTGTGCATCGCCGCCGGTGGGGCGATGGGCCCTGAAGCACCGCTGGTCCAGACCACAGGATCGCTCGGATCGTGGGCATCGTCTCGTTGGGGCCTGAGCCGCGAGGACACGCGGATCCTGACCATCACGGGAATGGCGGCCGGCTTCACGGTTCTCTTCGGAGCGCCTCTGGGGTCGGCGATCTTCGCCCTCGAGATCCTTCACCGGCGGGGCTTGGAGTACTACGAGGCGCTAGTTCCCGCGGTCGTCGGGTCGGTCATCGGGTACATGGCGTACGCCCTCGCCACCGGCGTCGGGCTGTCACCGATCTGGCGTTTCCCCGTGTCCGCAGCGCTGCGCGGTCAGGATCTGCTGTGGGCGATCGCGGCAGGAGTCGGCGGCGCCGCCATCAGCGTGACGTTCACCTATCTCTGTACCGGGCTGCGCTGGGCCGTGCGCCGGGTGCCCGCGACCATCCGTCCCGTGCTCGGCGGCCTGGCGTTGGGCCTCCTGGCCTTCTGGTCGCCGTACGCACTGACCTTCGGTGAGGCCCAGGTCAACCCCCTCGTCGCCCACCGGGCCATCGTGGCGGTGTTCGTCGTGGCGGCTCTGGCCAAACTCTGCGGAACGGCGGTGACCGTGGCGTCTGGCTGGCGAGGCGGGTTCATCATCCCCTTGTTCTTCATCGGCCTGGCAGTGGGACGGCTCACCCACATGGCGTTTCCGGGTTCCAACGAGGTGGTCCTGATGGCCGCCTTCATGGCGGCCGCCAACACCGGCGTCACCAAGACCCCGCTCGGTTCGACACTGGTCGTCAGTCAGATGGCCGGGTTGCAGTTGTTGCCGACCACGCTGATCGCCGCCGTGGTGGCGTTGCTGCTGACGAGCGAGGTAGGGCTGATCCACACCCAATCGGAACGCGAGCCGGCCTCGGGAGAGGCGTGATGTCGACGCCGCTCGCACTGACGGACTACGAGTCGCTGGCGCGGTTCCGCCACGGCCTCCGGTCCTTCCTCCACTTCTCCGAGGAAGCGGCGCGAGCCGAGGGCGTGACCCCGGCGCAGCACCAGCTGCTGCTGGCGATCAAGGGGATGCGGCCCGGCGAGGCGCCGACTATCGGCGAAATCGCGGACTGGTTGGTGCTGCGCCACCACTCGGCGGTCGAGCTAGTCGATCGGGCTGCGGCCGCTGGGCTCGTCATCCGGGTCGCCGACCCCGATGACGCCCGTTGCCAGCGGCTCCATCTCACCGTGGTCGGGGAGGAGAGACTCGCTCGGCTGTCGGAACTTCACCGAGAAGAACTCCGCCGCCTGCGGGAGGAGACCTTCGCGCACTTGCTCTCCCTCGGCTAGCGGGCCGGTCGGGCGTGCCCGCTCACTGGCTGAGGGGGGCGGAGCGCGAACTGTCGGGTACACGACACTTTGTACTCCGCCCGAGCCGTAGCGGCCGTCAGGCAAGATGGCCCGATGCTCGAAGCGGTGATCTTCGATCTGGACGGCACGCTGGTCGACAGCGAGCAGCACGGCCACCGGGTGGCGTTCAACGACGCCTTCGAGGCGTTCGGCCTCCCCGACCGCTGGTCGCAGTCGCTGTATCGCGAGCTCCTCGCCACTACTGGCGGTGAGCGCCGGCTGTTCGCCTGGCTGTCGAGCCCCGAGTCCTCGTTTTGCGACCGCTCGGAGGATGAGCGACGGCAGATGGCGCGGTCGCTCCACCGTTGGAAGACCGACCGGGTCGAGGCTATGGCGGCTGCGGGGGCCATACCGGCCCGTGACGGTGTCACCGAATGGCTGGACCAGTTGGCCGGACGTGGGGTCCGCCTGGCCGTCGCCACCACCGGATCCAAGCAATGGGCCCTCCCCCTCCTGGGAAAGGTGTTCGGCGAGGACCGCTTCGAGCTGGTGGTCGCGGGCGACGATGTGGCCCGGCGCAAGCCCGACCCCGAGGCCTACCTCCTGGCCGTGGAACGGCTGGGTCTCGACCGGTCCGCCGTGGTGGCGATCGAGGACTCGGGTCCGGGATGGGAGGCCGCCCGAGCCGGCGGCTTGATCTGTGTCGTCGTGGCCAACGACGAAACCGACCTCGCTTCGGTAGCCGGCGCCCCGCTGGTCGTCGACGGTTTCGGCGGTGACCCTCACGTCATCGAGGACCGTTTCGGCGTGATGAACTCTGGAGGCACCGTGGCCGACGTGCTGGCCCAACTTCTGACGCGCGCGAGCATAGAGACGTGATCTTCGACGGCTTCTCGCACCAGCTCCCCGACACCGACCCGGAGGAGACCGCGGAGTGGATCGACTCATTCGACGCGGTCCTCGACGCTCACGGCAAGTCGCGCGCCCGCTTCCTCCTGATGAAGCTGCTCGAACGGGCACGGGCGCAGCAGGTCGGATTCCCGGCAACCGTTTCCACCCCCTACGTCAACACCATCCCACCCGACCAGGAGCCCTGGTTCCCCGGCGACGAGCACATCGAACGCCGCATACGCGCCTACATCCGGTGGAACGCCGCGGCCATGGTGGTGCGGGCCAACAACCGGGCCGAAGGTATCGGCGGCCATCTGGCGACCTTCGCCAGCAGCGCCTCGCTGTACGAAGTCGGGTTCAACCACTTCTTTCAGGGCAAGGACAACGGCCGCTCCGGTGACCAGGTGTTCTTCCAGGGCCATGCGGCGCCGGGAATCTACGCCCGGGCGTTTCTCGAGGGCCGCCTGGGCGAGGGGCAACTCGACAATTTCCGGACCGAAGTCACCGGGGCGGCCTCGGGAGTCGGAGGGCTGTCCTCCTACCCCCATCCCCGCTTGATGCCGGAGTTCTGGGAATTTCCCACCGTCTCCATGGGCCTTGGGCCACTGAATGCGATCTATCAGGCCCACTTCAACCGGTACCTCCTCAACCGCCGCATCGCCGACACGTCTGCGTCGCGGGTGTGGTGCTTCGTCGGCGACGGCGAGTGCGACGAGCCCGAGACCCTCGGTGCCTTGTCGCTGGCGGCGCGGGAGAACCTGGACAACCTGACCTTCGTGATCAACTGCAACCTGCAGCGCCTCGACGGTCCCGTCCGGGGCAACGGCAAGATCATCCAGGAGTTGGAGGCGGTGTTCCGGGGCGCCGGCTGGAACGTCATCAAGGTCATCTGGGGTTCCAAATGGGACGAGCTGCTGGCTCGCGACGTGGACGGCGTGCTCCTCAACCGGATGAACACCAGCGTCGACGGCGAGTACCAGCAGTACGCCACCCACGACGGGGCCTATATCCGGGAGCACTTCTTCGGCCCCGACCCCCGGCTGCGCAAGATCGTGGAGCACCTCTCCGACGACGACCTGCGCAACCTGCCCCGAGGCGGCCACGACTACCACAAGCTGTACGCCGCCTATAAGGCCGCCACCGAAACGACGGGCCAGCCGACCGTCATCCTGGCCAAGACCATCAAGGGATGGACGCTCGGTCCCGAGATCGAGGGCCGCAACGCCACCCATCAGATCAAGAAGATGACCAAGCCGCAGCTGGTCGTGCTGCGCGACCGGCTCCACCTCCAGGAGGAGATTCCCGATTCGGCGCTGGACGCCGACGTGCCGCCGTTCTTCCGGCCCGCTGCGGGCAGCGTCGAGTACGACTACATGATGGAGCGGCGCCGGGCCCTCGGGGGCCCGCTCCCCCGCCGCACCCCCAACCGGGCCAAGGCGCTCGACCCGCCCGACAACAAGGTGTTCGACGAGTTCAAGGCGGGGTCGGGCACCCGGGCGGTGTCCACCACCGTGGCCTTCGCCGGTTTGTTGCGCAATCTGTTGCGGGACCGCAACATCGGCAAGCGGATCGTTCCCATCATTCCCGACGAGGCCCGCACGTTCGGGCTGGACGCCTTGTTCAAGGAGATGAAGATCTATGCCCCGGGCGGCCAGTTGTACGACCCGGTCGATTCGCAGCTGATGCTGTCCTACACCGAATCCAAGGACGGACAGATCCTGGAGGAGGGCATCACCGAGGCGGGTTCGATGGCCGATTTCACCGCGGCCGGTACGGCCTACGCGACCCACGCGACCGCGATGATTCCGTTCTTCATGTTCTATTCGATGTTCGGATTCCAGCGCGTCGGTGACTTGATCTGGGCATTCGGCGACGTCCGCGGGCGGGGCTTCTTGATGGGCGCCACGGCCGGGCGCACCACCCTGACCGGCGAGGGGCTCCAGCACGACGACGGGCATTCGCTCGTCCTGGCATCGACGGTGCCCAACCTGAAGGCCTACGACCCGGCATTCGCGTATGAGACGGCGGCGATCGTGAAGGCGGGCATCACCCAGATGTTCACCGGTCCGGTCCCCGAGGACGTCTTCTATTACCTCACGCTGTACAACGAGAACTTCGTGATGCCCGCCGCCCCCGAGGTGACGGCGGGGTCGGAGTCGGAGTCGGTCGAGGCACTGAGTCTTGACGACCAGATCGTGCGCGGGATCTACCGCTTCGCCCCCGCCCCCGAGGGGCCACGCCGCAGGGCAACGGTGCTGTTCAGCGGGACCGGGAGCCAGGCAGCCCTCGAGGCGCAGCGCCTGTTGGCCGCCCAGCATGACGTGGGCGCGGAGCTGTGGTCGGTGACGTCGTACAAGGCGCTGCGGGAAGAGGCACTCGGAGTCGAGCGGCGCAACCGGCTTCACCCCCATCAGCCACCGGCGACGCCCTACGTGACGGCCGCGCTGGCGGCCGCCGACGGTCCGATCGTCGCCGTGACCGACTACATGAAGATGGTGCCCGATCAGGTTGCCCGGTGGATCCCAGCCCATTTCACGTCACTTGGCACTGATGGCTTCGGGCGCAGCGATACCCGGGCGGCGCTGCGCCGGCACTTCGAGACCGACGCGGCCCACGTGGTGGTGGCGGTGCTCGACGGGTTACGGGCCACCGGCGACGCCAAGCCCGAGGAAGTCGCCGACGCCATCGCGTTGTACCAGATCGATGCCGAGGCGCCCGATCCCCTGCGTATCTGACACGTCTGACCTGGTCAGACATGGTCTTCGCGAGGGGATCGCGCCCTCGATGGGGTAGTCTGCGCGGCCTAGGGACGCCTCGATAGGTTTCGACGACCGGTTCGGTTGCCGCCCCCTGTGCAGGACCGACGCCTCTTGTGATCCCACAAAAGAGAGGGTGCGGTGCCCATGGCCAGATTGCGTTCGATGACGTTTCCGACGGCCGTCTCGGCATGGACGAAAGACCGGGCTGATGTCAAGTTCTCGTGACCGAGCAGGACATGTGGCATCGGCTTCGCGGGCCGCGAGTACGCCAGATGGTCTGGCGAGGCCGATGAGCGACGACGAGATCAGAGAAGCGATCGACAAGGGGATCGCGGAGGAGCACGAACTGCGGACCCGGCACCAGCGCGGGCCGATGGATCCAAACGACTCCCGGCGCCTTCGTGAACTCTCAGAGTCACGGGATCAGTGTTGGGACCTGTTGCGTCAGCGGCGAGCCCGGCGAGAGTTCGGGTTCGATCCCAACAACGCCGATGCACGAGATCCCGAAACCCTCAAGCACTACCGCCAGTAGCAAGCGCGCCGGCTCCACCGTGACGGCCGCATAACGTCGCGCCCGCGACTCCAAGAAGGAAGTCGCCGAGCCGATATCGGCTTTGCACTGACGGATAGCCGGTCGGGCTACTCATCCACTACAGCAAGTTGAGCTCGTTTACAGAGTGCGAACGTGGTGCCGTTACTGGATGCGGCTCGACAAGCCAGCCGCGGGGAATGCACTCGGTTGAGTGGCAGCTTGAGGATGTATTAGGTAGCGGATCGCGATCCATAGCAGGACGGCTGCCACGATGAGTACGACCAACAACTTGAGGATCTTCTGGTTCCAGTTCGCCTCCCAATAGGCTCCGCATGCGGGACATCGTTCTCGCTTAGCCGGAACGTATTCGCCGCATTCGCCACATTTCCGGCGACGCGACATCGAAGGACAATACGCGACGAATGCGACGGCGTCCGGCCACCACGTCGCCCCGATCTGAGTTCAGGCTCAGACCGCCCTACCCGCGCCGGTACTGTCGATACCTTTGTCGGGCCGGTCACCGAACGGCTGAACACGATTGAGCACGGCTCTGGTGGCGTTGTGCCCGTCGCTCGACGGGCGCTGGGCACCTGCAACTACGTCGACCCCACGGCGACTGTCGATCTTCTTGGCGGTTTCAAGATGCGACGGTTGTTGGACCATGGGGAGCATCCTTCGGCCAGACCTCTGACTCGGTAACGTCGCTATTCGACCCCAGGTGTTCGGAGGAGGCTTGAACCCTTAATGTCCAGTTCGGGTTCCGAGGACGACCACCTACGCCGAGTTCTTGTCCACGGGCTCCAGCCAGCACGGGTCGTGATAGTCGACTACGACAACCAGTGGCCCGTGCGTTACGAGCGGTGCGCCACCCGCCTCCGCGATGTGCTCGGTGACCGACTGCTCCTGATCGAGCACATCGGCTCCACCGCAGTTCCGGGGCTAGCAGCCAAGGCGGTCATCGACATCGTGATCGGGATCGTCGACCCCGACGACGAGACCTCCTACGTCGCCGACCTGACGTGTGAGGGCTATGACCTGAGGGTGCGCGAACCGGGGCACCGGGCACTGAGGGGTGGCGAATCCGATGCCCCCGTCAACCTGCACTGCTACCGGCCCGATGCGTTCGAGGTCGGGCGCTATCTGGCGTTCCGGGACCGCCTTCGCGTCGACCCCATCGACCGAGACCGATATGCCGAGGTCAAGCGCACACTCGCCGACCGCGAGTGGCCGGACATGAACTACTACGCCGAGGCTAAGTCCCAGATCATCGAGGAGATCCTGCGCCATACCGACTCGACCGGCTGACCAAGGGCTGGGTTGCGGTCCACCAACTGCTCCTGCTCGCAATCCCGTAGAAGCTTGCCAGCGTCGGATGGCCTCGCCACCGTCGAGCGCATCCTGGCGGTTTCCTCCATCCACCGCCTGAACAGCTCCGAGTGGCCGCGCCGGACATTGAACAACGTCAACTTGCTTCGTGGCAAGAGGCCGCGAACGGCCGAAGGTCGGTGGCGGAGCTGACGCTGCTACTTCCGCAGTACCGGCCAGGAACCCATCGAACGTTATGGCCTCGCTCCGGGCAACGGGCTCAACCGCGACCAGGACTGCGACAGATGCGGTTGTCGATATCACAAGCTCCTCTCGTTCGGCCGGCCCGGACAGGTCGACCAAACGACACCACGGGGGCGAGCCGAACCGCTCGGCACGGAGGCGAGGGGACAAGTTGGCACCGCCGGTGGCAGCTGACCGACGGACAAACGGTTCTCGGTCGACGACAATTAACGTGGGACCGTGGCGATCGAACCTGAAGCGTCGACCGAACGTGACGTGGCGGTCGCACGGGCCCGTTTCCAGGCCGCGGCCACCGGTGAGCTCCGGCCCATCCTCACCCCGTCATCTGTGACCCCGACGTCCGAGGAACTCGGCGACTTCGTCGACAGGATCCTCAAAGACGGCACCTACGCTCAGGCGATTGCGAGCATCGGCAACGACGACCCCGACCTCGCTGACGTCTGAGCGTCACCGGCACTGACCCGAGGTGCCAATCGTTGTTGACGACGCGACGCTGCTCGCGATCCTCACGAAGCGGGCGGCCCGCCACCTCCTCGCCGCGGCTGCGATCGGCGAGGTGCTCACCACAGGCTCCTGGTACTACCGATTGCACCGCGCCCTCCATGATCCCGAATCAACCGGATCACTCTCGGCGATGGTTGCCAACCTCTCGCCAAGCGCCAAGCACGACCTCGATGTCATCCTCGACGACCTTCCACGTGAGATCGTCGTCCCAACCCCTCGTTTGCTCGTCCCCGTGATGGGCGCCCTCCGGCTGCGCAGGCGGGTGACCACCTGACCGCCGAAGCGCTCGCTGCCGCCCTGATCAGCGGCGCGAGCATCCGAGTGACCAGCGAGGCCGTCGTTCCCGCGACGCCTGGCGCGAACTGGCAATCGACCTCGAGGTGCTACGTCCCCACCAATGAAGCAAAGAGACGCCGCAAGAGGCGCTTGGCATCAGCTCCAAGCAGCTTCGGCCGCGAACGATATGCCGCGATGGGGAGGTACCGAATCCGAACACAGCGATGGTGCCGTTACTGCTCGGTCCTGGCGTGATGCGGCGAATGTCGAGCCTCGCGGCGCCCGGTTGGCCGTCGTTCGATGCCCACTCGGCGTCAACAGCACCTTCCTCCGGGCAACAACTGTGAGGAGAACTCAGGGCGACGCCGATCCGGCCGGTCTTCTGCAACCCGACGACGCATCGATTCCCGGAGAAATAGTCAATACCTGTGGATGAGATTTCTCGGTTGAGTTACGCGGCGACCTCCGTGTGCTGCTGGTTGGGGCGCTCGACCATCACCCCCTTGTTGAACTTGGCGCCGGCGCGGACCAGGGCGACGAGGTGGGGTGCGTTGACGCAGCGCCAGCGGTCCTGGGCGGCCTCGATCAGCTTGTAGGCCATGGCCAGGCCGGCCGCCTTGGAGCCGGGCCCCTTGGTCACCTTGGTCCGCAGCCGCACGGTGGCGAAGGTCGACTCGATCGGATTGGTGGTCTTCAGGTGGACCCAGTGCTCGGCGGGGTAGTCGAAGAAGCTGAGGAGGACCTCGGTGTCGTCGACGATCTTGGCGACCGCCTTGGGCCACTTCGCCCCGTAGTCGGCCTCGAAGGCCTTGATGGCCGCCAGGGCGTGGTCGCGGTCCTCGGCGTCGCGGATCTCCGCCAACGCCTTGCGGGCCGCAGGCTGGGCCGACTTGGGCAGGGCGTTGAGGACATTGGCCGCCTTGTGCACCCAGCAGCGGGCCTCGACGGTGTCGGGGAACACGTCGCGCAAGCGCCGCCCAGAACCCCAACGCGCCGTCGCCGACCGCCACGGTCGGGGCGCGCATGCCCCGGCGGCGCAGGTCTCGCAGCACGTCCGCCCAGCTCTCGGTGGACTCCCGCTGCCCGTCAGAGATCGACACCAACTCCTTGGTGCCATCGGCGCGGACACCGACGATCACCAACGCGCACAACCGGTTCTCGTCCAGGCGGACGTTGAAGTGGATGCCGTCCACCCAGATGTACACGTAGTCGACCTCGGCCAGGCTGCGCCGCGAGAACCGCTCCCGTTCCTCCTGCCACTGCGTTGTCAGCCGGGTGATCACCGACGCCGAGAGACCCGGCGGCGGAGCCGAAGAACTCCTCGAGCGCCGGGGCGAAGTCTTTCGAGCTCATCCCGTGCAGGTACATCAACGGCAGCACCTCGGCCACCTTCGGGCTCTTGCGGGCCCACGGCGGCAGGATCGAACTGCGGAACCGGCGACGCTCACCGGTCGCCTCGTCGACCCGCCGGTCGTTCACCCGCGGTGCCACCACCTCCACCGGCCCGGCGCCCGTGACGACCTGGCGGGCCTCGGCGTGGCCGTTGCGGACCACCAGGCGCTTCCCGTTCTCGTCGACCTCGTCGACCAGGCCCGACACATACGCGTCGACCTCGGCCTCCAAGGCGGCGGCCAGCATCCGCCGGGCGCCTTCCCGGACGAGCTCGTCCAGGCTCGAACCCAGCTCCGCGCTGGTCTGCGTCGTCAGCTACTACTCTCAACATTGGCGTTCCTTCCTCGCCGGCGTTCCACCGCCGACGTCCTCGACTGATCAGTGAGGAAGGTACGTCGCGCCCACGAACCGATGGTGCATCCACAGGTTCTGGTTATAACTCCGATTCCCGCGCATACGGCGCCGCCTGCTCAGAGCGCTGACACCTGTATCTGGAAGGATCTGAGGGTGACCGATACCGATACCCTCAGGGCCGCCGAGAAGCGATTTCAACAAGCTCAACTTCACTCAGACATTTCGGAGCTTGACCGCTTGCTTCATCCCAACCTCATCTTTGTGGGTCCCGACGGAACGCTCGGCGACAAAGCCAGCGACATCGACGCGCACCGCTCGGGACTAATCCACCTTGACGTGCTCGAACCTGAAGACATCGTCGTCCGCGTTTCTGACGGTGTCGGGATCACGGTCCTCACGGCGCGACTCGAAGGCGACTTCGCCGGCCGCGAGTTCTCAACCCGAATGATCTACACCCGCAGCTGGGCGTTCTGCACCCAGGGCTGGCGGGTCGTCGCTGCCCACATCAGCACGATCGCACCGACTTGAAGCCGCCCGCATGCCGGAGGGACTTCACTCACGACGAACTGATTGGCGTTGCAGGAAACACCACCACGTGGGCTCGCAACCCTCAGGCGATGGCGTTCGACTGCCATCGCTACACGACAGGCAGAGCGCCCGTACGCCCACCGTCGGCAGCGAAGGCCGCCGGCCGCGCGAACAATACCGAGCGCGAATGTCGTGCCGGAGTAGGACGGTGAGGCCCCACGAACGGGAGTCGACTCGGCCGGAGGCAACTCTCGTGAGCCGCCCACGGCTCAGGAGGCCATAATGTGAGCATGCGTATCGACGGCTGGAACTACCTTCCACGGGGCTATGCGCTCGCTTGGGATATGCAGCGCGCACCAACATGGCTGCGTGTCTGGTTCGCCACACCTGTACTCGATCGTTTCGCGTTTCCCCCGTTGATCCGCCGTCATGTCGCTTGGCTCGTACCGCATCCCGGCTGGAGAGACGAAGACCGTGACCAGGTTCCGCCCGGCTGGCTGGTGAATACCCAGATGACGGCCCATACTGCAATCCTTAGGAGGCGTAATCCCCGGCAGTTCGAATAATGCTTCACGTCATCGGGGGGTCGAGCGGTATCAGGGCGGCCACTCGTCAGCACGACCGGCGCATTGTCGAACGCAGCGCTGGTGCCGAACTCGGGCGCCCCTATGGCTGCTTTCGCCGTATTTATGGGCGGTCGATAGCCAGCATTTGGCCATCGTGATTCGCGAGAGGGACCGCTGCCCAATCTTGTCAGCGAACGCGGCAGGCACTCGGAGTTACCCACCGGCACTCCGGGGTTACCCATGCCTATGGCTGAGGTGTGCGCGTTATGGGGCGGCAAAGCACCAAGGTGCGTCGGTCATGGGCTCCCCTTTATGTCGACAGGCAAGGACCAATCCAGCACGTAGTGAGTTTGTGGAGATCCTCTCGTTTAGCCGACGCTCGAGTGCGCCTGTCCGTCCAAGTAGAGCTCGGCGAGCCCCAGTAGTGGACCGGCGTCAGAGTTGGCCCGGTTGACGCGCTCGTGGGTTCCCACCGCCATGCACATGTGGGTGGTGGGGCACGAGACTCCGGCTAGGCCATAAACGTTGGAGCCGGCGGGCGTGGGCATGGGCTGGACTGTCCAGCCGCTCCCGTTCCAGTGTTCGGCCAACCCTTCGCTCGAGCCCCGATTGGCGTTGACGTTGGCGTTGGCGTAGTAGCCAACCGCCGTGCAGGAGGTTGGGGTGGCGCAGGATACGGCCGCGAAGGGACTGAGCTCGCTGCCGCCGGGCTCGCCCACGCCGGGCGGGTCAGGCGTCGGGTTGACCTCCCATTGGCCGCCGGTCAATGATTCGGCCAAAGTTATCCCGGGGTGGGCGGCGCTGCGACCCTCGGGGCCCCATTGGCCTACCGCCATGCAGGTCCCCGATGAAGGGCAAGAGACATCGTCTAGCGAGTCGAACACCGAGGTCTTGGGGTTGGGCGGCAGAACGAAGGCCCACCCGCTGCCATCCCAATGTTCGGCGATAAGGCAGCCGGTGTCGCACGGGCCGGGCGGCGGCTGATGCCCCGGATCGCCGAAGCAGAGCGTACAGCCTGTCCTGACGATCCCCACGGTGGTGCACTCGATCGCGGTTGGGCAGGATATGCCGCCCAGGGCGAGGCTGACGTTGGTCCCGGCTGGCATCGCAAAGTTCTGCAGGTGCCACGAGTGGCCGTCCCAGCGTTCCGCGAATGCGTTGGAGCCGCCGAGGTTGTCGTGCTCGGAGCCGACCGCGGTGCACACCGTCAAGAGGGCCTGGTTGCGGCTCCCATCGGGGCGGTTACACGAGACGTTCTGCAGCAGTGCAGCCGGTCCGGGCGGGTTGGGTGAGGGTTGCAGCTGCCAGCTGTGGCCATCCCAGTGCAGCACCATGGTGGCGGCGTGGCCGCTGACCTCGTCGAAGGTGTAGCCAACGGCTGTGCAGGCATCGACCGCGACGCATGACAGAGAGTTGAGCCGGCTGCTCACCGGTAGCGGGGCGGCCTGGAGCCGCCACATGTGGTTCTGCCAGCGCTCGATCATCGGTACTACCTGGGCTTGATTGTTTATGTAGTGGCCGACAGCCACGCACACCTCGTCGGTGGGACACGAGACATTGTTAAGCGCGGCTCCCGCCGCGCCCAGCGGGCTGGGCGTGCTCCTTGTTGTCCAGGTCGCACCGTTCCAGAAATCGCTGTGCGTGCCGCCGACGCCTGTGCATGCGTCGGCGGCGGTGCACGACAAGCTGCCGTCGCCGTCGGTGGAGGCGGCGATGGCGACCCAGGCGGTGCCGTCGAACCGCAAGGCGAGCGGACCGGCCGGTCCACTGCCGACTGCGATGCACGCTGTGTTTGCACTGCAGGAGACGCGCCCGAGAACGTCGGTCCTCCCCGTGGGTGTGGACTGGACCGCCCATGCCGTCGCGTCCCAGCTCTCGATCAGCGCCCCACCGGCCTTCTCGGCACCGTTCCACGAGCCAACGGCCTTGCATGCATGAACGCTAGGGCATGACACCGAGGCCAGGGCAGAGATGTTGGCGCCGGCCGGGTTGGCGAGGGCCTTGATGGTCCACGCAATGCCATCCCAGTGCTCGGCCAACGCCTGGCCGCCGAAGACCGGCCCCGAATCGCCTACGGACATGCACTCAGAGACCGCCGGGCACGACACGCTAAGTAGGCGGCTGCTGCTGCCGCCGGCAACGTTGGGGGTGGGCTGGAGCTGCCAGGTAGTGCCGTTCCAGCGCACGGCGACGGTCACGGTGTCGCCGATACCCCGTTGGGAGTACCCCACGGCGGTGCACGCCGATGCTGAAGAGCACGACAGGGCCGTCATGTAGGTCAGATCCTGGCCGGGGGGGCCGGGAATGGTCTCGATTTCCCATCGGTGCCCATCGAAGCGCTCGGCCATCGCCAGCTGCTTTCCGGAGGGATCGTTGTAGTCGCCCACTGCGAGGCAGGCGCGCGATGAGAAGCACTGCACGCCGGTCAGGAAGCTGTTGCTGTTCCCTTCGGGGTTCGGGCTCGGCTGTATCGACCATGAGACCCCATCAAAGCTCTCGATGAGTGTGACGTCCACGCCCGCGACGTCGCGGCTGTACCCCACCGCCACGCACGACGCCCGCGTCAGGCAGGAAACAGCGGTTAGATGCCCGCTGGGAACCTCCCCCAAGCTCGGCGGGGACTGCAACGACCACCCAGCCACCGGATGGTTGGCGACCTGGACCCCCGCCGCGGCGGCAACAAGCGGCGCGGGCACGCCAAAGCCCAGCGCCGCGGCCGGCTTGGCAGTAGATGTCACCGCAAGCGCGCATCCCAGGGCGAGTACGACCACGAAGACGAACAGGTGCTTGATCCTCATCAAAAAGGGTCCCATCGAGACTGTGACCACGCCGCGGTTGGAAGACCCCGAGTGACCATGCTGGTCGTGCTACCGAGAGGGTAAGGCGGCGGCCTCGGCGGCGAATCAGCGAAATCATGTACGCCGAAGCTTTCATGACTTGACCTGCTTGCGGGGGTGGTTCGCAGGCGCTGGAAGGAGTTCCGCTCCTGAGGTCCGAACTTCTTCGACTTGGACGATCGCCGACTGACATGGCGCTAGATCGTCTCCATGTGGCGCTGTCGGGCTCCGGGGGCCAAGTTGCTATAACAGTCTTGTGACCGGGGGCGGTGTTGAGCGCAGCATCCAGCCTTCAGAAGGGAGCGAAACGGTCATCGAAGGGGCGCGATCGCAGGTGAAAGGGTTACGGAGTGCCCTTGGTCTCACGCAGGAGCAGCTGGCGCGACGGCTTGACGTTTCATTCGCCACGGTCAACCGCTGGGAGACGGGTCGCCGGGCTCCGTCGAAGTCCTCTCAACGTCGTCTCGATGCGCTGGGGGCGCCCGACGCGCCGGCGCCGGCGATAACTCCCCGCGTTCGTGGGCCAGCGGCTGTGGTGGTGCCGCCGACGGTGTTCACGGGGCGGGAAGTCGAGCTCGGCGCGGTGCAATTCCTACTGGAGGCGAACCGGCTGGTCACCGTGACTGGACCGGGGGGATCGGGCAAGACCCGGTTGGTCATGGAGTTGATTCGCCGGACGACCCGGCCCGGCGAGCGAGTGACCTCGGTCGCTCTCGAGATGGTCGCCGACGCGGCGGCAGTCGTGCCAGCGGTGTGCGCGGCGGTGGGTGTGCGAGACGTTGCCGGGAGCTCGGCCGACGAGCAGTTGACCGCGTACCTGGCCACTGGCCCGATGTTGTTGGTCCTCGACAACTGCGAGCATGTGCTCGACTCCGTTCGAGCGCTGGTGGGCGCCGCGATGAAGGCTTCACCGCATCTGGTGGTGCTGGCAACGAGTCAGATGGTGCTGGATCTGGCCGGCGAACAGGTATGGGCCATACCGCCCATGGAGCTGCCGGCGCCCGGTTCAGGGCCAGACGACGTGATCGGCTGCGACGCAGGACGATTGTTCGTTGAACGGGCTAAGAGTCGCCAACCGAGTTTCGTCCTCGATGCTGACAGTGCCGCGGCCGTCGCTCAGATCTGCCGGCTCCTCGATGGGCTCCCCCTTCCTCTCGAACTCGCCGCGGCGTGGTCGTCGGTCCTCTCCCCGATCGAGCTCGCCGCTCGCCTGAAGGACAGCCTGGCCCTCCTCGACGAAGGCGGAACGAGTCCGAGCGATGGACGTCCTCGGACTCTTCGGGCGACGCTCGAGTGGAGCGACGCGTTGCTCGACGCGAACGACCGGCGACTCCTCGGTCAGCTCTCCGTTTTTGCCGGTCGGTTCACCCTCGCCGACGTGGAAGCGGTCGTGACGGACGAAGAAAAAGAACACGTCGTCGTGGGACTGCGGCGCCTCATCGACTCGTCGTGGGTCGGGGCTGAACAGAGCCAGAACGAGACCACCTACGCCATGTTGAACACGTTGCGCTATTTCGGCCTCGAACTTCTTGAACGTGAAGGCTCCGCCGCATCGGTCCGCGCCCGCCACGCCGAGGTCTTCACCGCTCTGGCCGAGGCGTCCGAGAGCGGCCTGGCAGGCTCACACCAGGCGTCGTGGCGGGCTCGCATGGACCAGGCGACCGGCGACATCGAAGCCGCCTTGGAATGGGCTGCATCCCACGGCGAAAGCAACCTCAGCCTCCGGCTCGTCGCGTCCCTGTGGCGCTGGTGGTACACAACTGGGCGGCTCGTCGAAGGACGACGCTGGACTACGGCCGCTCTCAGCCGCCACCCGACGGCGACGCCTTCGCTGCGGGCCCGGGCCCTTTACACCGCCGCCATGCTCGCCTCAGAGAACGGCGACTACGTGACCGCCGCCGCCCAGGCCCAATCCGCCCGCCGCGAGTTCGAGGCGATCGGTGACCACCGCGGCGCCGCCCGCGCCAGTACCGTCCTCGGCAACGTCGCGAAATACCACGGCGATGTCGCGGCGGCACGGACGCATTTGACAGCGGCGGTGGCAAGCCAGCGAGCATCGGGTGACGACCGGGCCACGGCGGTGGCGTTGCAGAACCTGGCCTCGTTGGTGATCGACCAGGCGGAACTACGCCACGGTCGGGAACTGATGGAGGAAAGCCTCGCCCTCAAACGCCGGGCCGGAGATCGCCGTTCGCTCGGCTACGGACTGATCAATCTCAGCGACCTTCATGTACGCGAACACATGTCGGAGCGGGCCCGAGCGGCACTGACAGAAGCGGCCACGATCGCGAGCGCGCTCGGCGACGACCGGCTGGCCGCATTCGTGGAACACAATCTCGGCGACGTCGACATGGCCGCGGGTAACCCGGCGCAGGCGGCGGAGCACTACCGCCGGGCGTTGGAAGGATTCCTCCTTGTGCACGACCGGCGAGACGTCGCCCTGGCCCTGTGCAGCCTCGGCCAGGCCCTCTATCGTGCCGGCGAGCGCCTCGAGGGAACCGCAAAGCTTCGTGAAAGCGAGTCTTTGGCCGCAGAAATCGACGATGAGCTCCGGTTGTCCGAAGCCCGCGCCGCGTTGGCGGCAAATGATCTCCCCCCGGCAACGGCGAACCTTCCGGGGCGACTCACGGCGCGCCAGGCGGAGATCCTGAGTGTCATGTCAGCCGGCCTGTCAAACCGCGACATAGCCGCCCGTTTCGAGATCTCCGCCGGCACGGTAGCAAGCCATATCGCGAACATCTATCGAAAGATCGGCGTTAACAACCGGGCGGGCGCCGTCCGGTATGCGCTCGCCCATGGGCTTGGAGCCGCCGCCACACCGTAAAACAATGGCAGCGCCATTTACACAGGACATGGTCGGCATGCTTCTCGAACTTGCCTGGTCAGCCAGATTGGCCAGTGGATCGTGCACTTCACAGTCCGGGCTGAACCTGTTCGGGGTCAAGATCCGCATGCAGGCGCGTCTACTGCTGGCGACCGCGACGACGAGTACCGTCGACCGCCAACCGGTCCTGTCCTAACCACCGCATCGAGGATGCTATCTCCGGCCGACCGGTCCCGCAGTGCGAACTAGTACGAGCGGCTCCGCCAAATCCGATCAAGGAATCCCGGTCCCCCATGGAATCCCAGGCACCGGGCATGAGCTTGGCTCCCTCGATGCCTCGATAATGCCCGAGGAAACGACGAGAATGTGTGCGCGGCAACCGGCGGAGGCGCGCACGTTTACTGGCCGATAACCACAGGTTGAAGGCGGCGAAGCCTGCTGTCGCCTGGGTTCGGCGGCCCGGGCAGGGACACCCCGACGTCGAGCGTTTGCCTGAAGGCGTCGTGGGTTGCGCAGTTCACCATCCGAAGATGGTGCTGGAGCCCAGAGACGTCTGAAAGACTGGGATCTGGCGAGCGCTTGCACCTAGAACACGCGATTGAAGCCGACCCGGACCACCTCGAGATCTGGTGGGACGATCGCGTGCACGGACACGCGATGGACAAGGCTGTCCCTTGTGCGCGTGCGGCGATGCAGCGATCGGGCTGGTTTCCGGGGCATCGAGCAACAAAGCTTCGAGGCGAGCTTGCCCGGTCAGTCGAAATTGGTCATGGGTCCTACCAGGGAACGGGAGACGGCCTGCGCCCTCGGGTCACAGCCCTCACGGACCCCCGTCCGCACGAAACCACAGGCTGACCGACGCCGGACCCGCACGATCATGACCCGTTAGACGCAAACAAGCCGATCCTGCTCGGTAGAGTCTAGGCGTGGCAGACCTGCACCTCTCTGGTGAGTCCGAGGCCGACAAGCTCATCTCAGAGGATCCCCTGGCCCTACTCATCGGCATGGTCCTCGACCAACAGATCCCCCTCGAATGGGCCTTCGGTGGCCCGTGGCGGCTCAAAGAACGCCTCGGTGGGCGCTTGGACGTCGGCGAGATCGCAGCCATGGACCCCGATGCGCTCGGCAAGGCGTTTGCCGAGCGACCAGCACTGCACCGCTTCCCCGGATCCAATGCCAAACGGGTGCACGCCCTAGCGCAGATCATCGTCGATGAGTACGACGGCGATGCCGCGGCACTATGGAACACGGCATCGTCCGGCGAGGAGTTGTATCGCCGGGTCAAGGCGCTACCGGGCTTCGGCGAGCAGAAGGCCAGGATCTTCGTGGCCCTTCTCGGCAAGCAGCTCGGTGTTCAGCCCCCCGGATGGGCCGAGGCTGCCGGACCATACGGCCAGCCGGGGACGCTTATGTCGGTGGCTGACATCAAGAGCCCCGAGACGCTGGCCGAAGTACGCGATTACAAGCGGGCCAAGAAGGCCGCGGCCAAAGCCGCGGCGGAGTAATCCGCGCCGACCGCGTGAAGGTCATCGCCAACGGCACCTCGACCGAGCTACCACCCGGCGCCACGCTGACCGACCTGCTCGCTGCGCTGGGGCTGGGCGTCAAGTGGGTAGTGGCGGAGCGCAACGGCGAGGCAATCCCCCGCGCCAGCATGGAATCCACCGTGCTCGCCGATGGCGACCGGATCGAGCTGGTACGAGCCGTAGCCGGTGGCTGACCTGCTGGGCGGACGACGTCTCTACCTCTGCACCGGCGACCGATCCGACCTGTCGCCGTTCCTCGCGGCCTGCATCCGCGGCGGGGTCGACCTCGTGCAGCTCCGCGACAAGCAACTCGAGGCGCTCCCACTGTTGCGCCGGGCCGAGGTGGCTGCAGCGGTCTGCCGGGACCTGGGTGTGCCCTTCATACTCAACGACCGCCCCGACCTGGCTCTGGCGTGTGGGGCCGATGGCGTACACGTCGGCCAGGACGATGTCCCGCCGTGGGTGGCCCGCCAGATTCTCGGGCCCGACGCCATCGTCGGGCGCTCCACCCATGCGCCAACCGAGCTGGTGGCCGCAGCCCGCGAGCCCGTCGACTACCTCTCCGCCGGGCCGGTCAACCCAACCCCGACCAAACCAGGCCGTCCCGGCACCGGGCTCGGCTATCTGAGGGATGCGGCGCGCCGTGCCACCGTTCCTTGGTTTGTCACCGGAGGAGTCACGCCCTCGACGGTGGGGGCCATGATCGAGGCGGGCGCCCGTCGGTTCGTCGTGGTCCGCTACCTCACCGAAGCGACGGACCCAGAAGGCGCCGCCCGTCGTCTACGTTCAGCCATCGCCGAGGCCGAGGCGGCCATGGCTGAAGCCGCTGGAGCTGAGGCCATGGCTGAAGCCGCTGGAGCTGAGGCCATCGCCGAAGCGGGTCGACCCGAAGCGGGTGCCGAGCCGGGTGACGCCCAGGCGTAGTCGCCGAGGCCGGTGACGGCGGCAATCTAGGCGCCATCATGTCCGCACGCGCCACTCGGTGGCATCCGCCCGAAGGCGTCGGCGATTACCGTTCCGCCGATGTGTCCCGCACACACGACGTGGGTATCAGTGAGCCACGAACCTGACCGGTACACCCAAACTGTTCTCTCGATTCTCGATCGTTGCCGTGACCGCGACGCTGCTGGCGGCGCCCCTACTCGTCGGCTGTAGCTCCAACAAGACCGCCGAGAAGGATGTGTCGATCACCGCTTGCCGCGACGATCCCGGCGGCGGCCGACCCACCGCCGATGGCACGATCCTCAACCACAGCTCCAAGGCCAGCAGCTACGTCGTCGACATCAGCTTCATCGACTCCTCGGGCAACAGGGTGAGCGAAGGCGGGGCGCCCGTCGGCAAGGTCGAACCAGGCGCTACTGCCGTCTTCCACGCCCAAGGGGTATCAGGGGCCAAGGGACCACTTACCTGCAAGGTCGCCTCGGTGCAGCGGACGGTCGCGCCCTAAGCGATCGTCACAACCCCGAGCGCCGGGCCGTCAAACCAGTTGCCGGTCCAGCCAACCCAGCAGGATCGCGATCGCCCTCGGGTCGTGGCGTAGGAAATGACTGGCTGCGGCCAGAATACGAAGCTCGACCTGGCCCTCGGCGGCGTCAGCCAGCGCTCGGGCGTCGAGCATCGGCACGGCCGCGTCGTTGGCCCCGTGCACGATCAGCAGGGGCCGAGGTGGAATCTTGCCAATGAGTGACAGGGGCCGCACCTCGCGCAATTCCCTAGCCCAGGCGTCGACGTCGCTCGGGAACTTGGAGCTTCGTATCACCCCAACCGACCGTGCATGGGCCAGGAACCGGCGGGGGTCGGCGGCCCAGTCGTTGAAGTCGGCCGGGGCGGCGAAGGTGGCGACTCCTCGGACCCGCTCGTCCTCTCCAGCCGCGCAGATGCTGAGCGCTCCGCCCGCCGAGAAGCCGCAGAGCCAGACCGCCTCCACCCCTTCCTCGTTGAGCAGGTGGTCCACCGCGGCCCGCAGGTCGGCCAGCCAGCCGGCCAGGGAGAAGTCACCCTTCGATTCGCCGGTCCCGCGAAAGTTGAACGTGAGGACCGTCCATTGCGTGTCACCGGCCAGACGGTCCGCCAGTTCGGGGAAGGTTTTGCCGGCGGCGTCCGCGTTCTGCGGCCCCTCGGGAAAACCGTGGCTCACGACTAACCCGTAGCGACCCGACCCTTTGGCGGCCGACGCCGACGGCCGGGCCAGATACCCGGCAAGCGCCAGCCCGTCCGACACGATCGTGACGGGCTCACCCACTGGACTCACCGGCGCATCACGACACCGCCCTACCGGACTCCCACGGGCGCACCACCCGGGCCCACCCACGGGGCCCACCCACCCACGGCTCACTCACCGCTGCCACCGTCGCCGCCCGACGCAAGCGCCGTGAGGCCGGTAACCCCGGTTGCGGGCCTCAGCCAGGAGGTCGGGGCCGAAGGCGGCGGCCTGGCCCGACGACACCAGCTCGTCCACCGCGCACGCCGCAACGACATGGTCGAGGTCGTGGACCCGCAACGTGCGCTTGTCCCCCAGCCACCGGTAGCGCTCGAAACGGGGCGGACGCGGCGGACGGGTCACAGAGACGCCACGGTAGCGGCCGCCCGGCGCGACGAGAGGGCGCCACATGGGGCGCCCTCTCGCACACAAAACACTGGAAAGACAGGAGGATCCGGTTTGCTACCGGCGGGACCAAGCTCCGGTAGGAACCTCCCGGGTAACTGGCTTGGATTCACCAGGTGGTCCAGCGGCCGTCTAGCGGCCAGCCACCTCCAGGGTCCCAAAACCTTGATGACTACTCAGGTGGACCACCTCCTTTCTCTGGTGAAGGAGATGGTACCCAAAGGTCGTCCGGTAGTGAAGTCATTTCGCTACTCCCCCGGGGAAGCCTCGGGCCCGATGGCCCCGATCACCTCGAGATAGATCATCTGGGCGTCGAGCACCGCGTGGATCTGGGCAGCGGTGTAACCGGCACCGGTCTGCTCGGCCTTGGCCATTACCCAGTCGACCGTCTCCGCTCCGCCGACGACGACCTGGGCGTCGAGATGGGGTGTCGAGCCGTTTCCGGACACTCCCTTGCTACGGAAGTACTCGAGATTCCAGTCGATGATGCTGCGGACGTCGTCATGGCTGAGCACGGCGCTGACCTCGAACGGCAGGTGTTCGGCAACCCAGGCCACCGCCTCGTCCATGTCGAACACCGGGCGCGGCGGTACGGCGTCGAGCCGCCGGGCCTCCCGGCCGATCACGACCGCGGCGATGGCGAAGACCGCGACCAGCCCAACGACGGCGTAGAGCACGGTCATGAGCGCTTCAGGCTAATGGCGAACTCCCGCCTCCAGCCCACCGCTCCGACCGTTGACCGAGATTTGGCCGATCGGACAAAACGTGCCCATTCCGGCGCCGGACCGAGCCGGAGCCCGACCGGAGCCGGACCGAAGCCGAACCGAGCCGCGACCGAAGCCGGAGCCAGCCGGACCGGAGCCGCGACCGCAGCCGACCGACCGAAGCCCGACCGAAGCCCGACCCGGGTGTTCAGATGCCGATGCGCTGGGCCAGCAACTCCCGGTGGTAGGCCGGATCACCGAGAATCAGCTCCGAGCTCTTGGCCCGCTTGAAGTACAGGTGGGCCGGGTGGTCCCAGGTGAAACCGATGCCGCCATGGATCTGGATGTTGTCGGCCGCCGCCTTGAAGTAGGCCTCGGAACAGTACGCCTTCGCCAACGACGCCATCACCGGCAGTTCCTCGTCGTCCTCGGCGGCCGCCCAGGCGGCGTAGTACGCGGCCGACTTGGCCGACTCCACCGCCAGCAGCATGTCGGCGCACTTGTGCTTCACGGCCTGGAAACTCCCGATCGGCCGGCCGAACTGCACCCGCACCTTGGCGTACTCGACGCTCATCTCGAGCACCCGCTGGGCCCCCCCGACCTGCTCCGCCGCCAAGGCGATAGCCGCCAGGTCGAGCGCCCGCGACACGGCGGGCCACGCCCCACCCTCGGTCCCGACCAGCCGGGCGGGCACCGACGAGAACACCAGCCGGGCCTGCTTGCGGGTCTGGTCCATGGTCGGCATCGCGGTGCGGGTCAGGCCCCGGGCATCCCCGTCGACCAGGAACAGCGACACGCCACCCCCGGTGCGGGCCACCACCAGGATCACGTCGGCCGTATGCCCGTCGAGCACGAACGTCTTGTGCCCGTCGAGCACCCAGGAACCCACGGAACCCTCGGAACCCTCCGAGGCCCGGGCCTCGGTCGTGACACCGGCCTCGTCCCACCGCCCCGAATCCTCGGTGAGCGCCAGCGTGGCCCGCAGCTCGCCCGACGCGATCCCCGGGAGCACGTCGGCCTTCACCTGCTCGTCGCCGCTCGCCATCACGGCCGCGGCGCCGAGCACGACGCTCGAAAAGAACGGGGCGCACAGCAACGCCCGCCCCATCTCCTCCAGCACCACGACCAGCTCCACGAACGAGAACCCCGAACCGCCGTACTCCTCGGGGATGGCCAGGCCCTGCAGCCCCAACTGCTGGGCCATCTGGGTCCACACCGCGGCGTCGTAACCGGACTCGGTCTCCATCAGCCGCCGCACCTCCGATTCGGGCGACTTGTCGGCCAGGAAACGGCGCACCGACCGGCGCAGCTCCTCCTGCTCGTCACTGAAGGCCAGATTCATCGAACGGCCACCTGATGCCTTCCGCTTAGCGCCCACCCGGTGGTAGGAAGGCTACCAAGATGCCAAATTCCCTCCACTACCAGGACAGCCAGGCGGAGATCCACAAGGTCGTCGTGGGTCCCATGGACAACAACGTCTACGTGCTGCGGTGCAAGGAAACCGGCGACGCCGTCCTGCTCGACGCGGCCAACGAGCACGAGAAGCTCCTCGAGCTGTGCCGGGACCTCGGGGTACGCAAGGTGCTCGAAACCCACGGGCACTGGGACCACATCCAGGCCGTGCCCGCCGTCCGCGACGCCGGCTACGAGGTGGGTGTGACCGCCGCCGACTCCAAGATGCTGCCGTCGTACGACTTCGTGCTCGAAGACGAGTCGGTCATCGAGGTGGGCCGGCTCCGCCTCCACACCATCCTCACCCCCGGCCATACCCCCGGCTCCATGTGTTTCCGCCTCGACGGCTCACCGGTGCTCTTCAGCGGCGACACCCTCTTCCCGGGCGGTCCCGGGGCGACCACGTTCCCCGGCGGCGACTTCCCGACGATCATCCGCTCCCTCGAGGACCGGTTGTTCGCGCCACTGGCGGCCGAGACCATCGTGATGCCCGGGCACGGCAACGACACCTCGATCGGCGCCGAACGACCCCATCTGCAGGAGTGGATCGACCGGGGCTGGTAGGAGGGATGGGAAAAATCGCCGCCCGAGGCGGGGAACCCGTCAGCGCAGCGGCGTTGCCCTATGACCGGCGACCGAGCGACCTGACACCGGTGCACACGGAGGAATTGCCGCTCACGCCGCTGCGCGATCGCAACATTCCCGCCCGGGCGTGGGTCGAGGCACCGACCGCGCTGCTGCACCTGGGCGATGACATCGGCGGCCCCGAAGCGCAGTACAAGCGGCGCATCGGCCGGTGGCTCCTCTGGCGGGCGGGCCCGGCCAACCATGCCGACGCCCGCTATGCCGCCATCGACTCCTCCGATCTGGCGACCCAACTGACCTACCGCCTCTACGCCGACGGATCAGGCGAGGGAACCGGCCCCGGCGGCACCAGCCACGACCGATTCCGGGCCTGGAAAGAGGATCTGCGCGATCACGGCTGAGCGGTCGGGGTCCCCCAGCGGCCCGACGGCAGCGCGGTACGCTGCTGCGAGCGGCACAGGGAGACTCGTTGGCTAACGACATGAGTGAACACTCGACCGCGCTTCTGTCGGAGTTGCAGGCCGTCTGCCAGCGCATACTGGCGAGCGACACCAAGCTGTCGGGCGGTTCCGCGGCCCTGACGAACATGGCCTCGGTGGCCAATGGCACGGCGCTCGCCAACTCCCTCGAAGCCCTCCGGCGCCAGTGCGTCGACAACCACGAGCAAGTCGCGGAGCTCAAGCGCTCCCTCGACGGTCACCGGGGCGTGATCGCGGGCGACAGCGCGGCCAACGCCAAGATGCTCGTCGGCCTGACCCGGGCGGTCGAGAGCCTGGTCGAGGGAAGCGAGCGTGAGCGGACGCAGACGACAGGCCAGCTGGGCGACCTCATTCGTTCGGTGGAGTCGCTCCGAGTCGGCCTGGCGGGCTTCAGCGCCAACAGCCGCCAGCAGTCGGCGGAGTTGCGGGGCTCGGTGGAATCGTTGGAACGTAGCGTCAGCGCCTTCGGCGAGCAGGTGCAGGTCGCCCTGAACACCCTGGGCGGTCAGATCCAGAGCGCCCTCGGGACGATGAGCCAGCAGATCGCCACGGCGTTGCGGACCTCGAGCGAGCAGGTGGGCCAGGAGATGTCGCGCCAAAGCGCAGCCTATGAGTCCCTTCTCGGCGAACTCCTCCCCGTGCAGACCCGCGAGCGACTCGACGAGCTCGAGTCGCTGCTCACGGTGGGGCTGCCGAAGTTCAGCGAGGAAATCCAGGCCGGCGTGCAGCAGACCCTGCTCGAGGTGAGCCGGACCTTCCAGCTGGCCGAGCGGGAACACGGCAACCGGATGGCCGAACTGCACCGGGATTTCAACGTCACGACCCGCCGGCTGGAAGCCTCGCTCCAGCCCCGCCGCCGCGAAGAACCGGTCGGCTAGCAGCCGTCACAGGCCATCGATACGGTCTATTCACCTGGATAGGTCCAACAACGAAACCCTGCCGTGGCCCTGATGCATGTCGAAGCCGAGATGCTCCTGCAAGACGCCGAGCACCTTTCTCGCCGACATCGACTCGGTGAGAACCGTCGAACCGCGACAGGCCGACGCGTTCGTCGCGCTCGGCCTGAGAGTCTCAAGACGCATTCGGAAGGTAGCCAGCCCGACCTGCGCCAACAACGGCCAGGAGCGATGGAGAACCTCGTGGCCAGCTATCGAACCGCCGGGATTGACGTAATGGGCCATCTCGGCGGCTCGTAGGAGATCATCGGACGGCGCGTCCACGTTGTGGGCGCCCGCCTCCGGCACTATGGACGTGTGGGGAAAGCAAGTCGTCGCCAGGCCAAACTTGTGCGAAGGATGGCGGGACCAAAGGTCCATGTGAAGGTTCTTCACGCGGCAGGTGATCTCCGGACCGCTTCAAGGCTGGTGAAGCCTGCACTTCTCTACGCCGACAAGGTCACGATCCACTCGCCGGGAGCATGGATGCTTCGGTCGGTCGATGACTTGGCATCGCTGTCCGATCCGCTCGAACAGTTTCATGTCCTTGATCTCGTTTCCCAGGTCCCTGAGCTCTCGCCCGACCTTCGAGATTGACTCCTCGACCATCGAGCAGCCCTCCGGATGTTTCCTCAAGATTGATCCCGCGGTCGCGAGGCGGATCGCCAAGAGGGTCGGAGGGGGCTCCGAGATCGACAGCCGTCTATGAGTACCTCGACCAGTTGAGAGACGGTTGTGGGCGGAGGAGATGCCGGCGGCGGTCGCCCGCATTACCGACAGTGTCGGTGGTGCCGACCTGCTCGTCGCTGTCCGAGCGGGAGCCGTCGAGGTAGCTGATATCACATCGGCGTCGACCTCAGGAGTGGTGGCGGACTCGGTCAAGGCAGCCCTGGGACCCGGCCCGCAAGCCATGCCGAACGGCGAAATGGTCGAGGATATTCATGGCCCAAGCCATCCAGATCGTGCTTGACCCAGCCTCATTTCCCCTTCTTGACGCTCAAACGTCAGGTCTGATCAGAACGCTGGAGCAGACGATGTCGGTGCAGGCATCGCCGGCCGCCATGCGACGAGGTGCTGAGGTCGATGCTGCGGCG
>CAVTDW010000002.1:0-158144 GCA_963733505.1 uncultured Actinomycetota bacterium | reverse complement strand
GACCGCTACGACGTGGGCGTCGACGACGATGCCGAGCCCAGGGCCGTCGGGGCGGCGAGGGGTCGGGCGTGGCCGGAGTCGCCAAGCATCTGCGCACCTCGGGCGAGGCACCGCAGACGGCGTTCGACGACCGGCCCACTGAGGCCGTCGAACCCATCTTCCCAGTCGCCGACCCTGACAATGGCTACGACTACGACTACGACGGCGTCTTCTCGCAGGGCCTGACGGTTCGACCCCGCCCAGGCAGATTCACCGCCCGCGAGCTGGCCGTGGTCGCCGCAGTCCTGGTCGTTATCGTGGCCGGCATCGGGCTCGGGTACTCCTTGTTCAACACCGGGTCGGGGAAGGGATCCAAGCGGTCCAACCTGGCCATCGGCCCGCCGACGACCCCCGTGACCAGCTTCAACCCGAGCCCCGCCCCTCTTGTCGACCTTCCGACGACACCCGATACCACTGCGACCGTGGATTCGACGACAACCATGCTTGTGCCTCCCTCCAGCGTCCCTGGGGTCGTCGTGCTCGCCACGACCAGCACCAGCGTGCACCGCTGCGCGGTGCACATGGCGGCGGTTCTTCCGATGGCAGAACCCTCCGATTCCACCTCGAGTACCTCGTCGACCACGTCGACGACGACGCCGACCTCCACCACGACGTCAACGTCTACGACGACAACGTCGACGACCCAGGTGACCACCACTACGACGCAGGCGCCGACCACGACGGTGGCGCCAACCACCCAGCCAACGGCACCGCCCACGACGGCCTGCCACTAGCCGCGCCCAACCGCAAAATTTTCTTCGATTGGACTGATACGGCGAGGGGGGCTGGAGCGAACGGGTGGTGTGACAGCTGTCGTCCGGCCAGCAGTTGCCGTGCCCGGGTGGGACACCGCCGCGTCGCCCCCGCCCTTCATCGCTCCGCGGAACAGTGCCGCCATCGCCAGTTCGGGCCTGCGGTTCCTGGGCCTGTCTGAAGGTGCGGGGACTAGAGTTTCGCGGGTGGACACGGGGGATGGGCTCCTCGTAGCCAGACTGGCTGCGGGTGACGAAGAGGCGATCGCCGAGATCTTCGACCGCTACGCCCCGTTTCTCTACGGGCTGGCGCGGCGGGTTACCGGCGATGCCAACGCCGCCGAAGACGTCGTCCAAGAGGTGCTCACGACCCTCTGGACCCATCCGGAGCGCTTCGATCCTTCCCGCGGGTCGTTGCGGGCGTTTCTGGGCGTCCAGGCCCATCGTCGGGCCGTGGACGCGGTCCGGCGAGAAGTCCGCCGGAGCGCGCACGAAAGTCGCCAACAGGCGTTGGACCCCACCGCGGGTGAGCCGTTTCCCGATGCGGTGGAGTCCATCGGATTGGTCGATATCGTCCGCCAGGCAATAAACCGGCTTCCGGCGGCCCAGCGCCGCGCGGTCGAGTTGGCATATTTCGAAGGTTGCACCCAGCGCGAGTTAGCCTCTGTACTTGGAATCCCTGAAGGCACCGCAAAGTCTCGATTGCGCCTAGCCCAGGCCAAACTCAGCGAATGGCTGGCTCCCCACTTGTTGGAGATGGCATGACATCGCAAAGCCCACCCGGCCGACCCCTCGAGGAGTTGCGCTACGCGCTGGCGGAGGCTGATGCCCACAAGCCACCCGTTGCGCTGCGTCCGCGCGTCATCCAGGCCGCCGAGACGGCCCGCCCGCCCGGGCTGGCCGCAGGGACGGAGTCAGCGATCACTCCGGTCGAGGGCTATCGGCGGACCATGGAGTCGTTCGACTCCGTCCTGTCGGAGCTGTCCGAAGCCGAGTGGCACACCTTCGTCCTGCGCGACCTCGACATACAGGGCTTGGTGGGCCACCTGATCGGCGTCGAGCGCCAACTCCACGCCGCCCTCGGCATCGGACCGGACATGGTGACCGACGCCGACCACGTGGAGTCCACGCAAGCCGACGCCCGCGCCCAAGCGGGACGGCCCACGTCCGACACCCACGCCGAATGGCTCGATTTGTCGGCGAGGACCGTCGCCCACGCCTCGGTTTTGGACCGCGAGGGCCTCGAACGACTGATCACCATGCACCACTTCACGACCACCGTGGAACGCATGCTGGTGATCCGGTCCTTCGAGACTTGGACCCACGAGGAGGACATCCGCCGGGCCACCGCCCGCCCCTTGGCCGCTCCCGATTCCGCTCGACTGCGACTGATGACCGAGATCGCGGTATCGGCGCTGCCCGCCGGCCTGGCGATGATCGACCGGCCCAAGCCGAATCGGACCGCGCGGATCGTGTTGACGGGCCCGGGGGGCGGGACCTGGCAGGCGTCACTGGACCGCGGGATCCCCGGGGAGACAGACGTTCGGATCATCGCAGACGCCGTTTCGTTCTGCCGGATGGTCGCCAACCGGATGTCACCGGACGCCATTGATGCCGTCGTCACCGGTGACGAGGCTCTGGCAGCCGATGTGCTGGCGGGAGCCCAGGCCCTCGCCCTCGACTAGGACCAGCGTGACCGGGTCGTCAGGACCTTTCTGAGAACACCCGGACGCAGTCCGAACCGTGCGCCACCGCGCCGGGATGGTCGGACTTGGCCGGTCGGTGTAGCACCGCCTTGGTCGGCTGAACCGAGACGGCGTTGTCGCCGGTGCCCGTTCCCGACGCTTCGGTAACGGTCGCGTCCACGATAAGGCTGTAGCCTCCCGGCTCCGTCGGCGGCCACAGCAGGCTGACCAGGGGCCGCGCCACTGCGTTGGCGACCGTGCTGTTGCCTGGATGGACGACCAACCAACCGGGCTCGGCCCAGTCGACGCCGAGCTGCACGCTGTGGGGGCGCCCGTCTGATCCGACCGTGAGGAAAAAGGCCACCGAGCCATGACGGTCGATCTCCTCACGCAGGCTCGCCAGCTCCACTGACACGCTCATGTTTGCGAGCGTACCCCGGGCGGCGTTCGGGCTCGCGGCGCGGTGGACTGCTCCCCCGCCATCGCATGCGCGCGACCGGCGGGGCATTTTCCCAGACCGTCCCTTCGGAATGACTGGCGACGGCATCGCGTTGTCCCATCCATGATGCGAGCCATTTGGAACGGCGCCACGATCGCCGAGAGTGACAGAACTGTCCAGGTCGAGGGCAACCACTATTTTCCTCTGGGTGACGTCGCGGAGGGGTACCTCCACGAGAGCGAGACCCACACGGTCTGCTCCTGGAAGGGCACGGCCAGCTACTACGACGTGGTGGTCGACGGTGAGACCAACCCCGACGCGGCCTGGTACTACCCAGAACCCATGGCCGGTGCCGAGCACGTGGCCGGCCGGGTGGCGTTCTGGCGAGGGGTTCAGATCGACGCGACGGGGACAGCGGCGTAGCGATCTAGGCTGAAGTATGACCTCCGCGATGGACACCGCCTCCCCGCGCCGGCGCCGACTCATCGCCGTGGGCGAGAGCCTGCCGGCCATGTCGCTCCCCCGCAGTGGGGCACGGGGAATGGTTTCGTGGAGCCAAGGCCCAATGGCCTCAGTTGTGTTCGTGCCGCATCAGGGCACCTGTCAGGGCTGCGCCGACTACGTAGCCCTGCTCGGCGTCGCGGCCGATGGTCTCCGGGACTGGGCCACCCGGCCCATGGTCATCGCGGGCGGCGGCGATACCGCGGGGCTCGGCGGGGCGGGCGAGTCGCCGGGCGTCGTGATGCTGGCCGACGAGGCCGACGCGGTCCGCGCTCGACTCGGCGTCGACGAGAGTCAAGCCCTCGTCGTTCAGGCCGACCGGTGGGGTGCGGTCTATGCCGTCGAATCGGTCGAAGTGACGGCCGATCACCAGGCGGTTCTACCGACGACGGAGGACCTGGTCGCGCTGGCGAAATTCGTAGACATTCAATGTCCCGAATGCGGCATTCCAAGCAAGGAATGGCTGGGGTCGAGCGCGTTTCCGCTCGGGTAACACGCAGGACATTCGGCCTTTTACGGGCGCTGGCGCCGAATAACGCTCATCTCGGGGTATGGTTGCCCCGTTATCAGCCGCGAAAGGAGAGCCATCGACCCACATCGCTGAGCGTTCTGTGCATTTAGCACGGCTTCGCTCGCTCGAGACACCACCAGAGCACGACGCCCGAATGGGCGCACGACCCGAGGAGTCGACATGCGAGGACGAGCACGGCTTGTCTTTTCTGCAGTCACCGTGGGCGGCATCTGTGCCGCCTTCGTCGCGCCAAGCGCCAGTTTGGCCGCGGTATCTGTTACACACACGGGCCCGGGCAATTCGCGGACCCCGATTCGAGTAATCCGTTCAGCATTCCGGGAGCGTTCACCGGTACTGCTCCCGCAGGTAGCCCTGATTGATTTCGTGGCGCCGGCAGTTATTGTTTCTCCCCCTGCGGCACCGGCGCCGCCACCAGTGGTTCCAGCAGCGGCGGTCGCTATGGCGGCTCCGGTTGCGGTCCCTCTACCGGTCCGACCGGCGGCAGTGGCAGCAGTCCGCCCGCGCACATCGCCGGCTATTGGAGCCAATACCAGGTCGCCGGGTGGTGTGTGGGCCTGTATCCGCCAAAAGGAATCAGGCGGCAATTACGCCACAAATACCGGCAATGGCTATTACGGTGCCTACCAGTTTTCCGAGAGGACCTGGTTGGGAATCGGAGGCAGCGGGTTGCCGAGTCAGGCAGCGCCGGCCGTGCAGGACGCAATGGCCCAACGGCTGCAGCAGCGCTCGGGATGGGGACAGTGGTCCACCCACTCCCTGTGCGGCGTGTAGCGCTCGGCAACGGTCGGCGGGAGGTCGCGACCACGCCCGAGCGCAACTGCGGACAAGCGGGACAGGTTGGTGCCGCCCCGTGTTGGGCGGTGCCGGCCTGTCCCTCGCCGTGTTCGGCGATCGAGTGGGAGATCAGGGGGTCAGGGTTCGGCGGGGTCAGGAGGTCAGGGTTCGGCGGGCACCCTGGTCTCCGCTCGGGTGGAGGAACTCAGGCCGTCACCCGTTGACGCCGGCGCCGGGCGAGCCACGCCCGGCGGATCCGGTCACGCTCCTCCTCCGACGTCCCGCCCCAGATGCCGGCTTCCTGGTTCGTCTCGATCGCGAATCGAAGACAGGCCTCCCGCACCGGGCACGTCCGGCAGACGGCCTTGGCGGCTTCGATATGTTCGACGGCATCGCCGGTGCGACCGATAGGAAAGAACAGGTCGGCGCTGACCGATTGACATGCGGCTCGATCACGCCATGGGTTGCCATCGGCGTCGGCCGCCAGCTCCGACATCATGTCCAACGCGACGCGCTTGTCGATCGCCGCCCGGCCGCTGGAGACGCGTTCTCGCATGCGTGGTGTCTTCGATTCGTCGGGACTCATTGCAATGCCGCCGTTCCGATCGATCCGGGGGGGTCATTCGGGAGTCGTCGTCGCGCACGAGCGCCCGCGGGAGAATCCAACCTCCGCCACATCCCGATGCGCAACGTTGTCCCCTTTTCGCGTGTCCGAGTGACACTGCCGGGGTCTAGGGCAGCAACGAGGTTCGTTCCAAATCTGGAGCTGGCCCAAGAACCGGGGCGACACATCCAGCTACTTCAAAGCGCTTACATGCTACGAGAAGCGTCTATCAGACAGCAGGGAAATACCGCCTGCCGCGGAGGATTTAACATCGTAGCAACACTTTGGCGGTGGGTCGCGCGGGTGCTCGGCGCCGAGGCTGCCGACTTTGGTCGGCGACTCCAGTGGGTACGGACTAGGCGATTTTTCCGGGGTGGGTCGCCGGACGAAGGTTGGATCCGGCGGGGTGGCAGTTGCGACTGGCACTACGGGTGGACGACATCTCAGCGCGCTGATCCGCGGGCCCGGTCGCCGGTCCCCACTCGACGACGTACTCCTCGCCGCGACCCCCGGTCATCGATACCCGTGACCCCAGCCCCGACTCGTCAGCCTGGCCAATCTCGTCGGGGGAGCGCCGAGGCTGCTCCGCCGAAGGCACCAAAAAGAGGTGTCGTAGCTGCTCGGTCCCGCCGGAACGTCGCTTCGGTCGCATAGCCACCTTCTCCACAATTGCTCGATCGAGGCGGAAGTACCGGGGCGAGGCACGTCCGACCCATTCGGCTGACTGTGTAACCGGCGGCTCTCGACGAGCCTGTGGTCGAGGGTACTACCGGATATTGGTCCTCACAAGGCTGGGCCCGAGCGCGCTCGTGCCCCGCCGAAGCACCCTCGCTATTGCTACGGGTGTCCGGAATTCAGGCAGTGTGAGGTAATGCAAGTATCAATAGCAGCCTTACCGAGCGGGATCTTCAGATCGGGTCGTCATTAGATCGAGCACATGCTCCCGCCGAAGGCTTTGAGGGCGTGCAGACTGAGCTCCGGCCGTATCTGATCAACTGCGCCACGCCCGGATCACGCTCGAGTGCTGTCGCCGGATTCGGTCGGGCGAAACCCTCATCGAGGGAATTCCAACCGGCACCAAGAAGGTCCACAGCGAGCGAGAGGTCAGGTAGTTCGATGGCGCCGGACGTCCAACTGGTGCCAGACGCCGTTCTACGCCCCTTCAGCCGTCGCGGCCCACGCCCTTGAATACTGCGCCGAATGCAGTGAAGTCGACGAGGCAGATCCACGAGTCGACAGCCACCGGCTGGCGTGACAATCGACCGGGAAATCAGAGCTTCTCGTGGAGCTCTAGGTAGTTACGCGCACCTTTGGAACCTAGGCGTTTGCTTGTGTACGCAACAGATATGGGATAGTCGGAGGTGTAGAATATTGACTCTTGGATCAGAGACTGGAACTTCTTGGAGGTTTCGTCCTCTCGGTCGGGGATCATGCGCTCCTCGGTATCTCCGCCAACTCGCAGCGGCTGCTCGCCTTCCTCGCCGTGCGCGACCGGTTGCTCACCCGTAACCAGGTGGCGGGGACACTCTGGCCGGAGTCGTCCGACGAGCACGCCGGTGCCAGCCTTCGATCAGCCGTGTCGCGTCTGGGCGGTCCGGCTCGCCAAGCCCTAAAGGTGACCGCGCACGACCTCAGCCTCGACGAGGGCGTCGTGGTAGACGTCCATAACTCCCAGGCCTTGGCGCGTCGGCTCATCGACCGCGACGCCCTGCCCCTTGACGGCGACATCGCCACACCTGCCGTTTCGGCTCTCTCGGATGATCTGCTACCGGGCTGGTACGAAGACTGGGCCGTGATTGCGGCCGAGGACTGGCGTCAACTCCGCATGCATGCCCTCGAAGCCGTGGCCGCCCGGTTGACTGCCGCCGACCGCTTCGCGGAGGCAGCCGAAGCGGCATTGGCGGCAGTACGGGCCGAGCCCCTGCGTGAGACTGCTCGGGCGGCGCTCATCCGGGTGCACATGGCCGAGGGCAACCGTCCCGACGCCATGGGGGAGTTCGAGCGCTACCGCGTGCTGTTGCGTGCCGAGCTCGGCATCGAGCCGACCGCTCGACTGCGAGCTCTGCTGTCCGATCTCCCGCAGCGGTAACGATTTGGTCACGGCGCCAGGTTTACGGTGGCATTGGGATATCGACTCAGCCTGAGTTCACTCCTCGATCGGCCCTGAAACATGAGCGACTCAACGAGCCACAACCGCCAACGACCTGCGAGCCCAGTCAGCGGAATCGACCGTACCGGACTCTTGATCATGCGAGCGTGGATCGAAGAGGGATCTTCCGAGCCCCTCCGCGTGGAGGTGCGCATTGTCGACGACATGTCGGCGGGCTTCGAGAACCGCGTGACGCTGGCCCGAACCAATGACGTCTGTACGACGGTGAAGAAATGGCTCGATGGCGTCGTGGGTCACGAATCGTCCTGAGAACACCCGGGGTCGGGCCGGTGGACGACGCGAACCGGAACGATCCGGTGAGGGGGTCGCTCGCCGCGGGAGGCACAAAGGGCGTACATCCGCCGGCCGGTTCCGTTGGCAAGTATTTTCGGTCTGCCGGTCGATTCTGGCGACGGTCGTTCGGCACTGATGCTGAGGGCCTGGTGTCGTGCCAAGCCCACCGCCAAGGAGAGGATCAACATGCGCAAGGTGTACGCAGGGCTCTTCAGTTCGATCGACGGTGTCGTCGAGGCGCCCAACGAGTGGCAGCCCAGCTTCGACGAGGAGATGGGCGCGGCCCTGTCCCGCCTGCTCGAAGAGCAGGACGCCGTACTGCTCGGCCGGGTGACGTTCACGGAATGGGCCGGGTACTGGCCGACGTCGACCGACGAACCGTTCGCCAGCTGGATAAACAGCACGCCGAAGTACATCGCCTCCGGCACCCTCGACTCCGTCGACCAGTGGTCGAACAGCACGCTGATCAAGGGCCCGGTGGCCGACTTCGTGAAGGAGCTGCGCCAGCAGGACGGCGGGACGATCGGTGTTGCCGGCAGCCCGTCGCTGGTTCGATCGCTCATCGATCAAGAACTACTCGATGAGCTCACCTTGATGATCAGCCCGGTGGTCGCCGGCGGCGGCCGCAGGCGGCTGTTCGCCGACGACGCCGCCCTGACGAAGTTCCAACTCGTCGAAGCCCAACCGACCAGTAGCGGCGCGCTGATTGCGACGTACCGGCCCATCCGTTAGCAGGCGCCGGTGACCATCGCCGCCACCACCGCGGGGTCACCGCGTCCGCCGCCCGGGCACCTACGCCGATCCCGCCACCACCGCCGGGGCGACGAGTGGCACCTTCACGGCTACGACGCCGTCGCTCAACTCCGTTACCAACTCCGCGACCTTGGCCAACCGACGTATCGCCCCGAAGTGTACAGAATCTGACCTCGGGAGAGGATTTCCTGCCAGGAAACAAGGGCCGCCTCAAGGAGGCCGCCGGACGTTCGTCGAGTAGCGAGATTCCGGTGCTTCTCGAGGTTGGCCGGCTCTTTTCGACGGCCCTCCCAAAGATTCCACGCAAGTAATTCGAAAGGCGCTCGGGCTGGCGTGCCTGGTGGTGTCAGAATACGACGGCTGGCGCGGATCATGTGATTTGGCTGGCGCGCGACGTTCAAACCTTCCAAGTCGGAACTGGTTCCAGGTAGGAACCCGGGTAGGTGCAGAGGGGGAGCTGGTCGAGCTGGCAGATACCACCGATGTCGTCCACCAGCCCCACAGCCTTCGGCCCGATTCGACGGGCCGGCACCTACAGACACTCAACCCAGTCCTCGTGGCCCGACTCGTCCGCGCGTCATACGAGATGGATCTGGGCGATGTGCGAGCCTTCCTACCATCGCGGGTGCCTCCCAATGAACTTCCGTCGGCATTCGCTCCCTACCTCGCCGCCTGTGCCGAGGTCGCGGGTCGGTATCCAGAGGGACAGGGCGGGGTACGCGGTTGGTTGGAAGGGGAATTCGCCCGATACGAACCCGCGGTGCGCCAGGCCATCCGCGGGCTCAGCGAACCCGAGCGCGACAAGATGTTGACCTTGCTGAGCGTGCTCGGCCACACCTATCGGTGGAACAGTGTGCCGCCCGCGCCCGCCCGGTTCCAGGAGCAGCGGATCTCGTTGCCCCCGGGTATCGCAGAACCGTGGTCTGCCCTAGCCAGGAGCTCCGGTCAGCCTCGGGTTGGGACGATGTGGAGCTTCCACCTCTGCAACTGGGCGATGAACGATCGACCCGGGGGCGTCGCCTATCGCACTGAGGACCTCACAGACGACAATGTCCGCGTCGCGCAGAACTGGCTGTTACCGCCTTTCGACCGCCACCTTGAGCGATTTTCCGTCTCGTTCGTATTGCTGGAGGCCCGGGGAGCCTCGGTGCTTCGACACCTGGTGGATGGTGTCGAAGCCTTCGCCGGTGGCCGGCTCGATGAGGCTCTGGCCACGCTGGAACAGCTCCAGGTCGCAATCAAGGGCATGACAATCGCCTTCAGCCGGAATATCCGAAGCCGGACGGTGGACCCGTCGATATGGCTCGAGTTGGTCCAGCCGACGTTCGCCTGGTCAGCCGAGGCAGGAAGACCGGGTCGGATTGAAGGCGGGCCGAGTGGTATGCAGCTGGGGACGATCCAGGCCCTCGATGCCTTCCTCGGAGTAGGAGGCCACTCGGCCTTGGACAGGCTGGCACGGTCCGCCCGCCGATACATGCCAAGGCCACACCGGCGGTTCCTCCGGAACCTCGATCTGACGGGTCCGCTCATCCGCGCCTTCATTCGTGAGTCCCGCAGCCACGACCTCCGTGAACAGTTCAACGAATGTGTCTGTAACTTGAACAGTTTCCGCGCCACCCACAAGGCACGAGGGGCCCAGTATCTACGCAATCGGCCGGGCCCAGACGCGGTGCGCGCCTCGACCGGACTGGTGATCGCGGTCGACGACGACCCAATCGCGACGTTCGAGCGCGCGATGGCGGAGCGAATAACCGAGACGTCGGCGGCGATCCTTAGTCCGGCTCGAGGTGTGCATGACGACCACATGCTCGCTTCCGAACCTGTTGCGATCATGCCGCCCAGATGATTCCGCGCCTCAGAGATCGTGCAAAAACGGCTCCAAGACCTCCGGCAGCCGGTTCTCGACCCAAAGCGCGGCGATCTTCGCCACCGTGAACGAGGGCTCGACCTGAAGGTAGACGAGTTCCGGAAACCGCAGCGCGAGGTGGTCGCCGCTGAGTCCTACCCCCAAACCAGCGGCGATCGCCAGCGCTTGGGTCTGGGCGTCACCTACCTCGTGCTCGAGGCGGAGTGTGAACCCGGAGCAGGTACATGCCTGGATGTAGTTGTCGAACACGATCGGCTCGAGGCGCCGGGGGAACATGACGAAGGGCTCGTCACGCAGCTCGGCCAGTTTCACGGTCGGCGAGCCCGCCAGCGCGTGGCCCATGGGCAGGATCGCGATCAACTTCTCGTCCCGCAGTGGACGCACCACCACGTCCGGGGTTAACGCCTCGATGAGGCGCCCGAGCACCACATCGACATGATTCGTGCGTAGGGCTGGCAGCTGTTCGCGCTGCGGGAGCTGCTGGATCACCATGTTGAGGTCCGGCCACTCGTGGCGGATTCGTTTCAGCAGGCTCAACACCAGGTCGTATAGCCCGCCGTAGGAGTAGCCGATCCGCAGCCTACCGACCTGACCCCGCCCAGCCTGTTTCACCGCACGGGAGGTCGCTTCTGCGTCATGGAGGAGGCTATAGGCATCGCCCATGAGGAGCTGACCGGCATTCGTCAGCCGGATCGGGCGGACCGTCCGATCGAAGAGCTCGGTTTCGAGCTCTGTTTCCAGTTGTCGGATCTGTTGGCTAAGAGACGGTTGGGCGATGCACAGACGGCGGGCTGCACGACTGAAATTTCGCTCTTCCGCCAGAACTACGAAGTACTGAAGGTGTCGCAACTCCATCCGCCGATCCTTCGATAGCTCAGACCTATGGTGGACATGTCAAATGCCGATTATTACCAATTGTCCACTCTAGTATCAATTCTGAGTCTTGGACGGTTTCGCTCCGCGGTGGTCTACTGCAACACACACCAGGGAGAAATGTCTCGGAATGTCCCGCGAGGCGGCCACTTCCTGATGGCCAGGGCGTCGGACTGTCCGAGCGCCACACGAACAAGGAGGGGTCTTGTCATTCAAACGTTGGGCTTGCACACTGGCTAGCGGGGCCATGCTCGGGGGCGCGGTGTTGACAATGTCACCGGCATCAGCGAGCGCAGCCGTTCACAAGCCAATCCTTCTGACCGCGGATGGAGCGACGGGCCATCTCGTCAGCTTCTCCGCCGATTTGCGGGCGAAGGCGACGACCACCGGGTTCGTGCCCATCCGTGGTCTGATCATCAAGTTCCAGGATGCCGGCGGTGCCGCCAACACCGTTTGTATCGCAGTCACCGACATACAAGGTGAGGCGTCGTGCCAGGCCACAGCGTCCAACGACCCGTTGCTTATCGCCTCGGGCGTATTCACCGGTTACAACGCGGTATTCGAAGGAAACGCCAAGTACCTGCCGGCAACGGCCCACGGTAGGATTACTCCGACCGTACCGTAAGTCAGCTGATCGTTCTGACTGAGCTGCCAGCAGGACGGCGCGAGGCAGTCGCGCCCCCTGCTGGCGGGCTCCAGTCGACGGCCGTTGGTAGCCGCGGCATGCGACGATCCCCAACGCTGAGTAGATGTGACGCAAAGAGTGCGGAGATATCGCCTCCGTGATCCCGGCCCTCTATGTGCCCGCGTGCCTTCCTCCGATCGCTCACTATTGGCGAGATAGTTCGTCGCCGTCGTGGCTCTGTCGAGTCAGCCCGAGCAAACGGATCGAGGCTTCTCGCATCTTGTACTTCTGTATCTTGCCGGTTACGGTCATCGGGAACTCATCGGTGACGTGCACGTACCGGGGAATCTTGAAGTAGGCGATACGTCCCGCGCAGAAGGCGGCGAGGTCGTCGCGAGTCATCGTGGCGCCTGAGCGCAGGCGGACCCATGCCACGACCTCTTCGCCGTATTTGGGGTCGGGAACGCCGATCACCTGGACGTCCACGATGTCGGGATGTAGGTAGAGGAACTCCTCGACCTCCCGGGGGTAGACGTTCTCACCGCCCCGAATGATCATGTCCTTGATGCGCCCCACGATGCTGACGTAGCCGTCGGGGTCCATGACGGCAAGATCGCCGGTGTGCATCCAGCCGTCACTGTCGACGGCTTCGGCGGTGGCTGCTGGGTTGTCCCAATATCCAAGCATTACCGAGTAGCCCTTGGTGCACAGCTCCCCGGGCTCGTCGCAGGCGACGGTGGTTCCCGTCGCCGGGTCGATGATCTTGATTTCCACGTGCGGGTGGACCCGGCCAACTGTGTTGACCCGCTTGTCCAACGGGTCGTCGGGTGACGTCTGGGTCGACACTGGGGAGGTCTCGGTCATGCCGTAACCGATGGTGACCTCGGACATGTGCATCTCGTTGACGCATTGTTTCATCACCTCCACCGGGCACGGTGAGCCCGCCATCATCCCCGTCCGCAGCGAGGTCAGGTCGTAGCGAGGAAAGTCCGGATGGGTCAGCATGGCGATGAACATGGTGGGCACCCCGAGGACGCTGGTGCAGCGCTCGGCCTCGATGGTCTGTAGGGTCGCCCGAGCATCGAACGAGGGCGCCGGTATGACGATGGCGGCGCCGTGTGTCATGCAGGCCAGGTTGCCGATCACCATCCCGAAGCAGTGGTAGAAGGGGACCGGAATGCATACCCGGTCCTCCTCGGTGTAGCGGAATCCCTCGCCAAGGAAGTAGCCGTTGTTGAGGATGTTGCGGTGGCTCAAGGTGGCACCCTTGGGCGAACCGGTCGTCCCGCTGGTGTATTGGATGTTGATGGGATCGTCGGGCCGCAGCGCCGTCTTGCGGGCTTCGAGGTCGCCGGGGGCCGTCTCATCGCCCACCGCCAACAAGGCGTCCCAGTCAGGGCTGTCAAGGAAGACGACGCGTTGAAGATCGGGCAGCCCTGGCCTGACCTCGGCAATCATGGCCCGGTAGTCACTGGCCTTGAAGTTGGTGGCCGACACCAGCAACCGGCACCCGGATTGGGCCAGGGTGTAGCGCAACTCCTCGGTCTGGAAGGCGGGATTGATGTTCACCAAGATCAGGCCCGCCTGGGCCGCAGCAAACTGCACGACGACCCACTCGGAATTATTGGGACTCCAAATCCCTACCCGGTCACCCTGGTCGAGCCCGAGGCCAATCAGTCCCCGGGCTATGCGGTCGACCTGTTGGGCGAGTTGGCGGTAGGTGAGGCGGAAGCCCTGAAAGGGGACGACGAGCGCTTCGCGGTCGGGATGGGCCGCCACGGTGCGTTCGAAGGCCGCCCCGATCGTGACGTCCAGCAGGGGGGTGTCGGTGGCACCAGTGGCTTGGGCCAAGCCAGCCATGAGCTTCCCTCCTCGTCGCTATCTCGCCACAGAATACGACCGATCGTCGCCGTCAGGGTCACAAGCCATTCGTCATCTGCGGACGCCACCTTCAGGGATGGACGTGGCGAGCGGAATCGAACCGCTGTAAAGGACTTTGCAGTATCGTCGCTGACCCTAAGAACTACCTGGTCAGGGGCATATTATCAGTCACCGGGGAGCGAGAAGGGAGCGGCCGGGGAGCGGCTAAAAGGTCCGTTCTGGTCAGTTGCGGTCAATTGCCTATGCCGACCGACAGAGGTCTACTGCGCAGCGGAGGGCCGCTGATATCAGCCGGCGAGCTGTTCGGTTTCACCAACGCCTGAAGGGCCTCCAGTAACGCCTCGCCGGCATCGAAGGTCTCACCGTCTTGGACACCGAGCTGCGCGTCGGCTTCCCGCTCCCCTGCCTGCCACTCGGGCGTCCAGTACCACGCCTGCGACAGGTCGACCAGCTTCTGCTGGCGAAGGAGGACGCCGCCCTCCTCGGTCAGCTCGGCCTCAAGCACGTCACCCACTTCGAGCTGCGCCGCCCTTCGGATCTCCACGGGCAGCGTGACCTGTCCTTTCGCACGCAGCGTCACCCGGGCCAGACCACAAGCATAAGGACGTCAGCCGTAGAACCAGGCTTCGAACATCGCCGTCCCGACCATGTGGGCATGGCTGCGAGAGGTCGCCGGGAACCACGCCAGCTCGCGGCCGGCGCCGTCTGGGGCGCGTGCCGAGCGGCAACGCACGCCCCGCAGCCCCGAGGCATGCGCCCGCACGCCTACGGGCTGGCAGGCACCGTGGCCGATCAGTTGGCCGGCACCATCGAGCGGATAGCTGGCTGGCAACCCGACGGCCGCGAGTCCGGCGGGGGTATGCACATCGGCGACGCGCTGGCTGCGGGGAAGACGCGCGGAAACAAGCAAGGGGCCGGTGTCGTCACGCAGGTCCTCGGGCTCAAATGGCCACCCGGCGATGAACCTCCTCAGGTTCAGTCGGGCGGTGACGACATCCTCATTCACGTACAGGACGGGGAAGCTGTTCGGGGGATTCCAACGTTGTCCGCTGGCGGCTGCGAAGGTCGGGTCGAGTGGATCGGCCCAGCCCGGATCGGCAATCCGCAGCCACGTGTGACCGTCCGGCAGCATTTCGGTCCTCATCGTGCGGGTCAAGCCGACGCGTGGTTCAAGCTTGCGCGCCGGAGAAATCAAACATGGCTCGACACGCCTCAAGCACGCCGCCGCTATCGCCCGTCGCGACCAGGTCGAGGAGGGACCGATCCCCGAGGTGGCTGGCCTTTCGGCGCACCGTGGCAGGGATCCGGTCGGGCTTCAGGTACCGCACCAGCAGATCGGTCGCTGCCGCCAAGTCACCGACCGCCTCGATCCGCTCGGAAGGGACCCCCTGCACCAGCCATTTCGACACGGCCTGGCGTGACACGCCGAATAGACGCGACGCCTCCGAAGCCGACAGTCCCCACATGGCCAGCACCCATCGCAGCTGGTCCGCCCGCGCCTCAGACGCAAGCTCGCCAGTGAACGCGGCGAGCCAGCCCGGCCGACTTCGGCTGGCCTCAACCAGTTCGCTCGCCACCTTCCGTGGATCCTCCTCTACCGCCGACGACATCGACACTATTGCCTCCTGTTCTGCAACCATATGTCAACAGCAACCATATGTCAACCAAAGGGCGGACTCACGTCGCGGATCCACCGCTGCCCGAAGGACGGCCCCTCGAAGCGGCTCTGAGTGAAAGGGGGCGCCTCACCATCGCACTCTGGCTCATCCTGGTGGACCCTTGGCGCCGGTCCGCCATCCACTCATAGAGCCTCATCTTGGCGGCCCCTGGGGCGCTACCTCGCCGGAACCCGGTAGTGACAGATCGATCGCTCGGGCTCCTGCTACTGGTCGAACGTATCGCGCAGTTGCCCATTGATCAGTTGGCACGAGCATCATTTATTGTCTCTCGAATAAAGGTAGATCTTCACCCCAATTACGCCAAATCCTAGAATCGCAGACAATTACAGCAGCGGCATGCACTATATACACACCTTTATGATTGGGTTGAGACGGTAGCGGCGCCGTCGGATCTCCTCATCGTCTAGGCACCCTTCGGGTCCGAACAGAGTCCATGTCACAGCTGCCCCGGGGCCGCAGGGTTCGATTTGGAAGTCGATGATCAGTTCTGGGTGTCGGCTCCGTGGGCCTGGGCTTCGGGCCTTGGCGGCTGCTGCGACGGTCGAACCATGGCCGGTCATCGGATTGAAATGGATCAGACAGCAGCTTCCAGATAGTCCAGGGAGGCGGCGGTTGGGTCTTCCCACGTTGCGCCAGCGCGATGAGCCGCCCCTCCATGGCTTGAGCGTACGCGACAAAGGCGCCCGAACCTCCGATCTGGGCGGTCGCGGACACCCGTCTCGCCATCGATCCAGGCACACACAGCGACGGGTCGGCGCTCGTTATCGCTCAAGTGACAAAGCCGATTCATGCCTCAAAATCCAAAGCAGAACGTGACCCTGACGGCAAGATACATTGCGAGCGCCGAGACTGCGTAGGCGACGATGACGAACGCCCAGAGGATCCGAAATAGGCTCTCCCGGCTCCGAGCAGAGCCGGGGTGGGGGTGCCCTGCGACGAAGATAATCGCCAACGCTGAGACGAGAAAAATCCCGCCGCAGCCAAGTAGCACCGGAGCGGCGACGTTGATATGAGTGATTGAACACCCGCTCGCATCCGTTCCTCGGTGAGCCGTCAGGTACGCCGAGGCGTCTGCGGCGACGAGCATTGCAGTCGCAAGGCCAAGAAGGACACGTTCCCAGCGAACTTGCTCCTGACGATCGGAGGGGGCCATGCGGAACATCTTGATCTGGAATCTCAGCAGCCTCTATAGGGGAAACTACTCATTGGAGCTTGGGGATTCGCGTCAGCGACGACAAACTCGACAGCGAACTGCACGGGCGCGCCTAAGAGCGTGTCCGACCGACGGTGTCGCCCTCGGCGCAAGCACCGAAGGCCTCATCTGCGTGGCTCCGGTTATCGATCTGCCGCCGGGCGAACGAGCCAGATCGACGGCTCGGCGTGCTGTTGAACGACTGCGTGGCCGCCGGCGACGACCGCCTGAATCCGACCCGCGGTCACCCCGTCGAGTGGTCCCCGAAGGTGGCGTGGACGACAGTCGACTTGATTCGCTTCTCGCGAGCCTCGGCCAGCCGGGCCCCGAACGATGCGGCGAGGCCCTCGTCTAGCTCGGGGAACAGGTGTCCGTACCGGTGCAGGGTGACCCGGATGGACGAGTGCCCCATGCGGGTCTGGATCGCCTTGGGGTGGGCTCCCTCGGCGATAGCCAGGGCGACGCTGGTGTGCCGGAGGTCGTGGAACCGACAGGACAAGCCGGTCTTGCGCAGCGCCGGGGCGAAGTTGTTGTTCCACCAGCTTGAGGAGATCAGCGGGTTCCCGACCTGGTTGGGGAAGACCAGCCCGTCGACGCCGGGGTTGGAGAAGGCTTCAAAGGTGGCCGGCGAGTTCGGCGGTGACGGCCGAGATCGTGATGGAGCGGACCGAGGAGGCGGTCTTCGGCTCCTTGCGCAGCCACTCCCCCGTCTGGAGCCGGACCAGTTGTTCGGTGACTCGGACCTTGCGGGTGCGCACGTCCAGCTCGGCCCGTCGCAGCCCGACCAGCTCGCTCCAGCGCATTCCCGAGTCGACCGCCAGGTAGATGCACGCCCGGTACCGCTCCCCGTGCGCTTCGGCCAGCTCCACCGCGTCGGGCCAGTCCAGGAAGACCATCTCCCGTTGCGGTACTCGGGGCGGCTGCACCCGTTCGCAGGGGTTGGCGAGGATGCGCTCCTTCTCGACGGCCACTTGGAGCATCCGCCGCAAAGTCCGGTAGTGGCGGTGAACCGAGCTGGGTGCGAGTCCCGACGCCACCTCGTCGTTGAGCCAGTTCTCGATCTCATCGGCGGGTAGGCGGCCGATACGGTAGGCGCCGAAGCGGGGCAGGACGTATTTGTCGATGTCGCGGCGGTACGCCTCCTGGGTCAGCGGCGACAGTCGACGGGCCAGGGAGAGGAACTCCTCCGCCCAGATCGCCAGGGCCATGTCGGCGCCTCGGGGGTCGAGCCAGCGGCCCCGGTCCACCTCGACTTGGACCTCCCGGAGGCAGCGCTCGGCGTCGGCCTTGCGGACGAACGTCTTGCACCGCTGGACTCGCAGGGAGCGTGCAGGGAGCACGCGGGGAGCGAACCAGGGGTTTTCAGAGGTCTTAAACGGTCACTGCCGGTCAACACCGGTCACCTTGAAAACCACCCCTGATGACCTGCGGTTTTAGCAGATCTGAGGATGGAGGCGGCGAGCGGAATCGAACCGCTGTACAGGGCTTTGCAGGCCCTTGCCTAAACCACTCGGCCACGCCGCCCGGTCACGCCGGAAACCCGGCGTCCAGACCGGCCACTGTAGCGGAGGAGGGTCGGGCACCGACCGGCGCAGGCTGCGCGAGACTGAAGCTGACACGGGAGCTCGGCGGGACCGGGCTGAGAGGCGGCCTTCCGGTCGCGACCGTCGAACCTGATCCGGGTAATGCCGGTGGAGGGAGAACAGACATGACCCAGACGCTTCCCGATGAGACCGTGCCTGCTGCCACGGTCGCCGAAGGCGCAACCACGCCGCCCCCAACCCGGACCCAGACCCGGAAGGTGTACGTCGCGGCCAACCGCCCCGACGTGCTGGTCCCCTTCCGCGAGGTCCACCTGCACGATTCACCGGGGGCCCAACCCAACGATCCGATCCGGCTCTACGACACCAGCGGCCCCGGTTCGGACCCCGCCGTGGGACTCGCCGCCCGACGGGCCGCGTGGATCGAGGCCCGCAACGACACCGAGGTCACCGAGGGCCGTCAGCCGACGCTGCGCGACGACGGCCGGGCCGCGGCTCGTGCCGGCAACCATGGCCCCGCCTTCGAAGGCCGCACCCACCCCATCCGCACGGCCCGCCCCGGACGGACCGTCACGCAGCTGCACTACGCCCGACGAGGTGAGATCACCCCGGAAATCGAGTTCGTGGCGACCCGCGAAGGCCTCGAGCCCGAGTTCGTGCGGTCCGAGGTGGCACGGGGCCGGGCGATCATCCCGGCCAACATCAACCACCCCGAATCCGAGCCCATGGTCATCGGCCGCAACTTCCTGGTGAAGATCAACGCCAATATCGGCAACTCCGCCGTCACCTCGTCGATCGCCGACGAGGTCGACAAGATGTCCTGGGCGACCCGCTGGGGGGCCGACACGATCATGGACCTGTCGACCGGGCGGGACATCCACACCACCCGAGAGTGGATCATCCGCAACTCCCCCGTTCCAGTGGGCACGGTGCCGATCTACCAGGCCCTGGAAAAGGTCGACGGCCGGGCCGAGGACCTGTCCTGGGAGGTGTACCGCGACACGCTCATCGAGCAGGCCGAGCAAGGAGTCGACTACTTCACCGTCCACGCCGGCGTCCGGCTGCGCTACATCCACCTCACGGCCAAGCGCGTCACCGGCATCGTCAGCCGGGGCGGTTCCATCATGGCCGCGTGGTGCCTGGCCCATCACGAGGAGAACTTCCTCTACAGCCACTTCGAGGAGATGTGCGAGCTCCTCGCGGCCTACGACGTGGCGTTCTCGCTGGGCGACGGGCTACGCCCGGGCTGCATCGCCGACGCCAACGACGAGGCCCAGCTCTCGGAGCTGCGCACTCTGGGCGAGCTGACCAAGATCGCCTGGGCCCATGACGTCCAGGTGATGATCGAAGGGCCGGGGCATGTGCCCATGCACAAGATCAAGGAGAACATGGACCTCCAGCTGGAACTGTGCCACGAGGCGCCCTTCTACACCCTCGGTCCGCTGACGACTGACGTCGCCCCCGGCTACGACCACATCACCAGCGCCATCGGTGCCGCCATGATCGGCTGGTACGGCACCGCCATGCTCTGTTATGTCACGCCCAAGGAGCACCTCGGGCTGCCCAACCGTGACGACGTCAAGACCGGCGTGATCTCCTACAAGATCGCCGCCCACGCCGCCGACCTGGCCAAGGGTCACCCCGGCGCCCAGGCCTGGGACGACGCCCTGTCGAAGGCCCGCTTCGAGTTCCGCTGGGCCGACCAGTTCGAGCTGTCGCTCGACCCCGAGACCGCCGTCGCCTACCACGACGAAACCCTCCCGGCCGAGCCGGCCAAGACGGCGCACTTCTGCTCGATGTGCGGACCCAAGTTCTGTTCGATGCGCATCAGCCAGGACGTTCGCGACTACGCCGCCGCCCACGGCCTGACCGGCGACGACGCCCTGGAGACGGGCATGAAGGAAAAGTCGACGGAGTTCCTGAACGCCGGGGCCCACGTGTACCTCCCCGTCACGGCCGACTAGACCCGCACGGGGCCACCGCCACCCCCGGCCCACCTCACCACCCGCCGGCCACTGCTCCACGGGCCCCCTGGCTAGAAGTTGCCGTCAGTGGCACCGGGTATCGTCACAGCCCATGCCCGAGGTGTGGCCAGGTGACCCGTACCCGCTCGGCGCCACCTGGGATGGTGTCGGCACCAACTTCTCGGTGTTCTCGTCGGTCGCCCGGCGCGTGGAGCTGTGCCTCTTCGAACCGGGCCCGGGCCGCAGCAAGAAGTTCAAGGAGACCCGCCTCGCCCTCCCCGAAGTCGACGGCTACTGCTGGCACGGCTACGTCTACGGCATCGGCCCCGGGACCCGCTACGGCTTCCGGGTCGACGGCCCCTACGACCCCGAACGCGGAAACCGGTGCAACCCCCACAAGCTCCTCCTCGACCCCTACGCCAAGGCGGTCGACGGCGAGGTCAAGTGGAACAAGGCGGTCTACGCCTACGAGCTGAGCACCGGCGACGACCGGACCCGCAACGACGACGACTCGGCGCCCTACATGCCCAAGTCGATCATCGCCGACAGCCACTTCGACTGGGGCCACGACCGGCCCCCGCGCACCCAGTGGCACAAGACGATCATCTACGAAACCCACGTCAAGGGGCTGACCGCCACCCATCCGGCGGTGCCGCCCGAGCTCCAAGGCACCTATGCCGGCATGGCCCATCCCGCCACCATCGACTACCTCACCAAACTCGGGGTGACGGCGGTCGAGCTGATGCCGATCCACCAGTTCGTCGACGATCACCGGCTGGTCGACATGAAACTGCACAACTACTGGGGTTACAACTCGATCTGCTTCATGGCCCCCCACAACGGCTATGCCTCTCGGCCGGGCCCCGAGGTCGTCAACGAGTTCAAGGCCATGGTGCGCACCCTCCACGACGCGGGCCTCGAGGTCATCCTCGACGTGGTCTACAACCACACCGCCGAGGGCAACCACCTGGGTCCGGTTCTCTCGTTCCGGGGTCTCGACAACGCCCGGTATTACCGCCTGACCCCCGAAAACCTCCGCTTCTACTGGGACACGACCGGCACCGGCAACACCCTCAACATGCGCGAGCCGCACGTCCTGCAACTGATCATGGACTCGTTGCGCTACTGGGTCCTGGAAATGCACGTCGACGGGTTCCGCTTCGACTTGGCCGCCACCTTGGCCCGGCAGTTCTTCGAGGTCGACCGGCTGTCCACCTTCTTCGACCTGATCCAGCAGGACCCCGTGATCAGCCAGGTCAAGCTGATCGCCGAGCCGTGGGACGTGGGCGAGGGCGGCTATCAAGTCGGCAACTTCCCGCCCCTGTGGTCGGAATGGAACGGCCAGTACCGAGACTCGATGCGCGACTACTGGCGGGAAAACGAAGGCGACCTGGGCGAGTTGGCCGAGCGCCTCACCGGCAGCTCCGACCTCTACGAGTTCACCGGCCGGCGCCCCTCGGCCAGCATCAACTTCATCACCGCCCACGACGGCTTCCCCCTCGCCGACCTGGTGTCCTACAACGAAAAGCACAATGACGCCAACGGCGAGGGCAACCGGGACGGCACCGACGACAACCGTTCGTGGAACTGCGGTGTCGAGGGCCCGACCGACGACCCCGAGATCAACGAGCTGCGCCAACGCCAGGTCCGCAACTTTCTGGCCACGCTGCTCCTCAGCCAGGGCGTGCCCATGCTCCTCGGCGGCGACGAGCTGGGCCGCACCCAACAGGGCAACAACAACGCCTACTGCCAGGACAACCGCGTCTCCTGGTACGACTGGGCCCGCTCGAACACCGACCTGTGGGAGTTCACCCGCGACCTGATCGCCCTGCGCCGGGCCCACCCGGTGTTCTCGCGGCGGCGGTTCTTCCAGGGCCGGCCGGTGCGCGGGCGCGGGCGCGACGGGCTGAAGGACATCGCCTGGTTCAAGCCCGACGGCGAGGAGATGGGCGACGCCGACTGGGACACCGGATACGCCCGCAGCCTCGGCGTGTTCTTCAACGGCCAGGCCATTCCCGACGTCGACCGCCACGGCCAACCGGTACGCGACGACTCCTTCTACCTGCTGTTCAACGCCTGGGACCGGCCCCTCGACTTCGTCCTGCCGGCGGAGATGGCCAGCCGGGCCTGGGACGTGGCCCTCGACACCGGCGGCCCCCGGTCAGGTGAGGCCTACACCGCCGGCGACAAGGTCCCGCTCATGGGCCGCCATCTGGTGCTGCTCCACTCGCGCTAGATCTGGGGAAAAGGGGAGCATTTTCCGATGCCAGCCGGCCGCGACCGACCGGCAGGGCGCGCCTCCCGCCGAGCGCGTGGCGGCACTCGTCCAGCAACGACGAAGACCGAGTCCGCGCCGACGGGCGAACGCGGGGCGGCGTGGAGTTTGGACCCGTACCGCGGCCGCCGCCGTTGTTCGTAGCCTGCGACTGTGCGACCGTTTCGATTCGGTTATCAACTGCGGGCCGCCGACCCGGGCGAGCTTCGCCGCCAGGCCCAGTCGGCCGAGGATGCGGGATTCGATGTCCTGTGCACCTTCGACCACCTGGGCCAGAACTTCTCGGCGCTGGCGCCTCTCCTCGCCGCGGCGGGGTGGACGACACGCATCCGGCTCTGCCCGTTGGTGCTCAACAACGACTTCCACCACCCGGCGCTGCTTGCTCAGGAGCTCGCCACTTTGGACCAGCTCTCGGGAGCCCGGTTGGAGGTCGGCATAGGCGCCGGGCACTCCTTTACCGAATACGCCGCGGCCGGGATCGACTTCGACCCCCCTGCGGTGCGCAAGGCCCGCATGGCCGAGGCGGTCGAGATCCTGCGCCGGCTGCTGGACGGCGAGACCGTGACCCATGTCGGCGAGCACTACCGGTTGGAGGAGGTGTCGATCCTGCCGGCGGCACAGGACCACGTTCCGATCCTCGTCGGGGTCAACGGTCGGTCGGCCCTCGCCCATGCCAGCCGCCACGCCGACGCCATTGGATTGACGATGTTGGGCCGAACCCTGGCTGACGGCCAACGCCACGAGGTCCGCTGGTCCCCCGAGCGCCTCGATGACACAGTGGACTGGATCAAGAGCCAGGCTCGGGCTCGTCGGGAAGGCGACCTGGAGCTGAACGCCCTGGTGCAAGCGGTCGTGATCACCGACGATCGCCGGTCCGCGGCCGAAGCGCTGGCTGCCGACGTGGAGGGACTCACCGTCGGCGACGCCCTCGCCACTCCGTTCGTGGCACTGGGCACTGCCGACGAGATCGCCCAGCACCTCCTGGACTGTCGGCAGCGGTGGGGCATCTCGTATTACGTCGTGCGAGAGATCGACGCGTTCGCACCAGTCATGGAGATCCTGCGGCGCTCGGATGGGCGCTCCGGTCGTTGCTGAACGTGTGCCGGTAGCTCCATCGTCCCAGTCAGGTGGCGCTCCCCACGCCCCCATCGATCCGGTGTGGCGACAGGCGGGGATTTTCCCCAGACCTTCCGATCGCCGAAGCGACAAGGGCGGCGATTTTGCCAGGCCGTCCGGGGGTAGATCTCAGTCATGGCACGAGCAATCTGGTCTGGCGCGATCAGCTTCGGTTTGGTGAATGTCCCGGTCAAGGCGTACACCGCGGTGCGAGATCACCGCGTCCATTTCAACCAGGTAGAAAAGGGAACCGGAGCTCGAATTCGCTACGAAAAGGTGTCGGAGAAAACGGGAAAGGAGGTCGAGAAGGACGACATCCAGCTCGGTTATCAGCTCGGTCGGGGCCGCTCGGTGATCGTCGACCCCGACGAACTCGAAGAACTGCGTCCCCGCAGCACGCGCACTATTGATGTCGACGATTTCGTCAACCTGGACGATATTGACCCCGTCTATTATGACCACACGTATTGGTTGGCGCCGGACGGTGAGTCGGCGCAGCGCGCCTACCGGCTCTTGTTGCAGGCAATGGACCAGTCGAAGCGGGTGGGCATCGGCACCGTCGTGATGCGCAACAAGCAGTATCTGGCGGCCATTCGCCCCTTGGATGGCGCGCTCGCTATGTCGACGATGCGTTTCTCGGACGAGGTTGTGCCCCAGGCCGATATCGACCAGTTGTCGGTGGGCGCCAAGACCAAGCCCGAGGCCAAGGAGCTCAAGCTGGCCAGCCAGATCATCGATTCGCTGGCCACGGACTGGGACCCCACGCGATATCACGACACCTATACCGAGGAACTCCTCGACCTGATCGAGCGCCGGTCCGAGGGCGAAGAGGTCACCGTCGACGATTCCTCGCCCCCGTCGCAGGCCAAGGTCGTGGATCTGATGGAGGCGCTGCAGGCCAGCCTCGACGCCGCCAAGAAATCGGGCTCGTCGGCTGCGAAGTCATCGCCCAAGAAGGCCGCGGCGTCGAAGAAATCCCCGGCTCGAAAAAAGGCGGCGGCGTCGAGGAAGTCATCCTCGACTCGCAAAACCGCCTGAGCGGTTCTGGCAATCCGGTCCCGACGCCAGACGCGGCTGGGGCTAGGCCGCGGCAGTCGTCGTGTCGGTCGACTGTGCCTCGACCGGCGTCGCGGAGGAGGGCACGTTGTCGACCTGGATCTGGCGGGGCTTGGCCTTGTCGGCCACCGGGATGGTGATCGTGAGCACGCCGTTGTCGTAGCTCGCCTTGATGTGATCGGTGTCCAGGCTCTCGCCGAGGAACAACTGGCGGGTGAAGTTGCCGTATCGCCGCTCGGTCACGATCACCTCGTCCACCTCGCCCTGGGCCGAGGTCCGCTGCGCACGAACGGTGAGCACATTCTTCTCGACCGACAGATCGATCGAGTTGGCGTCGGCTCCGGGCAGGTCGAACTGCACCACGAACTCGTGTCCCCGTCGGTAGGCGTCCATCGCCAGTATCGACGTCGGGAGGCTGCGGTTCTGCAGCTCGGTCAACCGATCAAGTTCACGGAATGGGTCGAAACGCATCAACATCTTGCACATCCTCCTTCTCGCCACAGCAATATCTGCTACTGAGTATGACACAAGACAAGATAGTTGACAAGAGACGACTTAGCTTTACTCAGTCGTGAGAAGCCATGTACTTGGCGGCTCGTCGGTGACCTCTGGTCGATCGGGCGTGACCACAGGTTGTCTCCACGGTTCGCCGAGACTGCGCCGATAGCGTGCCGGGCCATGGATGCATGGACGTTCCTCGGGCTGGAGCCGACCGACGATCCGCTCCTGTGGCGACTCCCGGTGACACCGGGTGTCTCCACGCCCGGGCGATTCTTGTTCGGTGGCTGCGGCCTGGCGGCGGGCGTCGCCGCCATGGAGCATGCCAGCGACCGCCCGGCGATCTGGGCGACGGCGCAATACCTCTCCTATGCCCCGACCGGCAGCGTGGTCGACTTCGCCGTCAACCTGGCGGTGGTCGGCCATCAGACGACCCAGGCCCGGGCCATCGGCCGCGTCGACGGGAAGGAGATCCTGGCGGTCAACGCCGCGCTCGGGCGGCGCCACCTCGACGTCAGCGGCACGTGGGTCCGCCCACCCGACGTGCCCGGCCCAGACGAGTCCACCTATCGAACCATCCCGCCGGAGTTCAGCGGCACGGTTCTCGAGCGGGTGGAGGTCCGCCTGGCAATGGGCCGACAGTTCGAGGATCTGGACGGCACCATGGGAGACGGGCGCTGCGCGTTCTGGGCGCGACTTCCCGGCCTGCTCGAACCCAGCTCGGCGTGGCTGTCGGTCCTCGGTGACTATGTCCCTTCCGGGGTGGCGCAGGCCCTCGGGCGGCCGTCGATCGGGAACAGCCTGGACAACACCATCCGCGTCGTGCAGCTCGTGGCCTCGGAATGGATTCTCTGCGACATCCACCTCCTGGCTATCGCCAACGGCTTCGGCCACGGCCGGGCGTACCTGTGGTCCGAGGACGGAATCCTCCTTGGGGTGGCCAGCCAATCGGTCATTGTCCGGTTGGGCCGGCCACGAGTCCCATCCCCACCAGAGGCCGTGGCCGACGCTGCGCACCCGGACGCGTAGCGTCGCTCCCCGTGGCCGATCGCCTCTATTTTCGACAGCTCCTTTCCGGACGTGACTTCGCCGTGGGCGATCCCATGGCAACCCAGATGATCAACTTCGTGTACCTCATCGGGGATCGTGACACGGGCGAGGCAGTGGTCGTGGACCCGGCGTATCGCATCGCCGACCTGCTCGAGGTGCTGGACAGCGACGGCATGCACCTGACGGGCGCGCTGGCCACGCACTACCACCCCGACCATGTCGGCGGTTCCTTCGTCGGACACGACATCGAGGGCGTGGCGGCGCTGCTCGAACGCCAACCCGTCAAGATCCACGTGAACGCGGCCGAGGCGGAGTGGGTCCGGCGCACCACCGGCGTATCGGCCGACGACCTGGAAACCCACGCCAGTGGCGACGTCATCGAGGTCGGCGCCATCCGAATCGAACTGCTGCACACCCCCGGCCACACGCCCGGAAGCCAGTGCTTCCTGGTCGACGGGATGCTGGTGTCCGGTGACACCCTCTTCCTGGAGGGGTGCGGTCGGACCGACCTCCCCGGGTCCGACACCGAGGCCATGTACGAGAGCCTTCAGCGCCTGGCGTCGCTGCCTGACAACACCACGCTCTTCCCAGGCCACCGCTACTCGCCGCCGGCATCGGCGACGATGGGCGACGTCAAGGACCTCAACTTCGTGTTCAAACCCAAGACCAAGCAACAGTGGCTCCACATGTTCGGGGCCGCGTGACCCCGGTGACGACAGGCGAAGTGCCGCTCGAACCGCCGTCCCCCCTCCCGTCGGCATCGCCCCTCGACCGGACCTTCCTCACCGGCCTACCGGATGTCACGACGCTGATTCTGATCCGCCATGGCAAGCAGCAGTTCCCCCACCGCGAACACCCGACGACCGCCGATTGGGTCGACCCGCCGTTGTCGGAGACCGGCCTCCGCCAGGCGCAGGCAGTCGGCCACGCCCTCGCCGCCGAGACCATCGACGTCGTCTACTCCAGCCCCCTGGAACGGGCCCTCGTCACGGCGGAGGAAGTGGCCAAGCACCACGGACTGCAACCAATCGTGGTTGCCGACCTCCGTGAAGTCGAACTGTTCCGCGGACTCCCCGACGGCGCCGTGCTCTCCGAGCTGATCGGTCGCGACGAGCTGCTCCGCTTGCAGGAACGCTTCATCACCGAGCGCAGTTGGGACATCTACCCCTACAGCGAGTCAAGTAGCGAGTTCCGGTCCCGGATCATTCCCGCGATCGACGAGATCGTCGCCCGCCACCCCGGGCAACGGGTCGCCCTGGCCTGCCACAGCGGGGTGACCAACGGCTACCTGGGCCACGTGCTCGGGCTGAGCCAGGACATGTTCTTCCGGCCGGCGCACGCCTCGATCCACCGGGTGTTGGCCGGCGACGGTCGCCGGGTCGTGCACAGCGTCAATGAGATCCACCATCTGTCGGCGGTCGATCCGGCCCTGGTGACGGTGTAACCGCGCCCGCCGCCGCCAGCTTGTCGATGATGTCCTGGGTCACCTTTTCGACTGGCTGTTCTCCGTCAACCGAGATCAACAGGCCCCGTTGCCGGAAGTACTCCGCCAGCGGCCGCGTCTGCGCCTCGAACACCTCGATGCGGTGGCGAATCGTCTCCTCGTTGTCGTCACTTCGCGACTCGGTCCCCGCCCGCGCCATGAGCCGGCGCAGCAGCTCCTCGGCGCTCACGTCCAGGTAGACGGCCCCGTTGATCGTGATGCCCCGGTCGCGCGCCAGGGCATTGGCTTCCTCCGCTTGCGCCAAATTGCGGGGATACCCATCCAACAAGAACCCGCCCTTCGGATCGGCCTCGGTCACCCGCTCGACCACCATCTCGCGGATCAACTCGTCGGGAACAAGATCGCCTCTGTCGAGGTACGCCTTCGCCTCCAACCCGAGCGGTGTGCCTCGGGCCACCTCACGACGCAACATGTCCCCCGTCGAGATGTGCTCGATCCCGTAGTACTGCGAGAGCCGCTTCGCCTGGGTCCCCTTCCCTGCCCCCGGTGGAGCCAGCAGCAGCAGTCGCACCGCGACATCCTGCCATTGACACAACCCCGGCCGTAGCCCCACCCACCATGTAGCCTCGACGCCCATGGCTGGACAGCTCCGGTCGAAACTGGTTGATGCCACCAACGAGGTCGGGGGCAAGGCACTCCAGCGTATGGAGGGCTGGGTCCTGCGCTTCTCCGAGGTCGAAACGACCCCCTTTCTGTCCCAGGACAGCTTTCCGTGGATCAAACAGCTGGAGGACGGCTTCGACCTGATCCGAGCCGAGCTGGACGCAGTCCTCGAGTACCGAGACGAGTTGCCCAACTTCCAGGACATCTCGACCGACCAGCTCGCCCTCACCCATGACGACAAGTGGAAGACGTACTTCTTCTTCGGCTACGGGTTCAAGTCCGACACCAACTGTGCCCGCTGCCCCGAGACGACCAAGCTGCTGGAGCAGGTCCCCGATCTCACGACCGCGTTCTTTTCCATCCTGTCGCCCCACAAGAAGATCCCGCCCCACCGCGGTCCCTGGCGCGGTGTCCTCCGGTATCACCTGGCCCTCAAGATCCCCGAACCGGCCGAGCGGTGCGGCATCAGCGTGGGTGACGAGGTCGCACACTGGGTCGAGGGCAAGAGCCTGCTGTTCGACGACGGCTACGAGCACTACGCCTGGAACGACACCGACGACTTCCGCGTGGTGCTGTTCATGGACGTCCTGCGACCGCTGCGCGGGGTCGGCGGCTGGACCAACAAGGCCCTGATCAAGGCCATCGCCTTCTCCCCGTTCGTCCGTGACGGCAAGGCCCGCCACCTCGATTGGGAGAAGCGCTTCGAGGCGATGCGCAACCGCTGACGCAGCCGCTGCGTCAGCCGCCGCCCGACACCGGGCGTGACAATTGTCACACTATCCCTGGCGCGCTGCGCGGCCGTCCCTTACCCTTGGGTCTCGTGGCTGAAGCCTGGACCCATGCCGACAGCACGCCCATTCCGGCCGTCGACCTGTTCGACAAGTGCGACTCACCGCGCCTGCTCGAGTACCGGGCGGCCGAGCAAATGGGGCTCCTCCCGTACTACCGGGAGATGGCCAGCCAGTCGGGTCCGGTCGTCATGCACGAGGACAAACCAGTCATCATGCTGGGCTCCAACAACTATCTGGGCCTCACCGGTGACAACCGGGTCAAGCAGGCGGCGATCGATGCCATCGATCGCTACGGCACGGGCTGCACCGGCAGCCGGCTGATGAACGGCACCCTCCAGTTGCATCGTGAGCTCGAGGAAGCCTTGGGCGACTGGTTGCAAGTCGAGGCCTGCCTGGTGTTCTCGACCGGCTACATGGTCAACCTGGGATTGATCGCGACCATGGTCGAAGCCAACGACGCCGTCTTCCTCGACTCGGCCGCCCACGCCAGCCTGATCGACGGGGCCCGCATGTCGGTCGGCACCATGCGTTCGTTCCGCCACAACCTGCCGTCGAGCCTGCGCCACCGGCTTCGCACCTGGCACGACAAGCGCGAAAACCCCGGTGCCGCGCTCGTCGCCGTCGACGGGATCTACTCGATGGAAGGCGATGTCGCCCCGGTCGCCGAGTTCGCGGCCGTGTGCGCCGAGTTCGGGGCCCGCTTCCTCGTCGACGAGGCCCACGCCCTCGGTGTGCTCGGACCCGACGGCCGGGGCACCGCCGCGGCCGCAGGCATCACCCCCGATCTCGTGATGGGTACCTTCTCCAAGTCGCTCGCGTCGTGCGGCGGATTCATCGCGGGCCCCAAAGCGGTGATCGACTACCTCCGCATCGCCTGCCGGGTCATGCTCTTCACCGCCGCCGGTGTTCCCGCCGCCCTCGGCGCCGCACTGGCCGCGGTGCGCATCGCCCAATCCGACGGCGACCGCCGAGGCCTGGTCCTGGAGCGGGCCCGCCAGCTCCACGCCGGCCTGTCCGAACTCGGCTTCCAGGTCGGCGGGGTGCCCCAAGGCCCGATCGTCCCGGTGCACATCGGCGAGGACTGGGACGCCGGCCGCACCTGGCGCAACCTGCTCGACCGCGGGGTGTACACCAACTGCGCCGTGCCCCCGGCCGTCCCGCCGGGCCGGGCGCTGCTGCGCACGTCGGTCATGGCCACCCACACCGAGGAACACATCGCCCGGGCACTGCGGGCCTTCGAGGACGTTCGATCGACGTTGGCCTGACCGGAGCCACGGGCCATCTGGGCTCCCGGCTCCTGGCCCTGCTCCTCGAGGACCCGGCGGTGGCGACGGTTCGCTCCGTCGCCCGCCGCCCGCTCGCCACCGAGCACCCCAAGCTGGTCCACACCCAAGCGGACCTGCGGGAGGACACCGCCCGCGAGGCCCTGGCGGCCGTGGACGTGCTGTTCCACCTCGGCTTCGCCCTGTGGCGGGGCCCCGACACGGCCCACGCCAACTGGGACGGGACCCGCAACGTCCTCGCGGCGCGCCCCGCCCGCGTCGTGCTGGCCTCCTCCGCCGCCGTCTACGGCGCCTGGCCCGACAACCCGCTGCCCATCGGCGAGGACCACTGGCCCCGCCCCAACCGCCAGTGCGCCTACGCCACCGACAAGTTGCGAGCCGAGCGGCTCTGCGTGAGCGCCGCCCCCACCCTGGTCCTGCGCATCGGCGCTGTCCTCGGAGCCCACGCCGATCCCGAGGTCGCGAAGGCGGTCAAGGGGTATCGGCTGGTGGTGCCGGCATTCAGGGGGAAAAACGAAGCGTTGCAGTTCCTCGACGAGGATGACGCTGCGGCCGCCCTGCACCAGGCCGGGGCGTCGACCGCGACGGGCGTGGTCAATATCGCTCCCGCCGATTGGCTGAACGCCACGGGCGTGGCGAAGGTCGCCGGGAGCCACGTGCTGCGCCTACCGGCGCGGGTCCTGCTGGCGGGCTCGGAGTTGGCGTTTCGGCTGCATCAGACCCCCTTCGGCGCCGATCGTGCCATCCTCGTCAACGGCCCCCTCGCCCTCGACCCGGCCAAGGCGGCCCAGGTCCTCGGCTGGAAGGCCACCAAGACATCGGCTGAGGTCCTGGCCGCGGCCCTACGCGACGAGCGGCGGGCTTCCTAGCAGTACATGACGGCCACAGGACATGAACTGCTAGGAAACAGACGCCCGGGAGGAATGGGGGACGGCGCTTCATAGCAGTACATGACCGCCACAGGACATGAACTGCTAGGAAAGGACGGCTGGGGGATCGCCGGTGCGGCAAAGGGCGCAGGAGGCTCTAGCCTCGCTTTCATGTTGCGGGCCGACGTCGCCGTCGTGGGAGGGGGGCCGGCCGGCGTTGCCGCGGCCATCACCTTGGCCCGGGCCGGGCGCGACGTCGTCTTGTTCGACAAGGCCCGCTTCCCGCGCGACAAGTGTTGCGGTGACGGGCTGACGACCGGGGCGCTCCGGCGCTACGAGCGGCTGGGGTTGCGCCCCGACGCGGTCGCGTCCTGGCAGCCGGTCACCGAGACGTGGATCCGCTCGCCCTCCGGACGGACGGTGCGGTTTCCGCTCCCCGCAACGGGCGGCGTGTTTGCCGCGGTCGCCCGGCGAAGCGATCTCGATGCCGCGTTCGTCGACGTCGCACGGGCCGCGGGCGTCAAGGTCTACGACGGACACGCCGTCACTGATGCCGCACAGCGCCACGACCTGGTGGAACTCGAAGTCGACGGTGTAGGACCGGTCCTCACCCGCTACGCCGTGGCCGCCGACGGCATGTGGTCGCCCCTTCGCAAGAAGCTCGGGGTCAGCGACGAGGCCGGGTACCTCGGTGAGTGGCACGCCCTCCGGCAGTACTTCACCGATGTCGACGCCGCCGCCGCCCACCAACTCTGGGTCTGGTTCGACGCCGATCTCCTCCCTGGCTACGCCTGGTCGTTCCCCCTGCCCGGCGGGCGAGCCAATGTCGGCTTCGGGATACACCGCTCGGCCGGGAAACCCACCCACGAGATGAAGGCCCAGTGGGCCGACGTCCTGCAGCGACCGCACGTCCGGGCCGTCCTCGGGCCCGACGCCCGGCCCGAGGCGCCGACGAAGGCCTGGCCCATACCGGCCCGAATCGGCGCCACCGAGCTGACGGCCGGCCGGGTCCTCTTCGTGGGCGACGCCGCCCGGGCCACCGATACCTTGACCGGTGAAGGGATCGGCCAAGCCCTGGAAACCGGCGAACTGGCGGCGCACGCCGTCATCGCCGGCGGACCGCATCGGCCGAGCCTGGTGGCCGACAGCTACCGCCGCCACGTCCTGGCGGGCATGGGCGCCGACGACCGGCTGGCCACGGCGCTTTCCCGAAGCCTTCGACACCGCAAAGGGGTCCGGGCGGCGGTGCGCGTCGCGGGCGCCAATGACTGGACCCGCCGCAACTTCGTGCGCTGGATGTTCGAGGACTATCCCCGGGCGGTACTCGCCACGCCGCACCGCTGGCAGCCCAGGATGCTTCATGGCCCCGGCGCATTTCTCCCCGACCGGTCCTCGGCGGCCAGCTGAGTGAAGACCGTCTCATCCGTCGAGCCGACTGCCGCGCCGCCGCCGGCCCAGGAGTTCGCATTCACACCGCCTCCCCGCCCGGCGAGTGGACGGCGTATCACTGTCCGCTCGGCGGTGTTGACCTTCGTCGCGGCCGACCTGGCGGCGGTGATCCTGATCACCATCGGCGTTGCCTGGTTGGTGAGCCGTAGCGCGACCGCCGGGGCGGTGCGAGACGCCCGGGATCTCACCGTCGCCGAGGGTCGAGCGGCCGTCTGGCCGCTTCTCACCGACGGTGTCGTCCACGGCGATCCGGGAGCGCTCGCAGCCTTGGACCAGGTCGTCAAGACCCGCGTCCTCTCCGACCGACTGGTCCGGGTCAAGGTCTGGTCGGCCGACGGGACGATCCTCTACTCAGACGAGCCCCGCCTGATCGGCCAGCACTACGGCCTCGACCATGACGACGCCAAAGCCCTGACAAGCGGCAACCCTGAGGCAGGCGTGTCCAACCTGGGGGCACCTGAGAATCTGTACGAGCGCCAGTTCACGAAGCTGCTCCAGGTTTACGACGGGCTGCGCACCAGCAGCGGCCAGCCGGTCCTCTTCGAGGCCTACATCAAGTTCTCCTCGGTCACCGCGGACAGCCACCGGGCGTTCGTCTCGGTCCTGCCCGCCATGCTCGCCGGGCTGTTGCTGCTGTTCCTCGCCCAGGTCCCGCTGGCGTGGGCCATGGCCCGGCGCCTCGAAGCGGGACAGACCGAGCAGCAACGGCTTCTCCAGCGGGCGATCAGCTCGGCCGATGTCGAGCGCCGGCACGTTGCTGCCGACCTGCACGATGGACCGGTCCAGGCGTTGGCCGGAACGGCCCTGTCACTCACCGCGGCCGCCGAGCACGCCAGCACCGCGGGGTTGTCCGATGTGGCCGCGACGGTGTCTCGAGCGGCGGGCGAGCTTCGGCAGGGCATCCGGGACCTTCGAACCCTCATCGTGGCGATCGCACCACCTCGGCTGCACGACGAAGGCCTGGCCGTCGCCCTGCAGGACCTGGTGTCGCCGCTGCGGGCCCGCGGCGTCGAAGTCTCCCTCACCATCCCCGACCGCATCGACTTGGCACGCGACGTCGAGGCGCTGGCCTACCGGACGGCGCAGGAGGCGATCCGCAACATCGGCCGTCACGCATCGACGGCGCGCCGAGTCACGGTGACGGTGACGGTGACCGAGGCGGATGACAAGCTCCATCTCGAGATCGTGGACGACGGCCCGGGCTTCAGCCCCGCGACCGTCGACGCCCACTCCGCCCAAGGCCACGTGGGGCTGCACCTGCTCGGCGAGCTGGCGGGCGACGCCGGCGGCCGCCTTGACGTGCACTCCGATGGCCGCAGCGGCACCCGCCTCCGATTGGAGTTGCCCATCTCATGATCCGGATCTTGATCGCCGACGACCACGAGGTCGTCCGGCGCGGTCTCGGCCAGCTCTTCGGCAGTGTCGACGACATCGAGGTGATCGGCGAAGCGGCCAACGGGGCCGAAGCAGCGGAGCGCGCCGCCCTCCAGGTCCCCGATGTGGTGCTCATGGACCTGTCCATGCCGGAGGTGGACGGGGTGGAAGGGACGCGCCGGATCAAGGCGGCACAGCCGGACCTGCCGGTCGTGATCCTCACGTCGTTCTCCGAGCGCGACCGGATCCTCGATGCCATCGACGCCGGCGCGGTGGGCTATCTGCTGAAGGACGCCGAGCCCGACGAGCTGCTCCGGGGCGTGCGGTCGGCCGCCCAAGGCGAGTCGCCGTTTTCCCCCAAGGCCGCCAAGGCCCTTCTCCAGCTCGGCAGCCAGCGCAAGGCGGCCGAGGAGTTGACCCCTCGGGAGCGAGAGATCCTGGCGGCGCTGTGCTCCGGCCTGGCCAACAAGCAGATCGCCCGTCGGCTCGGAATCTCCGAGAAAACGGTCAAGTCCCATCTCACTCGGGTGTTCAGTCGGATCGGCGTCCAGGATCGCACCCAGGCGGCGCTCTGGGCGGAACGCCACGGACTCGGAGCTACCGGCTAAGCGTGCGCTTGTGCGCCTGGGGGTGACGTGGTGGGCGGCCCCCCCGGGGAGCCTCCGCCTCCTCGACCGCCTCCGCCTTGGCCGCCCCTGCCTGAGTTATCGGGCGTGGTCGTCGCCGGCGAAGCCCGCCGCAGGAACCGTTGTCGTCGGTGCGGGACCGGGGCCTCGAGCGCCGCTCGTCGTGCCGGTTTCGTCACCGCCGCCACCGCCTCCCCGCCCACGGTGATCGACGGTGGTCGGCGGGGCGGGCGCCGGCGTCGGGCTCGGGGTCGGCGGCGCCGCGGGCCCGACGGTGCTGCTCGGAGATCCGACCGGTGCCAGGCGCTGCTGGGCGCGGTCGAGCGCCGTCGCGACCCCCAGTCGAGTCTGGTCCGTCGAACTCAGTGTGCTGAGTCGTCCCTGGAGCCGAGCGGCGGCCGCTGCGATGGCGTTCGAGTCACCACTGCGCAGTGCCGCGTCGAGACGTGCCAGATCGTGACGAGCGTCGTCCAGGTCTTGCTGGCCGGGCGGGGTCGGGAGCCCGACGAATCGGGCCGCCGCCTGGATGGGCGGTGGGAGCCTGCCTTCACTGGCGGCGGCGGCACCGGTGGTCCCAAGGATCACGACCGCGGCCGCCCCGGCGGTGAGGCGGACCGGCCATCGGCGGCCCCGTGTCCGGCCACCGATCGGGACGACGTTTCGGTGGCCGGCGACACCGGGGGCGGCCGCGTCGAGGGCCGGCACCTCCACGAGCCGCGGCCGAGGACCGGCCAGCGCAGATTCGAGGGCTGCGAGGAGCACGCGGGGCGGCGCGTCCTTCAGTACGTGTCCCGCGGCACCAGCGGCAACCGCTTCCGCGATTCGTTCCCGATCAGCCCAGGCCGTGAACAGCAGCACCGCTGGCGGATCTGCCAGTCCGGCGATTTCTCGAGTGGCGTCGACGCCGTCCATGACCGGCATCGAGACATCCATAAGGATCAGATCGGGCGCCAAGCGGGACGCGAGTTCGACCGCCGCGCGACCGTCGGCCGCTTCGCCGACGACCACGAACTCCCGGCGCGTCCGGATCAAGGCGACGACGCCGGCGCGGACACCCGCGTGATCGTCGACTACCAGGACCCGCGCCGGCGCGGCCGGTCCATCGCCCGGGGGTCGGTCCGGCGTGGGTAGTTGATCGTCGGGCGGATTCACGGCTCAGCCTCTCTCTGCACCCAGTGTCGACCATCGGAACCGGTCACGCCATCGGTCAATGGTCGTAAGACCATCAATCGGATGATCCGCCCAAACCATGCCGGGTAGCCAGAAGGTCGTAGGACCATTGGCCGTCTTGTAGCCGCACCGGCCCGCGCAGATCCTTCGACAGGAGCCTCTCAGTGTGGGCGGCCCGGGAACGCTCGAGGGAGAAGAGAACATGCGTAAGCGAAAGATCGGCGCAGCGGCGGTAGCGGTGATCGCGATGTCGCTGCTGGCAGCGCCCGCAGCCTTGGCCCAGGGCGGGTCGGGCGGCGGTGGCACCGGAGGAGGAGGCGGCGGCGGAGGCGGAGGGGCCCCAGCGCCAGCCCCGGCACCGACTCCTGCACCAGCACCGACTCCTGCACCAGTCCCGGCCCCGGCCCCGGCCCCGAGGGGGGCGTCGGGTGTGTGAGCATCGACAAGTTCGCGGTATCAGTCGACCAGAGCACGGTCACCGCCGGTGTCTCGGGGAATGCCGATATCGCCTTGTCCCGCTGCGGTTCGTCGGGCCGTAGCTACACGATCACCCTCACCGCGACCGATGCAACGGGAACGGTTGGCTGGACCACCACCGACGCATGGACGCCGGCGCGCAGCCTGCCGTTCGTCGCGACCCGCCACACCGACGCGCTGTCGTTCAACGCGACCTATCAGGTCAACCTGGCGGTGACCGACAGCGGCGGCACGACCGTGTCGTCGAGCACTGTCAGCGTGGCGACTCCGGCGGCCCGCCTCGCCGCCTGCGCTTCGATCATCTCCATGAACGCGTCCGGCGGCTACAACCCCGGGTCGACGGCCATCGGCGCCATCTGGGCCGGGTACAAGGTGTCCAACTGCGGAGGCGCCTCACAGCTCGACATGGAACTGGTGGAATCCGATCAGGCCACCGGCGTCGTGGCGTGGCGTAGCCCGTACTCCCCAGTCGTCGCCGGTGGCGCGACAGCGGGCATCGGCCTGGTCGACAACGACTATGCGCCCCTCTCCACGACCTATGACGTGATCGTCAACGTGCGCGACCACTCCACCGGCGAGCTGCTCGACACCCGCACGATGGTCGCCTCCACGCCCCCGCCCAAGTAGCGCACCATGCCCAGACGAGGAGCCGGGTGGCGACCCGGCTCCTCGTCGCGTCCGGGGGTCGGCCTACAGTCGGGGGGCGGTGGGCGCGATCTCGACATGCCAGAACTGCGGGGCGCCGTGGAAGCCGACCGTCACCGGGGCATGCCGCTTCTGCGGGGTCGTGGCCCCGCCGCCGGATGCGCCCGCGGGCGTCGCCGGAGCTCGGCCCACGATCGACGCCGATGCCCTCTACCGACTGCTCGTCGCCAGTACGACCGACCCGGAGCGGCCCCTCGACCGACTGGCCGCGGCCCTCCAGCGTGTCGGGGGCGACCGGGTCACCTTCCGTGGGAACCCCGTCGCCGAGGTCCAGCTCGACCTGGAGGACTGGGCGTACCGGCTGTGGATCGACCACGGCGACGCCCAGGCGCTGGCGGTTCACACCGTGCGCGGCGTGGTCCTGAAACACCAGTCGCTTCCCCTCGACGAGTGTCTCGCCGCCCTGTCCGGGCACCTGGCGGAGTATGCCGGCACCCACCGCCACGTCTACGACGCCATTGTCGCCCTCTCCCCCGACCACTAGGAGAACCCACGTGAGCCAGCCCCAACCCCAGAACATCCTTTCGCAGACCGCCCTGGCCCGGCTGCGCCAGTCAGGCCCGGGCGATCTGACCCAGGGTCAACCCTCGATGTTCACCAGCGACCTGTCGGTCAACGAGTTCGCCTTGCTGCACGAGGCCGGCTTCGCACCGCTCGGCCTGGTGATGGGGAGTTCGATCTACCACGTGGGCTACCAGTTTCAGGTCTGGAACCAGAGCCAGGAGCTCCAGGTCCTCACCCAAGCCATGTACACCGCCCGCGAGTACGCCATCGCCCGGATGGAGGCCGAGGCAGACGCCCTCGGCGCCGATGGAATCGTCGGCGTGCGCCTCGACTACAAGACCTACAGCTGGGGCGAGGACCTGATCGAGTTCCTGGCTGTGGGCACTGCGGTGCGGTCCAGCCGGGGCGGCAGCTGGCGCACCCCGGCCGGCAAGCCCTTCACGTCCGACCTGTCGGGCCAGGAGATGTGGACCCTCGTCAAGACCGGCCACGCACCGGTCTCGTTCGTGCTCGGGACGTGCGTGTACCACGTGGCTCACCAGTCGTTTCGCCAGGCATGGAAGACCGTCGGGCAGAACACCGAAATGCCGAACTTCACGCAAGCCACCTACGACGCGAGGGAGATCGCCATGTCCCGCATGCAGGCCGAGGCGGAACGCGACGGGGCGTCGGGGATCGTCGGCGTACGGGTGATCGAGAACAACCACGTGTGGGGCGCCCATGCCATCGAGTTCCTGGCGCTGGGTACCTCCATTCGGCCCCTTGCCGGGGAGGCGGCACTGCCTCAGCCGACCATGGTGATGCCGATGACGGACTGAAACTGCGCCCGGCGAGGTATTTTCCCCCCCTTATGTCTGATCTCGGATTCCAGGACAGAGTGGCCGTCATCACCGGAGCGGGCGGGGGCCTGGGCCGCCAGCACGCCCTGCTGCTGGCGTCGCGGGGCGCCCAGATCGTCGTCAACGACCTGGGCGGGTCGGTCAGCGGGGAGGGGGGCAGCGCCGGGCCGGCCCAGGCCACGGCGCAGGAGATCACCGACCTGGGCGGGGTGGCCGTGCCCGACACCAACAGTGTGGCCACGCCCGAAGGCGGGGCGGCCATCATCCAGACGGCGCTGGACGCCTTCGGCCGGGTCGACATCGTGATCAACAACGCCGGGATCCTGCGGGACAAGGCGTTCCACAACATGACCCCCGACCTGATCGACCCGGTGCTCGATGTCCACCTGCGGGGGGCGTTCAACGTGACGCGCCCGGCGTGGATCAAGATGCGCGAGCAGCGCTACGGCCGGGTGCTCAACACCGCCTCCAATGCCGGGATCCTGGGCAACTTCGGCCAGGCCAACTACGGGGCGGCCAAGATGGGCCTGGTCGGCTTCACCCGGGTCCTCGCCCAAGAGGGGGGCAAGTACAACATCAAGGCCAACGCCATCGCCCCGGTGGCGGGGACGCGGATGACCGAGGAGTTGCTCGGCCCGCTGGCGGCCAAGCTCGACCCGGCGCTGGTCTCGCCCATCGCGGCGTGGCTGGTGCATGAGGACTGTCCGGTGACCGGCGAGGTCTACTCGGCCGCGGGCGGGCGGATCGCCCGGTTCTTCATCGGGCTGACCCCCGGCTACTACAACCCGGCATTGACGCTCGAAGACGTGCGCGACCACTTCGAGGAGATCCGCCGGGAGGACGGCTACACCGTTCCCGCGGGAATCGCCGACGAGTTCACCGAGCTACTGAAGCACTTCTCCTAGCAGCGAGATGGCGAGGTAGCGGGTCGCTACGAGAGCGAGAAGATCGAGTTCAGCTCCATGGGCACGGCCGTCTCCATCTGCTCGTAGGTGCAGCTGCGAGCGTCACGGTCGGGCCGGAACCGGCGGAATCGGGCCGTGTGCCTGAGCCGTGACCCCTGCAGGTGCTCGTAGGCCGCCTCGACGACCAGCTCCGCTCGCAGCGGCTCGAACGTCATGTCCTTGGTGGCATTCCACCGGCTCTGGCCGCCCGGGAGGCGTTGTCCTGACGCCAGCGCGCCCGCCGCCGCCCACTCGGCCCACTCGCCCCAAGGATGGTTCTCGGTCGCCCCCTCCCGGTAGGGCGCCAGCTGCTCGACCAGTTCCTTGCGCTGGGCCGCCGGGAAGGCCCCGATCACGCCCACATGGTTGAGGTGGCCTTCGTCGTCGTACAGGCCCAGCATCAGCGAGCCCACGCCCTCGCCGCCCTTGTACCAGCGGAAACCGGCCACCACGAACTCCGCGGTGCGCTCGTGCTTGACCTTGAGCATCACCCGCTGGTCCTCCCGGTAGGCCAGGTCGACCCCCTTGGCGACCACCCCGTCGAGACCCGCCCCCTCGAAGCGCGTGAACCAGTCGGCCGCCACTGTCACGTCCGTGGTGGCGGGCGTGAGGTGCACCGACGGTGACCCGGTTGCCGTCGCGGCCAGGGCAGCGGCGAGCGCCCCTCGGCGGGCCGCGAACCCCTCGGCCCGGAGGTCGTCGGAGCCCAGCGCCAGCAGGTCGAAGGCCACGAACGAGGCGGGCGTCTTGTCTGCCAGCATGCGGACGCGGGACTCGGCGGGGTGGATCCGCTGCTGGAGGGCGTCGAAGTCCAGCCCGTCGGCGCCGGCAATGACGATCTCGCCGTCGACGACGCACCGCTCGGGCAACCCGGTCCGCACGGCGGCCACAATGTCGGGGAAGTAGCGGTTGAACGGGCGTTCGTTGCGGCTCCCGAGCTCCACCTCGTCGCCATCGCGAAACACGATGCAGCGGAACCCGTCCCATTTCGGCTCGTAGATGAACCGCCCCACGGGGAGGTCCCTCGTCAGCTTGGCCAACATCGGCGCCACGGGCGGCATCACGGGCAGGTCCACCGCCATACCCTACGGAAGGTGGACGACTGGCTGACGACCAATCAACGACTCTGGGACGAACGGGTCCCGCTGCACGTCGGCTCGACGTTCTACGACGTGGAGGGCTTCAAGGCGGGCCGACCCACCCTGTTGCCCCACGAGGTCGACGAACTGGGCGCCCTCGACGGCTTGCGCCTGTTGCACCTCCAATGCCATTTCGGCCTCGACACCCTCGACATCGCCCGCCTCCACCCGACCGTGGCGGTCACGGGGCTGGACTTCTCGAAACCCGCGATCGGCGCCGCCGCCGACTTGGCCGCGGAGCTGCGGTTGGCCGACCGGGCCCGGTTCGTGCTGGGCGACGTGTATCGCGCCCCGAACGTGCTGGGCGATCAGCGCTTCGACGTGGTGTATACGGGAAAAGGGGCGCTCATCTGGTTGCCCGATCTCGACCGCTGGGCCGCGGTGGTGAAGGACCTCTTGAAGCCGGGTGGCTTCCTGTACCTCACCGAGTTCCACCCGGTATCCGATGTCCTCGACGACAAGGCGCCCTTCCCGGTCCGGGACTACTTCGCCACGGAGCCCACGATCTACGACGAGCCGGGAAGCTACGTCGACCCCAGCGCGCCGACGGTGCACAACGTGAGCTACGAGTGGCAGCACCCCGTCAGCCGGGTTCTGACCGCGCTGATCGGGGCGGGGTTGCGGCTCGAGCTGTTCCACGAGTGGGATTTCACCAACGACAACCGGTTGCGCTTCTTAGTGAAGCGGCCCGACGGGCGCGGTTGGCGCTGGCCCCCGGGACTCGGGACGCTGCCGCTGATGTACTCGCTGAAGGCGATCCGCCCGGCGTAGAGGCGTTCGTCGCCAACGCTGCGGGCTGGGGGACTTACGGCTCTGTGGGCGACTTACGGCTCTGTGGGCGACTTACGGCTCTGTGGGCGAGTTACAGCGCTGGACGACCATACGAAGCCCTCAGAAACATAAGTAACCCACAGAACGCGGTCACTACCCACGGACTACGAAGGATCAGGCGCCTCCGGGGCGGCGTCGATGTCGTCGGCCGCCTGGGCGCGCTGCAGGGCGGCCGCGATCGACTGGGCCAACGGGGACATCTCCAGCTCCTCCAACGGAACGGGCAGGCCGATACGCCAGTTGGGCCACTCGTCGAGGGTGCCGGGCATGTTGGGCCGCTCCTCGACCGCCAAGGCGTCGTCGAGGGTGGCGACGACGAGTGCCGACGGCGACTGGCCGAGCAGACGGTAGATCCGCTCGACCGCCTCGGCCTTGGGCAGGTCATGGTCGGCGTCGATCCAGTCCTTGATCTTGGCGTGCAGCGTCGCCTCGGCCTCGACGTTGACCGCAATGCCCAGGTCCTCGCGTGCCTTGACGTCGCTCCCCTGCCACAGTCCGGCCGCAGTCGGCAGGTCGTGGGTCGTGGCCGCGGCCAGCGCCTGGTGGGGCCATTGCCCGCTCCCCGGCGGCGTTGACTCGAACCAGAGCAGCCGGTACGAAAGGATCCGCCGCGCCGTCAGTTCGGCCCGTACCGCATCTTCGACGGTGCCCAGGTCCTCGCCCACGACGAACGCCTCAGACCGGTGGCTCTCCAACGCCAGGATGTCGAGCAGGTCGTTGCTGGGGTAGGTGACGTACGTCCCCTCCTTGGGCGAAGCGCCGGAGGGGATCCAGTACAGGCGGAACAGGCCCATGACGTGGTCGAAGCGCAGCCCCCCGCCGTCGTGGAGGCCCGACTTCATCAACTCGATGAACGGGCGGTAGCCGGCCGAGCGGAGCTTCCAGGGATCGAACGGGGGAAGGCCCCAGTCCTGGCCCGCCATGTTGAACTCGTCGGGCGGGGCGCCGACACGTACGTCGAGGCGCATGCAGTCCTGCCAGCGCCAGGCGTCGGCCCCGCCCGCGTCGGCACCGATGGCGAGGTCCTGCACCAGGCCGGTCGTACGGCCCGCGGCTCGGAGTTGGCGGTCCAGCAGCCACTGGAGCCACGAGTGATACCGGATCCTCCGGGCCCCGGCTTCGCTCGCCGCGAACGGGGCGACCGCGGAGGCGCCCGGGTGACGCACCTCGGCCGGCCAATTTTCCCAAGGCACGCCGTACTGCTCGCAGAGGGCGCAGAAGGTCGCATACTGCTGCAGCGAATCGCCCTCCTCGGCGGCGTAGAGGTCGAAGTCGGCGTCACCGTGAAAGTCGGCGAAGATGGCCTCGAGCGCCTCGGACTTGAGGCGCCAGACCGCGTCGCGATCGATGTGACGCACGGCATTCAGGGCCCGCCCCGCAGCCGCCAACTCCTGCAGCTGGTCGAGCTGCTGGGCGCCGGGCACCTCCTCGACCCGCAGGTACAGCGGGCTGCGGAAGCACCGGCTGCTGGCGAAGTACGGGCTGGGCTGCTGGCCCCCGACGGGCAGGGACGCATGTAGCGGGTTGATGATCGTCACGCCCGCGCCCTGGGACGACGACCACTGTCCGATGCGCCGGAGGTCGGCCAGGTCGCCCATACCCCAGCTGGTGGTCGAGCGGGCGGCGTAGAGCTGGGCGGCCCAGCCCCACTTGCGCAGGCCGTCGGGCAGCCAGCAGCGACCCGGGCTCACGATCAGTGGGGTCGGGGTAGCACCGCTGCCGCTCGTGCTGCTCGTGCGCTCGTCCTTGGTCAGGGACGAAGGTGTGGTAGCCCATCGGGAGGTCCGGCGGCAGGGCGCCGTCCACCCGGATGGTGGCGTTGCCCTCGAGCCGCAGCTCGCCCGGCGGCAGACTGGGATCGGGCCGACCAGGGGCGACGATGACCGTCGGACCGGGAGGAGGGTCGCCGTCGTCGGCCCCCATGGCCTGGAGAAAGGTCTCGATGGTCGAGTCGGGTGCCTTCCACCAGCGGCCGGCCACGTCGTAGTAGCCGGGCTGGACACCCCACCGGCGCGAGTCACTCATCGTCTGGGCCTACGCTCGGATTGGATGGCGCATGTCTTAGTCGCCAAGAGGTGTGAGTTGCCTGACCAGCCGGAGGCGGGTCCCGCCAGCCGGGGTCGGCGACTCTACCTCGACGGTCGTCATGAGGCGCCGCATCACCTCGAGCCCCCGCCCGCTGGCGGCCAAGTGCCCATCCTCGTCCCAGCGGGCGCGATTTGTCATGATGTCGAAACCGACCCCTTCGTCCACCACCTCGATGAGAATTTGGTCCCGCCGAAGGTCGGCACGGAGGAGAAAGTTGTTGTCATGCCCCTGCGGATAGGCGTGTTTGAGCACATTGCTGCACGCTTCGTCCATGGCCAGGACGACGTCGTCGATGACGGGTATGGGCGTCTCCATCGCCTGCAGGTACTCCGCCAACACCTTTCTCGTGGCGCGGAGAAGTCGGCTATCGGCTGGCAATATCAGATCAAGCGCCAGCCGCATTTCGAGCTCACCCCCATCGACACCCTCGATAGCTACCCGGGGTGGAAATGACAGAAACGCTCCTGACACTGGGGCTAGCCGACATTCGCTCGTCAACGCGGGCGGGCGGCCCTCCCTCGCCGGTGCCGATCGACGGAAGCCTGTTCCGCTGTGGGGCGTCGTCATGGGCGGACCAGGGCTTGGTGCGCCACGGCGATTTCTATCCCCGCAAGACCATGACGGCGACCGAGCGGCTGGCGTACTACTGCTCCCGCCTGCCCCTGGCCGAGATCTCGACCACCTATCGTTTCCCGCCCACGCCGGACCTGGCCCGACAGTGGGTCGCCCGGACGCCGCCCGGTTTCTGCTTCGACGTTCGGGCATGGTCACTGTTGACCGACGCCCCGACGTTGCCCGACTCGCTGTGGGAGGACCTCCAGGGAGAGGTCCGGCCCGAGACCCGCAACCGCCGGCGGCTGTACTCCGCCCACCTCGGTGGCGACGCCATCGAGGAGTGCTGGCGGCGCTTCGAGCACGCCCTGCGGCCTTTGCACACCGCGGGACGGTTGGGGGTGGTGATCCTGCAGTACCCGTCGTGGTTCACACCCAAGTCCGAGACCCGCTCAGCGTTGGTGGCGGCCCGCCAGCGCCTGGCCGATTACCGGGTGGCGGTCGACTTCCGAAGCCCCAAGTGGCTGGTCGGCGCGGTGTGCGAGGACACCTTGGAGTGGTTGGAGGCCCATGACATCGGCTTCGTGTGCACCGACGGGCCGCTGGCCGGGCCCCGTGCGATGCCATCGGTGATGGCCGCGACCTCGGACGTGGCCGTGGTGCGCTTCGTCGGGCGCCGCACCATCGAGGACGACCCCTGGCCGTGGCCGTACCGCTACAGCGACCCCGAACTGGCCGACGCGGCGCTGCGGGTACGTGAGCTGGCCGCGTCGACCAGTGAGGTGCACCTCATCATGGAGAACTGCTGGCGGGGCGACGCCGTAGCCAATGCGTTGACGCTGGCAACACTGCTGGAGACGCCCGTTCGGGGGTAGTCGTGCCGTCGTGGCGCACGCCTGCGGGCCGCCCCCGAGCTTTGGATGTCAGTTGGCGCTTTGGGCCCACTTATTGCTGTTGGACGACGATAAGTGGACCCAAAGCGATAACGCGCACCCAAAGCTCGGGGCTGGGTTAGCCGTCAGGACCCTCGTGGACGATCGAGTGGTTGACCACCGAGCCGTGGTGGCATACCAAGCGCCACCCTCGGCCGTCCGGCGCGCCTGTCGGCCCTCCGTCACGCACGAAGATGTTGATCGCCGCGATGGTGGCGCCGCTCTGATCGCCGAGCAGGTTCTCGTCGACCGACACCCACGCCAGGTCACCGACGACCTCGGCCCGCTCCTGGGTCAAGACGAACTGCATCTGCCGAGGACCTTGGAAGAGGGCGAAGAACGAGGCCGCGATGGGCCCCCACCCCCGCAGCGTCGCCCAGCCTGGATGGGTGCAGGTCGAGCGATCCGAACGCTCCCACAGGTCCGACATGTCGTCCATGTTGCGGGCCTCGAACGCCTCGTAGAAGCGGCGGTTGGCCGCGAGTACGGCGTCTTCGGGGTCGATGGCCGCGACGCTAGCCCCGACACTCTGGCTCCCGACGCTCTGGCTCCCGACGCTCTGGCTCCCGACGCTCAGGCTCCGGACGCAACGGGATCTCGCCGGAACGGCGATACCGTCGCCGGGTGACTGCGAGTGCGTTCAGCGCCGGCCCCCGGGTCGAGACTGCCGACGGGGTCGAGATCGCCACCTACGACCTGGGCGGCGGCGGGCCGCCGCTGATCCTCGCCCATGCCACCGGCTTCCACGGCCTGGTCTGGTTGCCGCTGGCGGCCGCGCTCCGTGACACGTACCACTGTTGGGCGTTCGACTCGCGGGGACACGGTGCGTCGGAACGGGCGCCCGACGGCAACTACGACTGGGATGGTTTCGCCCTCGATGTCCTCGCGGTCACCGCGGCGCTGCCCCGCCGATCAGGCCAGGAACGGCCCCGGGCGGTCGGCCACTCCAGTGGCGGGGCGGCGTTGCTGCTGGCCGAGGAGTCCATGCCCGGGACCTTTGGGGCGCTGTACTGCTACGAGCCCGTCGTGCCGATCCACGAGGACGAGAGCAAGGACGCCGGCCACAGCGACGGCCACAGCGACGGCGACAGCGACGGTGACGGCGTTGCGTCCACGGCCAACCCCCTGGCGGCCGGCGCCCGGCGGCGGCGCGAGGTCTTCGAGTCCCGAGCGGCAGCGCTGGACAACTACGCCGCCAAGCCGCCGTTCACAGACTTCGACCCGGCGGCGCTGGAGGCGTACGTCGAGTGGGGGTTTCATGACTTGCCCGACGGAACGGTCCGGTTGGCCTGCCGCCGCGAGGACGAGGCACGGGTGTACGAGCAGGCGTGGCACCACCGCGCCTACCAGCACCTCGGCCGCGTCGCCTGCCCCGTGGCGCTGGCGTCGGGGGGCCGCCACGCGCACTTTGGCATCGAGGTCATCACCGCGGTCGCGGCCCGCCTTGGCAACGGTGCCCGCACGTCGGTCGAGGTACATCAGGAGCTGGGTCATTTCGGACCGTTGGAGCGGCCGGCGGTGATCGGAACATCGATCCGGCGAGCGTTCGACGCATTCGACGCCTTGGCGGTCGGCTGACCGGGAAGCCATCTGGTCCGCGAGCTGGGTCGGCCTTCTGGGTCCGCATTCTCGTCACATGCCCTCGGTACCCTGTGACCGATGAGTCTGGCGCTTCCCACCTCCCTGTCGCCGTCGAAGGTCGCGTCCTTCAAGGAGTGCGCGCTGGCCTTTCGGTACAGCGCGATCGACCATCTGCCCGAACCGCCGTCGCCCCACGCCGCCAAAGGCACGCTGGTTCATCGGGCCCTCCAGCTGCTCATGTGGGAGGAGCCCGCGGGCCGGCGGAGCCTGCCGGTGGCGCTGGAAAAGCTCGCACGCGCCCGGGACGACGTCTTGGGCAGCGACGAATACGAAGGATTGGACCTGGGCGAGGAGACCGAAGCCGAGTTCCTGGCCGACGCCGAGACCCTGGTGCGCAACTACTTCCGCCTCGAAGATCCCGACAAGGTGCTGGTGGTCGGCACCGAGTTGCTGTTGTCGGTCCAGGTCGGTTCGCTCACGCTTCGTGGCATCATCGACCGGCTGGAGCTGGATGAAGCGGGCGAGTTCGTCGTCACGGACTACAAGACGGGCCGGGCGCCCGGCGAGGCCTACGAGCAGTCACGACTCGGAGGCGTGCACTTCTACGCCTTCCTGTGCGAGCAGGTTCTGGGTCGCCGGCCCGCCCGGGTCCAGTTGTTGCATCTGCGCGAGCCGCTGGCCATCTCGACGGTGCCTTCCGAGCAGTCGATCCGGGGCCTGCGCCAGCAGACCAGCGCGGTATGGAAGGCCATCGAGCTGGCATGTGAGCGAGACGATTTCCGGCCCAAGCCCGGGCGGCTCTGCGGGTATTGCGCCTACAAGGAGTACTGCCCGGCCCTCGGGGGCGATCCCGCCGCGGCCGCCGAGGCGGTCATCGCCCGCAGCGCCGCCCACGAGGAGGCAAAAGCCTCCGCCCGCGCCTTGGACGAGGCGGCGGCCGCGTCGGCGGCTCTCACGATCGCGGACGGGTGTGCGCCAGGCACGTCGGCTGCGCCGGACCGGGCAACGCTCGCGGGCAGCGCCAGCGGCAGCGGCGCGGCCGCGGTTGCGGTCGACGTCGCGGTCAGCAGTGCGCAGTGCGTACCGGCCCCCGCTCGGGTGTGAGCCGCTCGCGCCGATCCGAGGCACTCCGACGAGCGGCGCCGCCGGTCCTCGTTGCTCCCGGCCACGCGCCGGTGTACGAGGCGCTGGTCAAGCTGGGACCGGTCAGCCGCTTCGACCGATGGGTGGATTCGAGCGTCCAGGAACGGGTCAGGGGCAATCCGGTCGTCGATCGGGTCTTCTACGCCGCGTCAGCCGTCGGTGACCATGGGGTCATCTGGCTGATTCTGGCCGTGGTCCGCGGCCTGCGCTCGGAGGACGCGTGGCGGGCGACGGTCCGGGCCGCGGCGGCCGTCGCCATCGAATCGGCGCTGGTCAACGGACCCGTCAAATGGGTGTTCCGGCGCCAGCGACCCGCCCCCAGAGGCACCCGTCCCCATCCCCTACGGACCCCCCGGACCAGCAGCTTTCCCAGCGGGCACGCCACCTCGGCCTTCTGCGCCGCCGCCTTGTTGAGCGATGGCGATCCGGTGATGCGACCGTTCTATTACGCCCTCGCCAGCGTCGTCGCCTGGAGTCGGGTCCACGTGCGGGCGCACTACGCCTCCGACGTGTTCGGCGGCATCGTCATCGGCGTTCTCCTCGGTAAGGCGTTCAAGCGGCTGGTCCCCCTCCCCCCTCCGGCGATCCCGGCGATCCCGGCGATCCCGGCGACCCCGCACCCCAACCCCAGCCACAGCCACAGCCCCGGGGAATCGACGCCGACGACCGAGGGTTGACCAATCCGTGACTCCTTCGCCGCTCACCTTCGCCATCACCTGGGACTACCGCTGCCCTTACGCCCGCAACGCCCACGAGCACGTCGTCGCGGGCCTCCTCGCGGGCGCTCCCTGGGACGTCACGTTCATCCCTTTCAACCTCGACCAGCCCCACGTCGCCGACGGTGAACCGCCGGTCTGGGACGAGCCTGACCGCTACCCGGGCCTGCTGGCCACCGCCGCCGGCGTCGTCGTCCGGGACCGCTTCCCCGAGAAGTTTCTCACCACGCATCAGGCACTCTTTTCGGCCCGCCACGACCACAGCCGTGACCTGCGCCGCCGCGACGTTCTCCAGAGCGTGCTGGACGAATGCGGCGTGGACGGGGCGACCGTTCTTGCCGCCATCGACGAGGGCTGGCCGCTCGAATCGTTCCGCAAGCAACACGAAGCGGCGGTCGCCGAGCACGACGTATTCGGCGTGCCGACCTTCATTGCCGGCGGCCGGGCGGTCTTCGTCCGCTTGCTCAGCCGCCCCGCCGGCGACCAAGACCTCGCAGTGACGACCGTGCAGCGCGTCGTCGAGCTGACCGGGGGCTGGGACGACCTCAACGAGTTCAAACAGACGATCGTCCCCCGCTGAGCCAAGACCCGCCCACCTGCCCCGGGAACACCAGGTAAGGCGCCTACCATGACGGCGCGATGACCTACACGGTGGTGGGGCTCCTCGGCCGCGGCGGGATGGCCGTAGTCGAGCTGGCCGTGGACGACCAGGGCCGCCAGCTGGCGAGAAAACGGGTCTCCCTCGGTGGCTCGGCCCAGCAGATCGCCATGGCCCGGCACCGCATTCGCCGGGAGGCCGAGATCCTTGCCAGCCTCGACCACCCCGGGATCGTGCCGCTGCTCGCGGTCGAGGACGACGGCGCCGACGTGGTCCTCGTCATGCCGCGCATGGTCGGCAGCCTGGCCGACCGGGTCTGCCAACGCGGAACCCTCCCGCCCTCGGAGGTCATCGCCATCGGCCGGGCCCTGCTCGACGCCCTGGCAACGGCCCACCGCCAGGGTGTGGTGCACCGCGACATCAAGCCCGCCAACGTGCTCTTCGATGCCGAAGGTCACCCGGCGCTGGCCGACTTCGGCGTGGCCATCACCCGCCAGTTCACTCCCGGACTCACCGTGGTCGGCTCCGTCGTCGGCACCCCGGAGTTCATCGCCCCGGAACAGGCGGCCGGCCGGCCCGCCACCGCCGCCAGCGACGTCTTCTCACTCGGCGCCACGCTCGCCTATGCCCTCACCGGCCGGGGCCCCTACGGCGAGGGCGAACCGATGGCGCTGATGAGCCGGGCCGCCCACGGCCAGGTCGACGCCCTACCCCGAGCCTTGCCGGAGGACCTCCGGCGCTCCCTTGGCGCCATGCTCGACCCTCGACCCGAGCGCCGCCCGAGCGCCGCAGCCGCCTCGGGGGGGCCCAACGGCACGAAGGTCGATTTGTCCCCTCGGACCGTTCACGACGAAGGCAAACGGGGGAAAAGGGTGGCCGTCGTGGCCGCGATCGTCGTGGCGCTCGCGGCCGTGGTGGTCATCGGCGTGGCCCTCTTCAAACCAGGTCCGGCAACGACCGCAACGCGGGCCTCGCCGCCCCCGACAGCGGCGCCGGCCGCGGGGCCATCGACGACCGCGTGCACACCGCTGCTGTACTTGCCCTGTGGCCAGACGTCACCCGCGTCGGGGACCGACGGGAGCAATTGCCTCTCGGGACGAGCGGATTTCGACACCATCTTGGCCAACGGCTGCGAGGCTGCTTCCGACTACCAGCCAGGCCAGGTCCTGCAGGGCGGCCAGCCCCTTCGGGCCAACCTGGTTCCCGCCAGCGCCGTTGACACCTTCACGGCCCAGGTCTCCGAAAGCCTGCTCAACCTGTGCCTGACCAAGTTCCGGGTGACGATCACGGCGCCCCCAGGGACGACCGACAAGGTGGAAGTCATCCGCGACGGCAAGGTCCTGGCGTCGGCCACCAGCACCAATCTCGAACCGGCCACTGCGACCGCGTCCAAACCCGCCTGCTTCGAGTCCGGCTCCAGCGCGGTGACCATTCAGGTGAGCGCGGTGTTTGGCCAATCGGCCGCGGACTTCCGCCTGGTGAGCAGCGGCTCCTGGTAACCACGCGCCGCCAGAAGCCACCATGCGGCCCAACGGATTCTCTAAAATCGGACCCGATGAAGCGGCGGACCCAGGCGAAGACCGATGACCGCCCCGTTGGCCTGACAATCCTCGGGCTGTGCCCGGGAGAACAGGTACGGTTCCGCCGGGACAGCAGCAGTCGGTGGCAGGAGGCCCACGTCACCCGGCGCGAGCGTGACGGCAGCGTCGGCCTCACCGACCGGCGAGGCGCGGCGCGTGCCATGCCCGTCGAGTTGATCGAGGTGCGCTGTACCGGACCGCGCGGCGGTGCGACCTGGGAACCGCTCGCCGTCCGGGCGTCGCGCACCGAGCAGCTGCGACTGCTCTGACGCCCCGTCGCTGCCTTGCGCCGGCAGTCTGGCGACGGCACCTAGGCCCGACGGAATACCGCCACGAAATCCCGGGAGTTGTCGCCCAGATATCTCGAGGTCCCACCGGACATGTCGGGCAGGAGCTTGGTATCGGGCATCGCCGGCGAAGGCATCGCCGGGCCGTAGCTCACGAAGTCGACCCACGCCGAGTTGATGTCCAGCTCCATGGCCCTCACCGCCCCGGCGCGCGACAACACGCTGGCCAGCATGGAGATGGAGAGACTGTTGCCCGCCACGTAGACGAGCGCCCCGTTCGAGGTCACACCGACGCCGGAGCGCCACACCAGCACCTTGTTGCCGAGCGTGGCGCCCCATTTGTAGTTGCTGTCGGTATCGAGCCCCGGCACCGGCTGGCCATTGTCGACGACCAGTGACAGGTTCTGGCGGGCGAAGGCCACCGACGGTCCCATCGTCAGGTCGCGGCCCCACTGTCCGACCGCAGGCACCCCGGCGGGGTTGATGGCCAAGGTGGCGGCTCCGTCGCGCAGTGCCCTGACCGATCTGCCGTCGGCGTAGTAGCCCCCTTCGGAATCCTTCAGTTTGAATCCGGAGTTGAAGGCTGCGACCAGATTGGCCCGGTCGCCTGGACCCATGGGGGCCTGGTGGTGCCAGTCACGACCGCCCGGTTCTTGCACCCCCGCGAACAGGTCGAACTTGACCAGGTTCGGGTCGATCCACGCCACGCCCGTGACCAGGCTGGTGTACACCGCGTCGGGTCGGACGTAGGTGGCGTACATGGCCGGCTTACCTGCCACCAGTTGTCCGAGCGACGACCAGTCACCCTCCCCGGGGAGGGGATTGGCGGCAATGGAGCGCATCGGCCGCGGTGGCGGCAAGGCCCGGCCGGTGAACGCGGCGGTTGCCAGGTCCGGTCCGGTCGGCGCGGGCGCCAGCCCGGGATCGAGGGTGGTCGACGTCGAGGTGGTGGACGTGGCGCCGGCGCGCATCGCGGCGGCCAGACCGCCAGTGGGCGCGCCGCCCTTCTTGGGCTTGTGGTGGGTGTACCAGAAGTTCTCGACGTCGTTGACCAGCCAGGTGAAGTGGTGGTCCTTCAACCACTCGACGCTGCGAACGCTGACCGCGGTATTCCCGGCCGCCCCCAGGGCATGTCCGTAGGACCACGTCACGGGCACAAGTAGTACGACCAGGATTCCGACGATCGCCACCAGCCGGCCCCGGCGGTGGCCGTTCGGCGGCTGGGCGAAACGTTTGCGGGCGGAACCTCCAGCTGGAGATCCGCCAGTTCTCGCTTTCGACAGTGTGGGTGCTCCGAGAGTCGGCGGGAAGGAATAACGGTCACACCCCCCGTTCATGATTATGACATGGCACGACAGCTCGCCCTCATCAACCCCACCCAGTTCGAATGGCGACTCGACGAGCGCACCAAGGAGCTCGGGCGCCGGGGTATCTCCGAAGCGCGGGACATCCTCCGCCGGTCCACCCCGCCCCTCGCCCCGGTAGGCGACCGATGACGCCCGATCGGCGCCCGACGTTGGCCCGGCGTCGGGACGGGACGGCGGTAGGGTTGCGGCCGTGGGTGTTTTTACCTGGATCGTGTTTGGGTTTGTCGCCGGCACGGTCGCGGGGATGGTCACCGGCCGGCGGGCCAGCGGATGCATCACCCGGATCGTGGTCGGCATCCTTGGGGCGCTGGTGGGCGGCGGGTTGGCCCGGGCGGCCGGGGTGAAGCAGGTCAGCTTCCAGTCCTTCACCTGGGTCGGGCTGCTCATCGCCATCGCGGGCGCATCACTGCTTTTGTTCGTCCTGGAGGCGTTGAGCGGTCGCTCCCGGCGCTGACCGGCCCCTGAGTCCGGCGTTGCGGGCGCGTGCCCCAGCCATGGCCAGGACCCGGACTGGCGGCCACCTAGCCACCGGCCACTACGGTTCGACCCCGTGACGTCGCTTGCCGAGGCGCTGAGCTTCCGACCCGGAGCCCAACTGCTGATTGTGGCCTGCGACGACCTTGGCCTCAGCCACGCGTCCAACGTCGGGGTCTATGACGCCCTGCGGGGCGGGATGGCAACCACGGCGGGATTGATGGTGCCCTGCCCCTGGGCTCGCGAGGCTGCCGCCAGCTACCGCGGCGAAGACGTCGGCGTCCACCTCACCCTCAACGCCGAATACGACCTGTACCGATGGGGCCCCATCACCCAGGCGCCGTCGTTGCTCGATGGCGACGGCGGCTTTCCCCGCACGATCGACGACCTCTGGGACCACGCCGACATGGACGAGGTACGCCGCGAGTGCCGGGCCCAGATCGAGCGGGCCATCCTGTGGGGCTTCGACGTCAGTCACCTGAGCTCGCATCTCGGGGCGCTCGAATACCGGCCCGAGTTCTTCGACGTGGCGCTGGAGCTGGCCGCCGAGTTCCGGCTGCCGTTGCGATTGTCGGCGGCGTCAGCCGAGCGGTCGGTCGGCTTCCCGTTCCGGCGACTGGCGGCGGAGGAGGGAGTCTTCGCGCCCGACCACCTGATCCGCAGCCGCAACCGGACCGGCCGGGTGGCGCTGGACCGTTTGCTGGGCGATATGAGCCCCGGGGTCACCGAGGTGGTGCTGCGCCCGGCGGTCGACACCGCCGAGCTCCGGGCCTTGGCGCCCGACTGGGCATCGCTCGTCGACGACCACGATGTCGTGACCGTCGGGCAGTCCCTCCGGGCCCTCGCCGATCGGGCGGGAGTGACATTGATTGGCTACCGCGAGGTACGCGACCTCCAGCGGGCCACGGGCTCCTCGCTCCCGCAGGGCTCGCAGCGGTAGGAACGGCGCTTTTTCCCAGATCTGTTCACGAACACCGACCAGGAGACACCGAATACATGGAGATCAGCGAACGCAGCTTGCGCCAAATGGTGCGAGAGGTTGACGACCTTCACCGGGAGGGAATGCGGACGATCCGCGACGACGTCGCCGCCCTGCACACCGGCGCCGCGGCCCGGTTGCAGGTGGGAACACGGCGCCGGTTGCTCGGCACGGCGGCCAAGGGTTTGGCGCTGGTGATCGGCGGCGCCGTGGTCCCCTTCGGGGGTCTGCTCGCCTCCGCCTCGGCCCAGACGCTCGATGACCCGACGATTGCCAAATTCGCCGAGAGCGTGGAACTGGCGGCGGTGGCCGCCTACACCGCGGCGGCGCAGAGCGGGAAGGTGCGCACCCCGACGGTGCTGGCGGCCGCGACCGCCTTCGCGGGCCACCACCTGGACCACGCCAAGGCCTTCGGCGCCTTCGCGGGCGACGCCGCGACGGCCAAGGCCAACCCCGGGTTGGTCCAGGCGGTAGGTGACCAGATCCGGGCCGCGGCGGACGAGAACGCCGTCCTCGAAGTGGCTTTCGCAACCGAGAACGCCGCCGCCGCCACGTACCTGTTCGCCATTGGCGCCCTGACGAGCGCCCAGGCCCTAGCGGCCACGGCCTCCATCATGCCGGTCGAAGCCCAGCACGCCGCGGTGCTCGGTTTCGTGCTGGGCAAGGATCCGAAGACCGACGTCGGGTTCCTCCCCCCATTCCAGACACAGGACTCGGCCATACAGCCGTCCAAGTTCCCGGTGGCCAGCTGATGGCGACCGAGAGACGGCGACGGATCAGATCGACAGGAGTGGACATGGACATCTCGCACGACTTCATCCGCCGGGAGGCCCGGGACATCGAGGCCGCCCACCAGGCGGCCATGAAACAGGACCGGTTGACCCTCGATCGCCTCGTCGACGACGGCGCCGGCGGCGCGGCTGGCGGGGCTGGCGGGGCTGGCGACGCCACGCTGGCCGATCTCATCCTGGGCCCCATGAGCCGGCGGCGGGTGCTCATGTTCGGCGGGGTCGCGGTTGCCAGCTCGGCGATCTTCGCCGCCTGCAAGGGGGCCACGCCGTCAGTGTCGGTCGTGCCCCCGACCACGGCGGTGACCGTCGCCCAAGGCACGGCCAAGGACGTGGCCATACTGCGAACCGCCAGTTCCATCGAGGCGCTGGCGGTGGCGGTGTACGCCTCGGCGATCAAGAGTGGGCTGGTGAAGACGCCCGCGACACTCGATCTGATCAAGCTGTTCCAGAGCCAGCACAACCAGCACGGGGACCTGTTCCAGCGCTCGACGCGCACGGCCGGCGGTACCGCCTTCGTCGACCCCAACCCGGTGCTGATGCAGCAGGTCGTCCAGCCGCGGCTGGCGGCGCTCAAGACCGAAGCCGATGTGGTCGTTTTGGCCTACGACCTCGAGCACTTGGCGTCGGCGACCTACCAGGCGGACATCGGGATGTTCGACAACGTGAAGTTCAACACCGCCGTGGCCAGCGTGGGCGCAACCGAAGCCCGCCACGTCGCCTTGTTGGCCGTACTCAGCAACAAGTCGGCCACGGGCACACCCGACGGGGCGTTCCAGACCGACACCGACGCGGTGACGGCCGGCACCGGGGTGTAGCTGGGGTTCAGGCGGTGGGCACGACGCCGGCGACGACCGGCGTCTTGGTGCTGGTGACCACGCCACCCCGGGGCTCCACGGTGACGGCCAGAACATTGGCGACGGCCGGGGTCGTGAAGGCGTGGTACGTGGGGATGTTGCCGATCACGCCGAGCGACACCCGAGCGCCATCGACGACGCCCCACATCTGGTAGGTCTCGTCGGCCGGGAGCGTGTCGAGGTTGCCGGGGCCGAGGTACGTCGTGCCGTCGGCGATCATGACCGCCCGGATGGTGTGGACGCCGTCGGATGAGTTGAGCGTCAGATGCCGGGCGTGGGGGTCGGCATCGGCGACGCGGTAGGCCAGTTCCTGCAGGTTGTTGGGCTGCTGCGGCTTGCGAACATCCAGCCGACCGAGCTGGATTCCGAGGGCCGCCACGATGACTGCGGCGGCACTGGCGAGGGCGACCATGAGGCGCATCTCGACCTTCCGGCGTGGGCGCCCCCGGCCTCGGCGCCGGCCGATGCCGATGGGCACGACCTTGTCGGCCTCGGGATCGACCTGAGGCGGGCGGGCGTGGATCGACGGCGGTATGTGGGGACCCGAGAGACCGGCGCGGCTCGCGATGGCGTCCCAATCGGTCGCGAGGGAACGGACCGGCGCACTCGGTGGAGGAGCGGCGGCGGCCGGGATGGCGTCTTGGATGGGCAACCGGGTGAGCCGGAGCGCCGGCGGGGGCTCTTCGAGGCTGGCGATGATGCGGTCCCACAGGCCGCTTGGCGCGGTTCCCCCGGCGTAGCCGAGCAGCGCCGCAACCTCACGATGCTCGGCCAGCTCGCTGCGGCAGCGGGGGCAGGTCGGCAGGTGGCGTTCGATGGCCGCGGCCTCATCGGGCTCGACGGCATCGAGTGCATAGGCACCGAGGAGTTCCTGTAGGTCGGCGTGTCCGGTCAGTCGTTCCATGATGTTCCGATTCCAGCTTCGGCCAGGCCGTCGCGCAGGCGGCGCAGGCCGGTGCGAATGCGGCTTTTGACGGTACCTTCCGGCGTGCCCAAGAGGGTAGCCACCTCTCTGTAGGTATGGCCGCCGAAATAGGCGAGCTCGATGGCTCGGCGTTCATCCTCGGACAGCACCGCCAGCGCGTCCTTCACGTGCTCCGCCATGGCGAGGTCCCACACCTCGTGCTCGATGTCGTACCCCGACTCCGCCGTCTCGCGGGCCTCGCGTTCCTCACGGCGGCGCCGGGAGGTGTCGGAGCGCAGGAGGTCCACGGCCCGACCGTGGGTCTGGGCGAGAAGGAACGAGCGCAGCGATCCGCGATCAGGGTCGAACTTCTCCGGCTGATTCCACAGGCGGAGGAAGACCTCTTGCACCACTTCTTCGGCCAGGGCGCTGTCGCTGACCACCCGGCGAGCCAGTCCGAAGACGGCACCTGCGTGGCGGCGGTACGCCTCGGCCAGCGCCTCTTCGCGCCAGCGGCCAATCGCGACGACTAGCGCGCCGTCACTGGCGTCGATGAGGGAGGCGGCCATGATTGCTTGTTGTTCGGAGCGGCCCCCTTCGGCGGATGGCCCGGGTCTGGGACGTTCCGGCCGCCCGTCGAGATCAGTACTCCGTGATCTCCCGTATCTCCTTCTGGAGCTCCTTGTACTCCGGGGCGTTGGTCAACGGCATCAGCGACATGAGCTTGGCCATGTTGGTGTTGTTGCCGATCTTGATGCGGCCCTGCATGAACGCGGCATTGGGATCGAGTTCGCCCTGCTGGATCTTCTTGGCGTCCTCGTAGCTCGTGGTCATGGTGATGTCGGGCTCGGTCACGTTGCCCAGTTCGCTTTCGAGCAGCTTCCCGTTCTCCAGTACCCAGTAGTAGCGAACCTCGCCGTCGGCACCGCCCGAGACGATGTACTGGATCCTGGCGGACGCCCCCGGACGCTCAGGTTGGCTGTCAGCCATGACCCGGGTCTGGTCCAGCCACTCCTTCGAGAGCCATTTCGACATAGCTGGATTCCCCCTGGTGACTCGGGATCGCGGTCCGTCGGGCACTCTACCCGCAGAGGGTCGTGTCAACCCTTCCCGGTGGCTGCCGTGCCAGCGGTCTCGGCGCTGGCGGCGAACGTGGCGGTTCCGACGGGGGTCGGCGGGATCGGGGGGGTCGGGGGGCTCAGGTCGGTAACGCCGGCGAACAGATCGTCCTCGGGCGTTTCCGCGGGCACCAGGCTGCGGGCCAACACGTACTCGTCGTACGGGTAGATCGTTTGCGCCACCTCGGGAGGGAGGCCGAACCAGAACTTCGAGGTGGGGTCGATCTGGGTTTCGTGGGCGAGTAGGGCCAGGTCGCGAACCCCGGCGAACCCGGTGACGTCGATCACCGTCGTTGCCTCCTCGGTGTTCACCCCTCGCTCGAACCACTTCTCGTCGAAGGGCGACTCCAGCCCGAGCTCGAGGTACTTCTCGTGCATGGCCAGGATTCTCTTCCGTGACCAGGTGGTGTAGTACAGCTTCAGGGGCTGCCAGGGTGGACCGGCATCGGGGTATGCGTCGGGGTCACCGGCGGCGTCGAACGCCGGCAGGGTGATGGCGTGGACCTGCAGATGGTCGGGGTGCGGATACCCCTCCTGGTTACTCGGATAGGTGACGACCACTTGGGGCCGGACCCGCCGAATCACCGCCACGAGACGCTCCACGGCTTCATCGAACGGCGCCTGGGCGAACGAGCGCGGGTCGGCATTTTCGGGCGTCTCGGGCATCCCCGAATCTCGGTAGCCGAGCATGACGACCTCGCGGTACCCGATGATCGACGTCGCCCGGGCCAGCTCCTCCATGCGCACCTCGTGGAGCCGGTCGCGCACGTCGGGGCGGTCCATGGCCGGATTCAGGATTTCGCCGGCCTCGCCGCCAGTGCAGCAGACCAGCACGGTGTGCACGCCCTGGGTGCGATACCGAGCGATCGTCGCCGCGCCCTTCGAAGCCTCGTCGTCGGGATGGGCGTGCACGGTCAGGATGCAGGGGCGTACCGACATGGGCACCACGATAAGCCAGGCTTCGCCGGTACCGACGCCGCTGTGAATAGACCGGGCCTGGCTCGACCCGGGGCAGCCGGGCGTCCATGATGCACGAGCATGGTTTCTTGCGACCGGGTCCGGGCGAGGTTGCAGAAGGTGTCAGCCACCGCCTCGATGGCACTCGCGATCGCCGTCATTGTGGTGGCTGCGGCCTGCGGCGGCACCTCGAACGCACAACAGGAAGCGGCGGCGGCGGCTCACATTCGCGCTTCCCAGGCACGTGCCGTCGCCCAACAGGCGAGGCTTGGCCCCGATGCCCAGGAGTTTCTCGCCAAAGCGGCGAGCGCTAGTAGCGCCACCTACACCGTCGTCTACGACCAGGGGAACGGCCAGAGCACGACGGTGTTCGCCCGGGCACCCGATCGGCGGATCGATGTCGTCGGCGCTTCGGGGCCGGGTAGCACCGATCGGGTGATCATCCACAACAGTGACACGGTCGTGTGTCATCTGAACGCCGACCGCTGGAGCTGCCTGAGCGGCGTGGAATCAGCTCCTGGTGGACCATTCACACCCGACGCCATCACCCAGACGATCGCCTCGTTGGTGCAGCTCAGCCAGACGTACGACTTCACGGTGACCCACCGGCCCATGCTCCGTCTCGATGCCAGCTGCCTGGCGGCCACCCGCCGGAGCAGCGGGGCCACCGCGCCCACCGCGGCCACCGCGCCCACCGACGCAACTGTCGGGGAGCACGCCCTGATCTGCCTTGCGCCGAGTGGCGTCATCCTTCGGGTCGAGGACACGGGAAATCCGGTTCAAGCGACCAGCTATCGGGAGTCGGTCCCCTCGGGAGCGTTCCGGCTGCCGGCTAAGCCGACCCCGGCGCTGGCGTCGACGTCCACCTCGCTGCCCGGCTAACCGGCGTCCAACCGAGACGCCATCACCTGCAGGTCGAACCCCTCCTGGCGAATGCGGGCGTCGATGTACACAAGTGTCGCCACGATCGTGATCAGCGACACCGTCACGAACGCCTCCAAGATGCCGCTGGCGGCGACGATGATCCAGCCCCAGCGAAGTCCGATGAACAACGCCACGAGGGCTGGCAGGAATCCGAGGATCTGGTTGAGGAAGTAGGCGAGCAAGCCCGAGAGCAGCGCGATGCCGACGGTGGGCCAGTACCGCCTCCTGGCCAGGCTTACCGAGCGCCGGATCCCGGCAAAGGGCCCAAGGTCCTCGAGCGAGATGGCGGGCGCCGTCATGATGAACAGCGGCATGACGAAGGCGGCGCCCACGATCACCGCCAGCAAGCTCACCAACTCGGCCAGATGGACGATGAGGGTCGCTACCAGCAGCGCTGGCGCATGCTTGATGGCGGCCGCGATGGCGTCTCGAGGCTTCAGTTCACCGCCCAGGTAGGAGGCCATCACGACTCGGCTGGTACCGGCGCAGACCAACGGCACCACCACCCAGAAGGCCACATAGGTGAGCCCGGCGATCGCGAAGGTGCTCGACGAACTGTTCTGCGAGGACGCTGCGGATGGGTCGCGGAGGGTCTGCAGGAAGCCGTTTCCGCCGTTGATATTCCGCTCGAAGAAGGCCAGGACGATCTCGAACGGCACAAAGAACGTGGCGACGATCAGCACCATGGTGCGGGCGTTCGCCCGCAGCAGCTTGATCGCACCATCGAGGATGTCGCTCGTGGCCATGGGGTGCAGGGGCAGCGGACCGGTTTTCTCGTTGCCGCCCTTTAGCCGTGGCGGTGGGAGCGCCCAGACGGGAACAGACGGCCCCGTGACCGACCAGCCGCCGGGCGCCATACCACCCCACCATCCGGGCGCCCCTCCCGCGCCCGGATACCCCGGAGGGGCCGGCGGCGGCGCCATAGCCGGGCGGCGGGCCGTAACCGGGCGGCGGGCCGTAACCGGGCGGCGGGCCGTAACCCGAGGGCGGCGGGCCATACCCGGGTGGCGGGCCATAGCCAGGCGGCGGTGCGCCGTAGCCGGGCGGCGGCGGGCCATACCCGGGTGGCGGGCCGTAGCCCGGTGGTGGCGGCGGTGCGCCGTAGCCGGGCGGCGGCTGGCCATACCCGGGTGGCGGCCCGTAACCCGAGGGTGGCGGCGGTGCGCCATAGCCCGGCGGCGGTGCGCCATAGCCCGGCGGCGGTGCACCATAAACCGGCGGCGGTGCACCATAAACCGGCGTTGGTGGAGAACCGGGCGGGGTCTCCCGATCAGCTGGCCAAGGATCTCCGTCGGGACCCTCTACCCCAGGCCCCTGCGGATCGCTCACATCCCCAGCATGCCCGCTGTCACGCCGGCCGGCACCCAGCCGAGAAAACTACGCCGCGGCGTAGAGATCCACGGAACCCTCGAGCAGGTGCAGTCCGCTCAGGCCGGGCAACCGGTCGATGTGCCGGTCCACCCGCGCCGCGACCTTCCGGCCGTCCTCATCGGCGAACAGGTAACGGGTCAGATGGGCCAGCTCGGGCTCAGGCATCACGCCCGCCCCGACCGGCTTCCAGAACTTGCGGAGGGCCAGCCGGGTCATCTTCTGGGCCCGGGTGCTGCTCTCGAGTCGCCGACCCGCCTCGCTGGCATAGAAGTCGATATGGCGACCTTCCTGACGCATGATCCGATGCAGCAGATCCCCGAGCACCGGATGATGCTCGGCTGCGATCAGGCGCCCGTACGCCGCCTGGGTTGTCCATTCGTTGACGGCGCCCCAGGTCATATGCAGAGCTGTCCACGACTCCCCGGCGACGAGCGAACCGACCCCGTGGAGCAACGGCGAGATCCGATCCTTCACCTTCAGCCGGGCCCGCATCGCAGAGACCCGTTCGGTGTCGGCCTTTTCGCCGTGGGCGCTCAGCACACGGGCGATGGCCTCTCCGTGCCAGTACTCCTCGAAGTTCCAGAACGTGAGGAACGAGGTGATGTCGGGGTCCTTGTGGGCTGAGGTCATCAGCAGGTCCCGCAGATAACAGACCGTGTGAAATTCAACATCGTGGATGTAGCGCAGCACCCGAATCCCCGCCGGGGAAACTGGCTGGGAGCGGAACGCCCCGAAGTCAATTCCCGACAGGTCCAGCCGGGCGATGCGATCCCTCAAGGTCAACGCATCCATCTTCATGTTCGGTGTTCGCTCCCGCACACCCCGGCGGATTACCCCATGCGTGAACTAGGCCACATCATCGATCGCCGCGGCCAGATCCAGGTCGAGCTGCGACAACCCGCCGGCATCATGAGTGGTGACGCGCAGCGTGACCCGGTTCCACGAAATGGCGATGTCGGGATGATGGTTCGCCCCGTCGGCCAGGAGCGCGACTGCGTTGACGAACTGCATCGCCTCGCCGAAATCCTTCCGTGTCACCACCTTCACGAGCTCGTCGCCATCCCGGTCCCACTGCAAGACAGCCAAGGCGGCCGCCACCTCGTCATCGGATAGTCGTTCAGGCACAGCACCAGCTTCGCGCCTCAACGCACGGCAAACCACTGGTCATCTTGCGGCGGCTCTGGCGCCGCCCGTACCGCGGTGACGACGGCACGCGGCGGGCCGTGATGGCACCAGGCCACCATCCGCTCAACGGCATCCGGATCGCCCTCGAATACCGCTTCGACGCCGCCATCTCCCCGGTTTCTGACAAAGCCTGCTATCCCGAGCGACCGCGCCTGGCGAGCGCAGCTGTCCCGAAAGAACACGCCTTGTACCCGACCTTCGATCTGCACTCGTCGGCGGATCGTCGACACCTGCTCATCATGGCTGTTTCGCAGCCTCCTCGGCTGGGCGACGGCGCTGCGGCGGTACCCTCTTCCCACCGCTTCCCCCGGTCGAGCCGTCGTTCCCGGGAGGTGTGCCGTGCCTCAACCAACGTGGTCGCTGGCGGAGATGCGCGCCCGCGTCGCCTTTGCCGGATCGCCGCTCTACCTCGGGGCGGGCACGCAGGGGCCGGCGTTTGCGCCACCCCAACAGGGCGTTCTCGTCCTTGGTCCACCACGGGCCGGGAAGACGACGTCGCTGGTCATTCCGAACGTCTTGCTGGCGCCGGGGGCGGTCGTGTCGACCTCCACCAAAGCCGACGTGCTGGCCGCGACCTCCGCCGAGCGTTCCGGGATGGGGCGCTGCTGGTTGTTCGATCCGGCCGGTGCGACGCTCGCTCCGCCCGGAACCCGTCAACTGCGATGGTCGCCGGTTCCGGCCTGCCGGAACTGGGACACGGCGGTGCAGACCGCCCGGGCGATGACCACTGCCGCCCGGCCGTCGGGCCACCTGGGCGAGTCGTCTCATTGGACCGAGCGGGCGGAGGCCATGCTGGCGCCACTCATGCACGCCGCCGCCGTCTCCGACAGCGGGATCGACGAGGTGGTGCACTGGGTCAACTGCCATGACGCCAAAACCCCCCTGTCCGCGTTGGAACTCACCGGCAACGAGTTGGCCTGCGACATCCTCACCGGCTTGTCGAAGACCGACAAGCGGGAGCTGTCGGGCATCTGGTCGACAACCTCGGGCGTGTTGGCCGCCTACCGCTCGCAGCACGCCCTCGACTTGGCGAAGGAGCCGAACTTCGATCCCCGTACCGTGCCCACCTCCCGGGACGCCATCTACATCTGCTCGTCAGGCCGCGACCAGGCCCTCAGCGCTCCCTTGGTCGTGGGCCTCATCGAGCAGATCCGGGCCGCGGCCTACGAAAACACGGCCGCCGCGGCCCACGCCGGCCGGTGGGCGGGGCCCCCGGTCGCCCTCATCCTCGACGAGACGGCCAACATCGCGCCCCTCCCCGACCTGCCCGCCATCGTGTCCGAAGGCGGCAGCCAGGGCCTGGTGACCTTGGCGTCGTTTCAAGATCTGTCCCAGGCGAGAGCGAGGTGGGGGATGGCCGCGGACGGGTTCCCGACCCTGTTCGGGGCCAAGGTCGTCCTCGGCGGGATAAACGACATCCGGACCCTCGACATGATCTCCCGCCTGGCCGGCGACGGCGAGGTCCCCCACAACTCGGTCACCCGCAGGCCGTGGCCCCTACCAGGACGCCAGCACCCCAGCATCACCCGTTCCACCCGCCGCCAACCACGGATTCCCGTTGACGCCATCGCCCACCTCCCGGCGGGCGAGTCCCTGCTCATCAACGGCGCCCGGCCGCCGACGTTCCTATCCCTGACGCCCTGGTACCGCACCGCCCCATTCACCGAGGCGCACCACAGCCGAGAACTTTCCCCCCCAGCCGTGACCGTGGGCGGGGATGGTCGATCTGACGCCAGAAGCAGACCGCGCTGCCGGCTGCCGCGTGGACGTCGGGTAAGAAGGCTTCCATGGCCTCTCCGCTCGACGGCTTCCACGAACTGGTTTCGGGGATCGACTACCCCATGTTCATCGTCACCACCGTTGCTGCCGATGGAACGAAGGCGGGCTGCCTGGTGGGTTTCGTTACGCAGGCGAGCATCGAACCCGCTCGCGTAGTGGTGTGCTTGTCGAAGGCCAATGCCACGTTCCGGGTGGCGCAGCGGGCCGAGCTCCTGGCGGTGCATTTTCTGGGCCGGAGCAACATGGAGCTTGCCCGCCTGTTCGGCGAGGAGACCGGAGACGACATTGACAAGTTCACCCGGTGCCACTGGGTGGTCGGGCCGGGAGGGGTCCCGCTGCTCCCGGGGTGCAAGGGGTGGGTGGCGGCCACGATTCTGGAGCGTTTTGACTACCGGCGACCACGTGGCGTTCCTGGTCGAGCCGTTCATGACCAACGCCGAGCAACCACATGAGCCGCAGCTGTCGTTCCAGCACGTGCGGGAGATGGAGCCAGGGCATCCCGCCGACTAGGCACGGGCGTCAGCGGAAGTCCCTCGACTTGATGGCCGCGGTGCTGAGGGAGAGAGGCTCGATGTGTTCGGCGATCAGGTTGATGACCCCGTCGACCTTTTCGACCGTGCCTCGGATGGTTAGCGCAGGCTGAGACCGGGCCACCCGGCGAAACCGGACCCACGCCCCGGCGGAGACGATCACGTTGATCAGGCCCGTTTCGTCCTCCAGGTTGATGAAGATGGTCCCCTGGGCGGTAGCGGGCCGCTGACGGTGGGTCACGATTCCCGCCACCGTCACCCGGGCCCGGTCCGCCACCCCCACCAGGCCGGCCGCGGTCACCACCCCTCGTTGATCGAGCGCCGCCCGGATGAACTCGGTCGGGTAGCTGTCGGGCGACAAACCTGTCGCCCAGAGGTCGGCCCGATTGCATTCGGCTTCGGTCATTTCCGGCAAGGGCGGGGCATCGGCGCCGGTGACCAGCCCCGCCAGCCGCCCCACCCGGGGCCGAGCCACGACCGGTTGCACCCCTTCAGCCGAGCCCAGCCGGACCCGCGACCCAACCGACCTCGAGCCGGCCCCAGCCACACCCGACTCGGCCGGGGCCTTGACCGGGCGGCGGGGGCGGCGGGCCCGGCTGCGACTGCTGCCACCGCCACCGGTGACTGGAGTGGAGGGCGTCATCGCCTCCAGGGCCGGGCCGCTTTGGGTCAGGGCCCCCGCCCCCCACAGCGCCTCCCGGCGACTGGCGGGGCCTTTTCCCCCATCTTCGAAAAAACAACCGAAGGCGCCCGCAGTGGCCAGCGCCTCGGCGGCCGCGGTGCTGAGCCCCGTCCGGCGCACCAGGTCCTCCATGCCGGCATAGGGCCGGCCGGCCGCGATCTTCTCGGCCATATCCCGGCCCACATGGCGGACGTACTCGATGCCGAGGCGCACCGCGGCGCCGCCCGCGCTGTCGGCGCACGGCTCGAGGGTCGAGGCGGCGGCGCTGGCGTTGACGTCGGGCCGCAAGACCACCACCCCGTGGCGGCGGGCGTCGGCCACGAGGGTCTGAGGCGACCAGAATCCCATCGGTTGGCCGTCCAGCAATCCAGCGGTAAACGCCGCCGGGTAGTGATATTTCATCCAACTCGACGAGTAGACGAGGTAGGCGAAGCTGACCGAGTGGCTCTCGGGGAAGCCGAAGTTGGCGAAGGCCAGCAGCTTGTCGTAGATCTGGTCGGCCACCTGGCCGGTGATGCCCCGCTCGGCCATGCCCTCGTACAGCCGGCCCTTGAGCTGCTCCATCTTCTCGACGCTGCGCTTGGAACCCATGGCCTGGCGCAGCCGGTCGGACTCGGCAGGCGTGAAACCGGCCACGTCGATGGCCATCTGCATCAGCTGCTCCTGGAACAGCGGCACGCCGAGGGTCTTCTTCAGGCTGCGCTCGAGGAGGGGGTGGAGGTAGGTGACCTCCTCGAGGCCGTTGCGGCGCCGGATGTAGGGGTGAACCGAGCCCCCCTGGATGGGGCCGGGCCGGATCAGGGCCACCTCGACGACCAGGTCGTAGAAGTTGCGGGGCTTGAGACGGGGCAACGTCGCCATCTGGGCCCGGCTCTCGACCTGGAAGACCCCGACCGAGTCGGCCCGCGACAACATCTCGTAGACCTCCGGCTCCTGGGCGATGGTGGCCAGGTCCACGTTGACCCCGTGGAACGCCGCGATGTGGTCGACGGTGTAGTGCAGGACGCTCAGCATCCCGAGGCCCAACATGTCGAACTTGACCAGGCCGGCGGCGGCGCAGTCGTCCTTGTCCCACTGGAGGACGCTGCGGTCCTCCATGGTCGCCCACTCGACCGGGCACACCTCGAGCACCGGCCGGTCGCACAGCACCATGCCCCCCGAGTGGATACCCAGGTGGCGGGGGGCGTGCTGGAGTTCGCCCGCCAGTTCCAGCACCGGCGGGGGGATGTCGCAGTCGGCCGTGCCCACGGTGGCGCTGAGCGGCCCCCAGCCGTCGACCTGCTTGGACCAGGCGTCGAGCTGGCCCTGGGCGAACCCGAGGGCCTTTCCCATGTCCCGTACCGCGGAGCGGGGGCGGTAGGTGATGACGTTGGCCACCTGGGCCGCGTGTTGGCGGCCGTAGTGGTTGTAGACGTACTGGATGGCCTCCTCCCGCCGGTCGCTCTCGATGTCGACGTCGATGTCGGGCGGGCCGTCACGCTCGGGCGAGAGGAAGCGCTCGAAGAGCAGCCCCAGTCCGACGGCGTCGGCGTTGGTGATCCCGAGGGCGTAACACACCGCTGAGTTCGCTGCCGACCCTCTCCCCTGGCAGTAGATGTCGTGGGTCCGGCAGAACTGCACGATGTCCCAGACGATGAGGAAGTAGCCCGCGAAGCCCAGGTGGTCGATCATGTCGAGCTCGTGGTCGATCTGGGCGTACGCCCGGGGGTGGGTCGGGTGTTGCCGGGTGCCGTAGCGGTTTCGGGCACCGTCTTCGGCCAGCTGTCGTAGCCACGTCATCTCACTGTGGCCGGGCGGGGCCGGGTAGGGCGGCAGCTTGGGGGCGACCAGGCGGAGGTCGAAGGCGCACTCGGCTGCCAGCACCGCGGCCCGCTCCACGACGCCGGGGTAACGAGCGAAGCGCCGTGCCTGTTCGGCCCCACTGCGTAAGTGGGCGGCCGCCGCGGCCGGCAGCCAGCCCTCGAGGTCGTCGAGGCTGCGCCGGGCCCGGACCGCGGCCATCGCCGTGGCCAGCCTGCGCCGGGGTGGGTTGTGGTAGTGGACGTTGTTGGTGGCGACCAGGTCGGCGTGGCTGGCGATGGCGAGCTCGGCCAGGGCATCGTTGCGGGCCGAGTCGAGCGGGTCGCCGTGGTCCCAGAGCTCGACCACGACGTTGGGGCGCCCGAAGAGGCGCTGGAGGCGGGCCAGCTCGGCTTTTGCGGCCGCGGGGCCGTGTTCGAGCAGGGCTCGGGGGACGACGCCCTTGCGGCACCCAGTCAGGATCAGCCAGTGGTCGGGGGTGCCGTCGCCGGTGGCGGGCGAGGCGCCGGTCGGGGCGAGCGCCGGTGGCGGGGGCCGCCGTCGGGGGGGCCGCCGGGGGCGCCGTCGGGGCCGCCGTCGGGGGCGTCGCCCGGAAGATCGGGGGCTGGGCGCCGGCGCCGATGGCGGCCAGGGTCTCCAGGTCGATCTGCGGCTTGCCCTTCTCCCGGCCGGCCATCTGGGCGGTCGAGATGGCCCGGGACAGCCGGGCGTAGCCGGTGGCGTCACGGGCCAGCACGATCAGGTGGTGGCCTTCGGGATCGGCCACCCCGTTTTGCCGGCGGCCGAGGCCGAGGGTCAACTCGGCGCCGAAGACGGTGGGCAGGCCGACGGCGGCCGCGGCCTCGGCGAAGCGGACCACCCCGTACAGGCCGTCGTGGTCGGTGAGGGCCAGGGCGCTGAGGCCCAGCCGAGCCGCTTCCTCGGCCAGTTCCTCAGGGTGGGAGGCGCCGTCGAGGAAGCTGAAGTTCGAGTGGCAGTGCAATTCGGCATAGGGGTGGGGAAAAGTCCCCGCTGGGCGCGCCTTGAGGTCGTCGGGGGGCTGATACGGCTGGCGGTGGTAGGACCAGGCGGGGCTGTCACCACCATCCCCATCGGCAGGGAACGGCCGGGTGCGGCCGGACAGCCGAGCCTCCAACTCCTGCCAGGGGACCGGTGGGTTCCTCCAGCCCATGAGAGTCCACACTACCCCTTTCATCGAACATATGTTCGAGAGGGGGCGTCCGGGTCGGCTCTAGTCGCTCAGTCGTAGGTCGCCTCCACCCACCACTGCCCGGCCTCCAGGACCACCACATGAGCGATCCCGTCGGCACCACAAATCTGGAACCGGGCTCGCCGTCGGGCCGACTGCTGGTCCCACCAACGCTCCTCCGCGGGCCACGGACCGGCCCAGGCCACCACTGCAACCGCGGGGGCGCCCCCGACGGTGAGCCGAGCCGGTGTCGAGCCGAGCACACCCCGACCGGTCACCGTCACCGGCTGGCCGTCACGGTCGTGCAGGCCGGCGGCGACCCGATCGGGGTAAACCAAGGCCGGCGCAGGTAGGGGCAGATGACCCGGCCAAGGCGGCGCCTCGCGCGGCGGGGCCGCAGCTTCGGGACGATGGTCGCCCCAAGGGATCAGCTGGACCTGGACGGCCGGGTCACGGCCGCCGCCCACCACCGCAGTGACCACCCCTTCAGGGCCGAGCAGCCCCTGGATCCGGGCGAAACCACGGCCCGCCCGATCGTCGGCGGCCGCCGATCCCCCCCAGAAACCCAGCTGGCGACCATGATCCGGTTTGACTTCGTCGGGAGTCAGGCGGATCAAGGTCACGCCCGCGGTGGCGGCGCCGGTAGTCAACCAACCGTCCAGTTGCCAGCGGACCCGCTCGGCGATGGCTCGGGAGGTCAAGGCGCCGTCGTGACGCCAGAGCCGGACGATGTGCTCGCCGTGTTCGGTTTCGGCCTCGATGGCAACCCGGGTGCAGGCCAGGCCGCGGGCTGCCAACACCTCGTGTAGCTCGTCGGCCAGGGATTTGGCGACGAACATGGCCATGTCGACCCGTTCCGCCGGTGGGTCGAGTTCGGCGGACACGGCCAGTTCCGGAGGAGCCATGCGTACGGCCAGGGGGCGCTCGTCCCGGCCGCGAGCCAGCCGGTGGGCCGAGGCGCCATCGGTGCCGAAGCGAGCCAGCACCGTTTCCGCCGGCAGGGCGGCCAGATCGCCGAGCGTCGTCAAGCCCAGCCTGATCAGAAGGTCCGCCAGATCAGGGCGATCCAGTACCCGGACGGGAAAGGGGGCGAGGAAGTCGGCACTCCGGCCCGGCGGGACCACCAACACCGCCACCCGAGCGATGGCCGCCGCCGCCGCCCTCGCCGCCCTCGCCGCCTGCGCCGCCTGCGCCGCCTGCGCCGCCTGCTCGGCCGCGAACGGGCCGTCCGCCACCCCGACCCGGCACCGCGGGGCGCCCAGCGGAGCCAGCACCGCGTCGACTGCCGTCGCCACCTGCACCGCCAACGCCCGATCGCCACCGAAGTACCGCGACGGCCCCCGGGTACCGAACGACACCATGCCGGGCCGGCCCAGTTCGACGTTGGGAGTGAACGACTCGACGGCAGTCACCACCGGCTCGAACGCCCGGACATCGCGCCCGGGGTCTTGGTCGATCACCATCACTTCGGGGCAGCGGCCCTGCGCCTCCCGCCGTCGCAGACCCACCTCGACCCCCTCCTCGCGGGCCGCATTCGAGCAGGCGACAACCCGGTTGGCGCTGACAACCGCCACCGGCACCGTGGCCGGGTGGCCTGCGGCGACAACCGGCCAGTCCGGGCACCACACCACCAGGGTCCGGACGCCGCCCACCGTCAGCCCACGGCGGCGGAATCGGCGGCGGGAGCCGCCGGGGCCTGATCAAGGGCGACCCGGCGCTTTTCTACCGTGCCGTTGGTGCCTGGAAGCCACAACGGGACCCGGCGCTCGCGCGATGCCGCCCCCCGGCCGGTCGCGGTCACCTCCACCGGCCGAGCCTGCAGGTACCCGTAGCCCTGCCCGAGTCCCCGCCAGCCCGCCGAAGCCACGGACAACGAGAGGTCAGTGGCTTCCGGCCACACCCCACCCGCGACCACCATGACCACCCCGCGCTCGCGGACTCGAGCAGTCAAGCGGCGAGCCTCCGACGACCGGATCCCTCGCGGTGGCCGAAGGAGGATCACGTCCACCGCGTCGATCAGCGCTGCGGTCGCCGCCGGCCATTGTTCGCCCGGGTGCGGCACCAAGGCGAAACGCTCCAATGCCATGCCCAGCCCGGCGGCGGCCACAATCCCCAACGCGGGCAAACCCACGGCGGCACACCACGATCCCGCTTGCGATGCCGCCGCACCTACCGCCAAGGCCAGCGACGTTGCCCCCGCCCCGCCCGGTTTGACGACCACGGTGCTCCCTCGGCGGAGGCCGCCGTCAGGGAACAGCGGCGCCAAGGGGGCGACCACAGGAAGGAGCTGCTCGCCGGCCATGGTGACCGGTCGCGCCCGCCCTGCCGCCTCCGCCAGAATGGCCCTGCCAGTTGACACACCACACACGGTAGCGAACGTGTGTTCGCTTTGCAGACTGCGTTAGCCGGTGGGCGCCGACTGAAGGTTGGCGCTGATGCACTCGGCCATCTGGCCCACCAGCTTGCGGGAGACGTCCTCGATGACCCCCCGCCCGAACTGGGCGATCTTGCCGCTGACGCTCAGGTCGGCCTCGATGCTGACCTCCGACCCGCCACTGCCCGAGCGCGCAACGGTCATGGCCACCGCGGCCCGCACCGTCCCCTGTCCCCCGACTTCCTTGCCCTTGGCATCGATCGTGACGGTGACCCGGTCGTCGAGTTCTTCGGTATCGGCGATGTGCGCCGTGCCCTGGTAGATGATCTGAACGGCGCCCACCTTCACCTTCAGTTTCCCGGTGAAGGTCTGCGAGTCGACCACCTCGGAAAGCTGCGCCCCGGGCACACAGCCCACCACCTGGTTGACATCCAGCAGATAGGCGAACACCTCGTCCGGGGGGGCTTCGACGGTGAACGAACTGTTGATCTTCATCCTTCTTACTTACCTCAGGCGGGCACGAAGATCCACGCCGAAGCGTCGTCCGCCGGGCGGTACGGGCTGTCCAGCCGCTTGGCCACCACACCGGGCAGGCCCTGTTGGCCCGCCGCGGCCAGCAGCGCCGGCCCGTCACCGCCGGGGTACGAAGTCGGGACCTGCCACGCAGGACCACTCAACGACAGCCCGGACAACAACTGCCGCCGTTGCTCATAGGGCAGCGCCATCGTCGGATGACCGTCCAACCACAGCAGGTCGGACACCATCAAGGTGGCCGGGTACCGCTCACTCAGGCGCCGTGAGGTGGTATCGGATCGGGCGCCCAGCCGCTCCGACAGCCGCGGGCGCGACGGCTGGCCTCCCTCCCCGAGGACGATGATCTCACCGTCCAACACCACCTCGGTCACCCCCAACGCTTCGCCAAGGGCGCGCAACTCCCGGAACCGCCCGACCAGCTCCCCACCCTCAGCCGCCGGAGGGTCGTCCCCCCGATCGTGCTGCACCGGATGCAGTTGCACCCGACCGCCCGATACGAAGGTGAGAACCCGCTGGCCGCCCCATGCGAACTCGACGCCATAGCCGTCGTCGGGAACAGACGAGCCCGTGGCGGCCGTCATCGGCGGGAACGCCGACCACCCTGGCCACACCTGGCGGTCGGGATCGGCCGGGGGGTCCATGCGGTGGATCATCCACTGATTGCCTCGGGTCTGGAAGAGGACGTAGCGGCCGTCCACCCGCTCCCCGTGCAGCACCACGATGACCTCCCGGTCCCCCCACTTCTCGGGCTCGTAGGTGCCGGTGTCCCAGACCGACATGGTCCCCGCCCCGTAGTTCCCGGCGGGGATCGAGCCCTGGAAGTCCAGGTACTGCATCGGGTGGTCCTCGGTGTGCACGGCCAGGTGGTTGATCCGGGGGTCGGGCGGGACCCCCTTCGGCAGCGCCCACGACACCAGCACGCCGTCCCGCTCCAGCCGGAGGTCCCAGTGCAACGCCGTCGCGTGATGCTCCTGGACCACAAAGCGCAGGGCGCCCCCGGACGGCTCGACCGCCCCCGCCGGTTCGGGCGTCTCCTCGAAATCCCGCTTGGCTTGGTAGGTCGAAAGCGGTGAGTTGGAGTCGCCCACCAAACCGAGCCTAACCCGGCCTATGCCGCTGCGGGCTCGGCGGAGGGGTCGAGGGCCACGACCATCTGGCCCTGGCGGGCACCGAAGTGGCGCCGCAACAACACCGAACCCATGGCGCCCGCGGCCACGACGGTCGCGACGCCCCCGACGGCCAATCCGTAGCGAGGGCCGAAGCTCTGGCTGATCCAACCGACTATGGGTCCCCCGATAGGAGTCGACCCGAGGAACACCAGTCCGTACAGCGCCATCACCCGGCCCCGCATCTCAGGTACCGACGTGAGCTGGCACGTGGTGTTGGCGGTCGCCATGAAGGTGATGCTGGTTACGCCCAGCAAGACGATCAGCAGGTCTTCGCTCACGAGCGTCGGCGCCACTGCGCTGGCGAGCATCACGACTCCGAAGGCCATGCAGCTCCCCACCAACAACTTGGCGGTCGGGCGCAGCCTGGAGGCCACCCCGAGGGCGCCGACCATGGAGCCGACCCCCATGAGTGCGCTCAGGGTTCCATAGGTTCCGGCGTCGCCGTGGAAGGTGAACTTGGCCAGTACCGGAAGAACGACGGTGAAGTTGAATGCCAAGGTGCCGACCACGGCCATGACGAGGATCGTGGAACGAAGCTCCGGCGTCTCCCAGACATAGCGGAGCCCCTCTCGGGCCTGCCCCTTGCCCCGCAGGACCGGTGGGGTGACGTGCAGCTCGTTGGGCTGCATCATCGTCAGCCCTGCGATCACGGCCACGAACGAGATGGCGTTGACGGCGAACACCGGCCCGACGTCGACCAGCTTGATCAGCACCGCTCCAATGGCGGGGCCGATGACCCGGGAGGTGCTGAACATGGCGCTGTTGAGCGCCACCGCGTTGGGTAGGTCGTCATGGCCCACCATCTCGCTGACGAAGGCCTGGCGCACGGGCATGTCGACGGCGCTGAACGTGCCCAGGAGGAAGGTCAAGAGATAGATCGCCCAGAGCGGATCGGCGCCCGCCAAGGTGATGGCGGCCAGGGCGGCGGAGCTGACCGCCATGCCGGCCTGAGTCGCGATCAAGGTCCGGCGCTTCTCCAGGCGGTCGGCGATGACCCCGCCATAGGTCCCGAGGAGCAGCATGGGGAGGAACTGCAATGCGGTGACGACGCCCACCGCGAAGCCGCTGTTGGTGATGCGTAGCACCAGCCACCCGAGCGCCACGGTCTGCATCCAGGTGCCGCTGGTCGAAACCAGCTGGCCGTAAAAATACAGCCGGTAGTTGCGGCTGCGCATCGATCGGAATGTGCCCCTCACTACGGGAGCTCCCCGACCAGCCGCTCGAGGATGGGAAGCGCCTCGGTCAACGTTGCCAGGTCATGGGGCGCCAAGGCTTGCAGTCGCGTCGCCAAGTAGGCATCACGCCGCGACCGTGTCTGCTCGAGCAGCTCGAGACCCGAGTCGGTGATGGCCAGGCGAGCCACGCGACGGTCGGACGCATCGACAGTCCGCACGACCAGCCCTCGCTCCTCCAGGCACGTCGAGATCCTGGTCATGGACGGCGGCGTGATCCGCTCCACCTCGGCCAGCTCCTTCAGCGACACCGGCCCCCGCCGATCGACGGTGGACAGGGCCGAAAGCTGCGACAAGGTGATGTCGGCGCCCGCCTCTTGGCGGAGCCGCCGGGCCAGGCGCATGACCGTGAGGCGCAACTGGCTGGGCAACACGTCGACGATCGGAGAAGTACTCACGCTCAGGACAACTGCTTTGCTGAGCTAACTATTCCCCTTGCTAAGTAGTGCTAGCCAGTGAAGGGCTGCACCCCAGGGAGGTAGTGGGTGTAGAGACCTTCGATCGACTCCTTCAAGCCCACGGCCGACTTCCATGCGTGCAGCTCGACGGTGACTTCGTTGCCGTAGATGTGCACCGCCTTGACCGAGTCGTGCTCGAACAGGCGCCGGGCCAGCAGGTCGGGCGGCCGGTTGCCGGTCGTATCGGCGGCACTGCGGTACTCCTCGTGGCCCATGCCGGTGAGCACCCGGTTGAGATCGAAGCGGACGATGCCGGACCGCTTGGACGGCTTCTCGGTGACGGTGATCGGCTGTCCCATGGCCCCCGCAGCGTACTGGCCGCGTTAGCTTGCGAGCATGCCGACCGCGACGGCGCTGCCCCCGCCGGCCAGAAAACGGCCGGTCCCGATCCGGACCATGCTGGCCGTCGTCGGCTCGGTCATGCTGACGGTGCTGGCCGTGGAGTTGCTGATGCGGCTCCAGCAGGTCGCGATCTGGACCGTGGTCTCCTGCTTCTTCGCCGCCGTGTTGCACCCGCCGGTCAACTTCTTGGTGCGCCGGCTGAAGTTCCGCCGGGCGCTGGCGGCGCTGTTGGTGTTCCTGACCGGGGCCGGCCTTGTCGTCGGCCTCACCTATGAGTTCGTGCGGCCGCTGGTGGACCAGGTCAACGTGGCGGTCAACGACTTTCCCGGGTACGTGGCCGACGCCCGGGCGGGGCGAGGCACCATCGGCCACTTGGTGAAGAAGTACAACCTGGACACCTATGTCGAGCGCAACCAGCCCGACCTGAAGAGCGCCCTGCAGTCAGCGGGAAAGCCCGCGGTCAAGATTGCCAAGAGTGTGCTCAGCGCCCTGACGGCGCTGGCCACGATCATCGTGATGACGCTGCTCCTCTTGATCCAGGGTCCCCGGATGATGGCCGGAGGCCTGGCCGTGCTGTCACCACCAGTCCGCGACAAAGTGAGCATCGTGCTCTACGACGTGATGCGGGCGCTGGCGGGATACGTGGGCGGGGTCCTCGTCACCAGTTTCCTTGCCGGGGTCGTCGCCTACGCCGCCCTGTGGTCCCTCGGCATTCCGTTTCGAGGGGTTCTGGCCCTGTGGATCGCCTTCACTGCCCTCGTCCCGCTGGTCGGGCCCTTCCTCGGTGCGCTTCCCGCTGCCGCGGTTGGGTTCATCCACTCGACACCGGCCGGCATCGCCATCGTCGTCATCCTCTTCGCCTTTCATTTGCTGCGGAACCGGACCCTGGGCAAGCGGATCAACGCCCGGACGCTCGCCCTGAGCCCGCTCGGCGTTGCGGTCAGCGTGCTGGTCGGCTTCCAGCTGCTCGGGTTACTCGGGGCCCTGCTCGCGATCCCCGCGGGCGGCGTCATCCATGTCGTCATCCGGGACCTGTGGTCCTTCCGCCGGAGCTCGGTGATCCCGGCGGCGCCACCGGTCGGGGCGTAACGATGGCCAGCGAGGTCGTGGAGATCGAGGGTCACATCATCGACTCGCTCATCCTGGCCAAGGTCATGGACCTGATCCTGGCGGCCGGCGCCGACTACCGAGTGCTTGAGGTCGAGATCGGCAAGACGAATCTGGACATGTCCCGGGCCCGCCTCGAAGTGAGCACCCCTCACGTCGACGCCCTCCAGTCGCTGCTCGACGAGTTGCAGGTCCACGGGGCCAACCGGATGAACACCGCCGATGCCGAGCTGGTGGCGGCCGACACCGACGGGGTGCTCCCGGTGGGCTTCTACTCGACCACCAACCTGGCCACGTCGGTCCGCGTCGGCGGCCGTTGGGTCGAGCTACTACAGCCCGAGATGGACTGTGGGCTGGTGTACGAAGGTCTCATCTATGACGGGGAGAGCCGATTGACCGCGGTGCCGATGCACCGGATTCGCATTGGCGACCTGGTCGTGGTCGGAACCGAAGGGGTGAGGGTCTCGCCGCCGTCTCGACCCCGCGGCGCCCATCCCTTCGAGTTCATGAACTCCGACGTCTCCTCGGAGAAGCCCAAGGCGTTGCTCGTGCGGCGCGTCGCCGAGCGCATCCGCCGGGCCAAGGCGAGCGGTGCCAAGGTGTTGGCCGTGTGTGGACCGGCGGTCATCCACACCGGGGCCGGGCCGTCGGTTGCGGCGCTGGTTCGCGAGGGCTGGATCGACGTGCTCTTTGCCGGCAACGGGTTCGCAACCCACGACCTCGAGTCCAATGTCATGGGCACGTCGCTCGGCGTGTCGGTCCACGAAGGCACGGCTGCCGAGGGCGGCCATAGCAACCACCTGCGGGTCATCAACGAGATCCGCCGCTACGGCTCGATCAGCGCCGCGGTGGACGCGGGCTATATCGACGGTGGCGTCATGTACGAGTGCGTCCGCCGGGGCGTGCCGTTCGTGTTGGGCGGATCGGTGCGCGACGACGGGCCACTGCCCGATGTCTACACCGACGTGGTCCAAGCAGCTGACGCCATGCGCTACCTGGTGCCCGGCGTCGGCGTGGCGCTCATGCTGGCATCGACGCTGCACGCCATCGCGACCGGCAACTTGTTGCCGGCCGGCGTCGAGACGTTCTGCGTGGACATCAACCCGGCGGTAGCGACCAAGCTGGCCGACCGGGGCAGCCATCAGGCGCTCGGCATCGTGACCGATGTCGGGTTGTTTACCTCGGGCCTGGTGGAGCAGCTGATCGCGACCCCATGACGTCAACTCGGGCTCCGCTCGGGTGGGGACGGCGGTATCTGATGTGCCCACCGCGCTTCTTCCGCGTGGCCTATCAGATCAACCCGTGGATGGTCGAGGAGGTTGTGGCCGATGCCGGTCGGGCCCAGGAGCAGTGGGACAACCTGGTGGCCACGCTTCGAGCCGCGGGGGCCACGATCGAGGTTCAGCCGCCCGAGGAGGACTGGCCCGACCTGGTGTTCACCGCCAACGCCGGAATCGTGAACGGCAGCCAGTTCGTCCCCGCCCGCTTCCGCCACCCTGAACGCCAGGGCGAGACGGCGCACGACGTCACGTGGTTCACGCAGGCTGGTTTCGACGTGACCGAGTTGCCGATCGGCGTGTGCCAGGAAGGGGCAGGCGACGCCCTCCCGGTCGGCAACGCCGCTGGTGGCCGCGTACCGGTTTCGCTCCGATGCCGCCTCCCACGCCTATCTGTCGCACGTCACCGGCGCGGCGGTGCGTTCCATCGAGTTGGTGGACGAACGCTTCTACCACCTGGACCTGACGTTGTGTCCCCTCGACAGTCGCCGCGCCATCGTCGCCCCACTGGGCTGGGACCGCTATGGGTGCGCCGTCATGGAGGCGCTGATCCCTGAGCCGCTGGTCTTGGAACCGGAGGAGGCAATGCGCTTCTGTGCCAACTCGGTCGTGGTCGGCTCGACGGTCGTGATGCCGGCCTGCCCGCCCCGGGTGGGCCGCCAACTGGAGGCCTGGGGCTTCGACGTGGTGGTATGCGACGTGAGCGAGTTCCTCAAGGCCGGCGGTGGCTGCCGCTGCCTGACTCTCGCCCTTGACGTCACCCTCGGCTCCTGACTAACTCTCGTACGGGTTTATGTCTCTTGGTGGACTTGTTACCCCCGAGCGGTAATAAGTCCGCCGAGAGACACAAGTCCGTACGAGACGTGGCGGGGAGCCACACATGGCGGCATAGGAAGGAATGTGAACGCCCGCCAGCAGGTTGAAAGCGAACTTCTACGGTGGCTCCGGAGCCATCACGGCATCATCAGCTACTACGAGGCCCTGCGCCTCGGCGCGACGCCCAAAATGATCCAATCGAAGCTTCAGCGAGGCGAGTGGGTCCGAGTGCACCGAGGTGTGTATCGCCACGCCGCCACCGCACAGGGCCCCTGGCAGGATCTTCGCGCCGCCATGGTGTTATGCGCTGGCGGACGCGGCGTCGTGTCGCATGCCTCGGCTGCGTGGGCTTGGGGCCTCCTCCGCCAGCCTCCGGAACTGACTGAGATAACCGTCCGGCGAGGAGAGCGAGACGTTCAGGCCCGAACCGGCATCGCCGTCCACCGGTCGTCCGACCTCGATGTGACACAGGCCGTGCATCGCAACGCGGTCCTCATCACCAACCCCCTGCGGACCCTTGTCGATGTGGCCGGAACCGTTGTTCCCCGGGACGTGACCGAGGCGGTCGACACCGCCCTGGCGAGACACCTGGTGACCGTCGCCGGGCTCGAAGCAGAGATCGCTCGACTTTCGCGACCTGGGCGAACTGGCGTCGGCGCACTCCGAAGCCACCTTGGCGAACGCGGATTACATCGGCGCCCCTGCCCCCAGCATCCTCGAAGCTCATGCCTGGCGCCTGATCCGGTCCACCGGGCTCCCCGACCCTTCCGTGGAACACCGCGTCGGCGAACACGGCGAATTCCGCCTCGATTTCGCCTGGCACGCCGTCTGTTACGCCGTCGAGGTCGACGGCTACGCCTACCACTTCAGCCCGGAGCACCAGCAGCGCGACTTGAACCGTCGCAACAAACTGCGGCGAGCGGGATGGACCTTGGACGTGTACACCTGGATGGACGTGATGAAGGAACCGGCCCGAGTCGCCAAGGAGATGACCGAGACCTACCAAAAGCTCTCGTCGGGGCGGTGACCTAGCCGATCTTCTGGCCGAAGGCCAGGGCGATGACGCTGTAGCCGAGCGGAGTGGCGTGAATGTTGGGACCGACCGGCGATGGGGCGCACATCCAGGTGTACGCGCACACGAAGGTCAAGTCGACCGGGAGGTCGAGGTACGGCAGCGATGGAATGTTGACTGGGGCGAAGGCGCCCGCCACATCGGCAACCGCGAATCCGTGGGAAACGAACTGCCTCACCAGGATCTGGTTGAAGGCTGCCCCCAACTGCTCGGACTGCACCGCTAGGGCAGTGAATGCGCCACCCTTCAAGGCGGCGGCAACGAACGGGTCGTAATAGGTCATGGCCACCTTCCTCACCAGGGGTGCGGCCTGGCCCAAGGCCTGCAGGATCACCGGCAGGTCGCGACTGACGGCGGCGAATCCGGCCGTCAGGCACGCCTGGTCAAGGCCGGCGCCGCTGACGCAGCTGTCGATGTTGTTGGCCCCGATGTCGAGAGTCAGAAACACGACGTGGTGAGTGGCGAGGAAGTCTGTGGCCTGGGCGAGCTGCGACCCGAGCGGGTACGAGCAGATCCCACCTGACTGCATGGTGCCCGTTGTTTCGCCCGGGCAGCCCAGCTTCGCCAGCCGCAGATTGGGTGACGTGGCGTGGTACCGAGACCACAGGTCGTCGGCATACCCCTGCTTGGTTTCGACGCTCATGCCGGCCGAGTTGGGCTGTACCCCCTGGGAGAGCGAGTCGCCGAGCGCCAGGTAGTACGGCGCCGGGTCGATCGCCGGTGCGGCGCGAGCGACCGGCGGGGCTCCCAGAAACAGCACGAACGAGGCGACCATGGCCGAAAGCGTCCGCACGACACGCGACACCTGGTACTCCCTTCCCCGAAGTTCCCCGAGTTGCCCGGGATCCCCCGTACTTCCCCTGGCTTGAGACTAATCAGGCGCTGGCGGCGCCATGGCTCGAAGTTCGGTCTCCAGCCGGCGGAGACCGGTGCGTATCCGGCTCTTGATGGTTCCTTCCGGCTCCTGCAGCTTGGCGGCCACCTGGCGGTAGCTCGCACCACTGAAGAACGCCAGCTCGATCGCGACCCGCTCGTTGATCGGTATCGATCGCAGCGCGACCTGAACGTCGCGGGCATTCACCCCTGCGATGGCCGCGTCGTCGACCGCGTGCACCGGCGCTGACTCAAACCCGTAGGTCCACTGCCTGCGACTGCGTGCCCCGTCGGATCGAATGCGGTCGAGGGTCGTCCCTCGGGTCATGGTGACGAGGTAGTTGGCCAAGGTCCCGCGATCGGGAAGGAATCGTTCCGGCGCCCGCCACAACAACAGGAACACGTCTTGGCGGACATCGTCGACAAGGGACCAACCGCCGAACCTGCGCGCTGTGGTAGCTACCAGCGGGGCGTGGCGTCGGTACGCCTCGCCCAGCGCCGCGGCGTCGTGACCGCACAACGCGGCTGCCAGGTCGGCATCGGACATCGTGACGACGGCCCGACCAAATGGAGCAACAAAGCCAGATTGTTGTATGGACAACCGCCACTCTTCCCACAACGTCGGAAAACCACTGACGCTGCCGGGGTCCGGGGCAGAGGGGCGCGGACGCCCTCGGACACTTACTTAGACGCTGAGAATATCACTCAACGCATGCTGGCGAGAAGGGTCCCGAGCGCGTTGGCGCCCGCGGGACCGATGTGGACATGGTCAGGAGCGAACCAATCCGGATGGGCGTTGCCCAAGGTGTTCCAATCGGCCAGGGCCGCGGTGGGGTAGCGGGCCACGCCGGACGCGATGACGGGGTTGTTGCCGATCAGCGGGCCGGTGACGGTCATGAAGACCACCCGCTTGGCGCCCGCGCAGGCTTGCATCATCTGGTCGAACTGGGTGGCGTTCACCCGGCCGTTGCTCCCGAGAGCGACGATGACGACCGGGGGTAGTTTTCCGCTGGTACGCAGCGACGCCAAGATGCCCACCCCGGCGGCCCATTGCCGGCCCACGGCCGCGTTGATCGAGATGTTCTGCGAGACCAATGTCGCCGAGGCGTACAACTGCACGTCCTCGAGGACCGAGTCGCCGATGGCCACTCCCGCGCCGCCGATCTTCGGAAGGGGCGCCTTGGTGGTCGGAGGCGGGGCAGGCGTGGTCGGGGGCGCAGGAGTAGTCGGGGGCGCGGTGGTGGTCGGAACAGCCGTCGTGGGGGCCGCGGTGGTGGTCGCGGCGACCCTGGTCGTGGATGTGCGATGGGTCGCCGAAGTGTGGGGGGTCCCCCCGCACGAGACCGTGGCCGCCAAAAAGGCCACGCCCACGGCCGCTACCGTTACCCGACTCCGTAAATACACGCCTAGGCGAGTCTACGGGGTCAGGCCGTAACCGCCTCGGCAGCCTCGCCCTGGGCGGCCGCCTCGCCCACACTCTCGGCCGCCCCACCGGCCCCACCACCCTCGCCGCCCGGCTCCTCGCCGCCCGGCTCCTCGCCGCCCCGCTCCTCGCCGCCCCGCTCCTCGCCGCCGGGCTCCTCGTCGCCCAGCGCGAACGACCGCCACATGGCGGCATAGCGACCCGACAGGGCGAGCAGCTCGTCGTGGGTACCGTCCTCGACCACACGACCGGCATCCATCACGATGATCCGCCCGGCGGTGCGAGCCGTCTGCAGCCGGTGGGCGATCAAGATGGTGGTCCGGCCCCTGGCCACGATGCCCATGGCCCGCGAAACCTTGGCCTCGGTCCCGAGGTCGAGGTTGGACGTGGCCTCGTCGAGCAACAAGATCGCAGGATCGACCAACTGGGCCCGGGCCAGCGCGATCAGCTGGCGCTGGCCGGCCGACAGGCTCCGCCCCCGCTCGGCCACCACATGGCGGTACCCGCCCGCCAGCCCCGCGATGAAGTCATGGGCCCCCACCGCCCGCGCCGCACGCTCCACCTCGGCGTCGGCGGCGTCCATGCGGCCGTAGGCAATGTTGTCCCGAATGCTCCCGGAGAACAGGAACGCCTCCTGGGGCACATACCCCAACTGGCGACGGAACGCCCCGAGGTCGATCTGGCGCAGATCCTGACCGTCGATCAGGACCGCGCCCGAGGTCGGATCGTAGAAGCGGGCGACCAGCTTCATGACCGTCGACTTGCCCGCGCCCGTCTCGCCGACCAGGGCGACGGTCTCCTTGGGGCGGATCGTCAGGTCGACCCCACTCAGCGCCTCGGCCGCGCCCGCTACCCCCGGATAGGTGAAACGCACCCCGGCGAGGCGGACCTCTCCGGCGACCACGCCCACCGGCAAGGGCTCGTCAGGCACCGGTGTGAGGGACTGGATCTGCATCAGCTCGTTGATCTTCTCCATCGACGCCCGGGCCTGCTGGTAGGCGTCGAACACCTGCGAGAGCTGCTGGATGGGCGAGAACAACAGGTCGGCGAACAGCACGAACGCGATCAACTCGCCGGTGCTGAGCGACCCGTTGCGGATCAGCACGAAGCCCACGCCGAGCACCACCGCGGCCGCGATCTCAGACAGGAACTCCACGAACGGGAAGTACAGCGAGACCAGACGCTGGGCCGCGACCCGAGCGTCGAGGTACGACCCCGCGACCTGGCGAAAGTCGGACTCGTTGCGCTGCTCCCGGACGAAGGCCTGCGACTCCCGCACGCCGGCCAGGCTTTCCTGCAGGTTGGCATTGACCACCGCGATGCGATCCCGGGCGGTGCGATAGGCCCGAGCAGACAACCGCCGGAACGCCACGGTGGCCACGATCAGAGGAATCACGACGCTGAGCAGCGCCAGCGCCAGTTGGATGTTCATGGTGATCATCACCACCGCCACCCCGGCAAAGGTGAAGAGGTTGACGATGGCCGTGATGAGCCCGTTCTCCAGCAGATCGCTCAGGGCGTCGACGTCGGTGGTCATCCGGGTCATGATCCGACCGGCCATTTCGCGGTCGTAGTAGTCGATCGACAGCCGCTGCAGGTGCGACCAGATCCGCACCCGGAGGGCGAACAGCATGCGCTCCGAGGTGCGCCCAGTGATGAATGTCTGGGCCATCGAGTCGACCAGGTCCGCCACGGTGATCACGAAAAAGGCGCCGGCCGCGATCAGCAGCGACGGGGTGGCGCCCCGCAGCACCCCGCGATCGAGGCCCTGGCGGATCAGGACCGGCCCGGCCAAGGTGGCGGCGGCGTCGAGCACCACCAGGATCAAGCCCGCCATGAGCCCCCTGCGGTACGGGCGGATGAACCGCAGCAGGCCGAACTCGGCGTCCCCTCGGGATTCGGCGGCCACGTCGACGCCTGGATCGTCATCGGCCGCCCGCAACGCCTCCACCTTGGCCAGCAGCTCAGGTGTCGGCGGCAGCCCGCTCATCCAGTCACCCTGGCCGCGGCCGCCCCCGCCCCCACCCCGCATCCCGAACTCGGGGACCGCCAGCGCCATGGCGCTGGCCGAGCGACCGTTGGCGACCTCGGGCCACGCCGAAGGAGTCACCCCATCGGGACCGACCGCGCCGATGCCGGCGACCGCCGCCCGCCCGTCGACCGCGTCGGCGTCTTCCTGGGCATCGATGCCCTCGGCGTCGTCCCCCGGTCCCGCCAGCAGCAGCCGGTACAGGCGGCACCGGCCGAGCAGTTCCTCGTGGCTGCCGTGGTCGACGATGCGCCCCTGGTCGACCACCGCGATGCGATCGGCCAGGCGCAGCGTCGAGCGGCGATGGGCGACCAGCAGGGTCGTACGGCCCTCCATGACCCGCCGCAAGGTGGCGTGGATCTCCTCCTCCACCCGGGAGTCGACCGACGAGGTGGCGTCGTCGAGGATGAGGATCCGGGGGTCGGTGAGCAGGGCCCGGGCCAAGGCGATGCGCTGGCGTTGGCCGCCCGAAAGGGTCAGGCCCCGCTCCCCCACCACGGTGTCGTAGCCGTCGGCGAGGGCGGTGATGAACTCGTGGGCCTCGGCCACCCGGGCCGCCGCCTCCACCTCCTCGGTCGAGGCATCGGGCTTGCCGTAGGCGATGTTGGCCCGCACCGAGTCGGAGAACAGGAAGCTCTCCTCGAATACCACCCCGATCTGGCTGCGCAGCGAGGCGAGGGTGACGTCGCGCACGTCGGTGCCGTCGATGCGCACCGCCCCGCCCTGGACGTCGTAGAACCGGGGCAGCAGGAGGGCGACGGTCGACTTGCCGGAGCCCGAGGCGCCGACCACGGCGACGGTTTCGCCCGGTGCCAGGCGCAGCGCGAAACCGTCCAATACCGGCTCGGACCGGAGATAGCCGAACGTGACCTGGTCGAAACTCACTTCTCCCCCGATGGGCGGGAGCAGGGCGGCGCCGGGTTTTTCCCCGACCGTCGGCACCGAATCGAGGAGGTCGAGGATACGCACCGCTCCGGCGCGGGCCTGTTGGCCGATCGTGAGCAGCCCCGAGAGCATGCGGGCGGGCGAGACCATGGCCAGCAGATAGGTGGAAAATGCCAGGAAGGTACCGACGGAGATCCGGTGGTGGAGGGCGAGCCAGCCGCCGAGAGCGACGATCGCCACCTGGCCGAACGTCGGAAGCGCCTGGAGCAATGGTTGGTAGCGGGCCCGCAGTCGCACGGCGCGCATCTTGGAGCGGTACAGCTGCTCGGCGCTGCCGGCCAGGCGGTCGATCTCGCGTTCCTCCTGGCCGAACCCCTTGACGACCCGCACGCCGCTCACGACTTCGTCGACCACGCCCGCGACCTCGCCCGCCTGTTGCTGGGCATCCCAGGTGGCGGGGAACACCTGGTCGCGCATGCGCAGCGTGACCAGGCCGACCAGGGGGATGATGACCAAGGTCACCGCCGTCAGGAGGGGCGAATAGATCGTCATGATGACGAGCGACGCCACGAGGAGCAGGACGTTGCCGGTCATCAGGGGCAAGAAGGCCAGCAGTCCCTGGATAAGACCGACGTCGGAGTTGGCCCGGCTCACCAGCTGGCCGGTCTGCATTTCGTCGTGGCGGGCGAAGTCGAGGCGCTGCAGTTGGTCGTACACGGTGTTTCGGATGTCGTACTGCACGTCGAGGCTGACGCGGCCCCCGAAGAAGCGGCGGACATAGGCGGCGCCGAAGCGCACGATGCCCGCCACCACCAGGACCATCAGCCACGGGGCGAGCGGCGAACGGTGGTGCAGGATGACGTTGTCGACGATCTGGCGCTCGACCGCGGGCGTGATCGCGGCCACGCCACTGCCGAGCAGGGCGGCGCCGAAGGCCAGGGCGATGTTGCGCCGGTGGGGCCTGAGGAACGGCACCATCCGCCGGATCCAGCCCGACTTCGAGGTGTGCGCCGGCTGCGGTTGACCTTCGGTCACTTGCCGGTGGCGAGGCGCGCCGCCACAACCCGTTCCACCGCGCCGGACAGTTGGAGCAGGCCGGACTCGGACAGCGCGGGGTCGTCGCAGTGATCCAGGACCCATCCCAGCTGTCGGGCCATGGCCTCGTCGGTGTTCGCCAGGGCGAGGCGCCCGGCGTCGGTCAGGCTCAGGTCGACTGCTCGCCGATCGCCGGAGACCTCGGATCGGATGAGCAACCCCCGCTCGACCAAGCCCTCGACCACCGCGGTGACCGTCGGCTTGGACAGCGCCAAGCGGCCCGCCAACCTCGATGCCCGCTGATCGCCGCAGGCGACCATGACCAGGAGGCGGTACTGGGGCAGCGTCAGTTCGGAGCAGGCATGCTCGAGCATGCGGGCCACTCGCACCAGGGCGCGGGCCGCGTCGGTCAGGCTGCTGACTGTTGCCGGTTGCGGTTGCGGTTGCGGTTGTTGCAATTGCGGTTGTTTCGACGTCGGACCCGGCCATGTGGTCCACCATGGTAAACGGTTCGGGCCTCGAACTATCGGGAGACGTCAGCCTTTTCCCGGGGCGGCAGGACGGCGCGCCGGCCCGCAACCGCCGTCACCACCCGCCAGGCGGCGACGGCCAGCACGACGGAAATCACCGCCAGCGTGTAGTGGACGGCCTTGAACGCCGCGCCGTGGCCCTTGGTGTGGTCGTTGTAGATGTTCCAGACGCGCGTCACCCAGACGTACACGGTCCAGACGGCGAACACCCGGAGCAGGAGGGCTTGGCGGCGGGTCACTGCCCGCGACGCTACCGGTCCTGCCCGCACGTTCCAAAGTCGGGGTCGCTAGGTTGATCGCGTGGGCGCCGTGGGGGGTTTGGACGAGTTCGAGCAGGAGGCGGTGGCGTTCCTCGACGCCCACGCGTCGCGACGACCCGATCGCCAGGCGGCGTGGGGCGAGGGGTCCGACCAGGTGGGCCTGTTCGAGGAGAAGAGCCGCGAGGAGGAGTTGGCGGAGCTGGCCGAGGCCCAAGCGTGGCGCCGCCAGGTGTTCGACGCCGGCTTCGGCTGGCTCACCGGCCCGGCGCGCTATGGCGGCCGGGAACTGCCCACGTCCTACGAGCGGCGGTGGCAGGCCGTGCAGGCCCGCTACGACGTCGTGGCCGGCAACGTGTTCGGCATCGGGCTCGGCATGGTGGCGCCGACGATCTTGGCCCATGGCACCGACGCCGCCAAGGATCGCTACCTCCGCGCCCTCTACCGGGGCGACGTGGTGGGCTGCCAACTGTTCAGCGAGCCGGGAGCGGGCAGCGACCTGGCCAGCCTCCAGACCAAGGCCGAGCGAGACGGCGACGTCTGGATCGTCAACGGCCAGAAGGTGTGGACGTCGGGGGCCCAGTTCAGCGACATCGGCGAGATCATCTGCCGGACCGATCCCCACGTGGCCAAGCACAAGGGCCTGACCGGTTTCGTGGTCGACATGCACGCCCCCGGTGTCGAGGTCCGGCCGCTCAGACAAATGACCGGCGGGGCGTCGTTCAACGAGGTCTTCTTCACCGACGTCGTCGTGCCCGACGATCACCGGCTCGGCGACGTCAACGGCGGGTGGGGCGTCGCCCTGACCACCCTGATGAACGAGCGGGCCGCCATCGGCGTCGGGGCGGCCGGTGGCGCGGCGTTCGGCACGAGCCGGCTCATCGAGCTCCTCCGCCACCTCGGCCGGCGCGACGACCCGTTGCTGCGCCAGCAGCTGGCCGACATCTGGATCAACGTGCACGTGGCCCGCTTCACCAACCTGCGGGCCATGGAAAAGCTGCAGGCCGGACAGATTCCCGGTCCCGAACTGTCCATCGCCAAGCTGGCGCTGACCAACAACCTGCAACTGATCTCGCAGTTCCTGACCTCGGCGCTCGGTCCCCGACTCATCGCCGATACGGGCGAGTGGGGGACCTACGCCTGGGCGGAGCTGGTGCTCGGCGTCCCCGGGTACCGGGTCGCCGGCGGTACCGACGAGGTGTTGCGCAACATCATCGGCGAGCGGGTCCTCGGGCTGCCGAAGGAGCCTCGAGCCGACGCCCGCACCCCCTCGTAGACCTTCGCCGAGCGGCGCCAGAGGTCGGCGTCAGCTGGTCGACGACGTGCTGGCAACGCTTGTCGTCGAGTCCGGCGGGGGCACGATGACGCCGCCGTTGTCGCTCGACTGGCATCCCGCCAGGCCCAGACCGAGCACCGCCACCGCCAGGGCAGCGGCGGCCGCCTTGTGCCGAAGGCGGGTCACCGTGGTGCCGCGGCGTCGAAGAGGGTGGCTTGCTCGGGGCGGTAATAGCGCAGGTTGGTCCAGGGCAGATGATCCATGAAGACCCAGCTTCGCCGATGGATGGACGTCGGGCCAAACGCTTGCAGGGCCATCTTGTGGCGGGGGCACGGGTAGCCCTTGTTGCAGTCGAAGTCGTACCCGGGGAAATGGGGTGCCTCGGCCCGCATGATCCGGTCTCGGGTCACCTTGGCCAGAATCGACGCCGCCGAGATCGACAAGCAGATGGCATCACCTTTGATGATCCGCTGGGTGGTCCCCAGCCCGACGAAGTCCCAGCTGCCGTCCACCAGGACCCGGTCGGGTGCGGCGCCGAGCTCGGCGAGGGCCCGGCGGGCCGCCAGCCGTTGGGCCTCGGCCATCCCGAGGGTGTCGCACTCGATCTGGGTTGCGGCGCCGACCGCCCAGGCCGCACACCATCCCGCAACTCGGTCGAAGAGCCGCTCGCGCTCTGCCTCGGTCAGCATCTTGGAGTCGCGGACCTTGTAGACCCGCCGCTCGCGTGGGAGCACCGCCGCACCCACCATGAGCGGACCGGCCCACGCCCCCCGCCCGACCTCGTCCATGCCCACCACGACCTCGTGCCCGTCGGCCCACATCGCCCGCTCCCACGCGAGCGAGGGCGGCACCGCCTTGGACACCTTGACGGGACGCTTACCCGGCGCCGCCCGGGCGATCGGCAAAATGTTGGCAGGACTGGTCACTCCGGCGTGAGGCTACCGGCCCACTGGGCGGGCCACACCGAAGACGACCCGGGGACATCCCGTCGCCGACTCAGCCGCCGAGTTCGACCGCGGCCGGGCCCTCGAGTACCTCGCCGACCACGACGAATCCCGCGCCGCTGGCTACCAATCGTTCCGCGTCCGCCGGTGCGACCGAGGCCAGCAGGCCGCCCGAGGTCTGGGGGTCGTACCCGATGGCCTCCCAGGCGGGCGTCGCCGTCGAGGTGACACGCCCTTCGAGATGGGCCCGGTTGCGAGCATCGCCACCGGTGCGGGTTCCCCGCTCCGCGGCGGCCAATGCTCCGCGATAGGTGGGCAGGGCGGAGGCCTCGAAGCGCACGACGACCCCGGACCGTTCCGCCATCTCCCAGCCATGCCCCAACAGGCCGTACCCGGTGACATCGGTGACGGCGTGTGGCCCGGAACCGCCTGCACCGTCGGCGCCGTCGGTACCCGGTCGGACCGTGTCGAGCGCCGAGAGCGCCTCGGCGGCGCCCCGGTTGAGCCGGCGCATGACCTCGATCGCTTCCGCCTTCTCGGCCGGTTCCCCACCGGCCAGCACGATGCCCGAGCCCAGCGGCTTGGACAGGACGAGGTGGTCCCCGGGCCGGGCCCCCGACTTGGTCCACACCCGATCGGGATGGACCAGGCCCTGCACGGCCAGCCCGAAGATGGGTTCGTCGGAACAGATGGTGTGGCCGCCCGCCACCATCCCGCCCGCGGCGGCCACCGTGGCGGCCGCCGCCGACAAGATGGCCTCGATCGCCGCTGACGGGAGCCGCTCCGGAAAGGCGGCGATGTTGAGCGCCATCACGACCCGGCCCCCCATGGCGAACACGTCGGAGCAGGCGTTGGCGGCGGCGATGGCGCCGAAATCAGCCGGGTCGTCGACCAGGGGCGGGAAGAAGTCGGTCGTCGACACCACCGCCAGGTCGTCGCTCAGCCGGTAGACGGCGGCGTCGTCGAACGGGGCCAGGCCCACCAGGAGTGACGGATCCCCGGTGGATGCGAGCTGCCGTACCAGTTCGCCCAGCGGGGCCGCTCCCCACTTGGCGGCGCAGCCACCGCACGAAGTCCACTCGGTGAGGCGGAGATTGCCCAGGTCGGCCGCACTCGTCGGGACGCGCTCCAGGCGTTCGATCAGCGGCGCTTCGCCCTCGTCGGGGCCCGTCGTAAGGAACGCCTCGAGCATCTCGGCGGCCACATCGGGCGACGTCAGCCGCAGGCCCATGGCAAGGACATTGGCGTCGTTCCAGCGGCGGGCCCCCCGAGCCGTCTCGGCATCGGTGCACAGGGCGGCACGAACGCCGGGGACCTTGTTGGCCGCCATCGCCACGCCGGTCCCCGTCCAGCAGCACACCACGCCCGCGTCGGCGTCGCCACCCGCCACGGCCTGACCGACCCGTCGGCCCGCGTCGGGCCAGTCGATCCCGTCGGCCGCCACGGCGACGTCGTGGCCCATGCCCTTGAGCTTGGCCACGATCGCGTCGGTGAGGGCGGTGGCCTCGTCGGTACCAAAGGCGATTCGCACGCCGTCACCGTATCGACGGCGAGCGCCTTGAGCGCGCCGACATCGAGATCGGGCGCCGAACGGAACCCGCCCACCCTTTATGCCGATTTCAAATGCCTGTGTCGATTTCCCGGCCTGACTCCTTGGACGGAGCGAATCTGGGCAAAACGGTTGTACAGCTTGTATCGTGCATCGACCGAGCCGTGTCTGAAGTCGCGTGACGTGAAAGGAAACCTGACGTGGAAGATATCCAGCTGGCCCGCTACGACCGTGTCTTCGACGGCTACGCCCGAGGCGACGAGTATCTGACCCGCTCTTCCTTCACCAGACACATCAAGACCTTGGCCGAGATACGAGGAGAATCACCCGACGCTCCAGCCTTGGCCGCCTTCGGCGAACAGCTGGGCAACACATGGAGCCAGTTGGCAGCCATCTCGGGGACAGACGACGACGGCCGTGTGTCACGGGACGATTTCCGCGCCGCCTCGCTGCAAGTCACGGCGGGCATGCGACAGGCGGCCGATGAGGGGCTCCCGTGGCCATTTGAGGAATGGGTCACGACCCTTTATGAGGTGATCGATGCCGACGGTGACGGGCATATTACCAAGGAGGAATACACCGATTGGCTCTCGGCGCTCGGGCTGGCGGAAGACACCGATATCGACCGAGCATTCGGGGGCTTTGACACGAACAGCGACGGAAACCTCTCTCGTGCGGAATTCTCGGCCTGCTATCACCAATTCTGGTCGGACTTTGATCCCGATTCGCCCGGTCATCGCTGGATCGGTCCCTAGCGACCACGGTCCACCTCCGTGGTGAGACACGGCGCCGCGGCGCCTTAGTAGCTAACGCTGTCGCTGCCTCAATGACCGTCGATGCCGTACATCTCGGCGCGCACCTGGCGCATCATCAGCGCCGGGATCACGTCGGCCGCCGTCTTGTCGCCGTTGACGACGGCCGCCACCTGCGCCGCGATCGGCAACTCCAGGTCGAGGCGCTCCGCCAGTGCCACCACGGCCCGCGACGTCTTGACCCCTTCGGCGACCATGTGCATCTCGGCGATGATGTCGTCGATGTGGCGGCCCCGGCCCAGCTCCACACCCACGTGGCGGTTGCGGCTCTGCTGGCTCATGCACGTCGCCACCAGGTCGCCCATGCCCGCCAGGCCGATGAACGTCAGGGGGCTGCCGCCCAGCGCCACCCCGAGGCGGGTGAGCTCGGCCAGGCCGCGGGTCATGAGGGCGGCCTTGGTGTTGTCGCCCAGGCCCATGCCTTCAGACATGCCTGCGGCCAGCGCCATCACGTTCTTCAGGGCGCCGGCCACCTCGCAGCCGACCACGTCGGGGTTGGTGTACACCCGGAAACTCGGGGTGCTGAACACCTGTTGCAGGTCGTCGGCCACCCCGGCGTCGGTCATGGCGATCACGCTCGCCGCGGGGCGGCCGGCCATGATCTCCTTGGCCAGGTTGGGCCCGGTCAGCACCCCGGTCGGATGGCCGGGCAACAGCTCGGCCACGACCTCGGTCATGCGCTTGAGGCTGCCCTGTTCGACCCCTTTGCTGAGACTGACGACGGGCGCCCCCGGCACGATCAGGGGCAACGCCTCGGTCAGGACGTCACGGAAGCCGTGCGATGGGACGGCCATGACCACAAACTCGGTGCCGTCGAGCGCCTCCGCCAGCGACGATGTGACCGCAAGGCGGTCGTGCAAGGCGTACTCGGGAAGGTATCGCCGGTTGACGTGAGTCCGGGCCATTTCCTCGGCCAGCTCGGGGCTGCGGGCCCACAGCACGGTCGCAACGTTTCGGCTCGCCAGGCACGCGGCGGCCGAGCCCCACGACCCGGCCCCGATCACTGCCACGCGTGCCGACATCGGAGGCCCAAGGTATCGGAGGACCCTGCGCCGCGCGCACCCGACGGCTCGCAGCGGCGGCGTCGGCCGTACACTCGGTTCGTGGCTGCGCTTGCGAGCCGGTTGCGACTCGGGCCGCGAGCGGTGCTGATCCCGGTCAAGGACTTTTCGGTGGCCAAACTGCGCCTGGCCCCCGCGCTGTCCCCGCGGCAGCGGGCCGAACTCGCCCAGGCGATGGCCGAACGGGTGGTGCGCGCCGCACGGGAGCTTCCCGTGGCGGTGGTGTGTGACGACACCGCGGTGGCCAGCTGGGCGCGCGGACAGGGGGCACTCGTGGTCTGGGCTCCCGAGCGGGGGCTCAACCACGCCGTCCAGGACGGAGTACGACGCCTGGCGGCACTCGGCGTGGCGCACGTGACCGTGGCCCACTCCGACCTGCCCCACGCCGACGACCTGACCTGGGTCGGGGACTGGCCGGGGCTGACGCTCGTGCCCGACCGGCGAGAGGAAGGTACGACGGTGATCGGGGTGCCGACCGATTGCGGGTTCGTGTTCTCCTACGGACCGGGCTCCTTCGGCCGCCACCTGGCCGAAGCACGGCGGCTGGGGTTGGCCACCCGAGTGGAACGCTCGTCCACGCTGTCGTGGGACGTCGACCTGCCGGGCGACCTCAACACCTTGACGCCCGAACCCCAACCGTGACGATCTCGATCAATCTTGCGGTGCCCGCCTCGGCGCTGGCGATCGCCGCCCACCCCGACGACGTGGAATTCGGCTGCGGCGGCACCCTCGCCAAATGGGCCGATGCCGGATGCCGCATCCACCACCTGATCTGCACCGATGGCTCCAAGGGGACCTGGGACCCCGAGGCCGACACCGCCGCCCTGGTCGCCACCCGCCAGGCCGAACAACGCGCCGCCTCGCGTGCCCTCGGCGGCACCGGCGACGTCGTCTTCCTCGGCTGGCCCGACGGCGAGCTCGAGGCGGGCCCCCGGCAGCGGTGGCAGGTCGCGTACTGGATCAGAAAGCTCCGCCCCGACGTGGTACTCGGCCACGACCCGTGGCGCCGGTACCGCCTCCATCCCGACCACCGCAACGCCGGGTTCCTCGTGACCGACGGGATCGTTGCCGCCCGTGACCCGCATTTCTTCCCCGAGCAGATCTCGCCCGAGCAGGGCGTCACGCCGCACCGACCGACCGCGCTGCTCTTGTGGGAGGCCGACGAACCCGACCACGTCGAGGACGTGGCGGCCCACTTCGACGCCAAAGTGGCCGCACTTCTGGCCCACACCAGCCAGTTCCGCTCCACGATGGGCATCGACGACCCGGCCGCGGAGGACGAAGTCCAGGGATTTCGAGCCCAGGTGCGCGAGCGGCTCGCCGAGCACGGCGCCTTGGCCGGCCTCGCCCAAGGCGAGGCGTTCAAGCTGATGTCGAAGTTGTAGCGGCTACTTCTTCTTGGAACTCTTGGCCGACTTCTTGGCCGGGGCCGCATTCTTCGACGATTCGGACTTCTTCGCCGAAGCCGAGGCCGAGGCCGAGGCCTTCTTCGCTGCGGGGGCCGGAGCCGCGGCCGCCGCCGCGCCCTTCTTGGCGGGAGCCGACGCCTTCTTCGCCGCCGACTTCTTGGCTGCGGGCTTGGGATTGAGCAGTGCCTTCAGCGCCGTGGCGGGCGAGAACTTCACGCCCGTGCTGGCCGCGATGTTGACCGCGGCCCCGGTCTGGGGGTTGCGCCCCACGCGAGCCGCGCGTGAGGTCGGGGTGAATGTCCCGAAGCCGAAAATCGAAACCTTCCCCCCGGACTTGATCTCCCCGATCACGGCGTCGACTACTGCCTTTACGGCGCTTTCTGACTGACGCCGGTCGAGTCCCGTGGCCGTTTCGACCGAATCAACGAGCTCTGATCTGTTCACCGACTGCCTCCTTGATATGGGGAAGTTGCCTGCCGTACAACGCGCCAACGTCGATCAGGGCAGGCAGTTCCCTTGCAGCATAAGAGATTCGCGCCTTCGCATGCGAGATCTGCTTCTGTTGCAAGGGTTTTGCCCATTCCCACCTTTTGCTAAGCGCGAAAAGGCCTCCCCTCCCAGCCGAATCGACTGGGACCGGGGAGGCCTTTTCCCAACTCTTACGCCACCAGGGCGTGGGCCAGAACTTCGGAAATGTCCGACGCCAGGTGGAATGTCATCTGCTCCCGAACGGCCTCGGGCACGTCGTCGAGGTCGGGGCCGTTGCGGGCCGGAAGGATGACTTCGGTGAGACCGGCCCGATGGGCCGCCAGCACCTTCTGCTTGACCCCGCCGATCGGGAGCACCTTGCCTTGCAGGGTGATTTCACCGGTCATGCCGACTTCGGGGCGGATGGCACGTTCGGTGAGCAGGCTCACGAGCGCCGTGGTCATGGTGACCCCGGCCGACGGGCCGTCCTTGGGGATGGCGCCGGCCGGCACGTGCACGTGGAACCGCCGCCGCTCGAAGGCACCGGCGGGCAGGTCGAGCGCCGCCGCGTGGGAGCGCACGTAGGAGAGGGCGATTTCGGCCGACTCCTTCATGACGTCGCCCAGCTGGCCGGTGATGGTCAGCCCGGAATCGCCGTCCATGCCGGTGGCCTCGACGAACAACACGTCGCCGCCGGCTCCGGTCACGGCCAGCCCGGTCGCCACACCCGGCACTGAGGTGCGTTCGGCCACTTCGGAGAAGTAGCGCGCCCGGCCCAGCCAGATCCGCACGTCGTCGGGGTTGACGACGATCGGCCCGGTTGCCACGACATCGTTGGTCGCCGGCTCCTGCGACGCCGCCAGCTTGGTGGCCGCCTTGCGCAGCAGCTTGCCCAGCTGGCGCTCCAGCGACCGCACGCCGGCCTCACGGGTGTAGTCGGTCACGATGGTCCGCATCGCCTCGTCGCTGATGACGACCTCGCTGGCGGTCAGCCCGTTGGCCCGGAGTTGGCGGGCCAGCAGGTGGTCACGGGCGATGGCGACCTTCTCGTCCTCGGTGTAGCCGTCGAGATGCACGACCTCCATGCGGTCGAGCAAGGCGCCGGGAATCTGTTCCGCCATGTTGGCGGTGGCGAGGAACAGCACGTTGGACAGGTCCAGGTCGACGTCGAGGTAGTGGTCCCGGAACGTGTGGTTCTGGGCCGGGTCGAGCACCTCGAGCAGCGCCGAGGAGGGATCGCCCCGCCAGTCGGCTCCGAGCTTGTCGACCTCGTCGAGCAACACGACGGGGTTCATGGTGCCGGCCTCCTTGAGGGCCCGCACGATGCGCCCCGGCATGGCGCCGACGTAGGTGCGCCGGTGACCCCGGATCTCGGCCTCGTCACGCACGCCGCCCAAGGCGACCCGCACGAAACGCCGGCCCATGGCCCGGGCAACCGACTCCCCCAGGCTGGTCTTGCCCACGCCTGGCGGACCGACCAGCGACAGGATCATCCCGCCCGTTCCCCGGCGGCTGACGCTCGGCCCGCTCAATCCGCCGACGTTGTCGTCGGCCTGGTCGAGGGCGTCGAGGCCCCGCTCGTCGCGCAGCTTGCGGACCGCCAGGTACTCCACGATCCGGTCCTTGACGTCGTCGAGGCCGGTGTGGTCGGCGTCGAGCACCGCCCGAGCCGCGCTCACTTCGAGGCGGTCGTCGGACTGGTGGCCCCACGGCAGCTCGAAGATGGTGTCGAGCCAGGTCCGGATCCAGCCGGACTCGGGGCTCTGGTCGCTGGTGCGCTCCAGCCGGTCGATTTCCTTCTCCACCGTGCTGCGAACGGCGTCGGGGGCGGCCAGGGTCTCGAGCTTCTTGCGGTAGTCGTCGCTGCCGCCGTTCTCGTCGAGCTCGCCCAGTTCCTTGCGGATGGCGGCCATCTGCTGGCGCAGCAGGAACTCCCGCTGCGTCTTCTCCATGCCATCGGCGACGTCGCTGCGGATGCGCTCCTTCAGTTCCAGCTCGCCCAGCAGGTCACGGACCCAGCGGACGGCCTTCTCCAGCCGGAGCTCGACGTCGAGGGTTTCCAACAGTTCGACCTTGCGCTCGATCGACAGGTCGGGCCAGTAGCCCGCCGTGTCGGCAACGGCGCCCGGTTCGGTCACGCCGTGCAGCAACTCGGCAAAACGCCGGGCGCCGCGCTGCTCGAGGATGCTCTCCACGACGACGCGGTATTCCCGGGCCAGCTGGGACGACCGCTCGGTGTCGGCACCGGTCTCCTCGGCCCGCTCCAGTGAGACCCACAGCGCGTTGCCGGTGCTGGCTATGCCCGCACCGATGACGGCGCGGTGCATACCCCGCACCATGGCGGCGCGGTAGCCGCCGGGCATGTCGGCGACGTTTTCGATCTTCGCCACGGTGCCCACTCGTGCATAGGTGGCGGCGCCGGTGTCGTCGCCCTCGGAGATGCGAGGAACAAGGACGACGAGGTTGTGCGAACCGGTAGCGGCGTCCACCCCCGCCTGGGCCTCAGGGGTCTCCAGCGCCAAGGTCACGATCATGCCGGGAAGCACGACCCCGGCGTTCAGGGGGACGAGGGGAAGGGTCGAAGTGTCAAGCGTAGCCATGACCACCTACTTCTGTAATGGTGTAAGTACGACGATGGTAACGCCATTGCGAGTGAAGTTGTTCCGCAGGCACGCAACTTCGATGAGTCTTCTGCGTCAGGACGCGAGATTACCGCCGACGGCGTCGCTCTTTTGGTCAGATCGCGTGCAGAACGAGACGCAGTGAGCAACGATCAACACATGCAGGCAGGTAGTGGTTCCGGCAGCTCGGGCGGCGCGGGTGTGGAACCGCTGCGCCGGCGGTGGGGCGGAGCGGGCCCGGCTGGCCGAGGCCGACCGCGGCGCCGCACCTTGGCGCAGCTGGGGGCCCTACCTGGCCGATCGGGCCTGGGGAACGGTCCGGGAGGACTACAGCGCCGACGGCTCGGCGTGGGAGTTCTTCCCCTTCGAGCACGCCCACCGCCGGGCGTATCGGTGGAGCGACGACGGCATGGCGGGCATGTGCGACGACAACCAGCTCATGTGCCTCGCCTTGTCACTCTGGAACGGGCGGGATCCAATCCTCAAAGAACGGATGTACGGGCTGACCGGAGCGCAGGGCAACCACGGCGAGGACGCCAAGGAGTACTGGTGGTTCCTCGACGCCACACCCACCGCGTCCTACCTCCGCTGGCGCTACCACTACCCCCAGGGCCGGTTCCCGTACGAGGACCTCCTCGCCGAGAACCGCCGCCGCAGCCGGCTCGACCGCGAATACGAGCTGGTGGACACCGGCATCTTCGCCGAGGACCGATTCTGGATCGTCGAAGTCGAGTGGGCCAAAGCGGGGCCCGAGGACCTGTTGTGGCGCATCACCGTGCGCAACGCCGGGCCTGACGAGGCGACGATCGACGTCCTGCCAACGGTCTGGTTCCGCAACCTGTGGTCGTGGCGACCCGGCGGTCACAAGCCGGTGATCAGGCTGGCCGCCACTGGACCCGACGGTGCGACGCTGGTCGCAGAGCAACACAAGTTGGGAAAAAGGGTCCTGCGCGCCACCGGCCCGGTGCCCGCGGACGCCCTGTTCTGCGACAACGAGTCCAACGCCGCGTCGCTCTGGGGAGCGACGGACAGCCCTGCGTTTCCGAAGGACGGCATCGCCGAGCACGTGATCAACGGCGCCGCCACCGTCAACCCGGCCAACGAGGGCACCAAAGCCTCGCTGCGCTACCACCTGACCGTGCCCGCGGGAGGCGAGGCGGAGATCCGCCTGCGGTTCTCGTCTTCACCCGAGGACGAGGCCGGCGATGGGGCAGGGGCGGGGAACGCGCCGGGCGTGGCGGGCGCGACCGGCGAAACCGACGCAACGGGGTCGCTGGTCGGGCTCGGGGCCGACTTCGACCAGGTCGTGCACGACCGCCGGGCCGAGGCCGACGAGTTCTACGACTCCTTGGCACCCCTCGACGCGACGGGCGACGAACGCTCCGTCATGCGCCAGGCCTTTGCCGGGATGATCTGGTGCAAGCAGTTCTTCCACTACGACGTCGAACGCTGGCTCGACGGCGACGAAAGCCAGCCCCCACCGCCGGAATCGCGGCGGCGGGGCCGCAACAGCGCCTGGTCGCACCTGAACAACCACGACGTCATCTCCATGCCCGACGCATGGGAGTACCCGTGGTACGCCGCCTGGGACCTGGCCTTCCACTGTGTGGCCCTGGCCCACCTCGATCCGGAGTTCGCCAAGTCCCAACTGATCATGCTGGGCCGGGAGTGGTTCATGCACCCCAACGGCCAGTTGCCCGCCTACGAGTGGTCCTTCGACGACGTGAACCCCCCGGTACAAGCGTGGGCCGCCCTGCGCGTCTTCGAGATCGATGCGGCCGCCCGCACCGCACGGGGCGACGAGGGACCCGGGGACCTGGCGTTCCTGGAACGGATCTTTCACAAGCTGGTGCTGAACTTCACCTGGTGGGTGAACCGCAAGGATGCCGAGGGCCTCAACGTCTTCGAGGGCGGCTTCCTCGGCCTGGACAACATCGGGTTGTTCGACCGCTCCAAACCGCTCCCCGTCGCCGGGCGCCTCGAACAGTCCGACGGCACCGCCTGGATGGCCATGTACTGCCTCAACCTGCTGGAGATCGCCCTGACGCTGGCGGTGCACGACGGCGTGTACGAGGACGTGGCCACCAAGTTCTTCGAGCACTTCGTGTACATCGCTTCGGCGACGCGCACCCAGGGCCTGTGGAACGAAGAGGACGGCTTCTTCTACGACGTGCTCAACCTCCAAGACGGTACCGACCTGCCCATCCGGGCGATCTCGATGGTCGGATTGGTTTCCCTGTTCGCCGTCACCCGGCTCGACGCGACGACGCTGGAGCGCCTGCCGGGGTTCGCGGCCCGGATGCGATGGTTCCTGACCAACAAGCCGGCGTACGCCAACTGCGTGGCCCACATCGCCGACCCCCGAGCACGCGATGCCCGGCTGCTGTCGGTCGTGAGCCCGGTGCACCTCCGACGCATCCTGAGCCGGGTGCTCGACGAGGCAGAACTCCTCTCGCCCTACGGGTTGCGGTCGTTGTCCCGCCGTCACGGCGACCAGCCCGTCACCTTGGACCTGGGCGGGGTGGTGAGCCGGCTCGACTACGAGCCGGCCGAGTCGACCAACTATCTCTTCGGCGGCAACTCCAACTGGCGGGGGCCGGTGTGGTTCCCCCTGAACTACCTGCTGATCGAGGCGCTCGGGAGGTTCGACTCGAGCCTCGGTGAGGACTTCACGGTCGAGTTCCCCACCGGATCAGGCCACCAGGCCACCTTGGACGAGGTGGCCGACGAGTTGGCGCGGCGATTGGTGGCCCTGTTCCTCCCGGGCCCCGACGGTCATCGCCCGGTGCTGGGTGACCAGGCGGTCTTCCAGGACAATCCGCTCTGGCAGGGCCTCATCCCCTTCCACGAGTACTTCCACGGCGACAACGGCCAAGGTCTCGGGGCGTCACACCAGACCGGTTGGACCGGGTTGGTGGCCGACCTGATCGCCGATCGCCGCCTCGGCGGTCGCCGGTAGCGGCCCAGCCGCCATCGCTCCGGCTTCGCACCGGCCCCCAACCGCCGTCAGTTGACCCGGCGCTCCCGGCCCTCCCAATACGGCTGACGCAGCTTGAACTTCTGCAGCTTGCCGGTCGCGGTGCGCACCAAGCTGTCGCGGAACTCGACCGACGTCGGGCACTTGAAATGGGCCAGCCGGGCTCGGGTGAACTCGATGAGCTCTCCCTCGTCGGCGCTCGACCCGGGCCGCAACACCACCAGGGCGGTCACCGTCTCGCCCCACTTCTCGCTCGGGATCCCGATTACCGCCACCTCGGCGACGGCGGGGTGTTGGTACAAGCAATCCTCTACTTCGATCGAGGAAACGTTCTCCCCGCCGCTGATGATGACGTCCTTCTTCCGGTCGGAGATGACCAGGTACCCGCCCTCTTCGATGCTGCCCCCGTCGCCGGTGTGAAACCACCCGTCCTCCATCGCCGCCGCCGTCTCCGCCGGTTGCTCCCAGTACCCGGCGTACACATGGTTGGCCTGTGCCAGCACCTCGCCATCGGGGGACACGTCCATGGCGACGCCGACCGCGGGCACCCCGGCTCGTGACAGTCGCCGCGACCGTTCCTCCACCGACAACGAGTCCCACTCCGCCGGCGCACGGTTCATGGTGAGCAGGGGCGCCGTTTCCGTCAGCCCGTAAATCTGGATGAACTCCCAACCAAGCTCGGTCTCCACCCGCTCGATCACCTTCGACGGCGGTGGCGCCCCGGCCACGATGATGCGCACCCGCCCCCGCCCGGCCACCTCTTCGCCCCGCGCCCGTCGCCGGGTCGCGGCATCGAGCACCGCCGCCACGACCGCGGGGGCGCCGCACAGCAGCGTGACTCCGTACTCGGTAATCCGCCGGAGGATCTCGGCGCCGTCGACCTTGCGCAGCACCACCTGCGGGCAGCCCATGGCCGTCACCGCATACGGCATGCCCCACCCGTTGCAGTGGAACATCGGCAGCGTGTGCAGATACACGTCCCGATCCGTGACCGTGGCCTGCCACCCGAAGATGGCAGCGTTCAGCCAGCAGTTGCGATGGGTCAGCTGCACGCCCTTGGGGCGCGCCGTCGTACCGCTGGTGTAGTTGATGCTGGCCGTGGCGTCCTCGTCGGGCTCCCAGGTGTCCCAGTCCCCCGACCCGGACCCCGACCCCTCGGGCAGCGGCGCGAACAGCTCGCGGTCCGCGTAGCCGTCGAGCACGATGCGTTCCTTGGCCGTTACCGCACCGAGCGCCTCGTCGAACTCGGGGTCGACCAGGAGCACCGACGCGCCGGAATGCTCGACGATGTACTGCACCTCCTCGGCGTTGAGCCGGAAGTTGATCGGGACGAGCACCCGCCCGTAGCCGCTCACGCCGTAGAAGGCGGTCAACATCCGGGCCGCGTTGGGACTTACGACCGCGACCCGCTCGCCGTGCTCCACGCCCATCTCGTGCAGCGCCCGGGCCATGCCCCGGGCCCGATCGGCGAGTTCCCGGTACGTGATGGCGCCGAACGACCCGGGCCTCCCGGGCTCGTCGACGACGGCGGTGCGATCCCCGTATACCAGGGCGCCCCGGCGGAGGAAATGGTCGATGGTGAGCGGCACTCGCATGCCCTCACGGTATATCTGGGCTCTAGAACGGGGGGGAAAAGTCCGAGCGATCGGCGGCGGAGGAGGCGAGACGGGCCTCGGCCCGCTTGCGACCCACGCCGAAGAGATGTTTGGCGTACACCAGGTAGCCCATGATGGCGAGGTTCACGACCAGGGCGCCCACGCGGACGACTGTCACCTTCTTCATCAGTTCGCGAACCTCGAAGGGAATGAAACCCGCGGTCGCCACCGCGGTCAGGTACTCGGCCCAGCGCTTCTCGTACCACAGCCCGACCGCCTCGGTCCCTTCGATGATGGCGTAGACCGCAGCGGTGATGACCAACAGCTCGAGGGTCGAGCTTCTGAGGTGGAGGAACTTGGTCCCCTCCTGGGCCACGATGCTGTGGTTATTGGCCCGTCCGGTCTGCGCCTCGTTGCGCGCCAGGGTCTCGAGGTAGTTGCGAACCGAGCTCTGGGCGCTCGCCAGGTGGCTGCGCAACAGCAGGCCGAGGCCCACGATGGCGGCGAAGATCACGGCATGGATGGCCCGTTCGATCGCGATGAGCCGCAGGATCACAGCCTGGCGCAGGGCCTTGCCTCGCCTCGGGACGTCGAGCGCCTCGAACGGCGGCAGCCGATCATGTTCTGCCGGGTCGGGCGGCGCCACCCCGACCCAGACGTCGCAGCGCAGGCACCGGCAGATCCGCCAGGTGGGATGGACATCGATCCCGAAACCGTGCTCCTCGGCGACGAGGACGGCAACATTCGCGGCCGGCGTGACGTGACCCCGGACCGAACACACGAATGTCTCGACGCTGATCGTCACGGGGTCACAGTTTTTACGGCCAGTCGGTAAGTAAATCGAAGCGGAGAAGGCACCGAACGCTATCCTCTCCCCCGTGCAGACCCGCGTTCTCGTGGTCTCGGCCAGCATGGGCGCGGGTCACGATGGCGCCGCCCGCGAGTTGGTCCGGCGACTGAAGGCCGAGGGCCACGAAGCCGAGATGCGGGACTTTCTCACGTCGCCGCCGCTGCGGATCGGCGACCTCCTCAAGTCCAGCTACGAGTTCCAGATGAAGTACATGGCGTGGAGCTACGACCTCACGTACCGGCTCCTCTACCGTGCGCCCGGCCTCTGCCCGCCAATCGGTCGTTTCATGACCCGCCTCACCGGCCCTCACCTGGTGCAGTGGGCCACCGACTTCCACGCCGACGTCGTCGTGTCGACCTACCCGCTGACCTCGGTCGTACTCGGCGAGCTACGCCTGGCGGACCGGCTCCAGGTCCCGACCATCAACTTCATCACCGACTTCGGAGTCCACCCGTTGTGGACCCACCGAGGGATCGACCTCAACCTGGCCGTCCATCCGCACCCCGCGGCCCAGGCCGAGGCGAAAAGCGGTCGGCCGTCAATCGCGACCGGCCCGATGGTGTCGGGACGCTTCGCAGAGCCCCACGATCGCGCCGCCGCCCGGGCGCAGTTGGGGCTTTCGGCCCACGACCGCGCCGTGCTCATCGTGTCGGGGTCGTGGGGTGTCGGTGACGTCTCCCGCACCTTCCGGATCATCGCGGGCAGCAGGCGGTTCGTGCCGGTCGTGGTCTGCGGCCGGGACGAACGACTGCGAGAACGGCTGAGCCGGCTCCCCGGCGGCCGGGTCCTGGGCTGGACCGACGACATGCCGGCCTTGATGGCGGCCGCCGACGCGCTGGTCGAAAATGCCGGCGGGTTGACCGCCATGGAGGCGCTGTCGGTGGGGTTGCCGATCATCAGCTTCCGTCCGATCGCCGGGCATGGCAAGGAAAACACGGCCGAGATGCAGGACGCGGGCGTCAGCCGGGTGGCGCGCAACGGCCAGCAACTGCTCGCCTTCCTCGACGACGTGACCAAACCCGGCCCCGCCCGACAAGCCATGGTCACGGCGGGCAAGGCCATGTTCGTGGCCGACCCGACCCGCTACGTGCAGCACGCGGCGGTCGTCGGGGCGGCCCGGCTGGCCGATCGCGACCTACTGGCCGCGGTCGCCGCGGGGTACGGCGAAGCCGACCTCGACCAGGTCGCCGGCGTCGCAGATCGAGTTGATTTCGATCCCGCCGAGGAGTTGCGGGCGCTCCTGGCAGGCGCGGACGACGGATACGGTGAGCTGGCTCCCATCGTGCCGATCGGATCCGCCAAGGCCGGCCCGCGCAGCGCCGGCCACGACAACGGCCGCCCCACAGCGAGCACCGGCACCGAGCCGGAGCCGGAGCCGGCGGACATCGTGGCTCTGAGCGCGGGCGCGGCCGCGGCTGGCGACCCCGCAGACGGCGAAGAGGCGCTGGAGCCGACCGGTACCGATGGAGCGGCCGCCCCGCCACCGCGGGGCCGGCCCCGGAGGCCGTCGCTGGCGGTGGCGCGCATCGCGGCGCTGGTTGCCGCGGTGCCGCTCATCTGGGCGGCCCTCACCTCCGGCGTCGGTGTCGCCACCGCCTACGGCGCCGGCGTGGCCCACCCTCGCAGCCACTCGGGCAACGTGGCCTACATCGGCGTGCGGTTGGCGGAGTCCCAACTCACGAGTCCCGTCATCGCCCAACAGCTCGCCGATCTCAACGCCTCCGCCGTCGTCGACGAGCAAACCGCAGCCAAGGATCCGGCCGACATACAGCGCCTGGTGGGCCTCGGTATCGACGTCGAGAACGGCGGCGCGGGGCGGCGCATCAATAGCCAGGGCCACCGAATCGCGCAGTCCCCGTGGACCCGGGCCAACGGGGACGTGGCTGCCAGCCAAGAGCTGGCCCGCATCGCCGGCCAGCCGGTCAAGGTGTTCGTCCCGGGCCGGCGTGTGAACGCCTTCGACCTGATGGCCTCCTACGGCGCCCACAACAAGACGGTCGTGCCCAACCGGATCCTCGAGCCGGCCGACGAAGACGCGCTGGTTCCCCTCACCGCCCGGCACACCTACCTGGTCAACGGGAGCAAGTCGACGAACCAGCAGTTGCACGACATGCTGTCCCAACTCGCAAACAACCTGTCGGCCGCCAACCTGTCGGGAGCCCCCCTGGCGGACCTGGTTTGAGGACTGGTCAGGTCCTGCTGGTCGGCGGCGGCGCCTTTGCCGCCGGCGTCGCCGGTGTCGCGGCTGGCCATCTCCTTCCGGCCGTCACGACGTGGCGAGGACTGCGATGCTGGGCCACGCCCTCGCTCGCCGGCGTTGGCCGATCCGACCATGTGGCCCTCACGTTCGACGACGGCCCCGATCCGGTATCGACCCCGGCCATCTTGGACCAGCTGGACGTCCTCGGTTGGCGAGCCACCTTTTTCCTCCTCGGCCCCATGGTCCGACGGACCCCCTCGTTGGCGGCCGAGCTGACGGCGCGGGGCCACGAGGTCGGCGTGCACGGCGACGAGCACCGAAGCCATCTCCATCGCACGCCCGGAGCGATCCGCGACGACGTCGCCCGGGCCTATGACAGCATCGCCGAGGCGACGGGCGTGGCTCCGGTCTGGTTTCGTCCTCCCTACGGGGCGCTCTCGGCGGGCAGCCTGACCGCGGCCCGCCACCTGAGGCTGCGACCGGTCTTGTGGACGACGTGGGGACGCGACTGGCGGGCCGAGGCGACCCCATCGACGGTCGTCGCCGATATCGCGGGCGGGCTCCGGCCCGGCGCCACGGTGCTGCTGCACGACTCCGACTGCACTTCGGCACCGGACAGCTGGCGGGCCACCGTGGGCGCCCTGGCGCCCATGGCCGAGCTGTTCGCCGGGCGGGGCCTCGCCGTTGGCCCGCTGGCCGAGCACGGCATTCGCGCCGCCTGAGCCGGCCGCGCCTCACGTCGGGGGTTCGTCACGCACGGCCGCGATGTGCTGCACCATCGCCGGGCTGGGCCGATGGACCAGGACCTCCTCATGGGCCCGCACCGTCAGCTGACCGGCGACCGCGTCCACGAGCTCGCCCGGCCGGAGGATGTACTCGGGCCGGTGCGGCGGCCCGAAGCGCTGATGGCCCTCGCTGAAGGTTTCATACAGGAGGGCACCGCCGGGACCCACGGCGGCGACGAGCGCCGGCAGGAGCGGCCGGTGGAGATAGTTGGTACAGATCACGCCCGCGAACTGCCGACCGGCCAGGGAAAAGGGCCGGCCGTCCTCCAGATCGGTCGCCACTGCCTCCAACGCCGGATCGCCCAGGAGATCGGCGATGCCCGAGAGGTCCCGGTCAACGGCGACCACCGCCCTCCCCTGTTCGAGAAAGAACCGGGCGTGGCGGCCGCGGCCGCAGGCCACATCGAGGATCGGACCGGCGGGGATGAGGGGAGCGAATCGAGTGACCCAGGGCGACGGATCCCCGGGCCCGGGCGGCGCGGTGTTCAGTGGCGCTCGGCCTCGGCGACCGGCAGCCGATCCTGGGGCAGGACCGGAGCGCCCACCGAGATGGCGTCAGTGGCCGCCGATGGCACCTCGACCTTGGGGGTGACACCGGTTCTCGGGGGGCGGGCGTCGTCGCTCGCTCGCGCCGGGAGCCACTTGAAGACACCGATGGCGGCCAGCAGGAGCACGAGCGCCCCGACGAGGGAAGCCATGTGGAAGGCGGTGACGAAACTGTGGCGGGCGATCGACCCGATCGTCTCGGAGTACGGGGCACCAAGGGGTGTGCGAGCGGCGCGCAGCGCCCCGCCCACGTCCGAGCGGATCGCGTCGACAACTGCGGATGGGAGGTGATGCGCCCGGGCGTCGGCCGCGATCGTCCCCCGGTACTTGGACGCGAGAATCGAGCCCAGCACGGCCACCCCGATGGCACCGCCGGTCTGGCGGGTGGTGTCGTTCATGGCCGAGCCGACGCCCGCCTTCTCGCGAGGGAGCGAACCCATGATGGAGTCCGTTGCCGGCGCCATGACGTTGCCCATGCCGACCGCCATCACGACGGTGACCGCGATGATCTGCCACAGCGGCGCATTGGCCGACAAACCCGCGAATGCCGCGAGGGCAATGGCGACAATGAGGAGCCCGAAGCCGACGACCAGCTTGTTTCCGAAGCGCTGGGTCAAGTTGGCCGACGAAAACGCCACGACCATCAATACCGCGGCCTGCGGGATGAGCAGGGCGCCCGCCTTGAGCGGGCTGTACCCGTGGACCGATTGGAGGTACTGCGTCAGCAGGAACAGCGACCCGAAGAGCGAGAAGAACGTCAGGGCGACCGCCATGCTGGCCGCCGTGAACCGGGGATTCTTGAAGAACCGCATGTCGAGCATGGGGCTCGAGTAGCGCAGTTCCCACCACACGAAGCCGCCCAACACGAGCGCTCCGAACACCAAGCCGGCCACGGTGCTCGTCGATCCCCATCCCCTGGTGGGTGCCTCGATGACTGCCCAAAGGACTGATGCCAGGCCCACGATCGACAACAGGGCCCCGATCGGATCGAGCCGGGGCGCCGTCGGGTCCTTCGAATCGGGAACGAGGAACCACCCGCCGATGAGCGCCACGGCCACGATCGGAAGGTTGACGAAGAAGACCGAACCCCAATAGAAGTGGCTGAGCAGGAACCCGCCCGCGACTGGACCGATGCCGATGCCGAGCGCCGCCACCCCGGCCCAGATGCCGATGGCCTTGCCCCGCTCGACGGGATTCGTGAAGACGTTGGTGATGATCGACAGGGTGGACGGCATGATGAACGCGCCGCCGATGCCCATGAACGCCCGGGTGGCAATGAGCATGGCCGTCGAGCCCGACAGGGCCGACGCCAGCGAGCCCAGTCCGAAGAGCAGCAGGCCCAGCGCCAGTGTCTTGTAGCGGCCAAAGCGATCGCCGAGCGAGCCAGCCGTGAGCAGCAGCCCGGCGAAGACGAGGGTGTAGACATCGACGATCCACTGCAGTGAGCTCGTGCTGGCGTGCAGTTGGCGGCCGAGCGTGGGTAGAGCGACGTTCAGGATGGTGTTGTCGAGACCGATCACCATCAAGCTCAGGCAGAGGACGCCGAGGGTCGCCCACCGGCGCCGGTGCATCAAGTCTCGGTCACTGGCAATCGTCCGCATTAGGTAGAGCAAACCCCCCTCATCCGTCGGGCATTCCGCCTCGACATCGTTTCACAGACGTCGTGTGGCGCTCCACGCAATGATGGCGCCATGACGATTGCCCTGCTCCTGGTTGACGCCCAGCGCAACATGCTCGAGGGAGACGCTCCGATCCCAGCCGCGACCGAGCTCCGGCTGACGCTTGCGACCCTGCTGGCCCACGCCAGGACGGCGGGGGCGACCGTCGTCCACGTCCAGAACGACGGACCGCCGGGATCTCCCGACGAACCCCATACCGAGGGGTGGGAGCTGGTTTTGGCTCCCGCTCCCGGGCGAGATCGTGCTGCGCAAGGAGGTGGGCGACACCTTCGCCGCCAACCCGGGACTGGCGGAGACCCTTCGCGGGCTCGGGGTCGACCAGGTCATCGTCGCCGGGCTCCAGAGCGAGTTCTGCATCCAGGCGACCAGCCGGGGTGCCAGAGACGCAGGATTCGAGGTGTTCCTCCCCCATGGCGCCCACGGGACCTATGACGACGGCACGTCGGCCGCGGCCGAGGTTTCCAACGCCGTCGAGCGGGAGCTGGCGGCCGAGGGCGTCGAGCTGCTGGGCCTGGCCGAGGTCGACTTCGGCTAGTCCGGCCGGGGGCGGCAATCAGCTACAGGGCGTTGAGCCAGGCCAAGATGGCGTTGACCAAGTTGCTGATGCCGACGACGAGCGGCGGTGGACCGGGCGCCGTTCCGGCGCCCAGGGAGGCCAGCGAAACGCCTGGGCAGAGGTAGTCGAAGTCGAAGACAGTGGTGTACTGGGCCATCACGACGGGACCGCCGCTGAATGATCGCTCGGCGGCACAGAACGACGGGGCTTGGGTCGCGCTCTGGGCGCCGGGAACCCAGTTGGGGACCGAAGGGATGCTGGCACCGCCGGTGATGATCCCCCACTGGTACCGCGTGGAGTACACCCCGACGCGCACCCCACGCCCGCGGAAGAAGGCGATCGAGCCCGCGATGACGGCCGTGTTGGCGCCGTGGTCAGACGACCAGGAGTTGCCCGTCTCCACGTCGAGCCACCACAGATGGCCCGGCCCGGCGCTCACGCGTGACGTGGCGTAGGCGTACGCGTCGCGGGCCGCACCGAATCCGTAGTCGTAGGCATCGCCCACCCCCACCCCGGGGTTGGCGGTGTTCATGTAGAACTCGACCACGCCCGAGGACTGGGCCCACCGGTACTCCGAAACCAGGCATGGATTGGCCGTGTACGGACGACCGTCGTTGACGCCGAGCACGCTGAATGCCGCGGGGCCCGGGTACGCCCGACCGCATTGCGGCCACGAGATATCGGTGCCGACGAGCGAGGCGGCGCGGGCTGGAGTCGGTGCCAACACCACCGCGACGAGGGCAGCACAAAGCGGGATCACCAGCCTCGCTGTCAAACACTTCCCGAGCTTTCGGTGCATCGGCCCCCTCACGGACGTCACCGCGAGGGTAGAGGCCTCACAAGGCCAGTTGGCGCCGCAGGATCTTGCCCGTGGTGTTGCGGGGCAGCTCCTCGAGAAAGATCACGTCGCGGGGGACCTTGTAGCCGGCCAGCCGGCCCTTGACGAAGGCCTGCAATTCCTCGCCGGCCACCGAGGCGCCGGGCGCCGCCACCACACAGGCCCGCAATCGCTGTCCCCAGTGCTCGTCGGCCACGCCAACGACACAAGCCTCGGCGACGGCCGGGTGTTCGAGCAGCAACTCCTCGACCTCGGATGGAAAGACGTTCTCGCCTCCCGAGACGATCATGTCGTCGTCACGGCCGTCGACGAACAGGAGTCCCTGCTCGTTGAAATGCCCGGTGTCACCAGTGGCCATCAGTCCGTCCACCACGGCCTTGCTCCCCCCGCCGGTGTAGCCGGCGAAGAGGAGGTCATTTCCCACGAATATCCGACCAGGCTGGCCCGAAGACACCGGATCACCGGCGCCATCGAGCAGCTTGACGACCGTCCCGCGCGGGGAGCGCCCGGCCGTCGCCGGCGCCGCCCGCAGATCGCGGGGCGACGCGACCGAGACCCACGCCACCTCCGTGGAGCCGTACAGGTTGTACAGCACGTCGCCGAACGAATCCATGAACCGTGTCGCCAGGCCGCCCGGCAGGGCCGATCCGCTGACCACCACGACCCGCAACGACGAGGTGTCGTAGGCGGCCCGGGTCGTCTCGGGCAGGTCCATGATGCGCTGCAACATGACGGGCACCGCGGCCAGCACCGTCACCTGTTGGTCCTCGATCAGCCGCAGCGTGGCCTCGGGGTCGAAACGAGACCGCAAGACCAAGGTGCTGCCCAGCAGTCCCGCCAGCGCGAAGTGGGCAAATCCCCAGGCATGGAACAGCGGGGCCGCGACGTAGGTCACGTCGCCCCGGCGCAGCGGCACGACCGACAGGAGTGAAACCAGAGGCCCGATTCCACTGGGCCCGGAGCGGTGCGCCCCCTTGGGCGCCCCAGTCGTGCCCGAGGTCAGGATGATCTGGCCTCCCGAGCGCTGCGGGCTCGGTGGTCGGCGGCGGGGACCACCCGCCAGGCGGTCGACTTCCTCGGTCGCGATGCGGGGCACCGCGGGGGCGAGTTCTTCGGCGGTCGCGAGGAACTCGTCGTCGGCTATGAGCGCCGACGCGCCCTCACGAGCGAACACCTGGGCCAGTTGCGGTCCGGCCATGCCGGTGTTCAGCAACAGGGCATCGGCCCCCAACTTGGCCAGGCCGACCGTCGCGTCGACGAAGCCACGGTGGTTGCGGCACAGCACCCCGACCCGGTCGCCGGCCGCCACTCCCCGATCGGACAACCCGGCCGCCACATTGCTCGTGCGATCGTCCATCTCGCCATAGGAGAGGGTGCCCGACTGGTCGACCAGCGCGGCCCGCCGGCTGGACTGGGCCGCGCCCACGGCGTAGAGCGAGGCGGCGGACAGCCCGTAGCGCCGCAGGGCCAGACCCATCCCGAGGACCTGGTCGGGCAGGTAGGGCCGCAACAAGCCGGCGCTCGTCAACACCGACGCCGACCACGCGGCTCGCTCCCACCGGCCCATCACTGCCATGTTGATGGGAAACTGGCGCCGTGGCGAATCTGCGGCCGCTCGCCTTGGTCGTCGTCCTCGCGACGGGCTGCACCTCGGGTGGGCGACTGCGGGTCGGGCGACCGGCGGCCGGGGCTCGTATCCGCGTGGCGGCCCAGCCCTTTGCCTTGGCCGAGGTTGCCCGACGCGTCGGCCTGGACCGGGTCGTGGTGTCGGATCAGGCAACGCTGGTGCTGAGCGCGGGCGACGACCCGGATCCGTGGCTCGACCCCGTGGCGATGGAGGCCGTCACCGACCGAGTGGCGGCGACGTTGTCTGGCGCCGACCCGGCAGGGCGGGGGGCCTACCTGGCGGCGGCCCGGGCCTATCGGGCGCAACTCGGGGCGCTCGACATCGACTACCGAAGCAGCCTGGCCGACTGCGCCCGCCACGACATCGTGACCGCCGACACTGCCTTCGCCCGTATGGCGGCGCGTTACGGCTTCGTCGACCATCCCGCCGTCGAACCCGGCGTCGTCGACCTGATAGCGACCCGGCGGATCCCGGTGGTGTTCACCGAGGCGGGCGTGGCCGCGGCGCCGGTCCAAGCGCTGGCCCTGGCGACGCATACCAGGGTGGACCAGTTGGAGACCTTGGCCGCGGGCGCACCCGGGCGAGCAGCCCGGGGCGCCACCTACCTCTCGCTGATGGCCGACAACCTGGCCAGACTACGCACGGCCCTGGCCTGCATCAGCAGCTAGACGCTCTACGACGTCGGTGCAGGATTAACCTTGGAACCCGCAATGCACCGCGGCCGCGAGGCAGTCGTGCACCAGTGTCGCCAGCGCTTGCTGGTCCCAGGAATTGATGAAGCCGGCGTACCCGGCGAGCACCGAGCCCGTTGAAAGCGAGATTGTCGATCCTCCCGCGCTGGGCAAGGCGATGGTCATCGAGATCCGCGGCAACTGCACGGGATACCCCTTCGGACATTGGTCATGGCCGAGATACGCCATATGCGAGCGATGATCAGGAGAGTCGAGGTCCCGACCATTCCAGCACTCGGGAAATGCCACACGAAACACGAGCGTCTGGTTCTGCATGCACTGGGGCGCATCGGCGAGCCATCGTCCCTTGAGTCCCTTATCCGCACCGGCGTCCTTGCGGCACGACCAACCGACGTAGCCGATCCGCTGCGGGGCGGTCGCTTCGTCGTCGCCCGCGATCATTCGCAACCCGGGCGGGAACGGTTGGACGGCACCCTTGTCAGCAGGAACGTTGCGGTAATAGACCGTTGCCCTGGTCGCTCTCAGGGCGGCGCCGCCTTGATAAACAGTCGGCATCCAGTAGGCGGCCGTGTCGGCGGTGCGGTCACACGTCGTACCACCAGCCAGCAAGGAGTCATAGGTGGAGTTGGCATTCACCGTTCTATTGCCGAAAAAGTCATTCGAATACGATGCGCCGGGGGCGTTCGGATGGGCGACTGGATCGTCGGCAAGTCGGTGGCTGAACGGGCATGACACGATGAAGTCCGTGTACTGAGCCAAGGGATCGGCGCTTGCCTTAGTCGCCGGCAGTACCGATAGGCCCAGCACCAGCACGGATACGATTGCAGCTCCCAGCCGCGTGCGCAATTTGTTTGCCCCCTTTTTTCAAGGACTGGCTCTCAGAGTAATTCTGCGCCAGCCTTCCTTTTCCGACCCTAACAGAATTCCGCATTAGTTACATTTTGTTGGAACAGGCGATCGCGACGTTCATAACCGGGTTGTGGACGCGCCCGCCTACCGCCGGCCGGCGCGTTTATTAGAAATCCGCCGCAAATGCTGGCGCGGGCGCGAAGGTGTTCCTTTTAGGTTGTTGGTGGTGTGGCTTGGCCTTTGAGGTTGGCGCCCCAACACAGCACGGTGTTGTTGGGTCGTTGGCCGCAGGAGTGGCCGGCGCCCACCGTGATGATGTTGAACGTGGCCGGCGGGGGCTGGGTTTGGCCGTGCAGGTTCTCCCCCCAACACATCGGGGTGCCGTCCAGTTTCAAGGCGCAGGAGTGGCCGCCCCCCGAGTCGACCGCGAAGTAGGCGCCGGTGGGGGCATTCAACTGGCCCAAGTCGTTCTTCCCCCAGCACACCAAGGTGGAGTCGCTGCGGATGGCGCAGTTGTAGTTGTCGCCCGCCTTCACCTGGCTGAAGGTGCCGGTGGGGGCGTCGAGCCGGCCGAAGGTGTTGAGACCCCAACACACAATGGTGTGATCGGCCCGCAAAGCGCACGAGTGATCCATGCCCGAGGTGACCGACAGGTAACTCCCCGGCGGCGGGCTGGCCTGGCCGTTGAGGTTGCGACCCCAACAGGCGATACTGGCATCGGGACGCAACCCGCAGGCGTGGTGGCCGCCCACGTCGATCATGGTGAACACCCCGGCGGCCGCATTGGTCTGCCCGAAGTCGTTCTTCCCCCAACACGCCGCGGTGTCATCGGAACGCACCGCGCACGAGAAGTCGAGACCGGCGTCGACCGACTTGAACGCCCCGGTGGGCACCCCGAGCTGGCCCACGTCGCTCTTGCCCCAACACACCAACGCCGAGTTCGACACCCGAATGGCACAGGTGTCGTCGCCGCCGGCGTCCAACGCCGACACCGCGATGCTGGGGGTGTCGTCGTTGACAATGACCGCCGTGCCCGAGCCGTCGGCGATGACCGCCCCCACCGGGGCCGACAGGTTCAACAAGAACGTCTCGTCGGCCTCGTTGACCAAATCGGTGTTCACCGTCACCGCCACCGCCTTGGTCGTCTCCCCCGCCGCGAAACTCAACAACGTCAACGGCACCGCCACATAGTCACCGGTGGACGCCTTAGCGGTGCCGTCCACCGTCTTGTACTTCACCGTCGACCCCCCCGAGGTGTTCCCCGAACGGGTCACCGTGAACGTCACCGTGGTGGACCCCACGTTGCCCTCCACCACCGACACATCGTTAACCGACAACGACGCCGGGGCGTCGTCATTGACGATCGTCAAGGTGGCCGAACCATCCACGATCGTCGCCAACAGCGGCGCCGACAACTGCAAGAACGCCGTCTCGTCGCCCTCCACCACCGTGTCGCCATTCACCGTCACCGACACCGACTTGGCGGTCTCGCCCGCCGCGAAACTCAACGTGGTAGACGGCAACGCCACATAGTCGCTGCCCGCCGTGGCCGACCCGTTAGCCGTCTTGTACTTCACGGTCGACGCCCCCGACGTGTTCCCCGACCGGGTCACCGTGAACGTGGCACTCGAGGTGCCCGAGTTGCCCTCCGTGACGCTGACGTCGGCCACCGCCAAGCCGGGCGGGGCGTCGTCATTCACGATCGTCACCACCCCGGTGTCATCAAAAATGGTGGCATTCGTGGCCGCCGACAACTTGACGCTGAACGTCTCGTCGGTCTCCACCAACGTGTCGCCATGGATCGTCACCGGCACCGTCTTGGCCGACTCCCCAGCCCCGAAGGTGACCGTGGTCAACGGCACCGACCCGTAATCGGAACCCGCCGACGCCGACCCATTCGTCGTCTTCACCTTCACCGACGACACCCCCGACGTGTCACCCGACCGAGACACCGTCACCGACACCACCGACGTCCCCGAATCACCCTCCGGCACCGCCACATCCGCCACCGCCAACGTCGGCAGGGTCGCCGCAGGGTTCACCGTCAAGGTCCCCGCCGTATAGGCGAAGCTGTAATCGGGCGACGCCGCCCCGCTGCAGGTGATCGGGTACGAACCGGCTGGACTCGACGTCGTGGCGGTGGTGGAACACGACGGCTGAGCGGTCAGCGACGCTGGCGTGTCACCATTCACGAACCCCGATATCGTGGCCGTCAACGCTGGATTGGCCTGCCCTACAACCCGCGACTTGCTGTCCGCGGTCACCGACAACGCCGCCGCCGTCACCGTGACATGCACCGCCTTGGAGGCCGTGGTGTAGTTCGCCGTGTCCGTCGGCGTGAACGTCACCGATAGCACCTGGCCGGCACCCACGTGCAGCACGGTCCCCGCCGCCGGGGAATATGAGAACGTGCCGGGCGCCGACGCCGAGGCGTTTAACTGTGATGTACCGAGCGCCGTCCCATACACGATGCCGGCCGGATCGGCCCAGGTGATGGTCGGCGTCGCCTGGGACACGGTAAGGGTCGTGGATCCCGCGATCGAACCCGAGGTGGCCGTAATCGTCGCACTGCCCACGGCAGCGCCCGTTGCCAAACCCCCCGATGTCACCGTCGCCACCGAAGCGCTCGACGAACTCCACGTCGCCGTCGACGTCAAATCGACCGTCGACCCGTCCGTATAGGTCCCCGTCGCCGCGAACTGCTTGGTCGCACCCACCACGACACTCGGATTAGCCGGCGTCACCGCGACCGACACCAACGCCGCGGGATCGACCGTAAACGATGTCTGCCCCGACACCGAACCCAGGATCGCTTGGACGGTGCTCGACCCGGTCGCCACGGCCGTCGCCAAACCGGTCGTGCTAACCGTCGCCGTCGCCGGGCTCGACGAGCTCCAGGTGGCCGACGACGTCACATCCTGCGTCGACCCGTCAGTGAACGTCGCCGTCGCCGTGAACTGCCGCGTCGCCCCCTTCGGAGAGTGCGGGTTGGCGGGCGTCACCGCGATCGACGTGACCGCCGCCGCGTCCACCTTCATGATGACCACGTTGTTGGTGTCGGTTCGGGCGTCAAGATTCGTGATCGCCGCCTGCGCCAAATTCGTGGATGCTGGCGGTGTCACCCGCAGGAGGACACCGTTGTGGGCGAGCAGGCCAACCGCGACCGTCCCGTCGGCGGCGGTGGTGCCCTCCGGTTGCCCGTAGTCATAGGCGGATCCTGGTGGGCCGCCGGGCCATAACGAGATGGAGGTGTCCGAGTACGTATCGGGCTGCAGTAGAGCGCCTGACACTGGTTGGCCGGTCGGGCCGATCACCGTGACGTGGGCCACGCCGATGGGAACCGTCAGATCCTGGACCCGATTACTGGACAGGACCACAGCATTGGGAATCGAGACGTCGATATATACTCGGGTAAGCCGGCGACGTTGCCGGGCAGCACCGGTACACGCACGAGCGAATACGTGCCGGGCGCAACCGCCAGTGAAAACGCGCCCGTCGAAGACGTCGTCGTCGAAGCGGTAGACGACCCCGTCAGCGACACCGTTGTCAGCGGCATCGGCACACCCTGAGTAGTACGCAACACCCCAGAAAACGTCACCGGCGCCGGCAACGAAATCGTGACACTCAGATCGGTTCGGGCATCGACAGTCGTGGCCGCGCTCGGCAATCCCGAACCGGCGGGCGGCGTCGCCCGCAGGAGGACACCGTTGTGGGCGAGCAGGCCAACCGCGACAGTCCCGTCGGCGGCGGTGGTGCCCTCCGGTTGCCCGTCGACATAGGCGGATCCTGGTGGGCCGCCGGGCCATAACGAGATGGAGGTGTCCGAGTACGTATCGGGCTGCAGTAGAGCGCCTGACACTGGTTGGCCGGTCGGGCCGATCACCGTGACGTGGGCCACGCCGATGGGAACCGTCAGATCCTGGACCCGATTACTGGACAGGACCACAGCATTGGGAATCGAGACGTCGACATATACTCGGGTAAGCCGGCGACGTTGCCGGGCAGCACCGGTACACGCGGAGCGAATACGTGCCGGGCGCAACCGCCAGTGAAAACGCGCCCGTCGAAGACGTCGTCGTCGAAGCGGTAGACGACCCCGTCAGCGACACCGTTGTCAGCGGCATCGGCACACCCTGAGTAGTACGCAACACCCCCGAAAACGTCACCGGCGCCGGCAACGAAATCGTGACACTCAGATCGGTTCGGGCATCGACAGTCGTGGCCGCGCTCGGCAATCCCGAACCAGCGGCCGGCGTCGCCCGCAGGAGGACACCGTTGTGGGCGAGCAGGCCAACCGCGACAGTCCCGTCGGCGGCGGTGGTGCCCTCCGGTTGCCCGTAGACATAGGCGGATCCTGGTGGGCCGCCGGGCCATAACGAGATGGAGGTGTCCGAGTACGTATCGGGCTGCAGTAGAGCGCCTGACACTGGTTGGCCGGTCGGGCCGATCACCGTGACGTGGGCCACCCCGATGGGAACCGTCAGATCCTGGACCCGATTACTGGACAGGACCACAGCATTGGGAATCGAGACGTCGATATATCTCGGGTAAGCCCGGCGACGTTGCCGGGCAGCACCGGTACACGCGCGAGCGAATACGTGCCGGGCGCAACCGCCAGTGAAAACGCGCCCGTCGAAGACGTCGTCGTCGAAGCGGTAGACGACCCCGTCAGCGACACCGTTGTCAGCGGCATCGGCACACCCTGAGTAGTACGCAACACCCCAGAAAACGTCACTGCCTGGCGGACAAGAACGACGTTCAGGTTCGTCGACCCCGAGACCGTGAACGCGGAGAACGTCGACGCCGTGAGACCGCTCCCAGTCGGCGGCGTCACGACGATGTCATAGGTACCATCAGCCACACCGACCGAGTACGTCCCGCTCGCAGCGGTCGTGGCGCCGGTAATCCTTGTCGATCCGCTGAAAAGATCTACCGCCACCCCGCTCAGCGACGCACCGCTTCCATCCGAAACGCGGCCTGAGAGGACTCCCGAAGAAGCGAGCGCCGGCGCAGCGAGGACCGTGAGCATGGCCACGAGTGCCAGTAGTAACCCGATGCAAAATGCCGACTGCTGAGATCGCCGACCGCTACTCCTTGACCTCCAGGCGCCATCCGTCGCCGACAGCACCGCAGAATTCGACATTCAAAGGCCCCTTGCCCGCCGCCACTCGACGACACCCGGTGAAGTCATACATCGGACAAGCGCGGCAAAGCAAGGAAGTGGCACTAAATTGACCAAACGGACTTCCGACGATCGAAAAAGAGCTAGACGATACACGACACCAACGAGCCGTTCGGGACATTCTCAGAAATATATTTCCGTGCATGTGCAACATTTGCATTCGCACGGAGAGGCGGGATCGGGGAGGTTCGCCGCAGAGTGGACCAAGCCCTGCCTGCCTCACCAATTCAATCCAACCTGCGGCGTTCCCGATCCGACTTGGCATCTGGCACTTCGGCCTTTTTGGTGACAGCGAAACTAGGGTGCTCAGTTGGAGACCCAAGGAGAAAGGGACCCATGGCTGAGTTCTCCGTCAATCCGTCACGATTCGACCCGTACAAGAACTTCAAGTTCCGGGTGAAGTGGGATGGCCGGTACGTCGCGGGCATCAGCAAGATCAGCGCCCTGAGCAGAACCACCGATGTGGTCATCCACCGCGAGGGTGGGGATCCGAGCACCAGCCGGAAGTCGCCGGGACGCACCACCTACGAGCCCATCACCCTCGAACGTGGGGTGACCCATGACCCAGCGTTCGAGCAATGGGCCAACAAGGTCTGGGATTTCAGCAACGCAGGAGGCAACGAGGCGTCGTTGGCCGACTTTCGCAAGGACGTCGTCATCGACATCTTCAACGAAGCGGGCCAACTTGTCTTGGCCTACCAGGTGTTCCGCTGCTGGGTGTCGCACTACCAGGCCCTTCCCGACCTCGACGCCCAGAGCAACGAGATCGCCATCGAGTCGATCACGCTGGAAAACGAAGGGTGGCGGCGGGATAGCTCCGTGAGCGAACCAGTGGAGCCGACATTCGAGGATCCGCCCAGCTGACCAGTCCGTTCCTCCGGCAGTGCTACAGGACGACGACTGAGCGGAGTACCTCGCCGCGCTGCATGTGCTCGAACGCCAACTCGATGTCCTCGAGGCCGATCGTTTCCGACACGAAGCCGTCGAGGTCGAGTTTTCCCCTGAGGTACAGATCGATCAGGATCGGGAAGTCCCGGCTTGGCAAGCAATCGCCGTACCACGATGACTTGAGGGCGCCGCCCCGCCCGAACATCTCGATCATGGGCAGTTCGATCGTCATGTCGGGCGCGGGAACGCCGACCTGGACCAGGATCCCGGCCAGGTCACGGGCGAAGAACGCCTGGCGGTACGTTTCCGGCCGGCCGACCGCCTCGATCACCACGTCGGCGCCGAACCCACCGGTCAACGCCTTGATGGCCTCGACCGGGTCGGTGTCGGTGGAGTTGACCGTGTGCGTGGCGCCGAAGCTCCTGGCCCATTCGAGCTTCCTCGGGTCGACGTCCACCGCGATGATCGTGCGGGCCCCGGCCAGGGCGGCCCCCGCGATGGCCGCGTTGCCGACGCCGCCGCAGCCGATGACGGCGACCGTGTCACCGCGTGAGACGCCGCCGGTGTTCACGGCGGCGCCGAATCCCGCCATGATCCCGCAGCCGATCAACCCGGCCGCTTCGGGCCGGGCGGCGGCGTCAATGGGCACACACTGGCTGGCGGCGACGAGCGTCTTGTCGCAGAACGCCCCGATTCCAAGCGCCGGGGACAGCCGGGTGCCGTCGGACAGGGTCATCGGCTGGGCGGCGTTCTCGGAGGCGAAGCAGTACCACGGCCTCCCCCTCCGGCAGGATCGGCAGGTGCCACACGGGGCCCGCCAGGCGATCACGACGTAGTCGCCGGGACCCACGCCGGTGACACCGTCGCCGACGGCCTCGACCGTTCCCGCCGCCTCGTGGCCGAGGAGGAAGGGGAAGTCGTCGTTGATGGCGCCTTCCCGGTAGTGGAGGTCCGTGTGGCACACGCCGCATGCCGCGATTGCCACCACCGCCTCGCCGGGACCGGGATCGGGGATGACGATGTCCGTCAACGAGACCTTCTCGCCCCGCGCGGGGGCCACCACACCGCGAACCGTCTGAGGCACGACCCGGTCCTCCTTTTCCCCGAATGATTTAGAAGCTCAACGTCGCTTCCGCGGCAGCGACGATATCGCTGACCTGCGGCAAGATGGCGTGCTCGAGTGTCGGCTCGTAGGCGACGTGGGTGTCGGTCGCCCCCACCCGCCGCACCGGGGCGTCGAGGTCGCCGAAGCAGTGTTCGCCGATCCACGCCGCCACCTCACCGCCGAAGCCACACGTGTAGATGTCCTCGTGGACGACCAGGGCGCGGCCGGTGCGGGTCACCGACTCGGTGACGAGGTCCTTGTCCCACGGGAGGATCGAGCGCAGGTCGATGATCTCGATGGACGCGCCCTGTTCGGCGGCCAGGGTCGCCGCCGCCTGGCGGGACTTCTCGACCGTCGCCCCGTAGGTGATGATGGTGAGATCGCGGCCGGGCTGGACGATCGCCGCCGTACCGAGGGGTATCTGGTAGCCGCGCGACGGGAATGGGTCCTTGGTGTAGGGCTGACGCAGGAGGTGCTTGTGCTCGAGGAACAGCACCGGGTCGCTGCACTGGAAGGCGGTGCGCAGCAGGCCGACGGCGTCTCGGGCCCGCGAGGGCATGAGGACGATCAGGCCCGGAATGTGGGCGAAGATCGACTCGCCGCACTGGCTGTGCCAGATGGCGCCGCCGGTCAGGTAGCCGCCGATCGGGACCCGGATCACCATGGGGCACGAGAACGCGCCGTTGGAGCGCCAGCGGATGGTGGCCGCCTGGGTCTTGATCTGCTGCATGGCGGTCCAGATGTAATCGAAGAACTGGATTTCCGGTGCCGGGCGAAGGCCCCGCAAGGCCTGGCCGACGGCGCGGCCGATGATGTTGGCCTCGGCCAGCGGGGTGTTGTAGCAGCGGGCCAGGCCGAACTCGCGTTGCAACCCGTAGGTCGTGCCGAAGACACCGCCCTTGCCCTCGACGTTGGCCAGCACCGCTTCGCGGGCGTCGGCGACGTCCTCACCGAAGACCCGGATGCGCTGGTCACGGGCCATCTGTTCGCGCAGCGTGAGGCGGATGGCCTCGCCAAAGGCGACCACCTCGCCTTGGCCGTCGTCCTTGGACTCGGCGTCGGGCGACACGTGGGGGACGACGTAGACGTTGTCGGTGACCGTGGCGGGGTCGGGCCGGCGGCTGGCCAGCGCCTCCTTGGCCGCGTCAGCGACGATCTGTCGCGCCTCCTCGCGAATGTGGTCGACCTCGTCGGTGGTCAGGATCCCGGCGCCGATCAGTTCCTCTTCGAGCAGCTTGATCGGGTCGTGCGCCCGCTCGTCGGCCAACTCCTCGGCCGGGCGGTATTTGCTCTGGGTGTCGGCCGCCGAGTGGGAGTAGGGCCGGGTGACGGTGGCATGGATGAGCGACGGGCCGACGCCGGCACGGACCCGGGGAAGCGCCTCGGCCGCCAGTTTGCGGCTGGCGAAGTAGTCACGGCCGTCCACCTTGTGGATCTCGAGGCCCCGGAACCCTCGGACGAGCTCGCTGATGGGCGCCGGGGACTGGTCGGAGGAGGGGACGGAGATGGCGTAGCCGTTGTCCGCCACGACGAACAGGACGGGCAAGTGCAGGGTGCAGGCGGTGTTGAGCGATTCCCAGAACTCGCCCTGGGAGGTGGCCCCTTCGCCGAGTGAGACGTAGGTCAGTTCGTCGCCGTGGGCCTTGCAGCCGGGCAGGTTGCGGCGGCGCGAGAGGTAGCGGGCGGCCTCGGCGCAACCGACCGCGGGGAGGCACTGGGCGCCGGTGGCGCTGGCTTGGGTTACGACGTTCAGCCACTTGTAGCCCCAGTGGCAGGGCATCTGGCGGCCGGCACTGGAAGGGTCTTCGACCGAGCCAACCGCCTCTTGGAGGATCTGGGTCGGCGTGACGCCGAGGCCGAGCATCAACGCCCGGTCGCGGTAGTAGGGGAAGAACCAGTCGTACGCCGGTCGCAGGTGGCGGGCCAGCGCCAGCAGCAGGGCCTCGTGGCCCGCGCCGGAGATCTGGAAGTAGACGCGGCTCTGCTTTTGCAGGGCGATCTCCCGGTCGTCGAGGAAGCGCGACACCAGGGCGGCGCGGAAGTCATCGATGAGCTCGGTGACGAGGAAGCCGCGGTGCCGAGCGCCTGCGGGGGGATTCGACGGCGGAGCGTGCAAGGGGACAGACATAAGGCGTTGTTCATAGTAAGGCGGCTTTGCTGCTCCGGGGCAGTGTGTGCCGCCCGGCACACCGCCGTAGGTTGCCCTCAGACGCGGCCGAGCAGGGGTATGAAAGCCCAACGGTTGCCTGACGTCGCTTCATCGCCTACCTTTGCCCCAGTGGTAGGACTGATCCAGAGCCTCGCGCTGGTTGCCGTGCTGAAAAGCGGGCAGTCATCCGCCCCGGCACCCCAACCGATCCCCGCCGCCGCGACCAGTACGTCATCGGGGAGCGGGACCGGGACCTCATCGGGCAGCGGCGACAGCGGACCTGCGACGGGTACCTCGACCGGCGGGTCGAGCGGAGGTTCGACCGGTAGTTCCACGGGCAACGCATCGTCGGGCTCGTCGGGCGGATCGACCACTGGATCGAGCGCCGCAGGGGGGACAAGCGGACCGGCCAGTTCCAGCCCGACGTCGAACAACACGTCCGGCACCGGCGTCGGCGGGTCCTCGGGCCCCTCCGGTCCTGCGACTCAGACGTCCAATCAATCGTCGGGCTCGACGGGCAGCGGGGCATCGGGTTCTGCCTCGGCGACGGGGACGGCGGCCTCCGGGTCGGCGAGCGCGTCCGGGCGGGCCACGACTGGTCCGAGCGGCGCTGGTGGGGCCTCCGGCACGGCCCGAACGGGCGCCGCGGGTTCGGGACTCTCCGGTTTGTCGGGCCTGGCCCCTCTCGGGACCTCTTCTTCGGCGCTGTCGGGCGGTGCGTCGGGTTCGTCGGGTTCGGCCTTCGGCGCCACGAACGCGACCGGGGCCGCGAGCGGCAGCGGCAATTCCGGGAACAGCAGCCGTAGCGGCACCAGTACTGCCCGAGGTAGCGGGACCGCTCACGGGTCGCTTGGGGCGAACTCCGGCTCCGGACAGAGCCTGGTGGCTCAGTTGACCTCGGGAACGCCCGGGCATTTGGGCGGGGTTCCGGATTCGGTGTCGATGGAGACCGTCGCCGGGCTGCTGTTGATCGGCGGCGTGGCGTTTGGCCCGAAGTTGCGGCGGCAACGGACGACACGTGCTGCGCCGCTCCACCGGCGCCCACTTCAAGACGAGCTAGCCAGCTCGGCTTCCCGCAGCGGGCCTGCGCCCAACGGGTCAGCCGGGTCAGCCGGGCCGCTCGGGTCCGCCGGGTCGCCGGGCCGCCGGGTCAGCTCTGGGCCGAAGCCAACCAGATCGCAGTGTCGCCGGGCAGACGCTGGCTCTCGGTGAGCGGCCCGCTGGCAAGCAGCACCGTGCCGTCCGGCAGTGGGACTGGGTTGTCCGAGAGGTTGACCACGCACACAAAGCCGGGATCGCGGGCGAAAGCCAACACCCCATCAGGCGCCGGCAGCCAGTGCAGCGTTCCGTCTCCGAGGGCCGGGTGGTCTCGACGGATGCGCAGCGCGGTGCGATACAGCGTCAGGATCGAGTCCGGATCACGGTCGAGGGCCTCGACCGTGTATGCCCCCCAGTTCGCCGGCTGCGGCAGCCACGGTTGGGCGGCGCCGTCGAGGCGGTTTGCGCTGAACCCGAACGGCGGCGCGTCGCCCTCCCACGGGATCGGGACCCGGCACCCGTCGCGACCACGCTGGGTGTGACCGGACCGCTCCCAGGTCGGATCTTCGAGCACGTCGTCCGGCAGGTCCTCGACCTCCGGTAGGCCGAGCTCCTCACCCTGGTAGATGTATGCCCCGCCCGGCAGCGCCAGCATGAGCAACGCCGCGGCCCGGGCGCGACGAGTTCCAGTCACGAGGTCTTGCGGTGTGCCGAGCAGGTCGTCGAGAGAACGCAACGGGGAACCCGTCTGCGGCCGGGCATACCGTGAGACGTGCCGGGCCACGTCATGGTTCGACAACACCCACGTCGGCGGTGCGCCGACCGCGCTGTGTTCAGCCAGCGTGTTGTCGATCGTGGCGCGCAATGTCGCTGCATCCCACGAGGCCCGGAGGAAGTCAAAGTTGAATGCGGTGTGCAGTTCGTCATTGCGGACATAGCGGGCTAGTCGCTGCGGGGAGTCGACCCACGCCTCGGCGACGAAGACCCGGGGGTCGGGATAGCTGTCCGAGACCCGCCGCCACTCCCTGTAGATCTCGTGGACCTCGCTGCGGTCCCAGTGCGGATGTTCGGCCCAGACATCGTCCTCCATCTCCCCTCGGCTCGGATAGCCACGGCCCTTCACGTCAGGAAGTCCCGCCTCCTTGACGAGGGAATTGGCGACGTCGATGCGGAAGCCGTCCACTCCCCGTTCGAACCAGAACCTGAGCGTCGCCTCGAAGTCGGCCCGGATATCGGGGTTGTTCCAGTTGACATCGGGCTGTTCGGGCGCGAACAGGTGCAGGTACCACTCGCCCGGGCAACCATCTGGTTCGATCACCCGGTCCCAGGCCGGTCCACCGAATACGCTTAGCCAGTCGTTGGGTGGCAGGGCGCCTTCATCGCCCCGGCCGGGCCGGAACAGGTATCGGTCGCGTTCGGGCGACCCGGGGCCCCCGGCAACCGCCGCTTGGAACCATGGATGCTGATCCGACGTGTGGTTGGGCACGATGTCAAGGAGGACCCGAAGCCCCAGGTCGTGCGCTTCCCGGATGAGGGCTTCGGCGTCTTGCAGTGTCCCGAAGCGGGGCTCGACATTGCGGTAATCCGACACGTCATAGCCGGCATCGGCCATGGGCGACGGGTACCACGGGTTGATCCAAATGGCATTGACACCGAGCCCCGCAATGTACGCGAGCCTCGACCGCAGCCCTGCGATGTCACCCAGGCCGTCGCCATCGCCATCGGCGAAGCTGCGGATGTAGACCTGGTAGATGACGGCGCTGCGCCACCAGGGGGAGGCTCCCGAATACGTGGGGTCTGCGGGCTGGGTGAGCGTTGCCGCCTGTGCTGACTTTGCCGAGATTGTCACTGGAGCTCCGTGCGCATCGTGTAGGGCTGTAAGGAAGACCGGTCGAGATTAATGCCAGGAGTGGCGGAAACGGCCAGCTGCAGCGCTCGTCAGTCCACATCGCCGGCGTCGGCGACCGCCGCCAGCTCGTCGAGTAGCTCAGTCGTGAGGGCGGGGAACTGGTTCGTCTCCTCTTCGGCGACGGCCATTTGGGCAGCCGAGTCCGGTGGTACCGACCGTTCAGCTAAGGCTTGGAGGGCGGCGCTGTCGCCGACGTCGTGACCAGCCTTCTCGCTGAGCAGCCACCGCACCTCCAGCAAATCGCAGTAGGCCTGGATCGGGTCACCGTGACCTCCGACGGCCTCGTAGGCGCGGGCCATCCCCGGCCGGAAGACCTCTTCTACCCACCGCTGCGCTGCGACCGCGTCGGGAATGCAGGTCTTCGTCTCCTGCTTCAGCCAGCCTTGGTAGGCGAACAGGTCCGCGATGAGGATCTTCGCCTGACCCTCGCCCACATCGAGGCCGGTGAGCTCGCGGAGCTGGGTGGCGTGGAACCGCCGGGCGGCAACGCACAGTTTGAGTCGGAGTTTCTCGTCCCCGGCGCCATCGAACTGCAATGTGACCTCGTCGACCGCAAACCCCAGGTCGTGGAGCCGCCGTATCTGCCCCTCGATCTGGTAGCGGTCGTCGAACGAAAAGCGGGGCTCATCGTGCAGCACGTCCCAAAGGGCGGTGTAACGAGTGGCAACGCTGGCGCCCTCTTTGATCAGCTCGTCGAACATCGCGGGCGACTGGTCGAGCCGCATCGCCAGATCGAGAAGGCCCCCGGTGACATTCTCGACGAGGACATCCATGTCGAGTTGGCGCTGACCATCGCTCAACTCAGGGTGGATCTCGCTGGTTTCGGCGTCGACCAGCCAGGCCTGCAGCACCTGACCGTCGCGCGAGAAGAGCGTATTGGCCAGCGAACAGTCGCCCCAAAAAACGCCACTGCGGTGCAGGTCAACGAGCAGGCTGGCCATGGCGTCCAGCAACCGCTCGCGGTGCTTGGGCATGTCCCGTGAGATCCGCATCAGGAGCCGCCGGTATTGCCACGATCGTTCGAGGTAGCGCGTAATCAGGATCGCCGTGTCGTCGTAGGGCTGAAGCACGAGGCCCGCCGCTCGAACTGCCGGCAGCGACTTCGCCTCGATCTCGCGGAGCGCGGCGTACTCCTTCAGGGCGATGCGCTGCGGGAGTTCCTTGAGCGCCCACAATCGATCGTCGGTCTTGACGAAGCGCACGAGGTGACGGCTGGGCCCGACGGGCAGGTCGCGCAGCGGTACGTCCGGCGCGGACCAATCCGCCAGCCGCTCTAGCCAGGGAAGGCCCAGGAGGCCTGGCGACTCGTCTCGTAACCGCAGATCGAGCCGCGCCACGGGGAATACCGGATCAGGTGGCGCGCAAGGAACCGTCGGACGCCGCCGGCGGCTCAGCGGGTCCTCCGGTTGCGGACGCGCCGGCGGGAGCCGAGGAAGGAGCCGGGCCTGCCGCCGCTGCCGGGGCGGGCGCCGCTGGGGCGGCCGCTGCCGGGCCGGGCGCCGAGGGGGCGGGCGCTGCGGAGGCGGAAGCCGCCGGGGCGGGCTCCGCGGGAGCGGACACCGTAGCTGCGGCCCCCTGGGCCCCCATCGTCATTTCGCGTGTCAGATTCTTCCCAGTGCGCGGGTCAAATAGGTGAACCCGTGAGGGGTCGAGCCAGAGCTCGGCCTTGGCGCCGTCACGGATGCGACTGGCGGGGTCGAGTGACACGATCATCTGGGTCCGCATGTGCTCGCTGTCAAGCTCCTGTTGGAGCTCGGCCAGGTGACGAGTGATCTCTTCTGGCGCTTCGAACGGGACATAGGCGTACTGCTGGCTGCCCAGCCATTCCGTGACGTCGACCCGTACTTCGAAGGTGATCCCCCGGTCACGTTTGTGCTCATCGACCAAGCTGGAGTCGGCGAAGTGTTCGGGGCGGATACCGGCGATGAGCAGGTCACTGCTACCAATCTGAGCAGCCACCTGACGCGGCAGAGGATACGCCAAGAACGGCAACTTCACCTGGTTGTTCTCAATGGCGGCCGGGAGGAAGTTCATCGGGGGCGACCCGATGAAACCTGCGACGAAGAGGTTGAGAGGCTGCTCATAGAGCTCACGAGGACTGGCCACCTGTTGCAGGACGCCCTTGCGCATCACCGCCACCCGGTCGCCGAGGGTCATGGCCTCGGTCTGGTCATGGGTCACGTAGACCGTGGTGGTGTCGAGCCGACGCTGCAGTCGCAGGATCTCGGTCCGCATCTGCCCTCGAAGCTTGGCATCGAGGTTGGACAGGGGCTCGTCAAACAAGAATGCCGAAGCCTGCCGAACGATCGCCCGGCCCATCGCAACCCGCTGGCGCTGCCCACCCGAAAGCTGGGAAGGCTTGCGCTGCAGGTGCTCGGTGAGTTCGAGCGTGGTGGCTGCCTCCTCCACCCGGCGCTTGATCTCCTCGTCCGACACCCCCTTCAACCGGAGCGGGAAGGCGATGTTCTCGTACACCGTGAGGTGGGGGTACAGGGCGTAGTTCTGGAACACCATGGACAAGTTGCGGTCCCTTGGCGCCTTGTCGTTGACCCGCTCGCCACCGATGAGCATGTCGCCCGACGAGATGTCCTCGAGGCCGACGATCATCCGCAGGAGCGTCGACTTACCGCACCCTGACGGGCCGACGAGAATCATGAACTCGCCGTCCGCGATGTCAAGACTGACATCGTTCACGGCGGGGTAACCGTCGCCGTACACCTTGGTGATGTGGTTCATGGTGATCGGGGCCATCGGTAGGGATCCTCCTTGGAAGTCGGGCGTCAGCCCTTGACGGCGCCGGATGTGAGGCCGGACACGATTCGGCGCTGGAACACCAGCACCATGATCACGATAGGGACGGTGACGACAACCGCAGCCGCAGCAATAGCACCCGTCGGCTGCTGGAACTGGGAGGCACCGTTGAAGAAGGCCAGAGCGGCGGGAACGGTTCTTGACTTATTGGTGGACGTCAGGGCCACCGCGAACGCGAACTCATTCCAGGCGGCGAAGAAGGCGAGGATGGCGGTCGTGAAGACCCCCGGCGCGGCCAGCGGGACGATTGCCTTCGTGAACGCCTGCCAAGGCGTGGCGCCATCGACCTGCGCGGCCTGTTCCATTTCCCAGGGGATCTCACGGAAGAACGCCGACAACACCCAGATGGCCAGCGGCAACGTGAACGACACGTAGGGGATGATGAGGCCGGGCCAGGTGTCGAAGAGGTGGATGGCCCGCCACATGTCAAACAGTGGGCCGACCAACGAGATCACCGGGAACATGGCGATCGCCAGTGCCACCGACAGGATGAACTTCTTTCCCGGAAAGTCGAGACGGGCGATGGCGTAGGCCGCGAAGGTCGCCACAACGACACCGATCACGGTCGATATGAGGGCGATGCCGATCGAGTTCCGCAAGGCCGAGAGGAAGATGTGGGCCTTGAACACCGTGCGGTAGTTGTCCAGGCTCCAGTGCTTCGGCAGGAACTGCTTGTTGGTGATGTCGCCGCCGGTCTTCAGCGACAACGAGACGATCCAAGCGACCGGCAGCATGGTATAGGCGACGATGAGGATGGCGCCGCCGACCGAGATCGAGCGTTGCCGGCCAGACCGATGTGGCTTGACGACCGCGGCGCGATGGCGCGGCGCCGCGGCCGCGTCCCTGCGATCAGGCACAACCGCGGTGGTCATCTGCGCTCCCCTTTCACGGTACCGAGATCGACTCGGAAGCCCTTTATAAAGATCACGGCGATGATCAGCACAGATATGAAGAGCAGCACTGATACCGCCGATCCGATGCCGAGGGCGACTCGCGTGATGCTCTGGCGGTAGGTCAGGAACGATAACGTCTCCGTTTTTTCCGCTCCTGACGTCATGACGAAGATGGTGTCAAAGATGCGCCAGGCGTCCAGGGTGCGGAAGAGCACCGCGACCATGATTGCGGCCTTCATGTTGGGGATTGTCACCTTGAACAAGCGTTGCATGAAGGTGGCCCCGTCGACCTTCGCCGCCTCTTGGAGGACCTCTGGCACCTGGGCCAATCCCGCCAGGAGCAGGAGCGAGATGAACGGGGTCGTCTTCCAGATCTCGGCCAGGCAGATCGCCACCAGAGCCGACCACCGGTGACCGAACCAGTCGAAGGTCGACGATCCCAACCCCAAGTGGCCCAACCACCCGTTGACGAAGCCCGAGTCAAGGGCGAAGGCGTACTTCCATGCGAAGGCGGAGACGACCGTAATAATCCCGTAGGGCAGGAGAATCGCGGTGCGCACCGTGCGTCGCCCGAAGATGATCTTGTTCATCACCATGGCGAAGGTGAATCCGATCACCAACTCGACCGACACCGTGACCACCGTGATGATCAGCGTGGTGACCACGTCCTGCCACCAAAGGGAATCCCTGAGTACGACGCCATAGTTGCTCAGACCGACGAACTTCCTTCCGCCGGGATCGGTGAGGCGATAGCTGAACAGGGAGAGGTAGAGCGCCCGGAGCATCGGGTAACCGGTGACCGCGAGCATCAGAATCACGGCAGGTGCTGACAACATCCAACCGAGGCGGCGCTCCTTGCGGGTCCGATCGGAGATATGTGGCCTGGGCGGCGCCGCCGGTTTCGCGACCGCGATTTCCCGTTCGGCCGTAACGGTCACCTTGGCCTCCTCGATTGATCAGTCGGGCAGCATGGCGATGGCATCACCTTCACGGCCATCACAAAAGGCGCTTGTCGTGGAGCACGTCACCGATGAGCTTGGACGACGCCGCCGGTGCGGAGTTGGGGTTCAACGAGCTCTCCGGGTGCCAGACCCGCTGGATCGCCGACGACACGTCCCCGTAGTACGGCGTCACGGGCCGGGGACCGGCTTCGTTGATCGAGTCCCGCATCAGTGTGGCCATGGGGAACTTCTGCTGAATCTCCGGGTCGTCATAGACGCTGCCGTTCGACACCGGATTGCCCGAAAGCAGCATGTTCTGCTTCTCGACCGGTGGCGACGTCAGGCACTTGATGGCCTGGAAGGCCGCGTCCTTGTGCGTGCTGAACTTGCTCACGGCGAGATTGATGCCGCCCAGCGGCGGCTGGCTGGGCACATTGGCGTCGACACGGGGATAGCGGGCCCAGCCAATATCGGGTAGTACTGCCGCCGGGACCGAGCCGTCTTTGATGTTGCCCTGGATGGCAGCGTAGGTGTACGGCCAGTTGAGCAAGAAGCCGCCCGCGGAACTTTCGAACACTGCCCGGCTGGCTTCCTCGTCATCGTTCGACAAAGCGGGGTCAGCGGCCTTGGAGGTCGCCAACTTGCGAATGATCTCTGCCGCTCGGCGCCCGGCATCGGAATTAAGCGATGCCGTCGCGTCGCGTCCGGCATCGTTGTTCTGCAGGATCGAGCCTCCGGCGGACAACACCAGGGCATTCACCCAAACCATGTAGCCCTCGTACCGCTTGCCCTGTTCGGCAACCGTGGTTCCTGTCTTCACCGCGGCATCGATCATCTGATCCCACGTGAACGTCGGCGACGTCGGATCGACGCCCGCCTTGGCGACCACGGACTTCCGATACCAGAGCAGCTGGGTGTTGGCGAAGAACGGGGCCGCGACCAGCTGGTCTCTCCAAATGGCGCTCTTGGTGGGCGACGCAAGGACGCCGTCGAGAAGCTGGGTCCGTTCTGCGTCGTTGAACGTGTACAGCCAGCCGGCGTTCGCCAGCTCGGCCGTATAAGGGGGGTCCACGCTCATCAGGTCGATCGCCGTGTCCTTCGCCGCCAAGCGGCGGATGAGTTGCTCCCGCTGCCCGTCGGCGGTGCTCGGAAGCGCGGAAACAGCGAGCCGATATTGCCCCGCGGATTGCTTGGTGCACGCGGCGGCAACGATGTCTGTGGCGCCGCTGCTATCGGGATTGACGAACCAGTTCACCGTTGTCGGTCCACCGGAACTGCCCCCGCAGGCGGCGAGGCCGGTGGCGAGGACACACATGGTTAAGAGAAGAACGCCACGCCGAGTACGAGATCGTGAACTCTCTCTTCGCCTTGCGGTCACGGAACCCCCGTTCCCATCAGTACGTCAGAACCGACAGCCCGCCCAAATGGACAAATGGCTCGTCAATGTTGACGGTTCGGCCAAGAGTGAGCGCGGCGAACGACGAGGTCGATTGACGTTGCACCGTGCCTCCTTCCCCCGAACGGACGGTGCATGAATACCCGGTCGTAGAGAGTATTAACCCTCCTGAAACGTTGCGCAAGGATCTTCGCCCTCGAGCCCGACCAAGGTCACACAGCGACGTGGGTCGCAGGACTGATGATCCCAACGCCGGCGCGTGAATGGCGCCTGTCGGAGCCCAGCGCGGCCAGTTGGGCCCGGACCCCTGGGCCCACTGATCCCAGTGAGCCGGTCGCAGATGGCGCGCTTAGTGGTGTCCGTCCGAGGCGGTCAATCCGGTGGCCGGGACCAATACCAAGCCGGCGTCGGCCAGTGCCCGCAACAGGCGCCGGAGTTCGGGGATTGGCAGAGGTGAACGCTCATGGCGTTCGGGATACGGCACGCCCAGGGCCTGGGCCGCCTCGGTCGCACAGTCGCTGATTGCGCTCTCAAGAGCCTGTAGGTGGCGGACTCGCATCGCCACATCAGTGGACTGCTTCAGGGCATCGTGACGCTGGAGCAGTCGCCGGAGGTCGGCCGCCAGATGCTCGATCGGGGGATGCTGCGGCGCGAGGATCTCCTCGACACGCCGTTGCTTGACCAGCCTTCGCGCCGATCGGTAGACCCGCGGTACCAGGAGTCCGGCTCCCACCAGCAGTGTCGGAGCCAACATGACGACCACGAATTGGCCGGCTTCGGCGACGTTCATGCCACGTGCCCTCATTCGAGTCTGACTGCGAGATAGCAATGGTAGTGGCACTGCGGCGCTACGAAATCCCGATTCCCAGCGGGGTATGGCTCCCGCGTTCGGCGGGTACACCTGGTGTCAAAACGAGCAAGGAGTCTTCATGTATGCCGTCCTGCTAGCCGGCATCATCGCCAAGGGCCTCGGCGTCATCGCGGGCATCTTCTTCGCCGGCATGATCGTCGGCGTGGTGTTGACCGTGAGCGTCACCAGCCGGTTCCGGCGTCTCGGACGCCGCTAGGGCAGTCGAGCCGCGCCCGGCCGGTCGGCCGAGATCGAGCCGGAAGGCGAGCAACAAGAGATCGGGCTCGGGCAGCCAATCGCGCTCGGGGAGACGGACGAACCCATTGCGCTGGTAGAGCACGTGGGCGGCACTCATCGTCGGCGTCGAGTGAAGGAACACCGCCCGGCGCTGCAGCGACCGGGCTCGGTCGAGCGAGGCGTCCAGCAGGAGCTGACCGATGCCCCGGCCCTGGCAACTGGGGGCAACGGCCATCATCCGTATCTGGCATTCACCGTCTTCGAGCTGCTCGGCGAGCGGCGAGCGGTCGTCAGGGACAAACGTTACGCAGCCGACGACCTCAAGGCCGTCGACTGCGACAAGGACCTCGGACACCCCGGCGCGACCTGCCACATCGGCCAGCTCGGCGGCGTAGCCACCGCCCATGTGGGCACCCGGTACCGCTTCGAACGCGGCGACTACGACGCGCCCTGCGGCCTCGGCGTCGTCACGATCGACCGAACGCACGATCAATGCGCTCATATCGACCACGCCTGCTCCCGAACCAACGTGCGCACACCGCCATCCTCTCAGCCCGCCGTAGTCTGGCGCCGATGGACGACAACGAGATCAGAAGCACGATCGACCAACTGGTGGCCGAGGAACGGGAGCTCCGGGCCCAACATCAGCTGGAGCCCCTCGCCGAGGCTGGCGCGACCCGACTCCGCCAACTCGAAGAGTCGCTCGACCAGTGCTGGGACCTCCTTCGCCAGCGGCGGGCCAAGCGCGAGTTCGGACTCAATCCTGACGACGTCGAGGTCCGAGACACCAGTGTCGTCGAGCACTACCGCCAGTAGACGGCACTGACCGCTCGCCGACTCACGAGTGTTTGCGTCTACGCCGGATCTTCGGTGGGCCGCGACCCAGCGTTCGAGCGGGCCGCCCAGGAACTGGGCCTATGCCTGGCGAAGCACGACCTGACCCTCATCTACGGCGGTGGGGCCATCGGCCTCATGGCTGCAGTTGCCGACGCAACCCTTGACGCGGGTGGCAAGGTCATCGGCGTCATACCGCGAGGGCTGTTCCGCAGCGAGATCGCCCACCAGCGGCTCACCGAGCTCGTCGAAGTGGCATCCATGCACGAGCGCAAGCAGAAGATGTTCGAGCTGGCGGACGCCTTCGTAGCCTTGCCCGGGGGTCTCGGGACGTTCGAAGAGCTGACCGAGATGGCAACGTGGGCTCAGCTCGGCATTCATAACAAGCCCATGCTGACCCTTGACGTCCATGGGTACTGGCAACCCTTTCATGCGCTCCTACACGCGGCGGCAGACGGGGGCTTCATGAAGCAGGACAATCGCCGGTTGATCGTCAACATCGAACATGTCGACGACGTCGTCCCGACGCTGCAGACATACGAGGTCCCCTACGTCGACAAGTGGCTCGACCTCGATCTCGACCTCGACCAGACCTGAACGCACTCAGAGGGAACGGGCCAGAAGCACCAGGCCCTCAGAGGAAATGAGCAGCTCGTCCTGCTCGGAGCGCACCGTGCCCTGGAGGCGGAGGAAATGGCCGCCCAGGCTCGCCTTGGCATCGACCGACACCACGGACCATTGCATGGTGATGTTGCCCGCCTTGACGGGCGCGACGTAGCGAACCGTGAACTCAAGGCCGAGGGGTGCCCCGAAAGCCGAGAGTTCCGTCGGCAGCATGGAGGCGTGAAGGCCGGCGACGTGTGGCCCTGACGCAATGAGCTCACCGAAGCGTGACGCGGCCGCGACCGCCTCGTCGTTGTGCAGCGGGTTGCGATCATCGAGGAACAGCGCGCCCGCCACGATGTCCGCCGCCGTCAGCCGCAGGGACCGGCTGATCGTCCAGCCGACCTCAACAGGACACTGAGGATCGGTCATGGCTCGGATATACCCAGTACGACCGACCGGGCCCAGCGACCCATACCGGCATCCGCTAGCCGAGTACGGGTTCGGGGGCCCGTTCGATTTCCCGCCATGCGAGCCCGAGCCGGTGCAAACCGATGTCGACCATTTCCAGGGAACGATCGATGCAGATCCGAACGTGCGGATCCGGGGCCCGGTCGAGGCGGGCGACCGAACCCGGCGCCACATGCACGCCATGTCGGCGCGCCAGTTGCACGAACGGGCCGCTGTCCGCCACGGGGAGCTCGACCCACAAGACCGAACCCCCCTCCGGGGGGATGAAGCGCCACGTGGGGAAGTCGGCCGCCAGCCGCTCCGCCGCGTGTTCGGTCGCGGTCTGCAACGTCCGGCGCCGGCGCTCCGCCAAGTCGGCCATGTGGGGCAGCAGGCGCAGCGCCAGGATCTGGCTGGGCGCCGAGGCGCCGAGGTCGTTGGCCAACCGCAAGTGCATGGTGCGCTCGATGAGCGGCGCCGGCGCCCTCAGCCAGCCGATGCGCAGACCGCCCCACGCCACCTTGCTGAACGAGCCGACGCTGGCCACGACCGCCCGCCGGCAAAGGTCAGCCAACTCGGGCCGGACCCGCCCGGCGAAGGTGAGTTCACCGAGGGCGCAGTCCTCCAGCACGACGGTGTCGTGGTCGTCCAACAGGGGCGCCAGTGCCCGTAGTCGCCCCGGTGACGGCGCCCGCCCCGTCGGGTTGTGGGGTCCGGCTTGGACGTACAGCACCTTGGGCCGATGTTCGCGAAGGACCCGCTCGAGGGCGGCGGGGATCAGCCCGCCCCGATCCGTCTCGACGGCAACGGCGCGGGCGCCGACGCGCTCGATGATGTCGAAGATCCCGGGATAGCTCGTGTCCTCGACCGCGATGGCCTCGCCGGGGCGCACGCAAGCCCCGACAACGAGCGCCACGGCCTGGTGGGCCCCTGCGGTCACATGCACCTGGGCGAGATCTGTGAGCCGGCCGTCGGCACGGTGGCGATCGGCGATGGCAGCGCGCAGGGCAACCAGTCCGAGGGGCTGGACGCCGGGCCCGCCCCCGTCAGCGATGAGATCGGCGACGTCGATGCTGAGCGGCGGCCAGTGCGAGGGATCGGGCGGATTGCCACTTGCCAGGTCGATCCCGGGCCACTGCGAGAAGTGTTCGGCGATGCGCGTACTCGTGATCGGCCGGTGGCCGCCGTGGACGACCGTGCCGCTCCCCTGGCGGGACTCGACCACGCCTTCGGCGCGGAGCTCGTCGAGCGCTGCGGTCACCGTCGAACGGCTTACGGCCAACGCCGTGGCCAGCGCCCGCTCTGGGGGAAGCCGGACTCCGTCGCCGATGAGGCCGGATCCCACCGCCGCCCGAATCGCATTGGCCAGCCGCTGCGCCAACGTGCCATGGGCCGACTCGGGCCACCCCCGGAGCAGGGTCGCAACCTGGTCGGCAGGCGCGGTGCGCCCGCCGGCAATCCTGACGACGGCCCAGAAATGGCTTGGATATTCACAGGCCAATCATGGCACACTGGCCTTTGATTCACCAGAGCACAGTGAGGAGAATGGTCGGCGATGCTTGACAACGACACGACATGGACAGCGGTGAGCCGGGCGACCCAACTCCAGGCCCACTACCGCGCCGAGTTGCGGCGCAGGCGCAGGCAGTCCCGCCGGGCCAACGGAGTGCGGCTGCGGACGGCTGGGCTGCTGGTACGAGCCGGCCTCAGGATCGCCGGTCCGCTGACGCTCGAAGGCGTCATCGGAACCCGCTGAATCGGCGACCGCGCCAGACAGATGCAAGCCGCGGCAAGGGCACGCGGCGTCAGCAAGCGCCCACCGGCGACAGGCCGAGCAGCAATCGGCGAGCAGCAAGCGGCACGAGGCGACCAGCGAGCGGCGACCGGCGACCAGCGACCGGCGACCGGCGACAGCGGCACGCACCACCTACGCCACGGGCTGACCTCGTAGCGGTGGGCCGTCAATCGGACAACCCGACGCCGGTCCTTCGAGCGCGCCCGACCCGTGCGCAGCGGGGTTGCGGATCCCGAAAAATGCAATGGCCCCGCCCACGAACGTCCCGCCCGCAGCGATCAACAGCGCCGTGTGGAAACCGTGGGAGAACGCGTGCGGGTGCTTGTAGTCCGCCCCGGTCAGCCCGGCCAGCGCCGGGAGCAACGCCACCGCCAGGAGCGACGCGGCCCGGGCAACTGCGTTGTTGACCCCCGACGCCACCCCGGCGTGACGCTCGTCGGCGGCTGCCAGCACCGTGGCGGTGAGCGGTGCCACGGTCAGCGCCAGCCCGAGGCCGAACACGACTACCGCCGGTAACACGACCGCCGCGTAATGGTCCCCGGGGCTGATCCGGCGCATCAACAACAGCCCCGCGGTGACGATCATCGGCCCGACGGTCATCGGGAGGCGGGGCCCGATGCGCTGCGCCAGCGCCCCGGCCCGGGCCGACAACAGCAACATGATCACCGTCACCGGGAAAAGCGCCGCCCCCGCGGCCACGGGTGAGTAACGCAGCGCCTGCTGCAGATCGACCGCGAGCAGGAAGAGGGCGCCACCCAACGCGGCATAGATGACGAAGGTCACCAGGTTGGCCGCGGTGAACTGACGAGAGGCGAAAATCCCCAGCGGCAGCATCGGATGGCTGCTCCTGCGCTCCACCAGGACAAATCCGACTAGCGCCAGCACTCCCACAACGGCGGCCACCGCGACCACGCGCGCCACTTCCGCCGCCCGGTCCCTCGATGAGGGCGTACGTCGTCGCCGCCAGACCGATGACCACCAACGCCGCGCCCGCCACGTCGATCCGGCGGTTGGCCCCCGGGTCGGTCGATTCGGGAACATGGCGCGACGCCAGCAGTACCACCACCGCCAGCGGCAGGTTCAACAGGAAGATCAGCCGCCAGGAGACCGCCGACACCAACCAGCCACCCACGAACGGCCCGATCGCGGTGGTGATCCCGCCGAGCCCCGACCAGGCGCCGATCGCCCGGCCCCGGTCGGACGGGGCGAAGCTCGACTCGATGAGGGCGAGGCTGCCCGGCACCAGGAGCGCCCCGCCGATGCCCTGCAACGCCCGGGCCGCGATCAGCATCGGCAGGTTGACGGCGATCCCGCACAGCAGCGACGCCAGGCTGAACCACACCACGCCGATCGTGAAGATCCGCCTGCGCCCGAACAGGTCACCGAGCGACCCGCCAAGCAGGATCAGCGCTGCGAGGGTGATCAGATAGCCGGTGATCACCCATTGCAGCCCCGACACACCGGCCCCGAAGTGCCGGCCGATCGTCGGCAAGGCGACATTGACGACCGTGGCATCGAGCGAGGCGACCCCCGACCCGACGATGGTCGCCACGAGGATCCAACGCCCTTCGGTCGTCGCGTATCTCACCTGACCGGGCGGTGCCGTCATGCCCAGAGTGTTACCAAACGCCCAGCGCTACCGGGAGGAGTTCCACGTCCAGGCGTAGCCGCTGTCCTCGACCGCCTGCGCCGCGGGCCCGATCGCCAGCGGCTGGAACGAGTCGACCATGACCGCCCATTCCTCGGTGCCCGGCTGGCCGAGCGACGCCTCCACCGATCCGGGCTGGGGCCCGTGCACGAACCCGGCCGGGTGCAGGGTGACCGACCCCACCTCGATCCCCGCCCCCCGCCGGGACATGAAGTCGCCGCCCACGTAGAACAGCACCTCGTCACTGTCGACGTTGGCGTGGTTGTACGGCACCGGCACGGCGGCCGGGTCGAAGTCGAACGGGCGGGGGCAGAACGAGCACACCACGAACCCCGGCCCCTCGAAGGTCTGATGCACCGGCGGCGGCAGGTGCACCCGCCCGACCAGCGGCTCGAAGTCGGCGATGTTGAAGGCATACGGGTAGAGGCAGCCGTCCCAGCCGACGACGTCAAAAGGATGCTGGGAAAAGACGTAGCGGGTACCGCCGCCGGCGTGGCGGACGAACACCTCGGTCTCCCCTTCCGACAGAGGCGTCGGTGGCAGTTCCGTGGGGCAACGAAGGTCACGCTCGCAGTACGGGGCATGTTCCAGGAACTGGCCGGTGGCAGACAGGTAGCGCCGGGGCGGCCCGATATGGCCGGATGCCTCGATCACCAGGGCGCGCACCGTGTCGTTCGGCACCCAACGGTGCGTGGTCGATGCCGGCAGGACGACGTAGTCGCCCGGCCCAACCGGCAGGGGACCGAACATCGTCTCGACGACTCCCTGGCCCGATTCGACATAGACGCACTCGTCGCCGCCGGCATTGCGGTACAGCGGCGACGGCTGGTCGGCCACGACGTAGGAGAGCCGAACGTCGGGGTTGCCCAGCAAGAGCTGGCGGCCGGTCACGGCGTCGGCACCGCCCGCGTCGAGCTTGTGGGCCTTGAAATGGCGGGGCAGGAGGGGGTGGTTGGCGACAGTCGGTGGGTCGGGCAGATCCCACGATTCGGCCGCGACCAGTGCAGTCGGCGGGTGACGGTGGTACAGCAGCGACGAGGCACCCGAGAAACCCTCCGAGCCCATCAGCTCCTCGGCATACAACCCGCCATCGGGCCCGCGGAACTGGGTGTGGCGCTTCTTGGGCAGTGCTCCCACGGAGCGGTAATACGGCATTGGGCCTCCCCACCCCAGACTCTTGCGTCCGCTTACCGGACAGTGTTGTAACGATATTGTATCATCGACCCGTGACCGACGAGAGCGGGAGCACCTGGGTCGAGGTGGAGGAGGGGTCCCCTTTTCCCATCTCCAACCTCCCCTACGGCGTGTTCTCGGTGGACGGCGGTCCGGCGCGGGTGGGCGTCGCCATCGGCTCCAGCGTCGTCGACCTGGCCGCACTGGCGGGGACCGGCCTGCTGCCGGGGTTGGACGGGGCGTTCGCCCAGCCGTCGCTCAACCGGTTCATGGCCCACGGCCCGCGGGCGTGGGGCGTGGTGCGCGAACGCCTGGCCACGCTCCTTCGCCAGCCGCAACGCCAGGGCGCAATGGCCCGGGCGATCCACCGCCTCGACTCGGTCCGGCTGCGCCTTCCGATCGAGGTGGCGGACTTCGTCGACTTCTACTCGTCGCTCGACCACGCCACCAACATGGGTCACATGCTGCGGCCCGAGGGCCCGGCGCTGCCACCGGCGTGGCGCCACCTGCCCGTCGGCTACCACGGACGGGCCGGCACCGTGGTCGTCTCAGGCGCGGGCGTGCAACGCCCCTGGGGCCAGGTCGCGCCGGGCACCTTCGAGCCCACCGCCAAGCTCGACTTCGAGGCCGAAGTGGGCTTCGTGGTGGGCGTGGGCAGCCGGCGGGGCCATCCGGTCACCGCCGGTTCCCTGGCCGAGCATGCCTTCGGCGTGGTGCTGGTCAACGACTGGAGCGCCCGCGACATCCAGTCCTTCGAGTACCAGCCGCTCGGGCCGTTCCTCGGCAAGTCCTTCGCCACCTCGATCTCGCCGTGGGTCGTGCCGTTGGAGGCGCTGCGCGCCGCCCGGGTGGCCCCGCCCGTCCAGGATCCCCCGTCGCTGGCGTACCTCCACGATCCCGAGCCCTGGTCGCTCGACCTCACGCTCGAAGTGCGGCTCAACGGGGAGGTCATCTCCCGGCCGCCCTTCGCCACCACGTACTGGACGCCGGGCCAGCAACTGGCGCACCTGACGGCCAACGGGGCATCGCTGCGCACCGGCGACCTGTTGGCGTCGGGGACGGTGTCGGGGCGCGAGCCGGGGCAGCGGGGGTCGCTCATGGAGCTGGGCTGGAACGGCACGGCCCCCCTGACGCTGGCCGACGGCACCACGCGAGCGTGGCTGTCGGATGGCGACACCGTTTCCATCGCCGGCTGGGCGCCGGGCGCCGGTGGCACCCGCATCGGCTGGGGCGAGGTCAGCGGGACCATCCATCCGGCCCACCCCGCCCACCCCGCCCCGGCCGTGCCCGGATCGCCGTGAGCGCCGAGACGGCGCAGACGCTCGACCGGGGCCTGCGCCTGCTGTCGGTCCTGGCGGGTGAGGAGCGTGGCCTTTCGGTGACCGAACTGGCGACCCGCCTCGGAGTGAGCCGCCCCGCGGTGTACCGGCTGCTCGCGACCCTCGAGCAGCACGCCCTGGTGTCGCGGGGCCCGGGAGGGCTGACCCGCCTGGGGTTGGGCCTGTTGCCTCTGGCCCGGGCGGTGACGCCGCTCGTCGGCGAGGTCGCCATGCCGCTCCTGCGCCGGTTGGCCGAGGACACCGCCGCGACCGCCCACCTCACCGTCGCCGAGCCCGGCCCTGGGGGAGCAACCGAGGCAGTAGCGGTGGCGGTCGTCGAGCCGTCGCACACCAACATGCACGTGGCCTACCGGGTCGGCACCCGGCACTCGCTCGAGCGAGGCGCGGCCGGACGGGCCATCCTGGCGGCCCGCAACGGCGGGTGCGACTTCGTCGTCACCGAAGGCGAACTGCAACCGGGAGCGACGGGGATCGCGGCGCCCGTGCTGGGCGTGGCGGGCCTCGAAGCCAGTGTGGGCCTGATCGCCATCGGGTCCGGCCTCGACCCGGTCCGGGTGGGCCCGCAGGTAGTGGCCACGGCGGCCGCCATCGCCGTCGCAGTGGCCGCGATTTCCGGCCTCCCCACGCCGTAGGCTTCACGCGTGCTTGACGGATGGTTCGAACTCACCCCGGAACTCCTTGAGGAGCGCCGGAGCGCGCTGACCTCCGAGGACCTGACACGCTTCTTCGACGGCCAGGAACCGGACTGGCGCCATGCCCTGGCGCCCGACGACCAGATCCCCCGGCGACCGGTCGCACTCGACGGCCTGACCAAACTGCGCACCCCCGACGCCAGCCAGGCCGTGGTGCTGCTGGTCGGTGCCGACGGGACGGGCAAGTCGACGGCGCTGCTCCAGATCGCCGCCGACCTGGTGGCCGACGGCCGGCGGGTGTTGGTCCGCTCGCCCGGCGCCAAGCTCGACCCCACCGCGGTGATGGAACTCGCGGGGGGCTGGGTGCTCGTCAGCGACGACGCCAACGAAATCGCCAAGGAGTTCGAAACCGCGATGCAGCAGTTGTTCGCCGCCGACCGCCGCGACGTCGACTGGCTGCTCAGCGCCCGGGAGGCGGACTGGAAGGCCCAGTTCCTGCGGTACGGCCGCAGCCTCGAACCGGCCTGGGAACGCTCCAGCGACCTGTGGCCCTCGCTCGGCAACCGAGCCGCGGTGCTCAGCGTCACCGCCAGCGCCGCCGCCCCGGCGACCGAGGGACTGGCGGCCTGGGCGGCGGGCACCCGCCTCGGATCCACCGCCGCGGATGCACCGGCCATCGTGGCCGCCTGGGCCGGGGCGGGCAGCCTCGGCGCGATCGCGTCGCGCCCCGATGCCGAACGAGCCGAGGCGCTGGAAGAACGCTCGACCAAGAAGGTGGGGATCTCCGACGCCACCCTGCTCGGCGCCTCGCTCGACCTGCGCTACGGCGCCGACGGTTTGGCCCCGTTCGTGGAGGAGCTCGTCGGGCGCCTCGACGGCGACCCGATCCAAGAGGCGTTCCTGTTCGCCGCCGCGGCCCAGGTGGCCGGTGTCGACGGACTCGACCTGTGCGTCCTGGCCGACCTGATCGGCGTGGAGCGCGACCAGCGCCGTGAGGCGATCCTCGCCCGGCTGGCTTCGGCGGGACTCGCCAGTGGCACTGCGGGTGCGTTGCGCCCTCGACATCCGGCCATCGCCCGGGTGGCGGTCCAGTTGGTGGCAGAGGGACGCCTGCCCGGTGATCTGGAGGACCTGTACCGGCGCCTGGTCCGGGGCACGGCGACCACCGGCAACGACGTCAAGTCACTGTCGGCGGGCGGCGCCATCATGAACTGCGGGCCCCTCCTCTCCGAGAAGCTGCAGCAGCTGGGCCTGTCCCGGGAGCGGGCGGACCAGATCGCGTGCACCGTGGCAGACGAGGCGGAGGCGGCCCTGCCCGACTTCCTGCTCTTCACCGTCGCCCGGGCCCGGACCTATCAGGCGGGCGGGCGCCCGGTCGACGCCCGACGGGCCCTGCGGGCCCGCTTTGCCGACGCCACGACCAAGAACGACTGGGATGTGGTGGGCCGGGCCTACCTGCAGGAGCTGAGCGGGCCCGAAGCGGCGGCCGGACGGCTGGCCGAAGCCACGACACTTGCCGGCCTGGCGCTGGCCGACGCCGAAGGCCTCGGGCAGGTCACCATGGCCGACGGCAAGCTGGCCCTGCTCGCCTTGGGCGATGCCGTGTCCGAGCTGGCCCGGGCCGAGGACGGGACCGAGGCGCTGTTCCGCCGCCAGCTCCGGGCGTGCACGCACCTGGGTGAGAAGGTGACGCCGAAGTGGGACCAACGAGCCCGTTTCGACTTCCACACGTTCGCGGTCAAGGCCGACGAGTACGGGATCCCGAAAACGTCAGCCGCCGAGGCCCTCCTGTGGCTGGCCGAAACGGTGACGACGGCCATGGCGATGCTGGACGACCCCGAGGTGAAGGACCTGGCACAACGCCTGGTTCCCGAGAACGGGACCCTGGGATTCAGCCACCTGGAGCACACCATCGGCCTCGGCCGGCTCCCCTGGGCGAAGGAGTAGGCGCCCGGGGCGCAGCGGTTGGGCCCCCGGCCCCCGTTCCTTCGCGCCTTCAGGCAACCTTCGCGCGTAATCGGGGCATAGCCCCACTTTGGCGCGAAGATTGCCTGAGCGCGCGAAGGTTCGGCGAGTAGGCCCTGGGGCGCAGCGGTTGGACCGTTGGGCCCCATTCCCCGTTCCTTCGCGCCTTCAGGCAACCTCCGCGCGTAATGGCGGCATAGCCCCACTTTGGCGCGAAGATTGCCTGAGCGCGCGAAGGTTCGGCCCCGGGGCCAGCGCTCAGCGGCTCGGCCGGGCTAGCGCTCAGGCGGCTCAGGCGGCTCAGCGGTCCCGGACCAGCGCCAGCTCCCGCGCCAGCGCCTCGAAGGGCGCCAGGGCGCCGGGGTCGGCCAGGGCGCCTGTGCTGGCCGCCTGATCGGCAGGCATTCCGGTGAGGATGCGCTTCACCGGCACCTCGAGCTTCTTGCCCGACAACGTCCGCGGGATCGCAGGCACCTCGACCACCTGATCGGGCGCATGACGCGGTGACAGGTTGGCGCGGATCGCGGCGACGATGCGGCCCCGGAGCGGGTCGTCGAGCACGCCGCCCGATGCCAGCACCACGAAGAGCAACAACGTGCCCGGGCCGTCGCCAAGCGGGTCCTCCAGGTGCACCACCAGGCTGTCCGCCACCTCGGGCAGCGCCTCGACGACGGCGTAGAACTCGGCGGTGCCCACCCGCACCCCGCCCCGGTTCAACGTGGCGTCGGAGCGCCCCGAGATCACGCACGTGCCCCGCTCGGTGAAGGTGATCCAGTCCCCGTGGCGCCACAGCCCGGGATACTCCTCGAAGTACGCCGCCCGATAGCGCGACCCGTCCTCGTCGCCCCAGAAGCCCACGGGCATCGACGGCATGGGCCGGGTGACGACCAGCTCCCCCTGCTCCCCGATGGCGCACTCACGCCCCGACGCCGACCACGCCGACACCGCCGCCCCGAGATACCGGCACGAGATCTCGCCCGCGTACACCGCCACCAACGGGCAGCCGCCGACGAAGGCGGTGCACACGTCGGTTCCCCCGCTCACCGATGCCAGCAGCAGGTCCGGTCCCACCGAGGCGTACACCCACCGGAAACCCTCGGCGGGCAGCGGCGACCCGGTCGACCCGACCCCTCGCACCGCGCTCAGCCGGGCCACCGCGGACGGCACCACTCCCGCCTTGCGGCAGCTCATCAGAAACGGCGCGCTGACACCGAAATACGTCGTCCCTGTCTCCTCCGCCAGGCGCCACAACGTCGAAAGGTCGGGATATCCCGGGTTTCCGTCGAAGAGGACCACCGCCGCTTCGACCAGCAAACCCGAGACCAGCAGGTTCCACATCATCCAGCCGGTCGTGGTGAACCAGAAGAATCGATCCCCCGCACCGAGATCGGCGTGCAGCGCCAGCGCCTTCAGGTGTTCGAGCAGGATGCCGCCGTGGCCGTGGACGATCGGCTTCGGCAAACCGGTCGTCCCCGACGAATACAGGACGTACAACGGGTGGTCGAACGGCACGGGTGTGAACTCGAGCGGCGCCGCCTCGGCGACCAGCGTCGCCCACGACACGGCGCCCGGCACCGGCGCGGCGCCCGCCAGGTAGGGCACGACCACCGTGGCGGTGAGCGACGGCAACGCCGAGCGGATGGCTGCCACCTCGGCCGATCGCGACACGGCTGTAGCGCCGTACTGGTAGCCGTCGACGCACAGCAGCACCGCCGGCGACACCTGCGAGAACCGGTCGATCACGCTGTGGGTCCCGAACTCGGGGGCGCACGACGTCCAGATGGCACCCAGGCTGGCCGTGGCCAGGAACGCCGCCAGCGTCTCGGGGATGTTGGGCAGGTAGGCGGCCACGCGGTCGCCCGGCCCCACCCCCAGTCGCTGCAGGCCCCGGCGGGCCCGCCCCACCTGGTCGCGCAACTCGTCCAGCGTCCAGGTGATGGGGCCCCGGCTCTGGCTGCGGGCCACGACCGCCACCCGCCCCGGGTCGGGCCCGGGCCGCAGGGCGTGCTCGGCATAGTTCAAGGTGGCGCCCGGGCACCACCGGGCCCCGGGCATGGAGTCGTCGGCCAGCATCGGCCCCGGCGGCCGGTCCCCCGCCACCCCGAAGAACTCCCAGATCGACCCCCAGAAACCCTCCAGGTCCTCCACCGACCAGCGCCACAGCTCGTCATAGGAGCCGAACCTGCGGCCCCGGTGCTCCAGCCACCCGAGGTACGCCCCGATCCGGCTCCGCTGGCGGATTCCGGGAGGCGGCGCCCACAGCATTTCGGGGGGAAAAGGGGAGCCGGTCCCGCCCGGACCGGGGTCCGCCGGTTCACCCGAGGCGCGGCTCACCCCGAGTCGACCGCGCCGTGATCGCGGCAGCTCGCATGCACGTCGGTCGGCGTGACCCGCACGGTCAGGCGGCGGCCGCAGGTCGGGCAGAACCGCGGCGGATCGAGCGCCCGCCGGCACCCGGGGCACTCCGACGTCGGGCGGCCACAGGCGATGCAGTGGCCGGTCACCGATGGGCGGGGTCGGCCGGGGCGCGGGCCCGCACGGGCATCGCGAGGTCGGCGAGCATCTGCAGATCCTGCTCGGGTTGGCGGCCCAGCGTCGTGAGGTAGTTGCCGATGATGAGGCCGTTGACGCCCGCCGCCATCCCCATGGCCTGCAGGTCGCGAAGGGTCACCTCCCGCCCCCCGGCGTAGCGCAGCAGGACCGCCGGGAGGGCCAGGCGGATCAAGGCGATCCAGCGCAGCGCCTCGAGGGGCTCGACCAGCTCGCGATCGGCGAGGGGCGTCCCCGGTCGGGGATTGAGGAAGTTCAGCGGGACTTCGACGGGATCAACCACGCGCAGCTGGTCCAACAGTTCGACTCGCTGGGCAACACTCTCGCCCATCCCCAACAGCACGCCGCAGCACAGCTCCATGCCGGCCGCCCGCACGTGCTGGCAGGTCTCGAAGCGTTCCTCCCATGAGTGGGTGGTGACGATCTGGCCGAAGAACGACCGGGCCGTCTCCAGGTTGTGGTTGTAGCGGTGCACGCCACCGTCGGCCAGGCGCCGCGCCTGGTCGAAGGTGAGAATGCCGGCGCTGACCGCCACGTTGAGGCCGGTCTCGGCCCGTACTGCGGCCGTGGCTGCCAGCACCTGGGCCATGATCCGCTCGTCGGGGCCGCGTACGGCCAGCACGATGCAGAACTCCGTCGCGCCGAGCGCGGCCGTCTCTCGCGCCGCGGTCACGACCTCGGCCGGGTCCAGGAACGGCGTGGCCTTGACCGGGGAATCGAATCGGGCCGACTGGCTGCAGAACTGGCAGTCCTCCGGGCAGCCCCCGGTTTTGGCCGACAAGATCCCCTCGACCTCGACCGACGGCCCGCACCAGGCCAGGCGGACTTGATGGGCCAAGGCGGCCAGCGACGGCACGGCGTCGGCGGGCAAGTCGGCCAGGGCGGCCAGCTCGGCGCTGCTGAGCGGTCGGCGGTCGTCGAGCAGTGCGCCGGAGGCCGCCGCCAGGAGGTCTCGAACCAGTGTCACGGGCGCTTAGGCTAACGAGCGCCCGCCGCCGAGGGCGAGGAACGGCCGACGAACGGCCTACGCCTTGGGAACGTAGCCCCCTCGGCCCATGGAGATGCTGAGCTCCAGGTCGACGTCGGTGTCGACGCCCCCCTTGACCTCGGTCACCCAGGGGAGGCGGTCCTTCAAGATGCGGTCGATACCGGCCTGCAGGGTGGAGGAACTGACGGCACAGGAACTGCACGCCCCTTGCAGCATGACCTCGACCACGCCCTCGGTGACATCGGCGCTCACCAGCATGAGATCGCCGCCGTCGGCCTGGACCGCGGGACGGATGATCTCGATGAGTTCGTTGAGCGACGTGAGCCGCTCCTGGCGTTCGTCGTCAGAGAGCATGGGGGACCTCCTACCTCCGAGCCATGCTGCCACGTCGGGAGGCATTTTCCCAACCCTGATCGTTAGGCTCCCGCCATGAGCGACGTTGCCATCCTGGCCGGTGCCGAGCCGTTTTCCGCCCCCGGAGGGCCCCATGGGGCCTTGGTGCTGCACGGCTTCACCGGCAGCCCGCAGTCGATGCGCGGCGTGGCCGAGGCGCTGGCCGGCGCCGGGTTCGCGGTCGAACTCCCCCGACTCCCGGGCCACGGCACCTCGGTGGAGGACATGATGACCACCGGTTGGGCCGACTGGTCGGGCGCCGCCGAGGCGGCCTACGAGAAGCTGGCCGCCAACAGCGACCGCGTCGTCGTGGTTGGCTTGTCCATGGGCGGAACGCTGACCGCCTGGCTGGCCTCGCGCCATCGGGAGATCGCCGGGATCGTGGTCATCAACGGTTTCATCGAACCCGCCGCTCCGGCGTTACAGGAGATTCTCGACATGATGGTCGCCCAGGGTGTGACCGAGGTGCCTGGGATCGGCAGCGACATCGCCTTGCCCGGCGCAGCCGAGGTGTCGTATGACCGGACCCCGATCTCGTGCACCATGTCGCTGATGCGCGAGATGGCCCAACTGAAGGGCGAGTTGGCGTCGATCACCTCGCCGGTGCTGATCTTCACCAGCACCGACGACCACGTCGTCCCGCCGGTGTCGAGCGACACTCTGGCGGCCGCGGTCAGCGGTCCGGTCACCCGGGTGACGCTGGAGCGCAGCTACCACGTTGCGACCCTCGACTACGACCGCGAGCTGATCGAGCGCGAGACGGTGGCGTTCGCTCTCCAGGTGACCAGCGGCTGAGCGGCGCGTGCCGGTTACAGAAGCCCCAGGGCGGCGGCGCACGCCGGCCACTGGCCCCAGCCCGACTGGGCCTGCAGCTTCATCGCCGCCGCGTCCTGCATGGCGGGTGGTTCCTGGTCGGGCCGACCCGGAAAGCCCAGCCCCGTCCAGGTCGCCTGGCTGAACTGGTAGGCGCCGTAGTAACCGTTGCCGGTGTTTTCGGTGTAGGTGTCGCTCGACTCGCAGCGCCGCAGGGACAGCCACACGCCGCCTGCGCCGCCTGCGCCGCCGCTGCTCGCCACCGGCGGCGTGGGGGCGGCCGGAGTACCCGTCTTGGGCAGCGGCGTGGCGACCGCGGTGGCGACGGGCAGGCCGGCAGCCTGCTGGACGACCGCGACCAAGCCGTTGTTGACCGGCAGGCCCTGGGTCGCCTTGGTCGTCGTCCGGGCGCCCCCGCCGGCAGTCGTCGTGACTCGCGGCCGCCGCCTGGGCCTGGGCCTCGGCGGACAGTTGGGTCTGGAGGCTGTCGAGTTGCACCTGCTCGGAGGCCGCGACCGACAAGGCGTTGGTGCGCAGGGCCTGCAACTGCACCGTCGCCTGGACGTTGGCCTGCTGGGCGCTGCGCAGGGTGGTGAGGTCGCGTCGGAGGTCGGTTTCCAGCTGGCGAAGCTGGTCGCTCGTGTTGGCCAGGTCACCCGACGCCACTCGTAGGTATTCCTGGCCGAGCGTCACGTCGGCCGCGGCCGCGACCGAAGGCATCCCGGGGGTGGCGCCACCGTGCATGTAGGCCCGTACCGCCTGCTCCAAGAGGATCGCCCGGTTGGCCCCGAGGACCTGCACCGTGGCGTCGTGCTGCTTGGTGACGCCCGCCAGGCGCGCTGAGGTCGAGTCGACCTGGAGCCGGGCCTGGTCCAGTCGTCCGGTGAGTTGATGGATGTGGCCCGCCTCGGCGTTGATCTTGGCTGTGAGCGCCGCCACCTTGGCCTGATCAGGCCCGGACGTGTCCGCCAACGCCGGTGTCGCACGGGCGATGGGTAACAACAACGTGGCGAGCAGCGACAGCGCAAAAGGCGCGAGACCGGCGACGGCGATAGGTCGCCTGCCGCGAAAGCCTCCCGTTGCCGTCCTGGCTTCGACCGTCGAACGAACTCCGGTTAACGCCATCAACGCCAGGAACCTACTCGGGCGGCCTGACCGAGGCAAAAAGCGGCGCCGTTGCCAGGGGCCGTTGCAGGGTCAAGATGACGAATCGCCGGACCCCCTGCGGAGGTCCGGCGACGGGATCACGGCTGCGCCTGGTTACGCCGCGGCGGGCTTCAGTACCGCCTCGATCTCCAGGTTGATCTGGATCTTGTCGCCGACGACGACGCCCGCCGCCATCGAGGGGCATCTCGAAGTCGATGCCGAACTCCTTGCGGCTGATCTCACCGGTGGCGGTGAATCCGGTCCGATTACCGCCCCACGGATCGGAGCCGAAACCGTTGGGCTCCACGTTCAGGTGCAGGCGCTTGCTGGTTCCATGGAGGGTCAACGTGCCCTCCACCAGGTACCCGTCCTCGGTGGCCGAGACGCTGGTCGACTCGAAGGTCATCTTGGGATGGGTCTCGACGTCGAAGAAGTCAGCCGAGCGAAGGTGGTTGTCCCGGTCGGCGTTGTTGGTATCGATCGAACTCAGGTCGACGGTGACCGACACGGTCGAGTCGAGCGGGTTCTCGGCGGTGACGATCTGACCCTCGAAGGTCGAGAAACGGCCCCGGACCTTGCTCACCATCATGTGGCGAACGCTGAACGACACCTCACTGTGGGCTTGGTCGATGTCCCAGGTCCCTGCCACGTAACCGGCGATGGTGCTCGTAGTGGAAGCGTTGGTCATGGTTCTCGTCCTCTCAGATCGCGGGGAACAACTCGAATCGTTGAACTCTCAATCGGGAGTGTATCCCCAGATTGTTGAGAAGTCAACTACCCGGACGCTATCATGTGCAGCGTGGATGCATCCGCCGAACCGCGTTGGCTCAACGACGACGAGCAGCGGGCGTGGCGTGCCTTCATCGACGCCATCCGTTTGTTCACCGGCGAGATCGAACGCGAGCTTCAGCACGACAGCGGACTCAACCATGCCTACTACCAGATACTGGTCACGCTCTCCGAGACACCGGGGCGGACCATACGGATGAGCGACCTGGCGGAACTCACGCTCACGTCGCGCAGCCGGCTGTCTCATGCCGTCGCCCGGTTGGAGGAGGCAGGCTGGGTGGAGCGCCGGTCGTGCCCGTCGGACAAGCGAGGATCGTTCGCCTCCCTGACCGACACGGGTATGGCCGTCTTGGAGGAAGCCGCCCGCGGTCACGTGGAGGCGGTCCGGCGAAACCTGTTCGACGTGCTCAGCCCGTGCCAGGTCCAGCAGCTGGGCGAGATCAGCGCCGTGCTCCGAGACGCCCTCCGGGCCGGTTCGCTCAGCTGCCGCGAGGCGCAGGCCGAAGCCGACGCCGCTGACGGGGCCGACGGGGCGGTCGCTGACGGGGCGGTCGCTGACGGGGCGGCCGCTGATCTCGCCGCACCCTGAGCAGCGGCTCGGGGTTGCCCGGGAGCCCTCACGTTGCCCGGTCGAGTGCGTCGGGGTCCACGGCAAACGGTGTTGGTAGCGTCGGGCGGTGCCACCGAGTGACCTGGTCGAGGCTGCGGCGACCGAGGCGGTCAGCAATGCCACCTCAGTTGTCGCCCTGACCGGTGCCGGGATTTCGACCGAGTCCGGGATCCCCGACTTCCGGGGTCCGCAGGGTGTCTGGACCAAGAACCCGGGCGCCGAGCGAACGGCGACCCTGCGGCACTATCTCGCCGACCCCGAGATCCGCAAGCAGGTCTGGCAGAGCCGTCTGCATTCCCCCGCCTGGTCGGCCGAGCCCAACGCCGGCCATCGTGCTTTGGTCGATCTCGAGCAACGGGGTCGCTTGCACGCGATCGTCACCCAGAACATCGACGGCATGCACCAGAAGGCTGGATCCGACCCGGCACGCATCATCGAACTGCACGGGACAATGCACTACGTCATGTGTTGGTCGTGCGGGAACCGGGCGCCGATGCCTCCGGTTCTCGAACGGGTGCGCGCCGGCGTCGAGGACCCGGCGTGTGAGGCGCTTGTCGATGGTCAGCCGTGCGGAGGGGTGCTGAAGTCGGCGACCATCAGTTTTGGCCAGGCCCTCGATGAGGAGGTGCTCGAGCGGGCCGTGCTGGCGGTGCAGTCGGCCGACCTGGTGCTGGCGATCGGGTCGACGCTCACGGTGCATCCCGCGGCCGGGCTGATCCCGCTGGCGGCGCGCTGCGGTATCCCGGTGGTGATCGTCAACGCCGATCCGACGCCGTACGACGACCTGGCGGTGGCCGTGGTCCGCACGCCGATCGGACAGGCCTTGCCGCTGCTGCTCGCAGAGTGACCGACAGCGGCGGCGACGCGCCGGCGACGGCGGCGGGGAGGCTGGTGTCGTGGTGCGGGCTGCGCAGCCGGGCGACGTTTCGGTCATGGTCGAGTTCGTCCGAGCGCTGGCGGCCTATGAACGATCCCCCGACCAGGTCCGCCTGGACGAAGGACAGTTGCGCGAGTCGCTGTTCGGCGATGATCCCCAGGTGTTCGCCCACGTCGCCGAACATCGGGGCGTGGTCGTCGGTTTCGCCGTCTGGTTCGTCAACTATTCGACCTGGACGGGCCACCACGGCATCTACCTTGAAGACATCTTCGTCCGGCCGTCGGCCCGTGGCCTCGGCGCAGGTCGGGCCCTCGTGAGCCAGCTGGCCCGAGTTGCGGTCGCCCGGGGATACACCCGATTGGAGTGGGCGGTCCTGGATTGGAACGAACCCGCGATCGGGTTCTACCGCCACCTCGGGGCACGACCCCAGGACGAATGGACGGTGTACCGGCTGTCGGGACCCGATCTCGTCCGCGCCGCCAGAAGAATCGATGATGTATCTCCGACTGGGGTCGGAGAGTCCTATCTACAGGAGTAGGCAGCCGCTGGCTTCAATGGCGCAGCGAGCGGCTGCCAGTACTCCAGCTCACGAATGCGACCAATCAGAGTCGCCCGGCCGCCGTGCTGGCCAAGGTCACCAGCTTCGGGTTGGGCGTGGTGGCCGGGACCGGGCCGAGGGTGACCAGCAACAGGCTGTTCCCCTTGAGCACCCGTAGTCGACCGTCGACGTAGTACGAGCCATCCCCGATGCCCGGAATATCCTGCGCCTGGCTGCTCCGTCCGGCGTCGAACAATGCCCTGCCGTTCGTGCGATATACCGCCACGATCAGCTCATGGGTCCCGTCGTCATAGACGCAGCTGTCCAAGACGAAGTGGGGCGGACCTGCGTCCTGCCCGAACGCCGTCGTCGCCATCGCCGAATCGACGACCGCGCAGGCGTCGGTCGAGGAGGAGACCGTGTCGTTGGACGGCACATGATGGGTGGACCCCCGTGACACGACGACCGAGATCACCGCCACCAGAACGAGTCCGGCCACCGCCGCCCCTACCGCCGTAACGATCGTCGCGCTCGGCGGTGCCTTCATGTCCGGCACCTGGATGCTCAACTGGCTTCGCAGCTTGCGACGGCGCTCCGCCTTCTGGGCGCTGCGGTCCGCCCGCTTGGGTCGGTTGTCCTTGCCGGGCTTGCCCTTCCTGCCCTTGCTCTTCGGTTCGTCGTCGACCCAGGGCGAGACCACCGGTTCGCGGAGCCGAGTGGACCGCGTCGTTCCATTGTCCGGCCCGGTGAACGGCGCGGCCTCGGGGAACTGCGTCGTCGGCGCCCAGTCCGACGGGGACGCCTCGGTCGTGCCGCCGGCCGACAGGGCCTCGCGGAGGCTCAGGGCCCGACCCGGTGACCGATCGACCGACGAGGAGTCGGTCCCCCTTGTTACGCGTCCGGGACCAGTGGGAGCCGCCGGCACAACGGCATCCTGCGGTGACCCCGCACGTCTGGCGGATGCTGCCGTGGAGGTGGGCGCGACCGGCGGCGGGGCCGATGCCCCTGGCGCCTTGCGCTTGATCGCATCGCGCAGGCTGACGGCTTGGGCCGGGGCCTCATCCGTGGGCTGAGCCGGCGCCTCGCCGGCTGTTGGCCGCAGGAGCTCGACGGCCGCAGGCTCGACGACTGCCGGTCTGCGCGACAGCGCTTCGCGAAGGCTCATGGCGGCGCGGGGAGACTCGGGCGGGTCGGTCGGTGGGGGTTCGGGGAGCGCGTCGCGAAGGCTCACCGAACGGCCGCCGCGTCCGACCGTCCGGCTACCACCACCGCTCTCCGCCCGGGCGGGGCCAGGCTCGGCGGCGACGAGCGCCGGCTCGTCAGAGCCCGTCAGGGAGATCGAATAGGTCCGAAGGCCGCGCATCTCGCGAGTGATGACGCCGTCGCTCTCCATCCGCCCGAGAATGGCGCTGAGGGCGGCCGGCTTGTCGACGCCGATCGCCCTCGCCATCTCATCGGTGAGACCTCGCCCCCCGGCGTCCTCGACGCTTCCGCCGTGGTTCGCCAGGTAGCTTCGGACCCTTCCCTCGTTCTCGATGTCATTGTCAGCCATGTCGCGTCACACTGTCCCCGATCACGCGCCGTAGGGCAAGCCGGCGCAACCGTAGTGGGAGCAAGGGCGCCAGCGCTCATATTGTCGCTACACGAGCCGGCAATTCGTCATAAACCGGACAAGTCGGCAGAGAGGCCCGTTGATGCAACCAGGTACTCGGCCAGAAGGGGAGCGGACCAACTGGCGGGCCTGTGGGCGAGCCGGCTGGAGCGACGACGTCGGGCCGATGCATTGCCGGCCAACTCTCTCGATACCGGTTCACGGGCCGCCCGATTGGCGCGATCATCGCTGACCATGGGCTTCACGAGAGGATTTCAAGGGCGGCGACGCCGGCCCGACGATGAGCGCCTTCCACCCGGGCAATACGACACCGGCGCCGACTGGCCGGTACTGACAGCCGAGGTCACGCCGCACCTTGCCACCGCCGACTGGAACTTCACCGTCGACGGCCTAGTGGAGCAGGAGGCGACCTGGACCTGGGACGAGATCCACGCCCTTCCGCGATCGACCTTTGACGGTGACATCCACTGCGTCACCACCTGGTCGAAGCTGGACGTCACCTTCGCCGGCGTCTCGGTGGACACGCTCCTGGAAGCCGCCCGCCCCCTGCCGTCCGCGACCTATGTGCTGGCCCGGTCCCATACCGGCTACACCACGAACCTGCCCCTGGCCGACGTAACCGACGGAAAGGCCTGGGTCGTGTGGGACTTCGAAGGGCGGCCGCTCGAGGTGGCGCACGGCGGGCCGGCCCGACTGCTCGTGCCCCACCTCTATTTCTGGAAGAGCGCCAAATGGGTATCGGGCCTGAAGCTGCTCGACCACGACGAGGCGGGCTTCTGGGAGCGCAACGGCTACCACGATCGGGGCGACCCGTGGCGTGAGGAGCGCTACCAGGGTGACTGACCAGTCGTCCGCGCCACCCCTGCCGGCACCTCCGGCACCGCCGGCGCTGTCGGCCTCGCCGGTGCCGCGGACCGGGGGTTGGCAACAGGCGACGGTCGTCGGGATCCGCCCGGAAACGGCAAACGCAACGACGTTGCGGCTGGCGCTCACCGAGCCTCGCCCTCACCTGGCGGGCCAGCACTACGTCGTGCGGCTCACCGCTCCTGATGGCTATCGAGCGTCAAGGTCGTATTCGATCGCCTCTCCGCCGGACGATTCGGGCCAGATCGAGTTGACCATCGAGCGCCTCGAAGACGGCGAGGTCTCCTCGTTCCTCCACGACGAGCTCACGGTCGGCGACCGACTCGAGGTCCGGGGGCCGATCGGCGGTTGGTTCGTGTGGGGTGGACAGACGCCGGCGATTCTGGTCGGTGGCGGCTCGGGCATCGTCCCACTGATGGCCATGCTGCGACTGGCCCGCCAGAGCGGGCGCTCCGAGTTGGTCCGCCTCGTCGTTTCGGCTCGCTCACCGGGCGACCTCTATTACGCCGCCGAGCTCCCAGGGCCCGAGACCACGATCGTCTACACGCGGGTGGCCCCGCCGACTTGGCCCCGGCCACCCGGCCGCCTCAACGCCTTGGACCTCCCAAGTCCCCTGACTCCGGGCGCGACCGCCTATGTCTGTGGATCGTCGGGGTTCGCCGACGCCGCCACGGCGCTGCTGAGCGACGCCGGCGTTGCGGTCGACCACATCAGAGTCGAACGCTTCGGCCCATCGGGTTAGCCGCCGCCGACCGCAGGAAAACCTAGGGTTCACCCGTGGCCCCGCACGACTCCCCCGACGACGCGACCGGAGCGAACGACGCGATCGACGTGATCGAGGTCGTCGACCAAGAAACGCTCCTGCGCTTCACGTTCGACGACCTCCTCCGCTATGCCGGACCCGGGAGCCCCGGGGGCGTCGCAATGGCGTTCGTGGCCATGCGGGCCGCCTTTTCCCACCTCGATCCCGACCAGCCGCTGGCACGCCGGGAGGTCGTGATCGAGACGGCGTTTCGGGGGCCCGGCGGACGTGACGGATTCGAACACGTCACCCGCGCCCTGACCGACGGTCGCTACTTGGTCACCGACGCCCTCGAACACCCGGAACGGGGCATGGCACTGGAGCAGTTCGTTTTCCGCTTCATCTACCGCGATCGTGAATGCACGCTCCTCGTCCGTGAGGGTGTGGTGACCGACGAGTTCGTGCTGATGGCCCGCAAGGACGACCGAACATCGGACGAGGAACGGCAGTTCACGGCGATGAAGCAAGGGTTGGCCGACCGCCTGTTGGCCGGCCAACCCGAAACGGCGTTTGATTTGTCATGCCGCGAGCGGACCGCGCCCTCCTAGCGGCCCGTCTCGATCGTGGTGACCTTGAAATCGGCACCGACCTTGACGGTGACGTGGGTGCCATCCGCCTTCGTCATGTGGGCCTCGTACGGGGAGCCCTCGGCGTCGTTTTCGACCCGCTCGATCGTTCCGCCGGGGACGGCGGCCAGTGCGGCGGCCTTCACCTTGGTCGCGGTGTCGCCGGTGAGAAGGACTTCGGTGATCCCGTTGGCCATGTGGCCGCCCTGGGTCGGGTCGTGCGCCGCACCGGCGGCCGGCGCGGACCCCTGCGGCCGGCGCACCCGCCGCCGGTGCCGTGGCAGTTGCGGGTGTCGTGGTGGTCTGGGCGCTGGACGTCCCGACCATGGCGGCGCCGACTGCGCCTCCCGTGAGCGTTGCGCCGACGATCCCGAGACTGATTGCGGCTTTGCGAAACGTGTTCATGTACTTGCCTTCCTGATCCGGGACCATCCCGGGTTACGCCGACCACTGTGTGGCCCCACCCTGGGGCGCCGCTCACACGATCCTGGGAAAACGCCGGGAGTCCAGAGCGCTGCCTGGGAATCGCCCGCAGCTACAGGAACACGACGGTTCGCCGGCCGAGCAGGAAGACCCGCCCTTCGCTGTGCGCCTTGACGGCACGTGACAGCACCAGGCGCTCGAGGTCCCGCCCGATGATCACCATCTGGTCAGGGGTGTGCGAGTGGGCCACCCGCGCCACGTCCTGGTCGATGATGGGCCCCTCGTCGAGGTCGGGGGTGACGTAGTGCGCCGTGGCGCCGATGACCTTTACGCCCCGCTCCCACGCCTGGTGGTAGGGCTTGGCGCCCTTGAAGCTCGGGAGGAAGGAGTGGTGGATGTTGATCATCCGCCCCGCCAACTCCCGGCACAGGTCGTCGGACACGATCTGCATGTACCGGGCCAGCACGACCAACTCGATGTCATGCGCCGCGACCAGTTGGCGCACCCGCTCCTCGGCGCCCCTTCGGCTGCCGTCGGTGACGGGGACATGCTCGAATGCAATCCCCGCCGCGGTCACGGTGTCGGACAGGTCGGGGTGGTTGGACACCACGATCGGGATGTCGATCGGTAGCTCTCCGGCTCGCCACCGGTACAGCAGATCCACCAGGCAGTGGTCGTAGCGCGACACCATGATCAAGGTGCGGCAGCGCTGATCCTCACGGCGCACCCGCAGGTCGGCGTGGAGCACCTCGGCCCGGCCCCGCAGCTCGTCCCGGATCTCCGCGGCGTCGTCGATCGGCGCCTCGAAGCGCGTCCGCATGCAGAACATGCCCGTGGGTACGTCGCTGAACTGGGCGTTCTCGACGATGTTGGCGCCGAGCCCCAGGAGCCCCTCGGCGATGCTGGCGACGATGCCCGGCCGGTCAGGGCACACGAGGGTCAGGATGTGGCTGGACATGGTGTGGCGATCGTAGGGACGCGGGCACCGGGGGCGCCTGTCACGAAGCTGACCGCGGGGTTTGCCGCCCAAGGCAATCTGGGGAAACTCCTCCCCATGGCGCTGGGGACCATTGGTGTCGAGGAGGAGTACCAGCTGATCGACGCCGGCAGCGGCGCGCTGCGGCCCGTCAACGACGTGGTCCTCGACGCCGCGGAGCCCGCGCTCGGCGAATCGGTCCATTCCGAGCTGATGCGCACCCAGGTAGAGGTGTCCACACCCGTGTGCCACTCGCTCGACGAGGTCGATCGCGAGCTGCGGGCGCTACGGCGCCGGCTCAACGGCGTCGCCGCCCGGTACGGCTGCCGCCTGGGCGCAGCAGGCACGCATCCGTCGGCCCGCTGGGACGACCAGGAGGTCACGCCCAGCGAGCGCTACCTCGCCATGGCGAGCGAGTTCCAGCAGATTGCCCTGGAAACGCTCATCTTCGGATGCCACGTCCACGTCGGCATCGAAGACCTCGACCTTCGCATCGACGTGATGAACCGCATCCGGCCCTGGCTGCCCACGCTGCTGGCCCTGAGCGCCAACTCCCCGTTCTGGGCCGGCCGGGACACCGGCTATGCCAGCTACCGCACCATGGTGTTCCGCCGGTGGCCGACGACGGGGATCCCCGCGTTCTTCGCGGACAACGACGACTATGAGCGGGTCGTGAAGACCCTGGTGCGCGCGGGCGCCATCGAGGATGCGACCCACCTGTACTGGTACGTCCGACCATCGGCCCGGTTCCCGACCCTCGAGGTGCGCATCCCCGACGTCTGCCTGACCGTCGACGAGGCGGTGACCGTCGCCGCGTTGGTGGCCGCCATGGTCGCCACCGCCCGCCGGGATGCAGAGGCGGCCGGTGAACCGCACGAGGCTCGTCCCGAACTCCTCGAGGCGGCCGTCTGGCGATCGGCGCGCTACGGCTTGCAAGAACGTCTGATCGACGTCGCTTCGGCGTCGCTCCTTCCGGCCCGAGACGTGGTGCTGACCATGATGGCCACGCTGCGGCCGGCGCTCGAAGAAGCAGGCGCGTGGGATCGCGTCGACGACAGCGTTCGGGGAATTCTTGGGGGTGGTACCGGCGCCGACCGGCAACGGGCGGTATTTCGCAAGAGCAATTCCCTGGCCGATGTGGCCCGCTTTATCGCCGATCAGACGGCCGTGGCGGACTCCTGAGCTCAGGTGGCATCCGCCGGAAATGGCGGGCAGGATCGACACTTCGGAACCGGTAGGTAGCACGGTGCTGGCACCGCTGAGGCTGCGGATATTGTCCTCGCCGACAAAAATATTGACGTGGGGCCGCAGTACCGCTTGCTCGTCGCGGAGGCGGCGCTCAAGGGCCGGATACTTGGACCCGAGGGCGTCGAGCAGATCGGCGACCGTTGAGCCGTCGTCCAGTTCGAAGGAAAGTACCGAGTGCCCGCCCCCTACCTCTCGCAGGGCGGCGGGGACTCGCAGTCGGACGGCCACCGACGACCCCGATCAGCCGATCGGTGCTGCTCGCACCGACAAGACGGGCGGCAGGTGCGCCGCCAGCAACCGCCACGAGTCGCCGCCGTCGACCGATCCGTACACCTCGCCGCTGCGGGTTCCGAAATACAGCCCCGCCGGGTCGTCTCCGTCGGTCGTGAACCCGTCACGAAGGACGGTCAGATGGGCGTCGCTCTGCGGGAGGCCCTCGGTGAGCGGCGCCCACGACCCGCCTGCGTCGGTCGTGCGCCACACAATGCAGCGGCCGTCGGGGGTGCAGCGGTATTCCGCCCCCTGCAAGGGCAGGAGGTAGGCGGTGTCGCCGACCGTCGGGTGGGCCACCACCGGGAATCCGAAGTCGACGCCTCCGATCGACTCCATCGGCGTCCACGAGCCGCCCCCGTCGTCGCTGCGGTAGATACCGTCGTGGTGCTGCAGGTAGAGGCGCTCGGGGTCGACCGCGTCTCGAGCGACCTTGTGGACGCACTGGCCGAATTCCGGTGTCGGAGCGTCGGGCATGAACGTGACCACGATTCCCGCGTTGCTCGCCCGCCAGCTGGCGCCCCCGTCGTCGCTGCGGTAGACGCCCGCCGCCGACACCGCGATGAGAAGCCGGGACGGCTCCGTCGGGTGGACCAGCACGGTGTGCAGGCACAGTCCGCCGCCGCCAGGGTTCCACTCCGCCCGGTGCGGATGCTCCCACAGGGCCCGTACCAACGAGAAGCTCCGACCGCCGTCGTCGCTGCGAAACAGCGCCGCCGGTTCCACTCCCGCGTAGACGACATTGGGCTCGTCGGCGCCTCCCGGTGTGAGCTGCCAGATTCGAGCCAACGCGGCGCCGGTGTCGTCGGGGAACGCGATCGCGGCTCGATCCTCCTCGGACCAGGACTGGCCGCCGTCGTCGGAGCTGCGCACCACGGGACCCCAATGCATACTCACCGACCCGGCAAAGAGCCGAGGCGTGGCACCCCTGTTGTCGATGCAGGTGGCGTACACCTCCTCGCCGACCAGCGTTGGACCGTGCACCTCGAAGCCCCGCCGCCCGTCACTCGAACGGAGCGAGAAAAGCCCTTTGGCGGTACCGACCATCACCAGGGTCTCGGACATCAACTTGCCTCCTCGTCTCGGCCGTCACGCTAATCCTGAGCCCTCGGGCAGCCCAGGGCGCGGTCGTGCTGTACCTCGGTCAGACGACGACCAGGCCCGGTAGTCATCGGCGGGCGCAGGACTTTTCCAAGTCCGATTCCGGTCACAGCGATATGCGAACATGTGTTCGTGTCAACGGACGCCACCATCTTGCACGCCGACCTCGACGCGTTCTACGCATCAGTCGAGCAGCGCGACGATCCTCGCCTGCGGGGCCGCCCCGTGATCGTCGGTGAGGGGGTGGTGCTGGCGGCCAGTTACGAGGCCAAGGCGTTCGGGATCCGCTCCGCCATGGGCGGCGCCCAAGCTCGGCGGATCTGCCCGCAGGCCGTCGTCGTGGCGCCCCGCATGTTCGCCTACGCCGAGGCCAGCCGGGCCGTGTTCGAGGTATTCCAACAGACGACACCGTTGGTCGAGGGCTTGTCGATCGACGAGGCGTTCCTCGAGGTCGGCGGACTCCGGCGGATCGCGGGCACGCCCACTGACATCGCCCAGAAGCTGCGCCGTCACGTCCTCGAACGCGTCGGCCTGCCGATCACCGTCGGCGTGGCACGGACCAAGTTCCTCGCCAAGGTGGCGAGCGGCGTCGCCAAGCCCGACGGCCTGCTCGTCGTGCCCCCAGAGGGCGAACTGGCCTTCCTCCACCCGCTCCCCGTCGAGCGCTTGTGGGGCGTGGGGCGAGTGACTGCCGACAAGCTCCACGAGCAGGGCATCACCACCGTCGGCGAGGTGGCGGCGCTCGCCGAGGCCGTGTTGGTGTCGTTGCTCGGGCAGGGTTCGGGGCGCCACCTCCATGCGCTCGCCCACAACCTCGATCCCCGCCCGGTGCAGCTGGGCCGCCGACGTCGCTCCATCGGTTCACAGCATGCGCTCGGCCGCTCGGCGAAGTCGCCGGAGGAGATCGACGCAGTCGTCGTCGGCCTGGTCGACCGCGTTACCCGCCGGCTCCGGGCCGCCGACCGGGTCACCCGCACCGTCATGGTGCGGCTGCGTTTCGACGACTTCACCCGGGCGACGCGCTCGCACACCCTGGAGCGGGCCACGGCGCAGACCCAGACGGTCCTGACCGCGGTCCGGGCGTTGGTTGCCGAGGCCCGGCCCACCATCGACCGAAAGGGCTTGACGCTGCTCGGCGTGGCTCTGGGCAACCTCGACGATGACTGCTCGATCCAGCTGGTGTTGCCCTTCGGCCGCCCTGGCGCCCGCGCCAGCCGCCCGGCGCCCGCGCCAGCCCCCGGCGCGCTCGACGCCACACTGGACGACGTACGGGACCGGTACGGTTCGGCTGCCATCACCCGGGCCGTGCTTCTCGGCCGCGATTTGGGGGTCTCGGTGCCCCTGCTCCGGGAGTGAGCCGTCAA
>CAVTDW010000001.1:0-239777 GCA_963733505.1 uncultured Actinomycetota bacterium | reverse complement strand
CGGCGCACCAGCGTGGCCCGACCGTCTGATCCCGGGGGCATTGGGCGCGGCGACAACTCGGGTCGTCCACCGGGCTGGCGGCTACCCCGCTCAACTCAAAGGGGGTGGTACGCGGTCGAGGCTGGCCACCAGGCGATCGCGGCCCGCCGCTGCCAGGAGGGCCCGAGTGGCGGGATGCCGGGGCGAGGTGAATAGCTGGGTACCGGTGCCCGCCTCGACGATGCGGCCGCGGTCCATGACCAGGACGCGGTCGGCGGTGCGCAGCACGACAGCCAGGTCGTGGGAGACCAGCAGCACCGCCATGCCCCGATCGACCTGGAGCCGTTTCAGCAGTTGCAGCACGTTGGCCTGCTCGCTCGGGTCGAGCATGGAGACGGGCTCGTCCGCGATCAGGAGGGCGGGGTCGAGGACCAGGGCGCGGGCCAGGGCGACGCGTTGCAGTTGCCCGCCCGACAGTTCGTGGGTGCGGCGGGCCAGGAATGCGGGGTCGCGGGGTAGCCGGACCGCATCCAGTTCGTCGCGCACCCGCACGTCGCGCCACGCAGGCTCACCGATCCCCTGCACGTCGAGCGGTTCGCGGATCGCGTCGGCGATGGTCAACCGGGGGGAGAGCGCGTCGTAGGGGTCCTGAAAGAGCATCTGGATCTGGCGCCGGGCGGCCCGCAGCGTGGCGCCCCCCGCCGCCAACAGGTCGGCCCCGAGCAGGTGGACCGATCCCCGGTCCGGTTCCAGGAGGCGGGCCAACAGCAGGGCGAGGGTGGTCTTCCCCGCCCCGGTGGCGCCCACCAGCCCTACCACCTCGCCGTGGTGCACGTCGAGGCTCGCACCGTCGACCGCGGCCTCGTGCCCCGCACCTTGCGCCTGCGCCCGGCGGTAGCGCTTGTGGAGGTCCCGGGCTTCCAGGACGGGCACCAGTCCACCCCGGATGCAGGCCACCAGCTGGGCACCGCCACCATCCTCCGACGCGGCGGCCAGGGGCGTAAGGGCGGGATGTTCGGTCGCGCAGGCGTCGATGGCCTGGGTGCAGCGGCCGACGAACGGGCACCCTGTCGCCACCGAGCTGGCGTCGGGCGCCTGGCCTCGGATGCCCCGCAGGTCCTTGAGCGTGGCCAGCGTGGGTCGGGCGTTGAGGAGGGCCCAGGTATACGGTGCCCGGGGTTGGTCGATCACGAGCGAGGTGGTCCCCATCTCCGCCGCCCAGCCCCGGTACAGCACCACCACCCGGTCGGCGACCGCCTCCATGGTGTCGAGGTCATGGCCCAGCAGCAACAGCGCGCGTCCGTCGGCCACCAGCCGCCGCAGCGTGGCCACCAGCCGGTCCCGGGCGGTCGGATCCAACCCCGCAGTGGGCTCGTCCAGCACGATCACGGAGGGGTCGCACACCAGCGACTGCGCCACCAGGACCAGGCGTCGCTGGCCGCCCGACAGCTCACCGGGGTGGCGATCGAGCGCCCAGTCGCCGAGCCCCATCTCGTCCAACGCCTCGGCCGACCGGGTATCGGACGCGGCGCGCGACCGCCCGAGGTGGATCTGCTGGGGTTCGGCCATCTGCAGCCCGACCGGCAATACCGGGTTGAGGGCCGTCAATGCCTGGGGGGCCAGCGAGATCGTTCGCCACCGCAGCGACCGCCACCCCGCCTCGTCCAGTGCCGTGGCGTCCACGTCTCCCAGCCGGATGCCACCCGCCACGAGCGCGTCGCCGGCCACGCCGAGGAGGACCCGGGCGAGCGTCGACTTGCCCGAACCGGACTCGCCCAGCACGCCCAGGCACTGGCCCGCCGCTACCTCGACGGAGAGCCCGTCGATGGCGCGGACGGCAGGGGGACCGGGGTAGGTGACCCGAAGCTGGCGAACGGACAGAACGGGCGCCGCGGCCGCGTCAACGTCAGGGGCACGGTCAGCCAACGGGGACCGACCTATCCGCCTGCCGCCCCAACGGGGCCGCGCCGTGGTGGGCCAGGCGGGGGTTGACGCGTTCGTCCACCGCGGTGCCGACCAGGGCCAACCCGGCCAGCAGCAGGGAGACCGCGATCACCGGCGGCAGCAGCCACCACGTCCACGAACGGGTGAAGAACAGGCCCTGGAAGGTGAGCGCATCGCGCATCATCGTTCCCCAGCTCCCATGGGGCGAGACCGACAGCCCAAGGAAGGCCAAGCCGGCCTCGAAGGCGACCGCTCGCTCGACCGCCCGGATCAGCGTGGCCACCACGATCAGTCCCGACTCGGGCAGGACGTGGCGGCGCAGCACCTGACCGGTGGAGGCGCCGAATCCCACCGCAGCCCGGACATGGCCTCGGTGGCGCAGCGACAGCACCTGGGACCGGACGACGCGGGCGTGAACGGGCCACGAGGTCCCAGCGATGATCGCCGAGAGGGTGAGCAACGACGGCCGGGTGTAGGCGCCGATCACGATCACCAGTGGGATGGTGGGCAGGACCAGCACGAAGTCGACCACCCGCATGATGGCGGCATCCACCGGGCCGCCGAACCAACCGGCGGCGGCACCGGCGGCGGTGGCCAGCACGATCGTGGCGCCCCCGCCTAGGACGGCAACGGCCAGCGAGGCCCGGGCTCCGAGCAGCCACTGGCTGGCCAGGTCCTGGCCCACCGAGTTGGTGCCCAGCCAATGGTCGAACCCGGGCGGCTGCAGCGGAGGTCCCGCCAGCGCGATCGTCCGGTAGCGGGCCAGCCAGGGCGCGGCCAACGCCACCGCGGCAAAGCCCACGACAACCGACAGGCCGGCCCAGCCCGACGCCGTGAGTTGGCCCCGCAGCGGCCCGGCGGTGAGCGCGGCCCCTTTTCCCCCCCTTTGCCCTTGCAACGTCATGGTCGCGTCACGCCCGGGTCGAGCCGGCGGTACAACAGGTCGACCGCCAGGTTGACGGTCAATACGACCAGCGCCAGCACCAGTAATGCCGCGTCGAGCACCGGGTAGTCGCGGGTCTGCACTGCCTGCAGGATCAGGCTCCCCATTCCCGGGTAGGCGAACACCGACTCCACGAAGATGGCCCCCCCGACGGCGAAGCCCAGCTGGGTCCCGAGCACCGTCACGAACGGCAGCAGGGCGTTGCGCCCGGCGTGGCGCCGTTTCAGGAGTCGCTCGGGCAGCCCCTTGGCCCGGGCCAGGACCAGGTACTCCTGCCCGAGGGCGGACACGACGCCGTTGCGCATCAGCAGGAAGTTGGACCCCACCAACGACAAGGTGAGGGCCGTGGCGGGGAGGGCGAGGTGGCGGGCGACATCACCGGCGACCGCGAGGGGCGAGCCGTAGTGGGCGAAGGGGGTTTCGGCCCCGCCCAGCGGAAACACAGGCCACGCCACCGCCAGCCCGATGAGGAGGAGTGACGCCATGGCGTAGACGGGTACGGCCGAGGTGCCCATGGTCACCCCGACCAAGACCCGATCGCGCCCGCGGCCGCGCCGCCACCCCGCGGAGATGCCCGCGAAGAAGCTGAACAGGGTGGAAAAAAGGAGTGCCGTGCCCATGAGGAGCATGGTCCACGGCAAGCGCCCTGCGATCAGGCTGGCGACCGTGACGTGCTGGGAGATGGAAACGCCGAGATCGCCTCGCGCCAGCTGGGCCAGGTAGTGGCCGAACTGGGCCGGCAGCGGTCGGTTGAGTCCGTAATAGGCGGCCAGTTGGGCATGGATCACGGGGTCGTTGACCCCCGCCCGGCCGCCCCCGCCCCCGAGGGCGTCGATGGGGTCGCCAGGCATGGCTCGGGGGAGGGCAAATACCACGACCACCACCGCGGCGACGGTCGCGCCGTGAAGCGCGACGGTGCGGGCCCCGCGGGCCGGCTGGTCGGCGGGCCCGCTCAGGGACCCGTCTTTCCGCCGGCGACGAACACCTGCTTGTTGAGCACGCCCGACCCCGCCGCCAGGAATCCCCCGGGCGTGAAGTACCAGGCCGAAAACACCTTCTTGTTGTAGATCTCCTCCGGCGTCGGCAGGTAGAGCGAGATCAGGGGCACGTCGGTGGCGATCTGGCGCTGGATCTGCTTGATGCTGGTGGCTCGGGTCGTGTCGTCGGCGGTGAACAGCTGTTGCAGCCCGAGGGCGTTGACGGTGGAGTTGTCGTATCCCCATGCCTTCCAGGCAACGGGGATGGCGGCGGGCGAGAGGCCGATGCGAAGCAGCAGGTCGGGATCGTTACCCACCCCGCCATAGCCGATCAGGGCCATGTCGTAGTTGCCCTTGAGTGCGTTGGCGTCAGCGCTGGCCGGATCGAGCGTCTGGATGTCGACCTGGATGCCCACTTGGCGCAGGTATTCCGAGATCAGCTGGGCCGTCTGGCCGGAGAACTCGGAGCTGGTCTGCAGGCTGACCGCGAAGCGCCCGCCGCCGGGCAGGGTTCGCATCCCGCCGCCGGCCGGAGCCTTGAGGCCGGCCTGGTCCAACAGCGACTCAGCCAGGGCGACGTTGTGTTCGTAGGCGGGCAAGCCAGGGGCGAAGTCGGGCGCCGAGGGGGCCAGCCAGCCGGAGCTGCCGGGCAGCCCGCGGCCGAACAGGATGCGGCTCACCAGGTCCCTGCGATCGATGGCGTAGTCGATCGCCTGGCGGAACTGGACGTTGTCGTAGGGGAAGCCCTTCTTGAGGTTGAAATGCAACGCCCGGGTCCAATCGCTGGGTCCGGTAACGGTTCCGTACTTGGACGAGTTGAACACCGAAAGAGCCTGGGTCGGCACCTGGTCCTCGGTGCCCGCGTCGGCGGCGTCGATGTTGCCCCGCTCCAGCGCCAGCAGTTGGTCGGGAGCGGGCACGAACTGGATCCGGCGCACGACGGGGGTGCCCAGGAAATAGGAGTTGTTGGCCACGAAATCGGCGTTGCCGGTGGCCCGGTCGAAGGACTGCAGCCGGTAGGGCCCGGACCCAATTACCGACTGGGGGCCGGTGAAGGTGGCGGGATCGGTGACCGCCGCCCAGATGTGCTGCGGCAGGATCGGGATCAGGCTCGCTATCGACTGGAGGAACGGGGCCCACGGTCGCTTCAGGTGGAAGACCACGGTGTCGGGGGTAGTAGCCACGACGTCGACGAAGTCGCCGATGAACACCGAGCCGAACCGGCCCGCCGCCGCCAGGCCCGGACCGCTGATGAAGTAGTTGTAGGTAAAGGCCACGTCGGCCGCGGTGAGCGGCGTGCCATCTTGGAACTTCACGCCGTCGTGGAGGTGGAACGTCCACTCGGTCCCGTCGTCGGTTCGGTCCCAAGAGCTGGCCAGCCAGCCGATGATCGAACCGGTCGAGTCCTTCCAGACCAAGGTGTCGAACATCAAGCTGGCCTGGATCCCCGCCAAGCGCCGGCCCGTGATCGGGGAGGGGTAGCCGTCGGGCCCCGCCGCCAGCCGGATGAGGGCCACGCCATCGGTGCCAGTGCCGGTGCCGGTGCCGGTTCCGGTGCGTGTGGTCGGGCTGGTGCACGACGACGCCAGCATCGCCGCGGCCGCCCCGATCCAAGCGGTACGGATCCACCGTGGCATGAACAAGTCCCCCCGCGTTGTGTCGGCCCGGTTGGGGGCATTGTGGCATGGTTCACCCAGTTCCACCGCCGTATCGCCGGGCAGGTGGCCTCCAAAGCGCCCCGTTGCAGCATCGGCGTTCGGGTCGCCGATCAGGATCACGGCCACCGTGATCCCGAACCCCGCCACCAGTGTGGCCTCGCCGACCGGGAGCGTGGCGTTCACCGTCGGCGGCGCCGCCAGTCCCTTGGACACCGTCGCCGTCGTGAACGGCCGGGCGACGCGTACCACGGCGAGCCTCGCCGATCCGCTCCGGCCGACCTCCCTACGGAGCCGGTTGCGGGGCACGGACGTTGCGCGACCGTCCGATTCGGGGCATTGTGACACTGTTGGGCGGGAGGCGTGCGGCAACAACGTGAATGAGGTCGTCGTTTACAGAGGTGCGGCCACGGGGGCGGCAGCCGGGACGACGCGAGCCTCCCTGGTCGGGCGGGCCCAGGAGCTGGATCGGCTGGGGCGCCTCCTTGCGTTGGCTGCCGGCGGCGATGGCCAAGTCGTCGTGATTGAGGGCGAGCCGGGCATCGGTAAGACCCGGCTGCTCGCTGAGGCGCTGGCCGGAGCGTCGGAGTTGGGTTTTCGGGTCTTTCGGAACCGGGCCGAGGAGTTGGACTGCCGTCGCCCCTTCGGCGCCATCGCCGACTGTCTCGGGGTGGTCCGCGGCTCACCCGATCCTCGCCGGGCCGACATCGCCCGCCGGTTGTTCGGGGACCACTCTTCGGCCGCGGGCTCCGGCTCTGCGGTGGTCTCGTCCGCTCGTCCGGACAGCGAGTACTGGCTGATCGAGGCGCTGGTGGCCTTGGTGGAAGACCTGTGTCAAGCCGGACCGGTGGCGCTCGCAGTGGACGACCTGCAGTGGGCCGACGGTGAGACGTTGCTCGTGCTTCACCGCTTGAGCCGGGTCGCCAGCCAACTGCCCCTGTTCCTGGCGGGGACGGCCCGACCGAGTCCCCGGCCGCCCACGTTGGCCCGCCTCGTGCAGGCAATGGCCGAGCGCGGTGCGTCCCCGATGGCGTTGGGACCACTCGACGCCGTTGCGGTGGCGGCGCTGTTGGCCGAAACCGTGGGCGCCACACCCGGTCCCCGCCTGGCTCGCCAAGCCACTACGGCGGGGGGCAATCCATTCTTCGTCACCGAACTGGTGGCCGCCCTGCGGGCCAGCGGATCGATCGAGGCCGACGGCGAGGGAGCCGAGATCAACGCAGTGGCGCTGCCGCCGGCACTGAAGCTGACGGTCTTGCACCGGATGAGTTTCCTCTCGACCGAGACCTTGGACGTGCTGCGCATGGCGTCGGTCCTCGGCAGCAGCTTCTCGGTGCGGGACCTAGGCATCGCGCTCCAGCGCAGCGCCGTGGCACTGAGTCCCTGCCTGCGGGAGGCCATCGGGGCCGGCCTTCTCGCCGAGGCCGGTGCGCGGATCGCGTTTCGCCACGACCTGCTGCGCGAGGCGCTGTACGACGACATTCCGCTCGGGCTGCGTATGAGCCTCCATTACGACGTGGGGCGAGCGTTGGGCGAAGCCGGGGCGCCCGCAGTAGAGGTGGCGGAGCATTTCATGCGCGGCGCCAGCAGAGGAGACGTGGTGGCGCTGTCGTGGTTGCAGCGAGCGGCCGACGAGGTGTCGGTTCATGCTCCCGGTATCGCTGCGGACCTCTTGGGGGAGGCAATCAAGTTGTTCGAGCCCGGTCCCGCCCGTGACCTCGTGACGGCGGAATGGGTAGTCAGCCTCGAGCTGTCGGGGCGCGTCAGCGAGGCGGAGACGATTTGCCTTGACCTGTTGTCCCGCCCGCAGGAACCCCTCACCGAGGTCCGACTGCGGCTGTCGCTGTCTCGGCTGTACAGCACCATGGGGCGCCACGACGACGCGTTGGCGGCATCGGCTCGCGCCTTGGAGGTAGAGGGTCTCACCGAGGCACAGCGCCTGCGCAGGCTTGCCAACGCGTCCAATCTCGAGGTCTTCGGCCCCGATCTGAACCGAGCCGAGGACATGGCCAAGGAGGCCCTGGCCGGGGCCCAGGGGCTGGGCGATCCTGTCGCCAGCGCCGTTGCCACATGGACGCTGTCGGCCGTGGCGTTGCGCCGGGGTCGCTTTCTCGACGCCAGGGCGTGGGCGGTAATGGTTCCAGTCGCCGGCGACCTGCAACCGGGCGAGCGGACGGCGCAGGGTTGGCAACACCTCCGCCTGGCGCTGGATCTGGCCAACGGCTCGGCGCTCCTGCGCCTCGACCGGTTGGGTGAGGCTGAAACGATCCTGACCCAGGTGCGCCAGGCGACGGAGCGGCTGAGCTATCGGCGGCTGCTCATCGCCACGCAGCGGTTGCTGGTGGTTCGGCGCTTCCTCGCCGGCGACTGGGACGACGCGGTGGCCGAGTACGACGCCGTCGTGGACCTGTGCGAGGAGCTCAACGACCGCTCCGGCGCCATGGAGGAATCGTCGGGGATCCGGGCGTTGATCGCCGTCCACCAGGGTGATCTCCGGGGCGCGGCCGCCTTGGTCCCCGAGCAGGAACCGGCCCGTGAACCCGACGTCGGATGCTGGTCGGTGCGGGCCCGGGCGTTGTTGGCCGAGGCGACCGGCGCGCCCGACGTGGCGTTCGACGAGTTGTGGACAGCGTGGCAACGGTGCCTGGAGAGCGGGAGCCACGCAGCATTCGCGGCGCTCGGACCGGCGATCGTGTCGTCGATCATGCACTGGCTCGATTTCGGTCTCGCGGGCAGTGCCTCTGGCGGCAGTCCCACAGCTGGTGCTCTGGATCGGGCGGACCTGGAACGGGCTCGGGCGGTGGCGGAGGCGGTCGAGGTGTTGGCGGAAGCCAACCCTGAGGTGGCGTCCCAGCAGGGGGCGGCCTTGCGGTGCCGGGGCTTGGTCCACGCCGACGCGTCCCTGTTGCTCGCCGCGAGTGCCGCCTACCGCAATGCAGGGTGGCGGTTCGAGAGTGCCCTGGCGTGCGAGGACGCCGCCGACCTGCTCGGCCGGGCAGGTCGGATGGACGAATCCCGGCCGTTGTTCAACGACGTCGCTGCCCGGTACCTGCAAATGGACGCCGCGTGGGACGCGGCCCGAGTCGCTTCGCGCATGCGTGCGATTGGTATGCGGCGTGGGAATCGGGGCAGCCGGCAACGGGCCAAGGTGGGCTGGGATGCTCTAACGGCCAATGAGCGGGCGGTCGTCGTACTGGTTGCAGAGGGTTTGACGAATCCCGACATCGCCGACCGGTTGTTCGTCTCCCGCCACACCGTGAAAGCGCAAGTGTCGAGTGCCCTGGCAAAGCTTCAGTTGACCTCCCGGATCGAGCTGGCCCGCGTGGCCATGCAACAAGGAATGGGGACAGAGGCGACACCGACGGCCGTGGCGGCTGGTCCGGTCGCGGGGGCTCCCAGAGAGGACGAGGGCGGCGGGGGCGGTTCGGGTGGCGTTGCCCGGCGAGGGACCGCCGATCGTCGTGCTCCCTCGCCGTGATCCGGCGACTCAGGGCGAGGAATCACGGGCGTGGAAGGTGTCGGACCCAGCGAGGTGCCGGCTCAACGGTCGCTCGTCGCCATTTTCGCCGCTTCCTGCGAGGACGTCGGACAGGATCCTCAGCAACTGCAGCCAGCCGGTGAAGGGTCGTGGTTCCGCGCCACCGACGCAAACCTCGCCGGCAGGTGGTTGGGTCACCCGCACATCGATCTGGATGTTCATGTCGACTGCCGGCGTTCCTGCACGAAGCCAGGATCGCAGCGGTGGCACTCAGAAACATCGGCCAGGTGGCCACTATTTACGCGATTTCTCAGGCCGGATCAGGTGCCCGGCCCGTGCCGTTCTGCGGGATGGCTTGGGGTAGGCGATAAGTAGGCGATACGAGCGCGCCGACGGACTATGATGGCGGCGTGGCAACGCAGAAGGTTTCTGTGACGTTAGAGGCTGAGGCGATCGAGAGGGCGCGGCACGCGGCTGGCCCACGAGGGCTATCGGCGTACGTCGACGCAGCCCTGCAGGAGAAGCTCGAACGCGACGAGCGCCGGACTGCCCTCCTGGCGCTCCTGGACGAGCTTGAGGCGGCCGATCCGACCCCGCCTGATGTCCGTGCACGCGCCGCGAATCGTGCTGAGCATTTGCGAGCAGCGGTCGGCGAATGACGGAGCCGGTGATCGTCCTCGACAGCGGTGTGATCGATCAGGTCGTGACGAACAGGGAGTTCCGAGCGGTCGTCAGCGACCTGCTGCGCTCGGGATGGACGCCGATCATCCCGATTGCGGTCCTCGCCGAAGCGATCACCGGACGGCCGACCGATGCCCCCGTGAACCAAGCCATCAATCGGATCGGCACGACGGTCACGGAAGAGCCGCTGGCTCGGCAAGCCGGCGCGCTCCGCTACACGGCTTCCAGGGCCGCCGGACGCCGTCCGCCGAGCGGGATCGATGCCATCGTCGCGGCGCACGCAGCGGACGCTGGCGCCGGAGTGGTATTCACAACCGACCCGACCGACCTTCGGCGGCTGCTCGCAGCTGTCGCTCGTGTGCGCGTGGAGCGCGCCTGACGCCAGAGCTCTGCGAGGAGCAAGGTCATGACGGCCGACCTGCCTCTGGCGACGGCGGCCCTTCGGTGGGCGGTCGGACGCATGCCGGCTGAGGACTTGGTCGACGGTTGCCACTGAGGCTCTGGTGCGTGGCGAGGACACTCGAAGCCTCCGCCTCCTCGCCGGGCTGCACCCAGACGACTATTGGGCGATCAAGCGGGCGCTCGAAGACACCGTTGACGAGCTCCCCATCCCGCGGCTGGACGAGCAGGAGGGGTTGTGGCGGCTCGCGCGCCACTTCGCCCAACAGGCCGTAGATGGCGAAATCGCGCCCCTTGCTGGTGCGGCGCAGAACTCGACCCCGACCAGCGGCCGTGGTGTTCGGATATCACCGCAGGTCAGCGGCCAGATCGGAGAGGCGCGCTCGGAGGGATTCGAACCCCCAACCTTCGGAGGGATTCGAACCCCACCTTCTGATCCGTAGTCAGATGCTCTAATCCGTTGAGCTACGAGCGCTTGACCGGGGCATCCTACTGGCAGTTCGTGGCCGCCGGGCCTGGAGCTACCGGTCGGCGTGCAGGACGGCGGCACCTTCGACCCGATCCTCGGCCAGCGCCCGCAAGGCCGCCGGTGCCTCGGAGAGCCCAAACGGCGTGGTCGTAACCTTGATCGGGATCTCGGCCGCGATCCGCAGGAACTCCTCGCCATCGCCCCGGGTGTTGGCCGTCACGCTGCACAACTGACGCTCCTGAAACAAGTGCCGCTCATAGTTGAGCGCCGGTATGGCGCTCAGGTGGATCCCGGCCACGGCCAGCGTTCCACCCCGTTCCAGCGCCGCCAGCGCGTACGGCACCAGATCGCCGACCGGCGCGAACAGGATGGCCGCATCCAGCGGTTCCGGCGGCGGGTCGGAGCTGCCTTGGGCACTCGCCGCCCCGATCGACAGCGCCAGATCCTGCGCCGACCGAGACCGGGTCATGACATGGACCGTCGCCCCCTCGTGGAGCGCCACCTGCGCTGCCAGGTGGGCCGAGCCGCCGAAGCCGTAGATCCCCAAGCGCCGCCGCCGGGTGCCAACCCTGACCGCCGCAAGGCCCGGAAGCCGATGATTCCCGCGCACAGCAGTGGAGCGGCCTTCTCGTCGTCGAACTCGGCGGGAATCGAATACGCGTACTCGGCGTCGATCACGGCGTACTCGGCATACCCGCCGTCTGCGTCCCACCCGGTGAAGGCTGGGTCCACGCAGAGGTTCTCGCGGCCGGACCGACACCAACGGCACACCCCGCAGGTATGGCGAAGCCAGGGAATGCCGACCCGGTCGCCGATGGCAAACCGATCCGCCCCACTTCCCAGAGCATCCACCCGCCCGACAACTTCGTGTCCGGGAATCACGCCCTGACCGTGCGGGGGCAGGTCGCCCTCCACCAGATGGAGGTCCGTCCGGCACACCCCACATGTCGAGACCTTGACCAAGATCTGGCCCGGACCGGGTTCCGGTACCGGTCGCTCGACCGCAACCAGCGGCCCCTCCCCGACACCAAGATCGCCCGCCCCGCCGACCGCGCCGGGAACGGCAAGCGGCCGGGGTTGCATCACCGCCCACGCTCGCATCACGCCCACGCCCACGCCCACGCCAACGCCCGCATCACGCCAACGCCCGCATCACGCCCACCCCACGCATCGCCCACGCCACGCCCACGCCCACCCCGACGCCCGCGCCCGCCGCCTTCACCACAACCGAAGCCGCCCACCACGCCCCCCCGGACCCCTAAAGCTCCGCTGGCACCGGTTCCCGCGACGCCAGCCAGGCCCGCGTCGTGTCCCTGGCGCGGTCCATCAACTCCCGGCTGTGCCGGAAGTCGAACGGGGACACCCCGATCGACGGCGGCGGGGGCACCACAAACAACGTGCAACGCGACGCATTCGCCCGGATCTCGCTCAGTGACGCGTTCCCCAGCAGATGCGCCATCGACTGAAACGCCACGCCCGCCGCGCTCTTCGCCCTCGCACCCGGCGCATCGCTGACGGTGGGAAGCAGATACACCACATCAGCCCCCAGGTCGATCGCCTGGCTGACCGGCGTGTTGGCCGCCAACCCACCGTCCACCAACAGCCGGCCGTTGATCTCGACCGGCGGAAACACTCCGGGAATCGCGGCACTCGCCAGCAGTGCCTCGATCGCGTCTCCCGTCGACAACACCACCGGCATCCCGGTCGACAGATCCGTCGCCACGACATGCAACGGGATCGCCGCCTGCTCCAGCTGAAAGAACGGCGCCCGCACCGACATCCACCGCGCCAGCGGCGCCGGGCTGACCGTGTGATCGATTCGCCCCGCCAACCCCCGCACGATCCGCACCGGTGAAAACGGGAACACATCCCGCCGCCGCACCGACAGCCACACGTCCCTCAGCATCTGGGCGCCCTCAGGGCCGGGGTGGCTGGCCAGCCACGCCCCGTTCAGCGCACCTACCGAACTGCCCACGATCAGGTCGGGAAGGATGCCCGCCTCGCCCAGCACTTCGACCATCCCCGCCTGTACCGCACCGAGGCTGGCGCCTCCTGCGAGTACGAACGCGGTCGTCATCGCACCAGAAGTTACTCCTGAGGAAAGAACTGCGCGACCAACCTTTTGGGCAGGTCGTCGCTCAGCGGCGCGTCGGAGAGCAGCATCCGGTGGTGGATGATGGCGAAACCCACCTCGGCCAGCAGTTCTGCGTCCCCCGGCTGCAGCTGGCCGTCGTCGATGGCCCCCCGGATGCGGTCCAACAAGTCCTCCTTGCGGCACCCGACAAACTGCGCCCGGACCCCCGCCCCGAGCTCCTTGTTGCGGACCATCTCGCCGGCAACAGCGGCCATCAGCCCGCCTTCCATCCCCCGCATCTTGTTCAACGACTGCGTGAAGATGACCTCCAGATCCGCCCGGATGTCGCCCGAGTTCGGCCAGTCGAGTTTCAACGACACCAGGTCGTGGATGGAATCGACCACCAACGCCGTCTTGCTGTCCCATCGCCGGTAGATGGCCGCCTTGCCAACACCGGCCCGGCTCGCCACACCCTCCATGCTCATCCGGTCGAAGCCCTCCTCGACCAGTAGTTCGAGCGCCGCCTGCCGGATGGCCGAATCCACCTGAGGGTCCCGAGGCCGACCGTGTCGTGCCTCCCGTACCGCCGTTACTGGTCCCATCTGGCACCTACCTGTCGTGCTGCTGGCACGTTTCTCACCGTCGATATCCTCCCACCAGTGTGGCTCCCGCCGCCGTCAAACCGTCCGATCGCAACGGGCGTGGCGGCTCTCGGTGTACACGCACCAAGCTCCGCCACGCCCACCACCACGTCAACCTCAGGCTCCAAGCCAGCCCGGCACCAGTTCCGGCGCCGGCTCGTCATCGTCACGACGGCCGCCATCATCGACAGCCGCGCCCGTCGGCACCGCCCCCGCTCCGGCCCCCGCCGCCCCAGCAGCACCAACCGCCGCAGCACCAACCGCAGCCCCCGCGCCATCGTCAGCCACCAGCACCGGAACATCGAACTCGTCGACCGCCCGGGCGGGCAGGAACGCCAGGACGATCAAAACACCGACCATCGTCACCCCAGCCGCGATCAACATCGCGGGCCGCATGGCGCCGACAAAACCGTGACGGGCGGCCGTGGCCAGCGCCTGGCCAGCCTGGCCCCCGACCTGCTGCCCGGCGCTGACCGCGCCGCCAACAGAGTCACGGGCCGAGCTCACCGCACTCGCCGACAATCCGCCGTGGCTGAGCGCCGAGCTGATCCGGGTGGCATACCCCGACGACACGACGCTGCCGAGCACGGCCACGCCGAGGGCACCGCCGACCTGACGGGTGGTGTCATTGACCGCCGAACCAACGCCCGCCTTGGCCCGGGGCAACGAGCCCATGATCGACTCCGTCGCCGGCGCCATGGTCAACGACATGCCCAAGCCGAGCACGAGCAGCGCCGCCAGCACGCTGACGTAGGCCGAGGAGACGGTGAGCCCGGCGAAGAGGAACAGCCCCAACGCAGCGATCGCCAATCCGCCCGCCACGACGAGCTTGGAGCCGAACCAGCGCACCAGCGTGCTCGACGCCGGGGCGGCGACGAACAACACCGCCGCGATCGGCGCGATCCGCAATCCCGCCTCCAGAGGCGAGTATCCCCGGACGTTCTGCAGGTACTGCGTGATCAGGAAGAACGACCCGAACATCGAGAAGAACACCAGCGTGATGGCCGAACTGGCGGCGCTGAAGCGTGGATTCTCGAACACTCGCACGTCCAGCATCGGATGGTCGCTGCGCCGCTCCCAGGCGACGAAGACCCCGATGACGACCGCCGCGATGGCGTAGGCACCCAAGATGGGCGTGGACAGCCACCCGTGCGACGGCGCCTCGATGAGGCCCCACAACAAGGCGGTCAGGCCGACAATCGACAGCCCCGCGCCCACCGGATCGAGCTTGGGCTTGGATGGGTCACGGGAGTCGGTGATCAGGTACCAACCGCCGATGAGGGCGACGATCACAACGGGCACGTTGACGAGGAACACCGAACCCCACCAGAAGTGCTGCAGCAGCCAGCCGCCGGCAATCGGGCCCACGGCGATGCCCATGCCCGAAACGCCCGCCCAGATCCCGATGGCCTTGGCCCGCTCTGACGGGTTGGTGAAGGTGTTGGTCAGGATCGAAAGCGTGGCCGGCATGATGATGGCCCCACCGACGCCCATGAGCGATCGGGTGGCGATCAATGCCGTCGCCGACCCCGAGAACGCCGACAACACCGACCCCGTACCGAAGATCATCAGCCCCAAGCTGAGCGCCTTCTTGCGACCGAAACGGTCGCCCAGGCTGCCCGCGGTCAGCAGCAACCCGGCGAACACCAGCGTGTAGGCGTCGACGATCCACTGCAACTGGCTGGCCGTGGCGTGCAGGTCCCGCACGAGCGTCGGCAGCGCCACATTGAGGATGGTGTTGTCAACGCCAATCACGAGGAGGCTGAAGCACAACACGGCGAGTGTCCACCAGCGGCGGCTATAGGCGAGAGCCGAAGCTTCCATGTCCGCGGGTCCTTTCTATCGATACGGAACGTCCTCGTTCCACAATACTCACCAACGAAACGGTACCGTCCCGTATTCCAAACCATCGGGGAAAATGCGGCCGTGTTCCGGCTGGACCCGAGCCATGCCGCAGACCCAGCCGCGCCCCGCCCCGAGCCGGTACCGCCGAACGCCGTCCACCTCCCCAAGCGCGGACAGGTTCTTCCTCGCTGGTTCCGGGCGTCGAGCCAACCAGTGCCTCGGTTACGATCCGTCGGTGTTGCTGCCAGCAGCCGCCGCGAGCGCGGTCAGGTCCGCGTCCCTGGCGGCGGCGAGCACTCGCAGCGCGGACGACCTCACCGCGATCGTTTTCATCGACATCGCCATCATCGTGGCGGTAGCCCGCCTGGCCGGCGCCCTGTTCAAGAAGATCCGCCAGCCGGCTGTTGTCGGCGAGATCCTGGCGGGCATCGCGCTCGGACCGAGCCTGCTTGGCCTGCTCCCCGGCCACCTGCCGGCGCGGGTGTTCCCCACCGATGTGCGCCCCTACCTGGGGATCCTGGCGCAGCTGGGCCTCATCATCTTCATGTTCATCGTCGGGCTCGACGTTGACATATCGCTCATCCGGGGCAAGGGACGCGTCGCGGGCGTCATCTCGCTCTCCTCGATAGCGCTGCCGTTCGCCCTCGGCATCCTCCTCGCCACTGCGATCCATGGGTCGCACATGGGCGCCGACGCACCGGCGGCCCACCGTTTCGTCCCGTTCGCCCTGTTCATCGGGGCGTCGATGTCGATTACCGCATTCCCGGTCCTCGCCCGGATTCTGATCGAGCGTCGGATGTACCGCACCGAGATCGGAACTCTCGCCCTGGCCTGCGCGGCGGTGGACGACGTCGTGGCTTGGTCCCTGCTGGCGCTGGTACTTGCCATCATCACGTCAAGCGGAGCGCTGAGCCTGCCCCTCATCCTGCTCGAATCCCTCGCCTTTGTGGCCGCCATGTTCATTGTGGTGAAGCCCGCCCTGGAACTGCTCGCCCGGCGTTATCGCGAGCGCGGACACCTGACGCCCGATGTTCTGGCAGCGGTCGTCATCGGCTTCCTCGTCTCGTCGTTCATCACCGAGTCGATCGGCATCCATCAGATCTTCGGAGCGTTCCTCTTCGGAATCGTGATGCCACGCAAGGACACGGCCCAGTTCTTCCGCGACATCATCGAGCGCCTCGAGGAGGTAAGCGTCCTCCTGCTGCTTCCGTTGTTCTTCATCGTGACCGGCTTCAGCGTCGACCTCCGCCACTTGGGCCGCGAGGCATTCACCCAGCTGCCGCTGATCCTGCTGGTCGCCATCGTCGGCAAGTTTGTCGGTGCCACGGCGGCCGCCCGGCTGCAGGGAATGCCAACCCACAAGGCGACCGCACTGGGCGTACTGATGAACACCCGGGGTCTCACCGAACTTGTCATTCTCAACGTGGGCCGGGAGTTCGGGGTCCTCGATACCCGCCTATTCACCATGCTCGTCGCCATGGCGGTTCTCACCACGATCATGACGGAACCCTTGCTACGCCTGGCATATCCCGACCGGCTTCTCGAACGCGATATCGCAGATTCCGACGTGGCCTCGCTCGGCCCGGACAACGCCTACCGGGTCCTCGCCGTCGTCGGCGATGATGGGGCCGGCGAATTGTTGGTCGACATCGCAGCCGATCTGATCGGCGACGAGGGGCCGTCGGAAATGGTGCTCACCAGATTCAATCGGGTGGAGGGCATCGGACCTGGTAGCCCGGAGAGTTGACCTCAGGACTCGAACGGCTCCGGTCACTAGGGCGGCGCGCTGAGCAGCGGGGCGTGCGCTCAGTGGTCCGATCGCAGATGTCCGACGAAATCGGCGACGATCTCGTCGCCCAGGCGGCGGCGGTCGAAGCCGACATTGTCTTAGTCCCTGCCACCGAGGCCGAACTGGTCGAACGTCTTCGGCCGCCCGCGCCGTGGGTTCTGGCGGTCGTCGTCGCTCCAGACGTCACCGGCATTGCGACGGTCGAATCGGGTCCAGTGGTGGCGGTGGTCGGCGAAGGGCCAAACGCCACCGCGGCGCTCGAACTGGCGGCGCGGGTGGCATTTTCCCGCCAGTGCTCTTTGCACCTGATCCCCGAAAACGGCTCGCGCCAGTGCAACGACCGGGCTCAGGAGCTGATCCGGGCGGGCGTCGAATGCCAGGTGACTGAAGGGCCTCTTGACGCGGCGTTGGCCGAGTCAGGGGCGGGACTGGTGGTGACTGCCATCGACAACGACGGCACGGCCCGTGGCCGTCACCTTGCTCACGCGCCGCAGCGGTGGCGTTACTCGTGCGAGGGTCGTCCAACGACGACGGCCAAGGCCTCCAACGGTGGCTCCGCAGCAGAGGCAGCTGACACCGACTCCACGAGCTCGGCCATGGTTATTATGCCTCTAACCACCCCTTTCATATATTCTAATGTCATGAATTTCCAGTTCTTCGAGGAGCTAACTGGCGATGAAGCCAAGGCCTACCTTGAGCGGTATCTTCAGGTAGAGTCCGAGGAAGTCAACCAATCCGTACGAGAAGCTAAGAGCGTAGGTGTCGTCGCTGACTTTTCTGTCGATTCCATACCGGCATTCCTCGCCTGGCTCCTTCAGTCCATTGAGCCGGTAGCAAAGGATCCGGAGATGCCTGAATGGGTGCGTGATGCCCACGAAAGTATGGGCGGATTCATAGATTTTGCTGATGAGTCGAAACCTCTGGTGCTACGCGCTAGCTTCTATCTTGGCGAAGCCTTCGCCAGGTCCTTTCCTAATCTGACATGGGGGCTTGGGCGCCCGGGGGTCGCGCAGTACCAGATGCCCGTTATCAGCGGCTTCGCTGACGGTGATGAGATGGCCCCCATGCTGGTCGCCGAGAATCTCGTTCGTCGCTCGCTTCGCGGCCGAGACTTCTTCAGTCCTGTTGAGGAGGCGGTTAGCGTCTGGAAGAAGAGTGCTATGGCAAGAGGCCGACAGGGAAAACCTGGATTGCCAGACGGTGGCACCTGAATTGCGGGGGTTATGCGCGGGGCTCGTGACCCCTCGGGATTTCCCTCACGGGACCCGGCACCGAACTCAGCACCTTAGCCCACGCAGGCCTATTCGGCATCGCTAGCCAAAGTGCCGCGGGCGGCAGACCCATCCAGGAATGAAGACGGGACGAACTGCAAACTTGCGAACGAGATGCTCACCTCGTCGGTCACGCCATGGGATGGGCGGTGACAGACGCACGGCCTGCATGATATACAATGGTACTATGGAAGCATCAGAATCCGTCTCCATATTCTGCGGTTTCTCGGACTTCGGAAGAGTGCGAGAGGTTCTTACAGCTCACGGTTTTTCACCCTCGTACGAGGGTGACTCCGCCGACAAGGTGGTTACGTCGTGTGGTATTCATACGTTGCGATTCACGTCAATGCGCTGGACCGGTCCCGGCGATCCGCTGGCGACCACAATCCGTGGAGCCATCGCTTACGTCAGACGAGTCGCCGAGCAGCATTCACCGGCCGCTCGTGAGGTTCTCAAGACCCTTCCGAAATCTCGCTTATTGATTGGAGTCACCGGTACTCCGGGGTTTCTGTCTCACGAGCCTTGTAACGAATCGATCTATGCGGTGGCCGCCGATCTGCATGGATTGGTCTTTGACGGGGCCAATATCCTCAGTTCGAGCGGAGATATTCTGATATCTCCCTGACTGGCCGATCAGCGGTAGCAAAGAAGGGCCTCCATGAGAGTTCCCGCCGGGCCGCACGCCCAGCTATGGCCTGCTCGGATACTTGACGAGTCGGGGCACGGGTTGAGGGGCTCGGGGCCTTGTGCCTACGGCTACCACCACGGTGGGAGATCGAGCCATTGAGTGGCCGTAGGCTATCGGTCTGGCGGGATGCCTGCCTCCGGGGGTCGGGCTGACGACCAGCGGGTGTCGATCCTCGCCCTTGGTTCTAACGTCGATCTCTGGCGGAGAGGGAGGGATTTGAACCCTCGGACCCGGTTTCCCAAGTCAACTCATTAGCAGTGAGTCCGATTCGGCCGCTCTCGCACCTCTCCTTGCCCATGAGTGTAGGTGATCCCCACCGGGGTCAGCTCGGTTTCCAGGCGGGGTCCCGTCCGCTGATCGCGACGACGGTGTCGAGCAGCGGCGTGTCGTCGGGCACCGCAACCGGCGCGTCGTAGGCGCCACGGCGAAGGTCCTCGGTGAACATCGCAAAGAAGCCGACCACCCCTTCGAGGGTCGTCTCGTCACAGTCGTAGGGTTGCCCGGTGGCGCGGGCCACGTCCCAGCCGTGGATCACCAGCTCCTCGAGTGCAACCAGGGCGGCCGCCTCGGCGGGCATCTCGATCCCTCCGACCTTGATCATCCCCTTCCGCGCCATCGGATCACGCCACGCCTCGGTGAGAGCGGCCAACTCGCGTGGGATTCGGGTGCGCCAGTCGTCACCAAGTCGTGAAGCCTCGCCCGATGGGGCGCCCGAACCAGTCGGGGTCGGGGACCTGGTCGCCGCCGCGGTCAGGCCGACGGTCAGCCCGCTCACGTGGTCGAGCAGCTCACTGAGGACGTAGTCCCGGCAGGGCGTTGGCGCGTCGAGCTGATCGTCGGAAGTGCCGCTGATCAGACCGGCCATGCGCTGGGCGGCCGGTTCCAGGTCAACGAAGGTCATTGGCTAGCTCCTCGTACGTCGCGGATCGCGGTCTTCTCCCGAATTGACGAACGGCAAGGCGCAGAGTCATCGCCGCACCTGGCAGGGCCCGAAGGCCGGGGTTTAGCTGAGATTTTGCCGGGTCTTAGACCTCCCCCGACCGATACCTCAAAGTATGCACGGACACAAAATCATCAAGGTGGGAGCGGGCTGTCGTTCTGGTGGCGATCCTCGTCGTCGTGGGTTTCGTCGTCCACACGTTCCATGGCGGCAACCTGCAGAAGGCCCGGCAGATCGCGATCCGGCTCCAGACCGCCGCCATGGCCAACCCCAGTCCCGCCGCGGGGCCCGCTTCCTCGACCCCCACGGCAGCCGCCGGCACGGCCGCCGCCCCTGGCGCCTCCGCAGGCGCCTCTGCCGGTGCCTCGACCACGACCGCATCGCCGGCTGGTGCCGCAACCGGCGCCCGGGCCGCAGCGAAGGCGACGACGACCGCGGGTGCGGCGGCCGCGAACTCCAGCTGCGCCTACGTCGACATCGGCCGCCGCGACCGCCGCGGTCGCCGCGAAGCCCGCGGTCAGGAGTGGCGCCTCGGCCTCCGGCGTGGCGCCGAGACGCCAGCCCACCTCCGCCGAGGTCGCCCAGGCCATCACTGCCGTGCACGACCTGTTGCCGTTCGTCACTCCCACTGCAGATCAGATCGCCTCGGTTGGCAACCAGGTCTGCACCGCGCTTGATCAGGGCACGTCCTTCGCCCAGGTCAAATCACAAGCGCTCGACATGGTCGGCGCGGGGTCGATCAGCTGGATGATCCCCTCGTCTGTTCCCGAGATCGCCATTCGGACCGTCGTGGCGCTGTACTGCCCGACCAACGCCGCGAAGCTCCACTAACGGCCGGCACCGACAGCGCCGATGTAACCTCGACTGTCCCTCGCGGCGCGGTCATGGCGGTTGCAAAACGATGCCCGAAATGCAGACTGAACAGGCGGTCGTCTGCCGGAACTGCGGCGCGACACAAACCGGTCGGTTCTGTAGCCAATGCGGCAATGAGCTGACCAACCAAGACTCGGATTCGTGGCGCAGCCTGCTCGACACCTTGCTCCACCTGGGAGCGTTTCGGCGTTACGGCTCCAGATTCCTCCGAATCGTCAGATCGCCGGCCGCCCAGACGGTCGCGCTGGCGGGCGAGCTCACCCAGGCGCAGAGCCTGGAGTTCCTGACGGTCGGTTTGGCGTTGTACTCGCTGATAATGCTCACCGGCTTGGCATCCATAAGCGGCCCGCTGCTGTCATTCATCCTGCCACCCCTGTACTTCACGATCGTCATTTCCATTCAGTTCACTCTCCTGTACTACCTCGGGTTCGAGGAAATCCGGCCGCGCTCGGTCGCCGCAGGAGTATCTTCCGCTCGTCTTCGTCTGGCACGGCTTCAACCTGCCCATCATGGCGGTCATCCAGAAGTCGTTGCTGTTGTTTGTCTCGCCGTCCAAGGAGTCGTTGGTTGGTCTCGGCGCCCTCGTTCCGTTTGCCTACGTCACGCTTTTCGTGACCGGTATCGAGGTGAACTTGATGCCCTATGGCGTCAAGGCCTGGTCTGCCTTTTGGGGCTTGAAACGCCGCAAGGTGTTCTCATACCTGCTGGTCTCGGGAGTGGCCAGCACCATCGCGGGCGTCGCCTTGTTGTTTGCCTTTGGCGTGTTCCCGCCCACGTTGGCGAAGCCACTTGGTCGAGGAGATTGCGTCGACATCACGGCCAATGACCTGAAGCGGGTGAGCTGTCGGGACGCAAGTTCGATCATCTTGTCCGTGGACACGAACCCCGGTGGGATATTTCTCGGGCCGATGGGAGGAGTCGACTGTCCCGACGATGCCGATTCGTACAAACTCCTCAATGCAAACCTGCAGACCGCCTGCCTTCGAAATCTTCATCCACCTCATCCCGGCGACGTGGGAGAGGGGGGAGGTGTATTGAGGGCGGGCGACTGCATTAGCCATGGCTCGGAAGTGGCGTGCCGGACACCTGGTATCTACGCGACGGTGACGGATCGGGTGGCAGACGTCAGCACGTGTCCTGAGGGCACGCTCGAGTTCGTGAAGTTGAGTTCGGCAGCCCGCCCGATCGCCTGCCTCAACAACGGGCCCGGGGTGATACGTCCCGGCGATTGTGTCGACTCTCCGGCGCAGCCATTCGGCGGGAGCAAGGTCGCGTGCCCCTCCGCGTCGACAACCCCGTCCAGGGATTACGACCGCGTCGTCACGCGGGTGAAGATACCGAGGGATTGCCCAACTGGCACAACTCCGTCGGACCTGAACTCGGTCCTCTTCGTGAAGCCATTGGGGCTGGAACCCATGTCGCTCGTTCCGATCTTCTGTCTCGCGCCCGTCTGATCCGGTGACGCTGGTGTCGGGCCGCACCGCTGTAGGCTCACGCCTTTCGGAGGTAGCCGCGATGGTGGACTCGACGAGGTCCGACGCAGCATCGGGTGCCGGGACGCTTCGAGGTCGACACGGGTGACCACCACCACACCCGGCGGCGCCCAGGCTCCGATCGACCGGCACAGCACCGCCGTGGCGCTCATTCGGTCGTCCGTCAGCACCTCGTCGAGGACTTCCCAGGAAGCGGCCGATTTCGTCAGGAGCCACATCGACGCGGTGTGTGAGGCGTTGAACGTGGTGACGCACGGGCCGCCCGTGGTCGAACCGTTGCTCCTGGCGTCGGTGGATGCCTACGCCGCGGATGTCGCCGCGCGGGCACCCACGGCGGCATCGCGATGCTGGTCGCAATGGTTCTTTCGAGTGGCGTCGCGGGTGACCCACGAAGGATGCAAGGACGTTGAACTCCTCGGTCACGCCATCCAGGCGACCTTGGATCGACTTCCCTCATCGCCTACGTCGATGCCCTGGCTGGTCAGTGATCTCAAGGCTTCCCTCGCCGGCGCCCTGGCGTGGGAACTGCTGGACCAGCCCGACGATTGGAATCGCCTGCAGATCACCGACGGCGAGTTCCTGGAGCTTTTCCATCTGTACGTCTATCAACTGCACTTCGATGCCGACGCCATCATGAGCTTCTTGGCAGGACATCGTGATCGAGGAGCCAACCCCATAAAGGCGGCCTTCAACTTCTTCGCCCAGTCCGTCGTCGGTGACTCGAAGCGGGCCCAGATGGCATTGATAGGAAATGAGATCACCGAGCATTCCATGCCCCTGTCCGCGGCCAAGTTGATTGCCTACGTGCTTCATGCCGCGCCTCCGCAGCGGACGTCGTATATCGAGGGGGGCGATGTCCCTACCGAGCTGGTCACCGCATTCGAGACCGCGTTGGGTGTGTGGCGAGCGCACGGGGGCGGGGTGCAGTTCTATACCGCTCAAGCCGGGTTCGCGGCCATGGTCGACGACACATCCGGAGTGGTGATGGCGATCAATAACGCAGTCCGGTTGTTGTCGGAATCTGGGCGAGTGGGCTCGAGCGACTTTCTGGTACTCATCCGCCTGCGCAGCGAACTGCTCGAGCGAATTGGGGTTTCGAAGCAGCTCACGGGGGTGGCGGCGCTGCGACAAGATGCCGACCATGCCCTTGCCGTTGCCAAGGAGAGCTCCACCCAGATCCCGACGATCGTCGGACTGTTCGCGGCCGTCATCGCGTTGGTGATCGGGTCCTCGCAGGCCAGCCAGAACCTGCCCACGCGGGGTCGAATCCTGGTCGTGGCCGCGCTTGGGGACGGTGCTGCTGATGTTCGTCATCGGCCTGGCGGGGATCGTACGGTTCATGGCGGGGACCAAGGTGTCGATTGAACGACTTGGTCTGTTCATCGGTGCGGGCGTCTTGTTCGCGGGCTTGGTGCTTACGCTGCTCTATGTGGTGGCCGGCTGAGATCAGACGACGACGAGCAGACCGCGGCTGGCCAACGCCACGGTACGGCCCAGGGTCAGGAGCATGATCTTGTGGGCGGTCTCCATGGTTCTGGTCTCCCACAGACCCAGGGCCGTATCCCACGCCATTTCACGAGCGGCATTCATGCTCCAGTTGGCCACCACATTGGTGCACGCCTGGGCATGCTTGTCGAGCTCTAGCACGACCCCGGCCTCGAATGACTGGCGGACCGATTGCTCGGCCGCGTCCAGCAGGACGTCGACCTTGCTGTAGTCCCTGTGGTGAGGATCGTCCTTCGGTTCGGTTGCGAGGTTGGTGCAGGTGCTGAAAAGCGCGATTGGCAGGTCGTGGTTGATATGGGCGTTCATCCCGGCCAAGGCGAACTGGATCGGCTCGATCCCCGGGTGCGTACGGCGCTTCATCAGGGGCCGCCATGCGATCGGGACGTTGTCGGGATCGACCGTTACCGAGTTGACGGCGTCGAAATACAGGTTCGCGAACAACACGTCGAGATGGACCAAAAATTCGGGGTCGGCGAACATGGTTTGCTTGACGCTGGCCAGTACTTCTCGGGTCACACCGAGGTACATGCGATTGAAGCAGGCCAGGCCATCGGTCGGGGGCAGCGCGGCTTCGATGGCCTCCATGCGATCGATCACCTCTTCGATGGTGGTTACGGGAGGGCCGCTAGGAAGGGGCGGGGTGGTCACACCGCGAGGTTACGGGCTGGGGAAAAGCTGGGGATCGCACCGCTACCAATCGGATCGCGTCAGGTGCCCCGTGGTTCGGAGTCAACCCCAGATTCGGGCCCGGTGGCGGGCGACGGTGCTCCTGAAGTCGATGCTGTTGGCGCCCGGGCGCGACTGGGCGCGACCCGAGGGGGTTCGTCGGGCATCTTCGGGTAGACCGGCGGCCAGGGAGCGTCGTGCAACCCTGACGCCCGGTCCCGCTCGTGCAGGGCCAGGATGGGCTCCAGCGACTGCGGGTCGGCGACCATGGCGGCCCAGGGATCGCCGTCGGCCGCCACCCGGGCAGGAACGCAGCGCATGGTCAGCTCATCGGGATGGATCGTTTCCAGCTCCTCCCATCCGAACGGCGTCGAGACCTGCGCGCCCGGCCGGGCCCGGACCGACCAGGCGCCGAAGACCGTCTTGTGAGGCGCGTTCTGATTGAAGTCGACGAACACCCGGCGGCCTCGCTCTTCCTTCCACCACGCGGCCGTGATCAGGTCAGGGCGGCGCCGCTCCAGTTCGCGGGCGATGGCCACCGCCGACGACCGGACCTGGTACGAGTCCCATCGAGGCTGCAGGCGCACGTAGACGTGGATGCCGCGGTTACCCGTCGTCTTGGGCATGCCGACCACGCCCAGTTCGTCGAGCAGCCGCCGGACTTCCGCGGCTGCCTCTCGGACCATGGGAAACGTGACCCCCGGCGTCGGGTCGAGGTCGATTCGCAGTTCGTCGGCGTGGTCGGGATCGTCAGCCCTCGTGGGCCAGACGTGAAAGCCCAGGCAGGCCAGGTTGACGGCCCAGATGACGTGCGCCAGGTCGGCCGCCACCAGGGCCTGCGAGGTGGTCCCGTTCGGCGTGCTCACAATCGTCGTCTGCAGCCAGTCGGGCCGCGATTCGGGTACCCGCTTCTGGAAGAACGACGAACCACCGGCTCCGTGGGGGAATCGTTGCAGCAGGACGGGACGCCCGCCCATAGCCGCCATCAGGGGCGCTTCAACCGCCTGATAGAACCGGACGAGATCGAGCTTTGTCTCGCCGTGCTCGGGAAAGAACACTTTGTCGGGGCTCGTGACGACGAGCTCCCGCCCCGCCGCCTCGACCGCGACACCTTCGTCGGCCATCGGCTCGACGCTAATCGGACCTCGCCGAGGTGCGTCGCCGCTGTATGGTCAATCATGGTCAACAAAGCGCCGTCGCCGGGCTCAGCGAAGAAGCCGGGCAAGAGCCTGATGGAGAAGCGGGCCGTCAAGAAGGCCAAGAAGTCGGCCCGCGAGAAGAAGTCCGGCAGCAGCTACGCTAGGGCTGCGGGATCTCTGTCCGGCGAGCTGGCTCGGCCGTGACCTACGTGGGTGGCCGGGTCCCCCATAACAGGGAGCGCCACCAGCGGGACTTGGCGGCGCCCAGCTCCTGATCGACCGCGTCCAGCGCCGCCTGAAGGACGGCTCGTTGTTCCGGCGCGGGGTCCTTGGCCAGTTCCTCCTGGAGAACGCGCTGACGCTGTTGGAGCCACGCCCTGCCGCTGATGATCCCGGGCATCATCGGCGAGTCTACGGTCGACCGGACCTTCGGGTCAGGGATTGAAGAACAGGTTCACGAAGCGGAACCCCAACCAGGGCTTCCGACCCCACGCAACGAGCCGGCCGGTCCCGATCGCACGCCACTGGCTAATCCGCCCGTATCCGACCATCATCAGCGCTTTGGGCGTGCCCGCGATGTGGCAATCGATCCGGGTCCGCCCGGGAGGATTGACCGTGGCCGAACCCCCGGAGATGCGGACCACGAACGGAGCCTTGCGCCCGAGGTGTAGTGCGTAGGTCGCCGACAGATCGCGGGCGACTTCGGTGTTTACCGCGAGCGGCATCATGGCCCGTATCCCCTCGAAGATCACCAACGCCTCGGCGGACGTGATCGGCCAGGGTCGTCTGACCGCCCGGGCGATGTCGTAGCCGTGGACGAGTTGCTCGCCGACCAGGAGGCAGGTAGCCGACAACACGGTATGGGTGACACCGTCGCCGTACCACGGCGTCGGAACCGTCTGGGTCGCCGCCAGCCCGGAGGTGGCGTCCAGGAACGCGTTGGCGGCCTCGGAGATGGCCCGGCCGGCGTCGGACGGCGGCCGTCGGGGCTCGGCTGAGATCGTGGCCCGGTTGAGCCCGCCCAGGCGGTCGGGATAGCGCGTCGTGTCAGGGATGAAGGGGAGCCAGGTCGTTGCCCCGCTCTCCACCGCGTCGGTGAAACCCCGTAGCCCGATCGCCAGGTGCGCGGCCGCGTCGGCCACGGTCCATTCCGAGCGCGGCAGCCGCATGTCGTGATCGTCGATGGCAGCGATCAGGTCGGCCGAACGGTGGGCCGCGGCGCTCAGGGTTGCCCGAGCGTCGCTGAGTTCCGTGGCCGCTCCTGCCATACGCCGAGAACTATAACCTGACTATGTAGAATGTCAAAGTGGCTGGCGAACGAGGCGGGCTCGGCCCACCGCAGACCCTGAAGCTCAATGCCACCGCCGCGTCGGTGCTCGGGTTGTTGCACCGGGGGCCCATGACCGGATGGGATGTGGCCCGGTTGGCGGAAGTGGGACTTGGGGACTTCTGGAACGTCACCCAGAGCCAGGTGTACCGGGAGTTGCGCAACCTGGAATCCCTCGGCCTTGTGGAAGCCGGCCCCGCGGGCCCGCGCGACAAGAAGCCCTACGCCATCACCGACCGTGGTCGGGACGCCTTCGCCGTCTGGATCCGCCGGGAGCCGGGTGCCGACCTCATCCGGTCGCCGCTGCTGCTCATGGTGTTCTTCGGCAACCACCTTGACCCGGCCCACCGCCAGCGCTTCCTGGCCATCCAACGCCTGCGCCACGAGCAGACCCTCGACGAGTACCGCCGAGTCCTCGATCAGGTTGCCCACGACGAACCCGAGCTGGCCAAGGTTCTCCAGTTCGCGGTCTTTCACGAGGAAGCCGTGCTTCGGTGGTTCGCCTGGCTCGAGGACGAGGAGCGGCCGGACTGACGAGGAAGTGGCCGTAGCGGGCCGAGGCCCCCTGGCGAGGTGGCAGCTGCGGCATGCAGCCGCTATCGCGACATCCACGAGTTCAGCGCCGCACCGCCGCCGCCTGCCGGCGCCGCACCCTCCGCGTCCACCGAGTTGAGCCGGGCGTCGACTTCGGCGTCCCATGCCCGGTCGAGCAGCCCGGCCACGTCGATGCGGCGAAGGTCGGCGACGGCCGCCACCCGCTCGTTGACGACCGCGGCCACCTGAGTTGCCACCTCGCCGTTGGCGTCACCGAGCGTCTGCAGGACGAAGGTGGTTATCCCCGTCGTGCGCAGCCGGACCGTGACCTCGTTGGGCCGCAACGTCGCCACGTCGAGCACCACCCACGCCGGAGCCTCGAACACGACCGTGATGTGCAGCGGCACGACCACCGTGCCCTCGTAGCGGTGGCGGCGGCCGTTGCTGCCCGCGGTCAGATCGATGGTCAGATCCCCCGGGATGCTGGCGTCGAAGGCGATGGCCCCCCCAGCACCGGACCCAGACGTGAACGCCGGCGTGACCTGGATGGGCCCGATCAGCCCCACGCCCGTCGCCGTCACTGCACCCCCTGGCCCGAAGCGCAGCGGTCCCACCTCGATGCGCTCACCGGCGATTCGCGCCATGACGGCCTGCACGCGATCGGTGGTGATGGTCGCCCGGATCAGGTTGACGGCGAACTCGCCCGGCGCCAGCCTCGAATTCGACAGCTGCGTCACCCGGCCCGCGGTCCCTTCGCCTCCGGCTCGTGCCACGCCCCGCCGGGAATCAGGTGGTCGGCCTCGGCGGGACCCCAGCACCCCCGCTCGTAGGGGTGCACCGGCCCGGGATCGTCCAGCGCCGGTTGCACGATCCGCCACGCCTCCTCGACCATGTCCTCACGGGCGAAACGCCGCGGGTCCCCCTCCAACGCATCGAGCAGCAACCGCTCGTACGCCTCCTGGCGCGCCCCCAAGGCCGAGGCGAAGTCCACCGCCAGCTCGACGGGGTGGGTGACGTCGCGCCGCCCCGGCGACTTGGCCTGGACCCACAGACTCACCCCGTCGTCGGTCCCGAGCCGGAAACGCATCAGGTTCGGTCCCGGTGCGTGGCCCCCCTCGCCCATGAACAGCAGCCGCGGCGGCGGGCACAGTTCGACCGTCGCCTCGAGCGCCGTCGTCGCCAGCCCCTTGCCTGCCCGCACGAACCAGGGCACCCCCGCCCAGCGCCACGACTCGATCTCGAACTGCAACGCCACGTAGGTCTCCGTCGTCGACCCAGGCGCCACGCCCGGCTCCGACTGGTAGCCGTCGTATTGCCCGCGCACCACCTTGGACGCGTCGATGGCGGGCATGGCCTTCAGCACCTTCACCTTCTCGTCACGCAAGCTGTCGGCGTCGTCTCGCACCGGCGGCTCCATGGCCAGCAGCGTGATCACCTGCAGGAGGTGGTTTTGCACCACGTCTCGGATCGCCCCGACGTCGTCGTAGAACGCGCCGCGGCCCTCGACGCCGAATGACTCCGCCATGGTGATCTCGACGTTGCTGATGTGCTGGCGGTTCCAGATCGGCTCGAGGAACGAGTTGGCGAAGCGAAACACCAGGAGGTCCTCGACCGGCTCCTTTCCCAGGTAGTGGTCGATCCGGAAGATGGCGGGCTCGTGAAAGGCCCGGTGCAGTACCGCGTTGAGCTTGCGGGCCGAGGCCAGGTCCCGCCCGAAGGGCTTTTCGACGACGACGCGGGCGCCGTGGTTGAGTCCCATGGCGGCCAGGCCCTCGACGACCGTCGGGAACAGCGTCGGCGGTATCGCCAGGTAGTGCACCGGGTGCGAACTGCCCACCTTGGACAAGGCCGACGCCAGCCGCTCGAAGCACCCCCGGTCGCCGTAGTCGCCGCACACGAGCGACAGCCGACCCGCCAGCTGCTTGAACGCCGCCTCATCCACGGGGTGGACGGCGGCCTCCACGGCCGAGCGGGCGTAGCGTCGCAGCCCCTCGTCGTCCCAGTCGGACTTGGCCACCCCGATGACGGGGACGTCGAGGTGCCCGGACGCGGCCAGGTGATAGAGGGCGGGGAAAAGTTTCTTCTTCGCCAGGTCACCCGTGGCGCCGAAGAGGACCAGGGCGTCGGCTCGGGAGGAAGTCATGCGCGGTGCCGGCGGCGGTAGCGGCGGATCAGCGCATTGGTGGAACTGTCATGGGCGAGTGGCAGTTCGGTTCCGCCCTCAATATTCGGACCCTGCAACTCGGGGACGATGCGCATGGCGAGGACTTTCCCCAACTCCACTCCCCACTGATCGAAACTGTTGATCTGCCAGATGGTGCCTTGGGTGAACACCTTGTGCTCGTAGGTGGCGATCAGCTGGCCCAACACGTGCGGGGTGAGTTTGGGTGCCACCAGCGTGTTGGTCGGGCGGTTGCCCTCGAATGTGCGGTGGGCGACTTGGTGGACGGGGATCTCATCGGCCTCCACCTGCGCCTTGGTCTTTCCGAATGCCAGCGCCTCGGTCTGGGCGAAGAAGTTGGCCATGAGCAGGTCGTGATGGTCGCCCACGTCGTGGTTGGGCTCGAGGAATCCGATGAAATCGCAGGGGATGAGACGGGTCCCCTGGTGGATGAGCTGATAAAAGGCGTGCTGGCCGTTGGTCCCCGGCTGGCCCCACACGATCGGTCCCGTTTTCCAGTCGACCGGGCTGCCGGCGAGTGTCACCGATTTCCCATTGCTCTCCATGTCCAGCTGCTGCAGATAGGCCGACAGTTTCGAGAGGTACTGGTTATAGGGGAGGATGGCCTGGGTTTCGGCACCGAAGAAATTGATATACCACACACCGATAAGGCCGAGGAGCACGGGCAGATTACGCTCGAATGGCGCAGTCTTGAAATGCAAATCGATCAGATGGAATCCCTTCAGCATGTCCGTGAACGCCGACGGCCCGATGGCGACCATGAGTGACAGGCCGATCGCGGAGGGGTAGGAATACCGGCCCCCGACCCAATCCCAGAATTCGAACATGTTGGCGGTGTCGATTCCGAAGGCCGCCACCGCCTTGGCGTTGGTCGACACGGCCACGAAGTGTTTCGCGATCGCGGCGGGATCGTGTAGGGAGCGGAGGAGCCAGTCGCGGGCAGAGGCGGCGTTGGTCAGCGTTTCCAGGGTCGTGAATGTCTTGGAGCACACGATAAACAGGGTTTCCTCAGGGTCGAGGTCCGCCGTGGCTTCCCATATATCGGTGCCGTCAACGTTGCTCACGAACCGGAAGGTCCGCGTACGGTCGCTGTAATCGCGCAACGCCTCGTAGGCCATTGCGGGGCCCAAGTCGGAGCCACCGATGCCGATGTTTATGACATTGCGTATGGGCTTACCCGTGTACCCGGTCCAGGCGCCGGAACGGATGCGCTCCGCGAAAATCCCCATTTTCCCCAGGACATTGTGCACTGCCTGCACGACATCGACGCCGTCGACCACGATGTGCTCGCTGCTCGGGGCCCGCAAGGCGATGTGAAGCACGGCCCGGTCCTCGGTGACGTTGATCCTTTCGCCCGCGAACATGGCGTCGATGCGCGGCCGCAGGCCGGCGGCGTTGGCCAGGTCGACGAGTAGCGCGATCGTTTCCGCGGTGAGGCGATTCTTGGAGTAGTCGAGGAAAAGGTCGCCCGCCTCGGCCACGAGCGTCGTGCCGCGGTCGGCTTCGGTGGCAAAGAGGTCCCGCAGGTGGTCGCGGCGATGGCCGAGGAAATGCCCTTCCAGCGCCTGCCATTCGGGTGTTTCGGTGATGGGCGTCATTGGCCGGGGACTTCGTCGGGTACCCGACCCGGGTCCTCGACCGGCTTCTCCGCGTGGCCGCCGAACTCCTTGCGCAACGCCGAAAGCATGCGGTCGGCGAAGTCGCCCGAGCGCTGGCTGCTGAAGCGTTGAAACAGCGCCGTGGTGAGCACGCCCGCGGGCACCCCTTCGTCGACCGCCGCCCGCACGGTCCACCGTCCCTCCCCCGAGTCCGATACCCGGCCCGAGAAGCCGTGCAGGTCGGGGTCGCCGAGCAGGGCGTGGGCCATCAGGTCGAGCAACCACGAGCTGACCACGCTGCCCCGCCGCCACAACTCGGCGACGGAACTGGTGTCGATCTCGTACTGGTAGTACTTGGGGTCCTGGAGCGGGGCGGTCTCGGCGTCTTGGTCCTCCTGGTGCTTGCCGGCGTCGGCCCGGTGCAAGATCCCGAGGCCCTCGGCGTAGGCCGCCATGAGGCCGTACTCGATGCCGTTGTGCACCATCTTCACGAAATGGCCAGCGCCGGGCGGTCCGCAGTGCAGGTAGCCCATCTCGGCCGTGGTCGCCTCGCCCTCGCGACCGGGGGTGCGGGGGGCGGCGTCGAGGCCTGGGGCGATGGTGCGGAAGATGGGGTCGAGGTGCTGTACCGGGCCGTCCTCGCCGCCGATCATGAGGCAAAACCCCCGCTCCAGGCCGAAGACGCCGCCGCTGGTGCCCACGTCCATGTAGTGGAGGCCCCGGGGCGCAAGCGCCTCGGCCCGGTCGACGTCGTCGCGGTAGTAGCTGTTGCCGCCGTCGATGATGATGTCGCCCTCGGACATGCGCTCGGCGAGTTCGTTGACCATCTGGCCGGCGAAGGCGGCCGGCACCATGATCCACGCCGCCCGGGGCGGGGTCAGCTTGGCCACGAAATCGTCGAGCGAGGTGGAGCCGGTCGCGCCCTCGCTCGCCAACTGCTCGATCGCGTCCTCGCTGACGTCGTAGACGACGCACTCGTGGCCATCGCGCATGAGGCGCCGGACCAGATTCGCCCCCATCCGCCCCAGTCCGATCATGCCGAGCTGCATTACGGCCTCCTTCTCAAGCGTTGCTGCCTTGCGTGTCGAACGTCACAGCGAGGCTACCGGTAGGTTCTGGTTCCTGCTCTCAGGGGGCGCTCATCGGTTTCTCAGGCGACGCTCAGGCGTAGCCTCGACAATGTAAGCAAGTAATCAGGCAGTTATCAGATGCAGACAGCGAGGGGCCTGCCATGTGGTACGGACGCCATCATCAACAGTTCCAGGGGCACGGAGGCGGGATCTTCTTCCTGTTCCCGCTGCTGCTGTTCGCGGTCCTGATCGGGCTGCTGATCTACCTCTTGGTCCGGGCGTCCCGCCATGGGGGACTGGGCGGACGGTTCGCTCACACGGGCGGCGGTCCCGGCGGTCCCGGCGGTCCGGTCGGGCCAGGGGCTCGATTTGGGCCCGATCCCGCCTTCGACCAGGCGAGATTCCGCTACGCCCGCGGCGAGATATCGCGTGACGAGTACTACCGCCTCGTCGAGGACCTGGGCTGGGGTCCAGGCGCTCCGCCCACCGGGACCTTCTACGGTGCCAGCGCCGCAGCGCCCCCGCCGCCCGGTCCTGCGCCGACGGAGCCCTTCACGACCCCTGGTCCCACCGACGCTGGGCCCGCCGGGCCGCCCCCGCCTCCGCCTCCGCCAGCCGCACACCCGCCTAGCCGGCACCCGCCTAGCCGTCACCCGCCTAGTCGGCAACCCGTCCCGCCCGGCACCGCCGGGTGGGGCAGAATCGTCCACCGTGTGGGGTACAGCAGGCAACAGGCATGCGGGGTGGCGGCGCCTGCTGCCCCGCCGCCGGCGGGGGTGGCTATGGGTGGTGATCACCGCGGGCACGCTGGTCAACGGGCTGCGGCTGCGCCATCGCCTGTCGGGCCTCACCCGACTCGCCGCCAAGCCCGGGCAACACGACGAGGACTACCTGCTGGTGCGGTCCCCGGGCGTCGAGGTCGACGACGTCACGCGCCGGGCCGCGGTAGCCCACGCGCAGGCCGAGGAACTCGACGTGCTCGACCTCGTCCCAGGAGACCTGCCCCTCGGCGACGCCGTGGATCTGGCCCGGGCGGTCGACACGGTGGCGTTCCGGTCGGCCGGCTTCGCGGTTGGCCGGGGAGCGCTCCATGCCGTCTTGGTGCGCCGAGACGTCTGGGACCGGATGGAGGCTTCGCCCGAGGCGGGCGAGCCCACGGGTACGCGACCGGGCGGACCTGGCGCGGCTGATGGTGCGGCTGAAGCAGCACGCCGCCCGGGCGACGGACTTCGTCGTCGTGCCCTCGCTTCGAGCCGTCGACGCCGGGCTGCCAGAACGGCTCGGTGTTCTGCAGGCCACGTACGACGCGTTCGCCCCGGCGGCGCTCGCCATCCCGGCCGCCCGCTCGTCGCTCCTGCTCGCGGGGTTGGTGCTCAGTCCCGGGTGGGGTGCCGCCGCTGCGGCCAGCGTTGTCCTCCAGCCCCACCTGGTGACCGGCGGCAGCGCCCTGGCACCGCACCCCCGGTGGTCGCTGCGCCGTGACATCGTCAGGCGCGTGCTCGACCCCTTCGCCATGATCCGGGCGGCCGCGGCCTTCAGCCCGCACCCGAGTTCGAACTCAGACGCCGAAACCGAGGACGATCCCATCGAGGCCCTCCGGCCCGACTATGAGGCCGAGCTGGCGCCCGGTTTGGAGCGCTTCTTCGAACCCCGGCGCACGACCTGCCCCTGGTGCGACAGCCGCGCCATCGCCGAGCGGGTCCGCACCGGTGATCTGGCCCAGTTCAAGCCCGGCGAGTTCGTGATCGAGGAGTGCGCCAGCTGCGGCCTGCTGTTCCAGAACCCCCGCCTGACCATCGACGGGCTCAACTTCTACTACCGCGACTTCTACGACGGGTTGGGCGCCGGCGGGACGCAGTTCCTGTTCGCCCACTCTGAGCCGTCCTACCGGGGACGGGTCGACCTGGCGTGCCGGCACTCGTCACCGAAGGCGTGGCTCGACGTCGGCAGTGGCTACGGCCACTTCTGCCTTGTCGCCCGGGGGCTGCTCCCCGCGACCCGCTTCGACGGCCTGGACATGGGCAGCAGCATCGAGGAATCGTGGCGGCGGGGCTGGATCGACCACGCCTACCGGGGCCTGTTTCCCGACCTCGCCGACGAACTGCAGGATCGCTACGACACCGTCAGCATGCATCACTACCTCGAGCACACGAGAGATCCGCGCGCCGAGTTGGTCGCGGCCCACCGGGTGCTCCAACCGGGTGGCCACCTGCTGATCGAGGTCCCCGATCCCGAGTCCCGCTTCGCCCAGTTGATGGGCCGCTTCTGGGTCCCCTGGCTGCAACCCCAGCATCAGCAGTTCCTGCCGGTCGCCAACCTCTGCACCGCCCTCGAGGCGCAGGGTTTCGCCGTCGTCGAGGTCGAGCGGGGTCCGGCCCATCAGCCGGTGGATCTCGGTGGCGGCCTGTGGATGTGGGCCGCCAGCTTGGCGCCGCCGCCCAGATTGCCCTGGCGGGACCCTCCCACCCCGGCGGAACGGTTCCGACGCGGGGTGATCCTCGTCGCCCTGGCACCGATTGCCCTGGCGGGGATGGCCGCCGATCGGGTCATCAAACCGTTTGTCAGCACGAAGGCCCCGAGTTGGTCGAACACGTACCGGGTGCTGGCTCGAAAGGACTAGCAGTCGGTCGCCCTCAGAGTCACAACTCGCCACCGCGTGCCGGCGAGGAGTGACTCCACCGCTTCGGCGGCGGCGTCGGGACCGCCGGCCGCGCGGAACGACGCCTGCAGGCGCACTGCCGCCTCCCGGTACGACGGCTGATCGAGCACGGTGGCGATCGCCGACGCCAGCTCAGGTGCCCGGACCCGCCCGAACTTCACCCGCACCCCGGCGCCGGCGTCGGTGACCTGCTGGGCGACGATCGGCTGGTCGTCCCGGATCGGCGCCACCACCAGGGGGAGCCCCTGGGCCAAGGTCTCGCACACCGTGTTGTGCCCCCCGTGCGACACCACGGCGTCCATGTGCCGAAGCAGGTCCAGCTGGGGAACAAATCCGCGGATCAACACATTGTCCGACGCGACCAGGTCCGGTGGGCCGACCACGACGCCCTGCACCCGTTCGGCCATGGCCGCCAGCGCTTCCACCGCCGAGGTCAGGAAACGCCGCCCCGCGGGCGCGTTGATCGTTCCCAGCGAGACCAGCACGTGGCGCCGGGAGGGATCGAGCCACTCCCAGGGAAACTCGGCCGTCGCCGGGCGGGCACCGAGCGACGGCCCGACGAATCGGTAGTGCGACGGGAAGGATCGCCCCGCCCCGGCCAGCGCCGCGGTGGTGAACGCCAGCACCAGGTGCTCCGAGAAGCGGAGGTCGCCCCCGCCGGCCACGCCGAAGTCGGTCTGGAATTGGCGCAACGACGTGGCGACCCACTCGCCCACCTTGGGGAGCAGCGCGAAGGGATCCACCAGTTCGGCCGACGTGGTGGCCGAGGTGGCCCAGGGCAGGCCCCGGCGGATGGCCACGACGGCACCGGCGATGGCCTGCTGGTCGACGATCAGCACGTCGGGCCGGAACCGGTCGACGGCGGATTCCACGCCCGGGACCATGGCCCGGCCGAGGGGGAGGATGAAGTCCTCCCACAGGAACAGCAGCGCCTCGGCGCCCCGCAGCCCCTGCGAGCGTTGCCGGGCCTCGGCGACGCCTGGGTCGTCGTCGGCGGGATCGTCGCCGACGGGGATCAACTCGGCGTCGGGCGGGAGCAGCGGTCGGATCGCCCTGGCGTAGCCGGTCCACGCCACGACATGGCCCCGGGCCCGCAACCGTTCCCCGACCGCCACGGTCGGGTTGGTGTGCCCCGTGAGCGGCGGCACGACGAACAGGAATCGGCTCACGAACGCTGTCTAGTGCGCTCGTGCGAACGACTCGTCACGTCTGGGTAGCGTCCAGCGTTTGGGCCCGGTTATCGTCGTCACACCGCAACAAGTGGACCCAAAGCGCTGGATGCGCCCCAGAACGGGCCGGCGGTCGAGGCTGCCGATCAGCCGGCAACCAGTTCGGCCAGCGGGTGCGCCGCAGCCGAAGCCGAAGCGGCCGCTGAAGCCGCCGCCAGCGAAGCCGCCGACCCCGAAGCGGGCGGCTGGTACAGCGGCGCCGGCCCAACGCGTCCCGCGAACCACCACGCCAGCACGGCCCGCAAATGCGCCGGCACCTCCATCAGGATCGAGTGGCCGCATCCCTGCAGGATGTTGAGCGTGAAATCGGGCACCAACGACGCCAGATCCCGGGCCCGGTCGATCACGTCGGACTCGTCGCCGTAGATCGCCAGCACCGGACAGGCCAGCGACGCCAGCGGCTCGCGCGGCAACGGAATCGCGGTCAGCAGATCCTCGACCAGGCTGGTGCCGTTGATCAACGCGTCAGCCTTGCCGGCCATACGCGTCATCTTGCGCCCGGCCGACGCCACCCACGTCCGGGCCTCCTCCAACTCCATCCCGAACGCGATGCCCCACAGCGTCCGGGCCATTTCCTCGCCCCACCCCTGCACCGCGAAGTGCCCCTCGACGAGCACCAGGCTGGCGACGCGCGCCGGGTACGCCATGGCGAACGCCAGGCCGACCGTGCCGCCGTAGCTGTTGCCCACGATGTGCACCGGACCGTCGATCCCCAGCTCGAACAGCAACCCGACCAGGTCCTCGACCGAATCCTCCAGGGAGTACCCGAGCGGCGGCCGCTCCGACAACCCGTGGCCCCGCAGGTCGTACAGCAGCACGTCGGCCCCGGCGGCGGCCAAGGGGTTGGCCAGCGTGTAGTAGAAGCTCGACAGGTTGTCCATGACCAGCCCGTGGATGAACACCACGCTCGGCTGCGCCTCACCCGGACGCCGGCGAGAACCCCGGCGGCGGCGTCAGCTGCTGCACATGGAACCGCACCCCGTTGGCGACGACATCAGCCACGGCTGCCCACCGCCTCCAGGCACAGCCAGATGTGGTCGACGACCTGGCCGACCCGCAGGGCGATGATTTCGTGCAGGTCCATGTCCGCCAGGAACCCGACGAAGTCGACGGCGGCGCCGTAGTGCTCCTTCATGAGCCCCGCCAGCGCCACGAACTCGATGCTCTCGAGCTCCAAGTCGCCCGAGAACGCCGTGTCCATGGTCACGTCGACCTCGAGCAGATAGTCCTCGCCGATCACCTGGGCGAGCATTTCGGTGATGTCGGCCAAGATGGTGTCAGCGTCCATTGGTGGTCCTCTCTTTGACAAGGGTAAGGGGGGAAAATCCCCGCATGATGCGTGAAGCGTGGGTGGGGGGGCGGGCGCCGGTGGTCGTCCAGGCGACCACGTACTGGGTCACGCCGTCAACGCCGCGCACGGCGGTGCTGTCGACCCACCAGCGGTCCCCGTGATCCAAGGCCGCGACCAGAAACTGCGTCCCGTCGACCTGCTTGACCTCGAAACGATGGGGTCGCCCACCGAGGCCCGTCCCCACCGCCTTGGCGACGGCTTCCTTGGCCGCCCAGAACCGGGTCAGGCATTCGAGGCGCGTTCCCATGCCGGCGGCGCACAGGTCGAGCAGCGCACGCTCGGACTCGGTGCACGCCAGGCCCTCGAACTGGGGGGTGCGTTCCTCGACCGCCTGCACGTCGATGCCGACCCCGCGCCCTGCGGCGTCGGTCGCGCCGACGAGGGCAACCGCGAACTCGCCCGAGTGGGCGATCGAGATGCCCGTCCCAGGAGGGAGGCCGGTGACCGTCGGCCGTCCCGACGCTTCGTTGTCGATCACGAATTCGGCCGGGAACAAGTCGCTCGGCGCCGCGATCCCACAGGTACTGGCGCACTGCGTCCTTGGCCGCGATGCGGCCCAAGAGCCAGCGGTGGCGGCCCCGGGGGTTGTGCTGGTCGTACTGCGCCCGCTCCGAGGCGGCCAGGTACCGGCGCATCACGAGCTCCCGGTTGGCCGGGTCGGGCCAGCGGTCGCGGAGCAGGAACCACCCACCGGGGCGGTCCTCGGCAATGCGATTCGACTCCGGCCAGCGCAGCATCGGGCTGATCCGGTCGTCGGTCACGAAGCGCCGGTCGGTCCAGCCCGTGATCCGGGCCCACACCGTGCCGTCCGGTTGGCGCACTTCGAGGTCGGCGGTGACCGACGTGTCGGTCACCGTTCGGACCCACACCGTGCAGCCCGTCGGCAGGCCGGCCTCGGGGTGGGGCGCGAACAGCTCGACCAACTCGATCGAGGCGGGGAACGCCATCCGGTCCGCCGCCACCATCGTCTGGATCCAGAAGCCCAGGAGCTGGCCGGCGTTGTCGAGCAGGCCGCCCGGGGCCTCGAGGCTGACGAGCTGGCCACGAATCCCGTTGTCGGCGTAGCCCGTGATCTCCCGTACGCCCTGGAACTGGGGGCCGTGAAAGAGCCAGCGATCCTGATACAGCTCCTCCGCCCGCACCGGCGAGGATCGCTCGCCCAGCAACTCCTCGGCCCGGTTGGGCGGGGCGTCCGGGAACCGGTCGGCGACGAGGACCTTGCCCCGGGCGTAGCCCTGGAGCGCAACATCGACGTGGCCCTCGGCATCCAACGAGGCCGTGATCGTCAAGGTGACGGGTTCGGTCGGCGCCAGCCACCGAAGCGCCCGGACCTTGGCCATACCGACGATGGCTCGGTCGCCGACCAGCGGCCGGGCCGCGTCCATCATCATCTCCAACATGGTGGTCATGGGCACGACCGGAAACTTGTCGGCCATCTCGGGCCATCCCGCCGCCTGGCGGTAGAAGCAGTGGTCCGCCAGGTAGGGCATCGTCTCGACCGACACCACCCGCGTCGTCGTGGCGCTGGTCGGCGCGGGCGGGGCTGACCACGACCGGAGGACGGCGCTGGCCGCCTCGTGGGCGTCGGCCAGCATGGCATCGAACTCCGACAGGATCGGGTGATCTCCAGCCGGTCGGGCCGGAGCCGCGACGGCGGTGAGCGGTGCCACGTCGTCCGCGAAATGGACGAGGGAGGAGCCGAGGTGCAGCGCCACCGACCTGGCGTCGCGCCCCGCGGCCTGCGGTGCCAGGACGGCCAGCGCCGGTGCCCGGCCCTCGACCCACAGGGCGACCGCCACCCGGAGCAGCTGGTCGAGCCCGTCGTTCTTGGAGGTGCAGGCGCTGATGACGAGCTGCTCGCGGTCGCGCAGGGCGTCGTCGATGAACCCGGTGAGGCTGCCGCTGCCGACCTGCACGAACGCCCGGACGCCCTCGTCGTGGAGGCGGCGCACCATGGGCCCGAAGCGGACCGGCTCGACCAGGTGGCGCCATGCCAGCCGGCGGACCCCGTCGAGGTCCTCGGGGTAGGGGCCGGCGATGGTGGCCGACCAGATCGGCGTCGTGGCGGTCCGCAGCGGCAGCTCGCGCAGTTGGTCGCCGATGGCCGCCAGGAAGGGCTCGACCATCGGCGTGTGGAAGCCGGAACGAAACTCCAGCACCTGACCCATGACGCCTTCGGCCCGCAACCGTCCGAGGGCCACCGCGATGCTGGCCTCCTCGCCGCAGATGATCGACTGGTGGGGGCAGTTGTCGTGGGAGACGACGATCCGCTCGAGTCCGGTGATGGCCGCCTCGGCCATCTCGGCGCCGCAGCCCAAGGCGGCGAACACCACGCCCGGTACCTCGATGCTGTCCTTGTCGAAGGCATCCCATGACCCGGTCGAGGTCGGCGCGGTCGTGCATGCCCGCCGCGATCATGGCGTTCCACTCGCCGATGCTGTGCCCCGCCAAGACGTCGGGTTGGATCCCCAGGCGCCGCAACGCCGCGTCCATGAGCCGACCGACGCCGAGGGTGGCCAGGCTGTGGCGGCCCAGCGTCTCGATGCCGGTGCGCACCGGATCGGCCAACCCGAAATGAGCCGCCACGCCATCCACCCGGGGGTCGAAGACCTGTTCGATGCCCGGGAAGACAAAGGCCAGCTTGGCGCTCGCATCGGCCAGCAGCGGGGCGGAGGTGAACCAGACATCGTTGCGACCCCGCCACGGGCGGCCCCGGGCCACGACCTTGCGGGCCAGTTCCAGTCGCGTCGGGTTGGGGTCCACAATCGCCAGGCGCCACGGCCCCGCAGCGGGGACCGCCTGCAAGTCGTCGCGAGCCAGCAAGGCGGTGTCGTCGCCCGCCAGCTTCCGGATCAGTTCGTCGGCGGTGGCCCCGGCCAGCAACAGGACCCGCTGCGAGACGCCACTGCGCCGAGCGGGCGTGAAGACGGGGGCGGCCCCGCCTCGGGCATTGGGGGCTTCCTCCAAGATGACGTGGGCGTTGATCCCCCCGAAGCCGAAGGCGTTGACCGCGGCCCGCCGGGGCCCGCCGCCGCCGAGCTCGCCCCACTCCGTGGTCTCGGTCAGGGGTGCGAAGCGGGTCCCGGCCAGCGCCGGATGCGGATCCTCGCAGTGCAGCGTCGGAGGCAGGGTTCGGTGATGAATCGCCAGCGCCGCCTTGATCAGGCCCGCCATTCCCGCGGCCGGCATGGCGTGGCCGATCATGGACTTGACCGTGCCCAGGCCGATCGCGGGGCCGGCGGAGCCGAATACCCGGTCGAGGGTGGTGAGTTCAGCCTCGTCGCCCACCTGCGTGGCGGTGCCGTGGGCCTCGATCATGGAGACCGCACCGGGCGCCGTCGGGTCGAGCCCGGCCGCCGCCCAGGCCCGCTCCAACGCCAGCATCTGGCCTTCGACTCGAGGCCGCATCAGGCTGGCGTCGCGCCCGTCGCTGGCCACGCCGCTGCCCCGGATGACGGCGTAGATCCGGTCCCCCCGCCGCTCGGCGTCGGCCAGGCGGGTGAGGACGACCATCCCGATGCCTTCGCCGATCAAGATGCCGTCGGCCCGCCGGTCGAACGGCCGGATCTGCTGGCTCGGGCTGAGCGCCCGCAGCTGGGAGAACACGCTCCAGAGCGTCACGTCGTGGCAGAGGTGCACGCCGCCGGCAATGACCATGTCGCACCGGCCCCGGTCCAGTTCCGCGATGGCGTGGTCGACGGCCAGCAGCGACGAGGCGCAGGCCGCGTCCACGGTGTAGGCGGGACCCTGGAGGTCGAGCCGGTTGGCGATGCGCGAGGCGGCCAGGTTGGGAACCAGTCCGATCGACGCCTCGGGTCGCTCGGGTCCCAGGCGAGCCTGGAAGTCGCGACCCACCTGGACCAGTTGTTGCTCAGTCAGGCCCGGGACCAGTTCCCGCAGGCTGGCGACGAGCTGCTTGCCGGCGCGGATGCGCTGGTCGAGGCGAGCCACGCCGGCCGAGAGGTAGCCCCCCCGGCCGAGGATGACCCCGGTGCGGCCCCGGTCGCCCAGCCGCTCCTCGCCGCCCGCGTCGGCGATGGCAGCCGCCGCCACTTTCAGCGAGAGCAGTTGATCGGGCTCGGTGCTGTCCACCGCGACGGGCATGATCCCGAAGGCGGCCGGATCGAAACTGGCGAGGTCGTCGACGAAACCGCCCCGCCGGCAGTAGAACTTGTCGCTGGCGGGCTCGGCCCACGACGCCGGGTCGTAGTACGAAGGATCCCAGCGGGTAGCCGGAACGTCGGTGACGGAATCCACCCGGTTGACAATGTTGTGCCAGAAGGTCCCGAGGTCGGGGGCGCCCGGGAACAGCGCCGCCATACCCACGATTGCGATGTCGGTCATGAGCGTGCGATCGCGTCACGCATGTAGACGACCTGGGAGACGTCTCGCGGACCCCACGCCAGCTCGCGGAGCAGGCAGGCGACGCCGTCGTCAACGCTGATGAGGCCGACGCCTCGGCGGGAGTACTCCCGTTCCAGTTCCGCCGACACCATGCCCGCCCCGGCCCAGGGGCCCCAGTCGACCGCCAGCACCCGACCCCGGAACCGGCCCGCCCAGGTGCGGGCCAGGCTGTCCAAGGCGTCGTTGGCGGCGGCGTAGTCCGCCTGGCCCCGGTTGCCGAACACCCCGGCCACGCTGGCGAACAGCACCAGGAAACCCAGGTCGCTGCGAAGAGAAGAAACGAGGTGGCGGGCGCCGTCGACCTTGGTCCGGAACACCCGCTCGAATGACTCGATGCCCTTGTCGCTCATCCGCTTGTCTTCGAGCACCCCAGCACCGTGAATGACACCGTCGAGGCGGCCGTGGCGGGCGTAGATGTCGGCGACGATGGACTGCACCGCTTCGGCGTTGCGGACGTCGGCCACGTGGTACCGCGCTGATGCCGCGGTCTCGGCCAACTGGGCCAGGCTGGCCCGAATCTCACGGGTGGCGAGCAGCCGAGCGGTGGCCACCTCGACTTGGCCGGGGATGCGGGAGCCGCTTTCGATCAGGGCTCGGCGGATGGACGGGGCGTCGAGCGCGGAGGCGGTGATGGCATCCTCGTCACCAGTCGGCGCCTGGGTGCGGCCGATCAGCTCGATGTGGCAACCCGTGGCCCGGGCCAGTTCGATGGCCACCTTGGAGGTGATCCCCCGGGCCCCGCCGGTCAGCAACACGACCGAATCGGGGCCGAGATCCAACGCCGCCGACGCCGCTTCGATGTCCAGTTCCGCGGTGCGCGGAGTCGGGCGCAGCTCGACCGGTGTCACCCGCCGGGTCCAGCGAACCCCTCGGGCGTAGCCGATCATGGCCGGTGGCTGATCCGCGGTCAGCTCGGCCAGCAGGGCCGAGGCGACCGAGCCGGCGCGCTGCTTCGGGTCGACGTCGACCACCTGGCTGACCAGGTCGGGGTACTCGGCTCGCATGGTGCGCACCAGCCCGCCCAGGCCGAGTCCGGCGTCAGAACTGTCGACGGCGCCGTCGAAGCCGAACCGGCCGCCGTCGCCGGTGGCGACGACCAGGCGGCCCACGCCCCGCTCGGCCGCTTCCCGGAGCACCGAGAAGGCGCCCGGGAGGACGGAGGCGTGATCGGGCTCGAGGGCCCCGAGGTGGATCAGGCCGTGGGCGCCGTCGAGGACCGCGAGGCTCTCCGCGTTGGCCGACTCGCTTTGCTCGGCGTCGAGGATGAAGACGTCGGCGCCCCGGTGCTCCAGGAGTTCGGACAGTTCCAGGCCGATGCCGAGGCCGCCGTCGACGATCACATAGCGGCGGCCCGCCAGCAGGTCGCCGGTGTCGGGTGTCTCGGGCAGCGTGTCCAGCTCCTCGAGAACGACGAGGTGGCGGCTGGTCACCGCGTCGACGCCGGGGGCCTCGTCTACCGCGGGGAGGCGGGCTTGGTATCGGCCTTGGTCTCCGCCGGCGGACCGGCGTGGGCCACGATCCAGTCGGCGATGGCGTTGAGGGTCTTCAGGCGGGCCAACTGCTCGACGGTCGCCTCGTCGATGGACGCACCGTCGGCTCCGCCGAGGCCGACGCGCTCGGCCAGCTCGCCCAGGATCTCGGTCCGCTTGATGGAGTCGATGCTCAGGTCGGCTTCGAGGTCGAGGTCAGGGTCGAGCATGTCGCTCGGGTAGCCGGTGCGGTTGCTGACGATGGCCAGCACGGCGTCGAGGATTCCGGCGCGGGTGAGGGGACCATGGGGGGCGGGGGTGGGCGTGACCGTGTTGACGGTGGAAGCCGCAACCACGGCCGTGGCCCGAACCGGAAGGGCGGTGGCTGCCACCGCCGGGGTCGAGTCGAGCGACGGGAGGCTTTTCCCACCTGTTCCGAGATAGCCGAGGAGGACGTCACGCTGCGCGGCCACCAGTTCCCGGGAGCTGCGGAGGAACTCGAGCACGGCCACGTCCCGGTCGGCGGGCGCCGCCGCCGCTACTGGGGTGATCGGGGGGACCGCGGTCATGGGTTGGAGGCCGCCGGGGAGGGGGGCGCCGTCGGCGGTGCGCACCAGGTGGCCGTTGACCAGCCAGCCGGGGCGGCGGGGGACCTCGGCGAGGGAGACGGTATGGACCTGGCGGCCCCGGAAGAGGGCCTCGGTGTCGACGGGGACACCGGCCGCGGCCAGTTCGCCCAGCGCCAGCAGCAGGCGGGGCAGGCCCGCCTCGCCGGCCACGTCGCAGGCCACGGCGGTATGGGGTCGGCCGGCGAGGATCTTGCCGACCAGGCCGGTGAGCACCCGGCTCGGACCGGACTCGACGAAGACCCGGGCGCCGGCGGCGTACATGGCCTCGACCTGGTCGACGAAGCGGACCGGTTCGGCCACTTGGTTGGCCAGGGTGTCCCGGACGGCGTCGGGGTCGGCCGGGTAGGGCTCGGCGGTGGTGTTGGACCACACGGCGATGGTGGGGGGGCGCACGGCGCGGGTGTCCAGCGCGGCGCGCAGCGTGGTCGCCGCGGCCGGCGACGAGGGTGCTGTGGAAGGCGCAGGCGACGGGGATCTGCTTGGCCGCGATGCCCTCGGTGGCCAGTCGGTCGAGCGCCGCGTCGACGGCGGCGGTGGGGCCTGAGATCACGACCTGGTTGGGGGCGTTGTGATTGGCGATGCGGACGCCGTCGCCCGGGGTGAGCAGCTGCTGGACCGCGGCGGCGGGGGCGCTGACCGCGGCCATGGTGCCCGGATCGTCGCCTGCCGCGGCGAGGATTGCGTCCGCCCGGGCGGCGCTGAGGGCGACCAGTTCGTCTCGGTCGAGGGCGCCCGCGGCGGCTGAGCGCGACCAGTTCGCCGTAGCTGTGGCCGCCGGCCAGGTCGGGGTGAACGCCGAGGGTGCCGAGCAGCTCGTGCATGGCGAGTCCGGCCACGCCGAGGGTCGGCTGGGCCACGCGGGTGTCGGTGATGGCGCGGCGCTGGCGCTCGGTTTCGGCGCGGCTGAAGGCGGCCGGGGGGAACATGATCGGCGCCAGGTCGCCGAGCGCCTCGAGGTGGTGGCGGAGGCGGGGGAAGGCGACGAACAGGTCGGCCAGCATGCCGGGGGACTGGCTGCCCTGGCCGGGGAAGAGGAAGGCGACCTTGCCCGTCTCCTGGCTCGACGCCACGAAGACACCGGGGGCCGCGTGGAGCGAGCGGGCGTGGCTGAGCTTGGTGGCCAGATCGTCGAGGTCGGTGGCGACCAGCGCCACCTGGACCGGGCCGCGGGTGCCGGCCATGGTCCAGGCCAGGTCGCGGAGGCGCCACGGGTGCCCGGCGCCGTCGTTGGCCGCCAGGAGCTGGGCGAGGTAGTCCATCTGCTTGGTCGCCCCGGCCTGATCGGCGCCGCGGAAGACGAACAACTCGGCCGGCCATTGTTCGAGCCCGTGCTCGGGCTCGGGGCCGCCGTCGTAGGCGCCGAGCACCGCGTGGAAGTTGGTGCCACCGAAGCCGAAGGCGCTGACGCCCGCGAATCGCTCGGCGGGCGGCGCGTTCCAGGGCCGGGCTTCGGTGTTGAAGAAGAAGGGGCTCTCGTCGCGGTCCCAGTAGCCGTTGGGCTGGTCGAGTTGGCCGGTGGGGGGGCGGACGCCGCTGTACAGCGACCGGGCGACCTTGATGATCCCGGCCAGGCCGGCGGCGCACTTGGTGTGGCCGATCTGGGACTTGACCGAGCCCAGGGCGCAGGTGCCGGGGGCGGCGCCCGACTCGGTGAACACCTCGGTCAGTGTGGCCAGCTCGGTGCGGTCGCCCACGACGGTCCCGGTGCCGTGGGCCTCGACCAGCCCGACCTGGGCGGGCGAGACGCCGGCCATGCGGTAGGCGCGCTGCAACGCTCGTCGTTGCCCCTCGGGGCGGGGGGCGGTGAGGCCCAGGCTGCGGCCGTCGCTCGAGCCCGCGATGGCCTTGACCACGGCGTACACCCGGTCGCCGTCGCGCTCGGCGTCGGCCAGGCGCTTGAGCACCACGCAGGCCACGCCTTCGCCCAGGGCGATGCCGTCGGCTTGGGCGTCGAAGGTGCGGCAGTGGCCGCTCGGCGACAGGGCGTGGACCGATGCGAAGAGGAGGAAGTCCTGCAGGCCGTTGTGCACGTCGGCCCCGCCGCACAGAACCATGTCGCTGGTCTCGGCGCGCAGCTCCTTGCAGGCCACGTCGAGGGCCGCGAGGGAGGAGGCGCAGGCGGCATCGACGGTGTAGTTGGACCCGCCCAGGTCCAGGCGGTTGGCGATGCGCCCGGCGATCACATTGGAGAGCACCCCGGGAAAGGAGTCCTCGTTGAGCGACGGGAGGTGGGCGTCGAGTTCGGCGGGGAGGGGCCCGAGGTAGGACTGGTGCAGCGCCCGGAAGCCGTAGGCCCCGGCCAGGTCGGTACCCGCTTCGGCGCCGAAGACGACCGAGGTGCGCTCCCGGTCGAACTGGCGGGCGCGGTAGCCGGCGTCGGAGAGGGCGCGGGCCGCCACTTCCAGGGCCAGGAGCTGGGACGGGTCGATGGACGTGAGCGACGAGGGCGGGACGCCGTAGGAGAGGGCGTCGAAGGGCACGTCGGGGAGGAACCCGCCCCACTTGGAGGGAGTCCGGTGACCGGCGCCCTGGGTGACGGCGGCGGGGTCGTAGTAGATGCTGGTATCCCAGCGTTCGGCCGGGACCTCGGTGACGGCGTCGACGCCGGCGACGACGTTGGACCAGTAGCGGTCGGTGTCGCCCGCCTCGGGGAAGACGCACGCCATGCCGACGATCGCGATCTCGAGCGGATCGGACTCCTCGGCGGCGTCGGTGTCGGTGTCGGCGGCGGCGGGGCTGGTGGCGGCGGTGGCTGTGGCTGCGAGGAACTCGGTCGCGCCGTCGCTCACCTGGCGGTGGAGTTCGGCAACGGTCGTCGTGGTCGTGCGGAGGGTTGCGACCTCGCCGATCATGACCATGCCCTGGCGCCGTTGGTCGTCCTCGCTGACCTCGACCAGTCCCCGTGTGCCGTCCGTCGGCGCGCTTGAGGCCCTTGCTGGCCAGGCGGAGGCGGCCCAGGTTGAGCTGCTCCAGCTCGGCCCACATCTCCTGCTGGGTGGCGCCATTGGCCTGGAGGCGCTGCTTGGTGTCCCGGAAGGCCTGGACGTACTCGGTATCGACGCAGCGGGTGGCGTGGCCGGGCGAGGTCTCGAGGAGGACCGTTTCGTCGCACCCGATGGCCGCCGCCTGGAAGCCGGCGACGATGGCACCGCTGGCCACTGCCTCGGTGGTGAACAGGTAGGCCGTGCCCATCAGCACGCCGATCTTGGCGCCCCGTGCCGCGAGCGGACCTGCCATGGCCGCGACCATGGCGGCGGAACGCTCGTCGTGGATCCCGCCGGCAAACAGCACGTGCAGCTCGTCTTCGTGGCCGAAGGCCAGGAGCCGCTCGATCTGGGACTCCCACAGGGCGAAGCTGGAACGCGGGCCGACGTGGCCGCCGCATTCCCGGCCCTCGAAGACGAACTTGCGGGCACCGTCGTTCAGGAAACGGTCGAGCAGGCCGGGGGAGGGGACGTGCAGGAAGGTGTCGATTCCCGCCGCCTCGAGCGGTGCCGCCTGCGACGGGCGGCCGCCGGCGATGAGGGCGCACGGGGGGCGGATGTCGTGGACGACCGCCAGCTGGGTTTCCCGCAGTTCGGCGGGGACGAAGCCGAGGATGCCGACGCCCCAGGTGCGGCCTTGAAGGAGGGCCGAGGTTTCTTCGAGCAGCGTCCGAACCTCGTCGCCGCCCATCAGCGCCAGCGCCAGGAACGGCAGGCCTCCCGCCTCGGCGACCGCCAAGGCGAAGGCGGCCCGGTCACTGACCCGGGTCATCGGTCCCTGGGCGACGGGGACCGTCAGGCCCCGGGCGGCCGCGAACGGCGAGTGGGCCGCGAGGGGCGTGGTGTCGCGTGCGGCCGCCAGGTGCTCGGAGATCGAGCGGCGGATGGCCGCCACCACGGCGCCTGCGGTCGGGTGCGCTTCCGCCAGCGTGCGGGCGAAGGCCCCGTCCTGGCCGATGGGCAGGAGCTGGTTGCGCAGGTCCCGCGCCCCCAGCCTCGGGGCGATGTCACCGGGCATCGAGGGAGGGGCGGGGAGGGTGGCGCCGTTGCCACCCTTTTCCCCGCCGTCCATTCCCTCACCCGCAACCGGGAGATCGGGTCGGGTGTACACCCGGTGGCCGCCGATCACGATGGTTTCGCTGCCGTCCATGGAACGGATGGCTGATTGAATTTCGGCCGGAAGGGCCGATTCCTTGACCAACGCCAGCTGGGCGTCGAGCACGACGCCGGCCGCGCCTCCGGCGATGGCCGCGGCGGCGGTGTGCAGTCCGATGCCGCCGGCCGACCAGATGGGAAGATCGATGGTGGGCTCCGCGAGGAGTTGTTGCAGCAACACGAAGGCGGTGGTGTCACCGATGGGGCCGCCGGACTCGGATCCCTTGGCGATGAGCCCGTGGGGGCGGCCGTTGGCACCTGCTCTTGCTCGGGCGCTTGCCTGGGCTCGGGCCTGGGTCAGGCTCGTGACCTCGACGAGGATCCGGCGACCGCTCAGCGCGGGATCGGCGGGCGACCAGGGGGACCCGACGCCCAGCACGACGGTGTCAACCTGGGCGGGGAGTTCCTGCGGGGTTAGGGGGCAGCCAGCGGGAACCCGGACGCCGAAGGACCCGCCGCGGGACCAGCGCACGGCATCGGCCAGCGCGGCCCGTGCGGCCTGGCCGTCGTGCCCGAAACCGAGAATACCCAGCCCGCCCGCCCGCTCGACCGCCACTGCGAGTTGCGCGTTGGGCTCTTGGAAGGGGGTGATTCCGAGGATCAGGTCGCGGCGGCGGCGCAGTTTCATGACAGTCTGGCCCCTTTGGTCGAGGAAAGTGACACGGAACGAGCTACCTACCGAGTCGCTCACCGACAACCACCAGTCGGTCCTATGTCCTCCAGTGATATCGGACCTTGGCGCGGGAAGGTTGAGGGTGATTTGCCCGATTTACGGCGTTTCGCCGCTTTCTTAGCGTCCATTTAGGTACGAATTAGGAAAGACGCCGAAGGACGTGCAGATCCCCCCGGTGACGGGGACGAGATCAGGTGGTCAGCGCTTGCGGCCCGTCGCCGCCACGTCGATGCCGAGGCCGATCATGACCAAGCCCCCGGCTCCGCCGAGCAGTCGCAACCGTCGAGGCGACCGGGCGAACCAATCCCGGGCGGCACCCGCGGCCATCCCCCAGGTGCTGTCGCACACCAAGGCGATGAGCACGAATATCAGGCCGAGCAGCAGGAACTGACCCGGGACCCGCCCGCGCGACCGGTTGACGAACTCGGGCAGGATGGCGGTCAGGAACACCATCGTCTTGGGATTGGTCAGGCCGACGACGAACCCCTGGCGCACCACTTGGGCCGACGACCTCGGGGCGGTGGCCGCGGCGTTGAGAGCGGCGGTGAAGCGAGTGCGGTCGCGGATGGTGTGGATGCCGAGGTAGACGAGGTAGCCGGCACCGGCCAGTTTCAGCGCCGAGAAGACCAGGACCGATCGCTGCACCACGACGCCGACGCCAAAGGCGATGGCGGTGACTTGGACGTAGAAGCCGGCGGAGTTGCCCACGACCGTCGCCAGCGCCGCCTTGCGGCCCCAGGCGACGGCGCGGCTGATGACGAAGAGCACACTCGGCCCGGGGATGATGATCAGGACGAACGACGTGACGACGAAGGCGAGCAGGCGGCTGGTGTCGATCACGGGAGCCAACGGTAGGGCGTGCCCGGCGCGGACTCCCGGGATTTTCGCCGGTCGCCGGGGCCGGGGTGCGGCCCGCGCTTGGGCGACGGGGTCAGGCGCTGGGTCAGGCGGCTGGTCCCGTCGTGAGCGTCACGCCGGCGGTGCGCTTCTTGCCCGTGGCGTCGGTCCAGCCGATGCTCACCTTGTCACCGGGGTGGTGCTGCGCCATGGCGGCGGTGAGTGACCGCGGCGAGTCCACCGACTGGCCGCCGAGGGAGGTGATCACGTCGCCGGCTACCACACCCGCCTTGTCGGCCGGAGATCCGACAAACACTTGTCCGACCGGCGCGCCCACGGTGGCCGGAGCGTCGAGCGCGATCGACACCCCGATAAACGCGGGAAGCCCGATCTGGATGGTGGCGCTCGCCTGACCGGCGGCGATCTGTTTGGCGATCGCCATCGCCTTGGTGATGGGAATGGCGAAGCCCACGCTCGACTGCGACTCGACGCGGTTGGACGCCGAGGCGGCGGTGTTCATACCCACCACCTGGCTGGAGGTGTTGATCAGCGGGCCACCGGAGTCGCCGGGCTGCAACGGGGCGTTGATCTCGATGAGGCCGAAGAGTTGCTCGCTGTTGCCGCCGCCGACGTCGCTGGCGGTCACCGACTGGTCGAGCGCCTCCACCGTTCCGGTGACCACGGTCGGCGTGCCCCCGACGCCGCCGGCGTTGCCGACCGCCACGATCGGATCGCCCGCCGCCAGCCTTTTCGGGTCACCGGTCGTGATGGGCCGCAGGCCGCTGGCGCCCTCCAGTTTGACGAGGGCGACATCCTCGGTTGGATCTGTGCCCAGCACCTTGACGGTGTAGTTCTTGCCTCCGACCACCATGGCCGTGAGGCTGGTGGCCCCGGCGATGACGTGATTGTTGGTCAGGACCTCGCCATCGCTGGTCAGCACCATGCCCGTGCCGGCAGCCGCGGCCCGCTGGTAGCCGAGCTTGGCGTTGATGTCGACGACCGAGGGGTCGACCGCGTTGGCGATGGCTTGCGCCTGGTCGGCGGGTAGGCCGCCGCCGGAGGAAGCAACGCCGCCATTGCCGTTGTCCGAGGGCTGAACCGGGAAGAAGGTCGGAACCCGGCGGATCGTCGTGTGGCGGGCCACGAGTTGGCCGCCGATGCTGAGCCCGACGAGGGCGGCGACCAGGATCGCGAGGAGCACGATGGTGAGCGGTCGGGTGTGGCTCGGGCGCGGCGGCGGGCCCCAGCCGGGTTGGGGAGCGGGAGTCCACGAGCCGTAGGAGGGTGGCGGCGGTGGTTGCCAGCCACCCGACCAACCGGCCGGAGTTCCGTAGCCGGGGTAGGTGGGGTAACTGGGCGCGCCGGGGTAGGCGGGATAGCCGGGCGCGCCGTCACCGCCCCCACCCCCATAGGGGGGTGTGCCGCCGTACGGCGGTTGGTCCGAGTAGGCGGACAGGTCGGCATAGTTCGGGGAGGCGTAGCCCGGGTAGCTCGCTGCGTCGTCGTAGTCGAGCGAGCCACCGCCACTCCCCGCGTAGGGATAGGTGGGGGTTGCGCCACCGGCTTCTGGATACGGATAGCGAAAGGCGGTCGTCGGCGCCCACGGCGTCGGAGTTGGGTCAGCGGCGCCCACCTCGCCCGGGTATGGCTGGCCGCGCCCCGGCGACGACCAAGGAGTCGGCACCTCCACCGGGCTGTCCAGACCGTCGTGGCCCTCGCCACGGGCGTCCCAGTCGTCCCGGTCGTCCCGGCGATGAGCAGCGCGGCGCCACGGTGCCGGCGGCGCCTGATCTTCGTCGTGCTCGCTCATTGCCGGGACTCCTACCCAGGCGTAACCGCCTCACGCCAGTTAACCGCACCCCACTGGCAAACCTCTAAGGCAAGGCTGTGACCCAGCTGAGACTTGCTGGCCCTCGGGAGCTGGCGGGAGCGAGCCGGGAGCGACCAGGAGCGCCTAGTACTAGTGCCGAAAGCGCTGCCGGATCAGTCCAGGTACATCTTCAAGACGATTTCCAGCGCGTCCTCGGGCAGGCCGGCCGCCTCACCCGAAGAGAACGTCGCGGGCTCGTAGTCCTCGGTGGCGTAGTTGTAGACCGTGAAGCTCCAGCGGTCGGGGTTGCCGAAGTAGCGCAGCCGCAAGAGGTGGATCGGCGACGCGGCCAGCCGGTCCCGGTACTGCTCGCGGGTCTCGTCGGAGTCCTCCGACGACCACCCCTCAGGCGACGGGCCGGGGTCCCGGAACAGGTCCACGTAGCAAAGGGGACCCCGGAACCACACCCCGACGTCGCGGAACCGCCCCGGAAAGCGGTCGAGGGCGAACTGCCGCAACCGTTCCTCGATCCTGCGCCCGATGGCATCGGAGATCATCGCGCCACCGCGATGGGCGTCGTAGAGGTACGGCATGGCCCCTAGTCTCGAACGCCGGGAGGTCGGGGTGGTGGACCCTCAACCCAGGCGGTCGCGCTTCAGCGCGCTCGCATCCGGTTGTTCCGCGCGTTGTGCTCCACCTCGGCCAGGTCCAAGGCCTCGAGTACCGGCGGCAGATAGTTGCCGAAGCGACCCCGGTACCCCTTGCGGATCCCGTACCACCCACCGATGGGATTGTCGGCCGACCGGCCCCAAGCCTCCACGGAGCCCTCGGCAGCCGGCTTCTGCTCGTCGGCGTTACCCAGCGGGACCCAGTCGCCTCGGGCCTTGAGCATCCCATAGAGGTCGGCGATCGCACTCAGGTGATATCGCAGCTCGGTCTTGCCTACCAGCACCACGACCGCAGGCGGGTCGAGCGATCCATCCCGGTAGGCCTGGAACTCGGATTGGCCGCTCGGGGTCTTGAGGGTCCACGGCTCTTCCTTGGTGCCCTGCCCCTCGACCGGCGCTGCGCCCATCACGTCCTCCTGACCGCCGTACGTCTCTCCTGATCGTAACTCTGCATCGGGTCAGCGCAGGCTGGAGGAACCGATCGCCCACATGCCCCGACCGTGGGTGGCCGCGATCAGCGCCGAGCCATCCGGCGTGACCGTGAGCTGGTTGGTGGAGGCGTTGGGCAAGCTCTGGCCCACCTGACGCCAGTCGCCGGGGTGCCCCGCGACCGTCAGGAACACACCGATATCGGTTCCCACGACCAGGTTGTGGTTCCAGAAGACGGCGCTGGTGGCCGGGGCATCGGGCAGGTTGGCGCTGAGGTCGGTCCACGTCGTCCCGCCGTCGAAGCTCTCGAACACATGGCCCACGCCACCGCCCGCCACCCAACGCCGGGAGAAGGCGCCGTAGGTCACGACCACATGCGCCGAGTTGGCCGGGTCCAGGAGGAACGACGTCACGATCCGGTTGGGCAGGTTGGGGGCGGCCACGGTGTGCCAGCTGCCGCCGAAGTTGGTGTCGATCCCGGAGATGAAGGCGTTGTTCGTGCCTGGTGTGCAGACGCTGCCGCCGCCGCCCCCGCCGCCGCACCAGCCGGCGTAGGTGACCGGGCCCGAGGCCCCGATGGCGGTCATCTGATGACCGGCGCCGGTGTCGTGAACGATCTTCCAGTCACAGGCGGTAGGCGAGCAGTTGGTGCCCCAACCGAGGCCCTGGTTGTCCCAGACGTACTGGCCGCCCGCCACCCAGTGGTTGATGTTGGTCACGTCGGCCGTATAGGGCGCGATGAAGCGGGTATTCGGATCACACGGGTTGGCCGTATAGATCGGGTTGGCACACGACGGCGAGATGGTGTTGTACGCCAGGGTCGACCCGTCCGTGACGCCTCCATTGGTCGTCGAGGCCATCGACAGGTTGGTGTACTCGTTGACGGCTCGGTTGCCGTTGTTCGGGTCGATCAGGACCACGCCGCCGTCACCACCGAAGGGCGAGACCATCTCTGTCTGGCCTGGCTTCAGCAGCGAAACGCCGTTGTCCTGCAGGCCGCCCCACACCGCCGTCCCGCCGTGGTTGGGCAGGGTCCCCGTCCCGACCGAGTAGTACTGCAAGGTACGCAGGGTGTTGTTGAGGTCGGTCCAGTTGACGGTGCCCCGGTCACTGGCGGCCCGGCGCCACATTCCGCCGTCGCTGCCGAAGTAGACCTGGCCCCCCGCTCCGAACGCGGCCGCGTGCTGGTCGGGATGGATGGTATTGGGGCAAGTGTTCTGGGCCGGAACCACGCTCCAGCAGGCGAAGGGGAAGTTCCAGTACGGCCCGGGTGTCGCCCACGTGGCGCCTGCGTCGGACGACTCGAAGACCTCCTCGAGGCCCACGTACAGGTGGTTGGCGTCGGTCGGGTCGACCAGTACGTACTGGTCGTACCAGGCCTGGCTGCCGGGCGCCCCGCCCGATAGGGCCAGCGCCGAGCCGGCATTGGCGAAGGTGTGCGAGTTGGCGACGAGCGACCAGGGGCCGACCGGGTTGCCGTTGGCTGATTTGTAGACGCCGAGCAGACCCTGGGTGGTCGTGCTCTCGACGACCGCGTACAGGACCTTGCCGTTGGCCGACCACGAGAAGGACGTGCGGCCGGTGTTGATCCCCGCCAAGTCGCCGGTGAGGCTCAGGAGGTGCCAGGTGCCGGCGGCGCCACCGGTGGTCGACTGGTAGAAGCCGTTGAAACCGGTGTCGGTCGGGAGGGTCCCGCCCCGCCATCCGATGGGGGCCAGGACCGTTTGCCCCCCGGTACCGGGGCGGACCTTGACATCGGTGAAGAAGGAGTTGCGATACGGCGAATTGGTGGGGTTGGGGTCGGGCTTCAGCACGACCGCCCACGAGCTCGCAATTTCAGTGGTGCTGTGCTTGAGCATTCCGGAGCTGGTCGCGGCGTACACCGACCCGGCACCGTCGAACTGGAGGTTGGAAACCAGCGAGTTGTCCAAGGCGTTGCCGACGAGCTGCCATGTGGCGCCGCCGTTCGCGGACCGGTAGATCCCCGAGCCGGCGTAGGCCTCGTAGTTGAAGTTGGCCTCGCCGGTGCCCACCCAGACGGAGTGGTCGGCCGGGTTCACGGCCACCGCACCGACCGCCAGGACACCTTGCTGGTCGAACAGCGGCGTCCAGGTGGTCCCCCCGTTGGTGGTCTTCCACACCCCACCATCGGCAGCGCCGGCGTACACCGTTGACCCGTCGACCGCGATGGAGGTCATGCGGCCCGAGACGATGCCATTGCCGCCGCTGCTGTTGGACCAGATCGGGTCGCGGTAGTTGACGGCGTCGGAGTTGTAGGGGAGGTTGGTGATCTCGCTCCAGGTCCCCGACGTCCGGCGCAGGCCAGCCGCCTGGCTGAGCGCGGTGGTGAAGGCCTGGGAACTCACCGATGCCGCGGGCGCGGTGCGGATGTCGTTGTACTGCTGGGCGCCCGCGATGAGGGCGTCGGTCTCGTTGTGGTCGTCGGCTTCGTGGGCCGAGATACCGTTCAGCTGGGCGGCGCGCTGGCGCAGCCGGGCCGTCAGACCGGCTGGGCCGGGGTTCTTGGTTCCTGGGGCGGCGTCGGCGATTCCCGCCTGGGTGGCCGCAACGATGATGAGCGGCGCCGCGATCAGCGCGACAGCTGATCGAATCGTACGATGGCGACGAGTCACGGAACCCCCTTGGATGCGATGGCTCCGGCGCCGAGGCTTCCGACCGAGCATCGTAGCCCCGCTGTGGTCAGTCGGAATCCTTGTCGCCTGCAGTGGCGGCCGATGACGCACGCGGTGCCGGGCGTCGTCGATCTGGCGCCGCCGACGATCCTGCTCAGCGATGCGCGGAGGGAGTGGGATTTGAACCCACGGGGACTTGCATCCCAAAGCTTTTCAAGAGCTTCGCATTCGGCCGCTCTGCCATCCCTCCCAGGCCAGTTCCTTCGGCGCCAATCATTTCGCGCCCACCGCTCGGCCGGTCCCCCACCCTATCCCGACGACGGATTTTGGATCCGGCCCCGCAGGTCGCTGATCCACTCGTCCGCCGCCCTCCACGCCGCCTCCGCGTCCCGCCGGCGCTCCGGCCCATGGGCTCCTGCCGCCGGATACGACCCCAGAAACTTCACCGCCGGCAACGTGGCGTGCAGGTCCCGCAAACAGTCGGCGACCACCTCGTCGTCGACGTGACCATCGAGATCGATGATGAAGCAGTAGTCCCCAAGCCCCTTCTTCGTGGGTCGCGACTCGAGCTTGGTCAAGTTGAGGTTGCGGGCCGAGAACTGGCCGAGGATCCCGTGCAGGCTGCCTGGCTTGTCGTCGAACTGGAAGCACACGATGCTGGTCTTGTCGTGCCCGGTCGGCGGCGGGATCCCGTGCTCGGGCCGGGCAACGAGCACGAACCGGGTGGCGTTGTCGTCGTGGTCCTCGATGTCGGTGGCCAGCACGTCCAGTCCGTACAGCGACGCCGCCAGCCGGGTCCCGATGGCCGCCGTCGCCGCCGGCCGCTCCTCACCGACGAGGCGCACGCCCTCGGCGGTCGACGAAGCGGGCACCTCCTCGACGCCGGGCACGTGGGCCTGCAGCCAGCGCCGGCATTGGGCGGTGGCGTGGGGAAACGACACCACCCGCTTGACGTCCTCGAGCCTGGTTCCCGGAGGCGCCAGCAGGTTCTGCTGGATGACGAGCACGACCTCGCGCACGATGAGGAGGTTCCGGTCGAAGACCAGGGCGTCGAGGTTGGTGTTGACCGTCCCCTCGATCGAGTTTTCGATGGCCAGGAACCCGAGGTCGGTCTCACCCCGCTCGACCGCCGCCACCACCTCGGGAAACGTGGCCAGCGGCACCACCTCGGCCGCGGCCAGGTCGGGCTCGGACAGCAGCGCTTCCTCGGAGAACGTCCCGGGCGGCCCGAGGAAGCCGATCCGGGGGGGCCGGGAGGCGAGATCACTCATGGTGCGGGCAGGATAGGACGGACATGGACGCCGCCGCCCTTCGAAAGCTGCTCGAGGAGGTCCGCGCCGGTGCGTGCAGCCCCGACGAGGCGGTGCGGGCGCTGCAGCGCCTGCCCTTTGCCGACTTGGGATACGCCCGGGTCGACCATCATCGCAGCCTCCGTCAGGGTCTTCCCGAAGCGGTCTATGGACGGGGGAAAACGCCGGCGCAGTGCGCGGGCATCGTCTCCGAACTCTTGTCGGAGCCACATGGCGGACCGGTACTGCTGACGCTGGTCAACGACACGCAGGCGGGTGCCGCCATGGCGGCCAACCCCGGCGCCGTCCGGACCGGATCTACCGTCGTCTGGCGCGCCGCAGCCCCCCGTCCCGAGCAGGTCCTCGTCATCACCGCCGGCACCGCCGACCTCCCCGTCGCCGATCAGTGCCAGGCGACACTGGAAGCGTTGGGTTTCAAGGCGACGCTCGTCGCCGACTGCGGCGTGGCCGGCATCCATCGCCTGATCGACGTGCTCGACGACCTGGCCGGCGCCGACGCGGTGGTTGCCGTCGCTGGTATGGAGGGGGCGCTGGCCAGCGTGATCGGCGGACTGACCGGGGCGCCCCTGATCGCCGTGCCCACCAGTGTCGGCTACGGCGCCGGTCTCGAAGGCGTGACCGCGTTGCTGGCGATGCTGGCGTCGTGTGCGGCCGGGGTGGTCGTGGTCGGAATCGACAACGGCTTCGGTGCCGCTTGTGCCGTCGCTCGGATCCTCGGCCCGGCCGAGGAAGCATCGGAGCCCAGGTGACGGCCTTGCCACGGGCGAAGGATCGCCGGACCGGCGCTCCGGCGGGGCGGTCACTCATGACGACCGTCGCGTGGTGGCATTGCTTCGCCGGGATCGCGGGCGACATGGCGCTGGGGAGCCTGGTCGACGCCGGCGCCGATCTCGAGGCCGTGGTCGAGGTGCTTCGGGCCCTGCCAATCGAGGGCTGGCACATCAGCGCCGAGCCGGTGTTGCGCTGCGGCGTGGCCGCGACCCACGTGAATGTCGAGGCGGACGAGACCGGCGTGATCCGGACCTACGCCCATATCGCCGGGGTGCTCACCGAGGCCAGGCTGCCGGAGCGGGTGAGGCAACGGGCGCTGGCCACCTTCGCCGCCTTGGCCGAGGTGGAGGGCCGCCTCCATCGCCGGCCCCCGGCGCAGGTTCATTTCCACGAACTGGGTGGGATCGACGCCATCGTCGACATCGTCGGGACCTGCACGGCATTGGAGTTGCTGGGTGTCGACGAGGTCCACGCCAGTCCTGTGGCCACCGGAAGCGGGATGATCCGCAGCAGCCACGGCGCCCTGCCCAACCCGGCACCGGCCGTGGTCGAGCTCCTGCGGGGGGCACCGACCTACGGTCGGGACCTGCAGGTGGAACTCACCACGCCGACCGGTGCGGCGCTCCTCGCCGCCTTGGCCGTCGGGTGGGGACCCATGCCGCCGATGCGGATCCAGGTGAGTGGCTTCGGGGCCGGCACCCGGGACCTCGACGGCCTGCCCAATGCCACGCAGGTCGTGATTGGCCAGGCGACCCTCGCCGAGGGAGCGGCGATCGAATCCTTGGTCAGCACGGGCCAACCGACGGTCCTGCTGGAAGCCAATCTCGACGATGCCACCGGGGAGGTGCTGGCCCACACGGTGCTGGAACTGCTGGGTGCCGGGGCCCAGGACGCCTGGATCACCCCGATGATTATGAAAAAAGGTCGTCCGGCCTACGTGGTCAGCGCCCTCTGCGATCCTGCCTTGGCCGACCAGATCGTGAAGGTGCTCATGGCCGAAACCGGTTCGCTCGGAGTGCGGGGCCAGACCCTGACTCGGTGGCTGGCCCGACGCCAGATCGAGGAGGTCGAGGTCGACGGGTTCCCGGTCCGGGTCAAGGTGAGCCCGGGGCGGGTCAAGGCCGAGTACGACGACGTGGCCCGGGTGGCCCGGCGGGTCGGGCGGCCCATCCGCGACATCACCTCGCAGCGCCGAGGCCCAGGCACGACGCCGGGGCGAGCGAGCCGAACACCCGAGCGCCCGCCAGCCCGACGACGACGGCGAGGGCGAAGGCAGCAACGGTCCCGACGACCAAGCCGGCTGACGCCCAGGACGCACGCCGCACGTCTTGAGTCCTCGCCCGCAGTCCCTGGTCACCGGCGGCGCAAGGAAACCGTTCGCTGGTACCCCCACATAGCCGTCATCATGGTGGTGTGCTCCAGGCCCGCGATCTGAGCGTCGAAGTCGGGGGACGGCTCACCCTTGTCGGGGCGTCGTTCACCGTGCGCGCCGGTGAGAAAGTGGGCTTGGTCGGGCGCAACGGCACCGGCAAGACCAGCCTGCTCAAGGTCCTGGCCGGGGAGGCGCCGCCTGCTGCCGGAACCTGCGTCCACCCCGGCGCGCTCGGCTACCTCCCACAGGACCCGCGGCCGCGTGGTTCGGGTGTCGATGCCACCGGCCTGTGCCACGTGCTCTCCGGCCGGGGCCTGGACGAGGCGGCGCGACGGCTCGAAAAGCTGCGCCTGGCGGTCGAGGAGGACCCATCGGAGCGCAACGTGTCGCGCTTCGCCCGAGCCGAGGAGACCTTCCGCTCCGACGGCGGGTATGCCGCCGACTCCGATGTCCGCCGGCTGGCCCACGGACTGGGCCTGGCGCCGGACCGGGTGGACCTGCCCATCACCGTCCTCTCCGGCGGCGAGCGCCGCCGGATCGAGCTGGCCCGGATCCTCTTCGCGGGCAGCGACGTGCTGCTCCTCGACGAGCCCACCAATCACCTCGACAGCGACGCCAAGAACTGGCTCATGGGGTTCTTGCGTACCTACCGTGGCGCCTTGTTGGTCGTGAGCCACGACCTCCACCTGCTCGACGCCGCCATCACCCGGGTGCTCCACATCGACGAGGGCGACATGGTCGAGTACAAGGGCACGTACTCCCAGTACCGCAAGGCCCGGGCCGCCGACGAGGAGCGCATGGCTCGCCTGGCCGAGCGCCAAAAGGCGGAGATCCAGCGCCTGGGCTCGCTGGCCGACGCCATGCGCCATCAGACGGCCAAGCGGGCCCGCGTGGCCAAGACCCTCGATCGCCGCGTCAGCCGGCTGCAATCGGAGGCGGTCACCGGTCCCGCCAAGGAGCGCAAGTACAAGGTGCGCCTCCCCGAACCGCCCCATTCGGGGCGGGTGGTGCTCGAAGTGATCGATCTGGCCAAGGCATACGGCGGCCCACCGGTGTTCGAAGGTGTCGAATTCGCGGTCGAGCGCGGCCGGCGGCTCCTCGTCCTCGGTCTGAACGGCGCGGGCAAGACCAGCCTGTTGCGCATCCTCGCCGGTGAGTCGGAGGCCTCGGCCGGTACCGTCCGTCTCGGCCTCGACGTGTCCCTCGGGTATTACGCCCAGGAACACGAGGGGATTCGAGCCGGCGTCACGGTCCTCGACCACATGCGCGGTTCGGCCGACGTTCCCATGCCTGAGATGGTGATGCGGGGCCTTCTGGGGATGTTCGGTCTCACCGGCGAGATGGCGTTTCAGGACGCCTCGACGCTGTCCGGGGGGGAAAAGACCAAGCTGGCACTGGCCCAGTTGGTCGCGGGGCGGCACAACCTTTTGCTCCTGGACGAGCCGACCAACAACTTGGACCCGCCGTCGAGGGAAGCCATCGGCCAAGCCCTGGCGGCGTGGCCGGGCGCCATGGTCGTGGTGAGCCACGACAGTGCCTTTGTCGCGGAACTGGACCCCGACGAGGTGCTGGTCATGCCCGACGGGACCGTCGATGCGTGGAGCGACGACCTGCTCGAACTGGTCGCGCTGGCGTAGCGCCGATTCTTCGCTGGAGGAGCTACCGGCGACCGAGGAGATGACGGGGCCCGCGATGGCGGGCCGCGGTGTCGGTCTCGGGATCGATGGTGGTGTCCGTCGAGCGGGCGTCACGCGTCGCCCCGGGGGTCGACGTCGCCGCCACCGCGCGAGCGGGCAGCCGGGTCGTCCCACCAGATCCACCGGTCACCGGGGGCCGGGTCGTCGCCGCGGTCGCCGCGGTTGCCGTGGCGGCTGTCTTGCCGGCACCCGTAACCCGCCCGACCCGGTTGGCGGCGGCCAGGTGCGCCGCCTCGGCCTCGGCAACGCTCTTGCGCGCTGCGGCTTGCTCGTCGGCTTCGGGCCCATAGGACGGATCGACGGCGCGAGACAGCAACTTGCCGTGCCACCGCTCACCCTCGACGCCGCCGCCGAGGCCGCCCAGCACCATGGCCGCGACCGCGAGCACCGCGGCGATGAGGCCGAAGGAACGCCACTGCGTCCAGGTGTCGACCACGTGGATGTGGCTGGCCACCCGGGCCAGCCCGTTGTCCGTCCCGGTGCCGACCACCGCAGCGACCGCCACCGCTGACAGAACGACACCCGTGAGTCCGGCCAGCAGGCCGTGGGTGGCGCCGCGGCGGCGCGACATCCGCCCGCTCACGTAGCCAGCGAGCAGGAACGAGCACAAGATGGCCACGACGAGAACGACCCCGCTGATCGACTTGAACTGCCGCTCGCTCATCGTGGCGAAGCTCGTGCCGCCATTGATTGCCACGCCGACTGCGCCCGCGATCGCCAGGAGGATCTCGAGTGTGGCCAAACCGCACAAGGCACCGGCCAGCACCGAGATGGCGGAGATCCGCCCCATTCCCGCGTGCCTGGCCAATGCCTTTCGGTCACGCCTGGTTTCCACTTTCCGGCCGTCTCGCATGCGTTGACTTCCTTGTGTTCCAGGTCCCGCCTTTCACAAAGGGATTCCCCCCCAACAACGGCCCGAAACCTGGCCGCACTGTGGCTAGCGGCCACCGGGGTGTATCGATGCTTCGACGGCACGCAGGTGCTCGACCCCTAACCGGACCCCGTAACGGGCGATGTCGAGGGCCGAGACGGGCCCCGTCGCGGCCTGCCCGGTACGCAGCCAGTCCTCGCCGTGCACCGCGGCCATGGCGTCGGCAACCGAACGAGCGCGCTCGCCGAGGCGGGCCAAGACCGAGGCCACGGTGTCGTCGGGGCCGACCACCGGACCCGGCGGGTCCAGCGGTGGAAGCGTGATCGGCGGGTTGCTCACCTCCTGCACCCGTCGGAAGGCCGAGCCGATCTCTTCGAGTGCCGACGCCGTCCAGGCCGCGTGCGCCAGCGGGGAGAGCCCGCCGTCGGCTGGGCCGCGAGTGACGTCGTCGTCGTCGGCGCCGCCGGCGCCCGCCAGGCGGTCGAAGGCCTCGCCAAAGCGGCGGGGCAGGGACCGAAGCGTGACCACCGCATCAGTCGGCGAGACCCGGCTGGTGTCGAAACTGGGGGGTGGGGCCATGCAGTCAACCTGCCACAGGCCAGTAGGGTCCCACGCCTATGCCCCACTACATCGCCCCCGGGGTGCTCCAGATCGATACCCTGCTCGGTGGCTGGGAAGAGGTGACCGCCGGCTACCTCGTCGAAGGCCCCTCACCGGTGCTGGTCGAAACGGGGAGCCAGTCGTCGGTGCCCGCCTTACTCAGCGCCCTGGAGGCACACGGCGTGGCGGCGGACGAACTGGCGGGGATCGCGATAACGCACATCCACCTCGACCATGCAGGCGGCGTCGGCGACGTGGCGCGTGCCTTTCCCAAGGCCACGATCTACGTCCATCCGAAAGGCGCCCGCCACCTGGTCGACCCCTCGCGGCTCGTCGATTCCGCGGCCCGGGTGTACGGGCCGCTGCTCGACAGCCTGTACGGCCGCCTCGATCCCACCCCGGCCGAGCGCATCCAGGTGCTCGACGACGGCGACACGATCGACGTGGGGCCCAACCGGCGCCTGGTGACGGTCGATTCACCCGGACACGCCAAGCACCATCTGGCGCTGCACGACACCGAGAGCGGCATCCTCTTCGCGGGCGATGCGGTCGGTGTTCGCCTCCCGGGCGCGGGAATCATCCGCCCTGCCACGCCGCCGCCCGATTTCGATCTCGACCTGGCCGTCAACTCGCTGCGCCGGTTTCGCGACCGCCAACCCAGCAGGCGTCGCGCTGGCGCACTATGGGCTGCTCCCCGACCCGATGCCGATGCTGGAAGAGGCGGAGGAAATCCTGCGCCACTGGGCCGAGGTGGCCGAGGCGGCGTGGCAGCAGGGTCGTGACATCGCCGAGGCGCTTGAGGCGGCCTTCGGTGGGGACCTGCGTGGCACCGATCCGGCCGAGCGCGAGAAGTTGGAGACCTTGAACGGAATCCATTCCAACGCCGCCGGTTTCCGTCGCTGGTTGGATACGAGGACAACTGGAACCGACGGCGCAGCCGCCAACGCGCCGGAGCACCCATGATCGAAGCGGTCATCTTCGATTGGGGCGGCACCCTCTCGGTCTATGTCGACGTCGACATGGTCGACATGTGGCGCCTGGCGGCCAAACACTTGGCTTCGGGCACCGATCCCGGTCGCGAGGACGAGATCTGCAAGCGCTTGGTCGAGGTGGAGGCCGAGGCATGGGCCGGCATCCCGGTGGACCAGCGAAGCTTCACCCTGGCCCAACTGCTGGCCCAGGCGTCAGAGGCGCTGCATCTCGATGTGGCCGCGGCGGTCATCGAGGAGGCGACCCAAGGGCATCTCGATGCCTGGACCCCGCACATTCGTCACGACCCGGCTGCCGCGTCGGTGCTGGCCCAGCTCAAGGAACGAGGGCTCAAGGTCGGGTTGTTGTCCAACACCCATTGGCCTCGAGCGTTCCACGAGCACTTTCTGGCGCGCGACGGTCTGGTCGAGTACATCGACGCCCGGCTGTACACCAGCGAACTCACCTATAGCAAGCCCCATGCCAGCGCGTTCCGGGCGACCCTGGACGCGTTGGGAGTCGCCGATGCCGGCAATGCCGTCATGGTGGGTGACCGGGCCTATGACGACGTCTTCGGCGCCCAGCAGGCCGGCCTTCGGGGGGTGCTGCGACCGCACGGCGGAGTTCCGGGCTACGACGTCGAGCCCGATGCCGTGATCGGCCCACTTTCGGAGCTGCTCGGCGTGCTCGACCGCTGGCGGTGAAGGTGGTCAGAGCCGGGCTTCATCGCGGCGACGATGGCCCTCCTGGTCGCCTGCGGCGGCGGCAAGTCGGCCGCCAAGACCGACGCGCCGCCGTCGAATGTCGCGGTGACCGTCGACCTTCGCAATATTGCCTTCAACCCCAAGTCGGTCACGGTTCACGCGGGCCAGACCGTTGCCTGGAAGTTCGACGACGGGAGCATCCCGCACAATGTGGTCGGCACCGACTGGCGTAGCCCCGACCGCACCAGCGGGTACTACACGCACACCTTCACGGCGTCGGGCACCTATTCCTACCGCTGCACCATCCACAGCAACATGGACGGCCAGGTAGTGGTCACGCCCTAGCCGCCGGGCCCGGCCTGCCGTATCCCGGCGCTGGATGAGCCTCCGCCCCCCGCCCGCACTACGGCAGGGCGATGGCCGCGCCCGACACCGGCGTGGATTCCGCGACCGCGACCGGCGATGGGGACGGGGAGACCCCGCCTCGGGCGTATTGGGTCTCGTACAGCTCCGAATACAACCCGCCCTGGCCGATCAGCTGGTCGTGGCGACCCCGCTCGACGATGCGGCCGCCGTCAATGACAAGGATCTGGTCGGCGGCGGCAATCGTCGACAACCGGTGGGCGATGACCACCGAGGTGCGCCCCGCCAGCGCCACGGCGAGCGCCTGTTGAATCATGAGTTCCGTTTCCGAGTCCAAATGGGCCGTGGCCTCGTCCAAAATCACAATGGCCGGATCCTTCAGCAACACCCGGGCAATGGCCAGGCGTTGTTTTTCCCCACCAGAAAGCCGGTAGCCGCGCTCACCCACAATGGTGTCGTAGCCCTCGGGGAGGGCCGTGATCACGTCATGGATGCGGGCCCGCTGGCACGCCTGGTGCAGCTCCTCGTCGCTCGCTTCGGGGCGGGCATAGCGCAGGTTGGCGCCGATGCTGTCGTGGAACAGATGGGCGTCCTGCGACACCACCCCGATCGCCTCGGTCAGGCTGGCGAGGGTCACGTCGCGTACGTCGTGGCCGTCGATGGAAATCGACCCGGTCGTGACGTCGTACAGCCGCGAGAGCAATGCCGAAAGGGTCGTCTTGCCGGCCCCCGACGGGCCCACGAGGGCGGTCATGGTCCCGGGCTCGGCGACGAAGGAGAGGCCTTTCAGCACCTGCGCCGATGGGTCGGGCGACAACTTGGAGCCCTCCGCTTCGAGCGACGCGATCGACACGTCCGCCGCCGCGGGGTAGCGGAAGGTCACGTCCTCGACTGCGATTCGTCCCCGCACGGGGACCGGCAGGGCCACGGCGCCCGGCTTGTCCTCGATGATCCGGGGGGCGTCGAGCACCTCGAAGACCCGGTCGAAGGACACCATCGCCGTCAGCACGTCGACGCGGGTGGACGCCAGGTCCGTCAGGGGCTGGTACAACCGGGTGACGTAGCCAGCCATGGCCACGACCACGCCGATGGTCAGCGTGCCGTTGACGACGTAGCGGGCCCCGAGCCAGTACACCGCCGCCGTTCCGACCGCCCCCACCATGGCCAAGGCGGCATAGAGGATCCGGCCCAACAAGGCCGACTGGATGCCGGTGTCGCGGACCGCGGCCGCCCGGCGGGCGAACTCGCGCTGCTCGTGATCGGGCCGGCCGAACAGCTTGACCAGTAACGCTCCCGAGACGTTGAATCGCTCGTTCATCGACGTGCTCATGGCGGCGTTGAGCGACATGCGCCGCCGCGAGAGGGCGGTGATGCGCTTCGACAGCACTCGGTCGAGCACCAGGAAGCCGGGCAGGACCAGCAGCGACAGGCCCGTGATCTGCCAGTTGAGGTACCACATGACCGACAACGTGGTCACGAGGGTGAAGATGTCGGAGAGGACGCTGGCGACGGTGCCGACGGCGTTTTGGGCGTCGAGGACGTCGCTCGTCAGGCGGCTCATGAGCGACCCGGTCTGTGTCCGGGTGAAGAAGGCGATGGGCATGCGCTGGACGTGGTCGAACAGCGCGGTGCGCAGATCGAAGATCAGGCCCTCCCCGATGCGGGAGGAGAACCATCGATTGACCAGGCTGACCGCGGTCGACGCCAGGGCGAAGCCGACCAAGGCGGCTGCCAGCACGTTGATTTGGCGCAGGCTGTGGTGCTGCTGGGCGTAGGGGATCGCGGTGTCGATCAGGTTCCTGACGAGCAGCGGCGGCACGGCCGCGATAGCCGTCGCGGCGATGATCGCCAGGAGGTAGAGCCCGAGGAGCAGCTTGTACGGGGAAAGGAAACGCCAGATGCGCCGGAGCGAGGCGCGGTCAATGGACGCCTTCTTCAGTTCCTCAGGATCGATGCGGCCAGAACGCCAGTAATTCACCCACGCCCCAGTTCGTCGCTTGCAATTGAAATCATGTAATCATGGTGAACGCGCGGGGCCACGGTTTGCTTCCCGGGGTGATCAGACAATCCCGAGCGATGTTCCGCAGTGGCCGCAGTACACGACCGTCACCGTCACCGTCGCGGTCGCTGCATCCGACGGGTCTTCGACGGCGGGCAAGTCGTCGGCGCTTTCGGCGCTTTCGGCGCCTTCGGCGCCTTCGAGTCCGGGCGGGACCGTCAGCTGGCGGAAGCGGGCGTCGGTCTCCAGAGACGACTGGCAGGTCGGGCAGCGCGGCGGCTGCAGCGGACCCCGACGATGGCGTCTCCGACTCGGCCGCAGCGCCCTCAGGTGGCCGGAAGACCGTGCGGCCCTGGGCGGCCCACCGCCGCAGCGTGCGCCCGGTCACGGGTGCCTTGGTCTGCTCCACGGCCGACCCCGGCGGTCCCGCTTGACCCGACTGCCGTGGGCCGATTCGTTCGAGTGCCGCTTGGCGTACTTGATCCAGGCTGCCCGCCAGTTCGCCCAGGATCCGGGCCCCGCCGCCGTCGGGTACATCGATGAGTCCGAGGAGCAGGTGTTCGGTGCCGATCACCTTGGCGTCGAGTTGGATGGCCTCACGCAGGGCCCGCTCCAACGACTTCTTGGCCAGCGGCGTGAACGGCGGGCTCTCCACGCTCTCGGTGCCATAGGCGTGGACTCGCTCGCTCACCTTGCGGCGGACGTCGTCGAGGGTCACCTCGAGTTCGGTCAGGACCGAGTAGGCGGTGCCCTCTCCCGTTGCCAGCAGCCCCAGCAGCAGGTGCTCGGTCCCGATGAAGTCGTGCCGCAGTTCCCGTGCCTCTTGCGACGCCAGTGCGGTAGCCCGTCGGGCCTCCTCGGCAAATCGCTCGAACATAACCAGCCAAGGGTACCCGCGTGTGCCGATTGCACCCCTATGCCGGTGGACACTCGGAGAAAAGGCTTACGTTAACGTCAAGGTCTGACAGTAGAGTGGCCAGCGTTCGGTCGGCAAGGGTGCGCAAAGGACGCCAGAGCGGCCGGAACGGATGTCGGCACGGGTGTCAATCCCGGGTCGGCACGGGTATCGCAGAGGTCGACAAGGGAGGTCGCGTGACGGTGCAAACCAATGGTCGAGGCAATGGTGCAGTGCGCCCTGCGACGCCGGACAGCCCTGGCGACCGCTACAAGTGGACCGCACTGTCGAACACCACGCTCGGGATCTTCATGGCGGCGCTGGACTCCTCGATCGTCCTCATCTCGCTGCCGGCCATCTTCCGGGGCATCCACCTCGACCCGCTGCAGCCGGCCAACATCGGCTATCTGCTGTGGATGCTGATGGGCTACCTCGTCGTCACGGCGGTGCTGGTCGTGACCTTCGGACGCCTCGGCGACATCTTCGGCCGGGTGCGGATGTACAACTCGGGCTTTGCGGTGTTCAGCGGAGCGTCACTGGCGTTGTCGCTGTGCCCCTTCACGGGAGCCAAAGGGGCGTTGTGGCTGATCGGCTGGCGGGTGGTGCAGGGCATCGGCGGGGCGTTGCTCATGGCCAACTCCACCGCCATCCTCACCGACGCCTTCCCGGTGGACGAGCGGGGCATGGCGATGGGGATCAACATGGTCGCGGCCATCGCCGGATCGTTCATCGGCCTGGTGGCGGGGGGCATCCTGGCCGCCGTCGACTGGCGGGCGGTCTTCTGGATCAACGTGCCCATCGGGCTGTTCGGGACCGTGTGGGCCTACCTCAAGCTGCGCGAAGTTGGTGTCACCACCAAGGCGCACATCGACTGGTGGGGCAACCTGACCTTCGGCGTCGGACTCGTCATGATCCTCATCGGTCTCACCTACGGCCTGCTGCCCCACGGGCACCACAACATGGGTTGGACCGGCCCGTGGGTCCTCTTCGAGCTGCTCGGGGGCCTGTCCGTCCTGGCCCTGTTCGGCTGGATCGAGACGAGGGTGCCCGACCCCATGTTCAACCTGGACCTGTTCAAGATCCGGGCCTTCTGGACCGGCAACATGGCCAGCCTGCTGTCGGCGATCGGCCGGGGTGGCCTGCAGTTCATGCTGATCATCTGGCTGCAGGGCATCTGGCTGCCGTTGCACGGCTACAGCTTCGAACGGACCCCGCTGTGGGCCGGCATCTACATGCTGCCGCTCACCTTCGGCTTTCTTGTGGCCGGCCCGGTGTCGGGCTGGCTGTCGGACCGCCACGGCGCCCGTCCCTTCGCGACCGGCGGGATGCTCGTGGCCGCGCTGTCGTTCCTGCTGCTGTCGTTCCTGCCGGCCAACTTCAGCTTCCCGATCTTCGGCTCGCTGCTGCTGCTCAACGGGATCGGCATGGGCCTCTTCGCCGCCCCCAACACCACGGGCATCATGAACAGCCTCCCGGCCCGCCAGCGCGGCGTCGGGTCGGGGATGCGGGCCACGTTCATGAACGCGGGCATGGTGCTGTCGATCGGGCTGTTCTTCTCGCTCATGGTCCTCGGGCTGGCGGCGTCCCTGCCGCACTCGATGTCGGCCAATCTCCAGGCCAACGGTGTCGCGCCCGCCACGGCCGCCAAGGTCGCCAACCTGCCGCCCGTCGGCAGCCTGTTCAGCGCGTTCCTCGGCTACAACCCGATGGAGAAGCTGCTCGGGAGCGCATCGGCGGCGCATGTGTCCGCGGCCCAATGGGCCACCATCACGGGGAAGAAGTTCTTCCCCAACTTGATCTCGGGGCCGTTCATGAAGGGGCTGCGGATCACGCTGCTGGCGTCGCTGGTGATGTCGCTGATCGCGGCGTGGGCGTCGTGGATGCGCGGCGCCAAGTATGTCCACGACGAGGGCTCCGCCGCCGGTCCGGATCGGGCCGCCGAAGGAGCGACCGAGGTCGGCGCCTTCGGGGCGCCGAGCGGCGACGACTCCAACCCCGACCAGGCGCCCGAACCCGAGCAGTGGGTACCGGCATGACCGCCAGTCCGAAACCGGAGCCAGGGGCGGAGGGCGCCCCCACGTTCGGCGATCCGATCGGGATGCGGCACAGCATCGGCGCGGTGGCCGCCGCCGCGGGTGTCACGACCCGAACGCTGCGTTACTACCAGGAGCTGGGCCTGCTCGACCCAGGGCACAGTCCCGGCGGCAGCCGGCGCTATACCGACGCCGACGCGGCCCGCTTGCGGCGCATCATCGAGTTGCGCAGCGTGATGGGTTTCGATCTCGAGCGCATCGGTGAGATTCTGGAATCGGAGGACCGGTTGGCCCAACTCAAGGCCGAGGTTCGGCGGGGGATCTCCGAAGAGCGCCGCCGCGAGATCCTGGCCGAGGCCATTGCCATCAACGCCCGCATGCGAGAACAGGTCCGGGCCAAACGGGCCGTGCTCGACGGCTTCCTTTCGGAACTCGAAGCCAAGGCGGCGCACTACACCGCGCTGGCGATCGAGCTGGGGCTCGACCAGCCCATCGCCGCCACCACGGCGGCCGGCTGAGCGGGAACCCCGACCCCGGGGACTGCGTCAGCCCACTCTGAACGACGCCGCGGACCCGGTTCTTCCGAGCCGGCTGGCGACGACCTGATACGTCCCTCGCTGCCGTGCTGTCCCATGAACCGGCGCTGTACGCCGCACTCTGACCCGGTGCGAGCACCGGCGATGCGCAGGTTGCGGTGCACGCGATGGCGGGACCAGTCGTCGTAACCGGGCTCCCGCTTCCGGTGATCGTGGCTTTGGCACCGATCCCCGCAATCGACGGCGCGGTGCAGGTACGGCCCGACACGTTTCGCAGCACCAGGCTGATGTCGACGGCGTCGCCGAGGGCGTAGCTGCTCCTGTTGGTGACCGTGCTGTACGCCAAATCGCTCGGCCCACAATCAGCCGCCGGCCCGGTGGTCGTCGTCGCTGCCTGCGTCGTGGTGGTCCTCGCTCCCGGGATGGTTGTCGCCGACGTCGTGTTGGTCGTGACGTGATGGGGCGCCGACGTGGGCGTAACCCCACCCCCCGCCCCCGGCGGGCCGGGGCGGGCGTCCACGGTCGAGGGGCTACCGGCGCCGCCTGCGCCCGCCCCGTCGCCTCCGCTGCCGCCCGGGCTGGCCGAACCCACCCTCGGCCCACTCGGCCCACTCGGACCACTCGGCCCGGTCGTGGCCGCCGTCGCCGAGGTTCCCGACGCGCCGGTCGCGACCCGCCGGCCGTGGTCCGCCCCGCCGGCACCGACGCCCAGGGCGACCCCCACAGCAAGCAGCGCCGCGACCACCAGCGACCCCCCCGCCACGACGCCAACGCGGCGCCGGGTCCGAAGGCGCCGGCCGCGACGGTAGACCCCCGCCAAGTGGACGTCGGGGTTCCAGCTCGGTTCGGGCGGGCCGATGTCGCTCATATCACCAGTGCGTCCTCTCGGAAATCCTTCCCCAGCCGGATGCGCAAGCCGTCGAGGCCCCGGCGCAGGTGCGTGCTCGCGGTCCCCGCCGACACCCCGAGGGCCACCGCCACCTCGTCCTCGCGCAACCCGCTCAGATAGCGCAGCACCACCGCTTGGCGCTGGCGCCGGGGCAGCGACTGCAACGCCCCGATCAGGGCCATGCGAAGTGTCGCCGCCTCGGTGCCGTCGAGCGGGTCCTGGGCCGCGAGGGCGGGAACCCGGCGGCGGCTGGCGTCGATGGCCAGGTTCGACGCCACGCGCAACACCCAGCCGTCCCGGTAGGGCAGGGACTGGATCTTCGGCCAGTGGGCGTACGCCCGTGCCATCGCCTCGGCGGCCACGTCCTCGGCCGCGGCCGGGTCGCCGAGCAGCCGATAGGCCACCTTGGCCGCCCGGGTGAACAACTCGCGGTAGGCCGCCTCGAACGAATCGTCGGTCGGCCCAAAGCCGACCTCATCGTTGTGCTCGGCCCGTGCCATCACTCAGTAAACGGCGCAGTCCCCTCGTTCCGCGACACCTGGTATCAGAAACGGCACGAAACCTAGCCTGGGCCGGGTGTCGCTCGATGACGCCGTCCGCCGATCCATTCTCCGCGACGCCATCGGCATCGGTGTGGCCACCGGCGCGTATGGCCTGTCCTTCGGCGCCATCTCGGTCACCGGCGGGCTGTCACTGCTCCAGACGTCGGCGCTGTCGCTCCTCATGTTCACGGGTGCCTCGCAGTTCGCCATGGTGTCGCTCATCGGGGGCGGCGGCAGCCCCATCGCCGGGGCGGCCACCGCCGTCCTGCTCGGGACCCGGAACGCGTTCTACGGCCTGCGCCTCTCCCGAGTCATCGGCGGCCCCGGCCGGCGCCGAGGGTTGGGCGCCCAGTTCGTGATCGACGAGACCACGGCGATGGCGGTGGCCGCCGACTCCGACGCGGCCGCCCGGCTGGCGTTTTGGGCCACGGCGGTATCGGTGTTCACGCTCTGGAACCTGGGCACCATCCTCGGGGCGGTCGGCGCCCAGTCCATACCCGACCCCAAGACACTGGGACTCGATGCCGCCGCCCCCGCCGCCTTTCTCGCCCTCCTGGCGCCTCGAATGACGCGGCGCCACCTGTGGGCCGTGTCGCTGGCGGCGGCGCTGGTGGCCCTGGCGTCGGTGCCGTTGGTGCCCGCGGGGGTCCCGGTCCTGCTGGCCGCCGTGGTGACGGTCGTGGCCGCCCTACGACTGGAAGGTCGGGGAAAAGGGTGACCGTGTGGGCGGCGGTCATCGGTGCTTCCCTCGGGTGTTACCTCCTCAAGCTGGCCGGGCTCTCGGTACCCCGGGAACTGCTCGACGACCGTCGTATGGCTCGCATCTCCACCCTGCTGCCCGTTGCGCTCCTCGCCACACTTGTCGTCACCCAGACGTTTTCGACCGGCCGCCACGTCATGGTCGATGCCCGCGCCGCGGGCTTGGCGGCTGCGGCCACCGCCCAACTGCTCCGCGCCCCGTTTCTCCTTGTGGTGGCCTCGGCGGCGGCGACCACCGCCGCGGTCCGCCTGATCCACTAGCCAGAGGGAGGCCGGAGTACAAACTGTCGTGGGGACGACAGTTTGTACTCCGGCTCCCCGAAAAGATGGCGGAGGGAGTGGGATTTGAACCCACGGTGGGCAAAGCCCACAACGGTTTTCGAGACCGTCCGATTCGGCCGCTCTCGCATCCCTCCTCGACGGCCCGACCAGGTTACTCCGAGACGCATCGCCGTTCGGCGAAGAACGCCTCGAGCAGCCGGGCCGATGGCTCGGCGAGCACCCCTCGCACGACCGGGAGCTCGTGGTTGAGGCGTGGATCGGCGCACAGGTTGTAGAGCGAGCCGCAGGCGCCCGCCAAGGGATCAGTGGCCCCGAACACCAGTCGCCCGACACGCGCCGCGACCAGGGCACCGGCGCACATGGGGCATGGCTCCAGGGTGACAACCATTGTTGCGCCCGACAGCCGCCAATCACCGACGACGGCCGCGGCCGCCCGCAGGGCCAGTATCTCGGCGTGGGCGGTTGGGTCGTGGCGCACCTCGCGCTCGTTGTGCGCTCGGGCCACCACCTCGCCGTCGAGCACGACCACGGCGCCGACGGGCACCTCGCCCAGTTCGGCGGCTCGGCCCGCTTCCTCGAGCGCCAGTGCCATGGCATCGTCGTCAGTCATGCCGCGGCGCTCAGAGGGAGATCTCGGTGACCTCGGGTGGCGGGCACACCCGGTTGTAGATCTCCGTCGTCAGGTTTTCGACCGCCTTGGTCAGATCGGTGTTCTGCTTCAGCAGATCCTGGATGCCCTCGGTGTTCTTGTAGGTGTGGACGGCCAGTTCCGACGAGATTTGGTCGGCCCGCTTGGCCGCAATGAGCAAGATGGCCCCTTGCAGTCCTGCGACCATCGAGAGCATCAGGTTCAAGAGGATGTAGGGGTAGGGATCGAAGCCGTGCTTGCCGTGGGCCCCACCCAGGTAGAACAGGCTGTTGGCGATCGCCCACACCGCCATGGTGCCGAGGAAGATGATGACGAACGGCCAGGAGCCCATTCCGTTGCGTACCTTGTCGGCAGCCCGCTCGCCCACGGTCAGTTGGTCGCCTGACCGCACCCCTGGATGGCGGTGCCACAGGCTGGGCAGAGTCATCGAAGCGCTCCCTTCATTGCATGTGCTTGTCATCATGGCGCCATCGAGGGGGTTTGCGCGGTACCCCTCGTGGGATCGCCATCAGTGGGCGAGGGCGTGAGCGATCGTGGTCACCTGGGCGGGCGCCACGCTACGCCAGTAGGCGGAGTCGTGAAATCCCCGGCCGAATGATCCCTGATACCCAGCCGGCAATCCGGACACAAAGCGCCGGGTGGCTTGATAGAAGGGATCTCCCGTGCCGCAGTCGACGCGAACGGTGAGGCCGATTAGGCGACTTTGCTCGGCGAAGACATCGAAACGGTGGTAGTCAGCGGGCCCGTCAAACGCGCCGGGTGCTGTTTGCCCAGGGCTGGTCCATAGCGCCGGACTGGCCGCCGCGACGGCGAAGAAACGGGCCGTTGCGCGCTCGGCCGCCAATAGTGATCCGTACCCGCCCATCGACCACCCGATCAACGCCCGGCGAGTTGTCGCAGTGTGCTGCTCGACGAGGGGGATGAACTCTTCCAACAACATCGAGAGGGCGTCGGTACCGTCGGCCCGGGCGTGCCAATACGAATCAGGGCCGCCGTCAACCGCAGCGACCGCCAACGGTGCCTTGACCGACTCGACCACGTCGGGCAGATGTATCTGGTCGAACGCGAAATGGTGATCCTCGCCTCGACCGTGCAAGCAAAAGATCACCGCTTGTGGCGGCTGGCTTGGGGTGGCGAGGGACCAGCGGACTGTTCGCCCCATGTGCGCACTGGCGAATTGGCCATTGCGGATGGTGACGCCTGAAGGTGCGACGCTGTGGTCGGGACTTCCTTCGAGTCCGACGCTGTGGAGGAGTTGATCGCGACGGGGGCCGCCGATTGCACCCAGCGCGCCCGCGCCGACCGCCACAACGGCGCCGGTACCGGCACCGATTCCAATCAGCACCTGCCTTCGGGTGAGCTTGGCCACAGCCCGGCAACGGTACATGGTTTTGTCTGAACGATCGCGTCACCGACGACGTCGAACTATTGATCGGATTTAGCGGAGCCCGAACTCCATTCGGCAGTGGAATGAGCGGTTATCGATCCGCAATACCCGATCTGGCAACTCGGCATTCAAGGCCGCGCACGGAACGGGTTTTCAGCCGAACGTACAACGTATGTCCCCAAACCGGACGCGAAATGAGCGACACTATGCAAATAGGGCCCGTCGAGGTCCTATTGTATGGCCCCTATCGTCTAGTCAGGTAAAGGAGTTCAATGGCCAAACGCCAAGTTGTGAGCTACAGCTACACCTGCGATGTCTGCGGGGACCCCATCGCCGAATCGGATGCCGACAGCGCAACGCGTAAGGTCAGCTGGGAAGGCACCGACTATGCCCTCGATGTTTGTGCCAAGCACGGTTCGGCGTTGGGCGATGTCCTATCTCAGCTAAAGGGATTCGTCGATGCCGGTCATCGCGACTCCGGCCGTCGCGGTCGTCGTCCTGGTTCCTCGGCGTCGGTCGCGGCGCCTCGGGCGCCGCGGGGAAGTCGCGCCACCGCGACCAAATCGACCTCGGGTACCGCACCCAAGCGAGGGGATCTGAGCGCTGTTCGTGCGTGGGCTCGCGACAACGGGCACAAGATCAACGAGCGCGGTCGGATTCCCGGAGCGTTGTTGGCGGCATTTGACGCAGCCCACGGTCCCTCCGCCTCCACACCCGACCCGGAGGCCACGCCACCACGCAAGCGGGGCCCTCGCAAGGCAACCGCGGCTGCGAAGGCGACCAAGGCCACGAAGGCAGCGGCCGAGTAGCGCATCTGCATGTGGGTGTGCCCGCTCCTCGGCGGAGAGGGTGGGATTTGAACCCACGGTGGGTTGCCCCACACACGATTTCCAATCGTGCCGATTCGGCCGCTCTCGCACCCCTCCAGGTGTCGGGCCGTCACGCTACTGCCCGCGTCAGCCCTCCCGCCCGGTACCATGCGGGCAGCAGTCCGATGCTCGGTGCGACGGTCGGGTCCTGCGCAACGACGCACCGTGAACCGGGTCAGGGCCTGACGGCAGCAGCCCTCAGCGGATCGTGTTGTGTGCCGCAGTCAGCCTGACCGCCGCACCGAGCATCGGGACTGCAAGGGCCACTGGGTCCTGGGCGCCTGACGCCGCTTCCGGCGGCCAGGCGGTCACAGCGCTGCCGTAGGCTCGAACCGATGGCCGATCCCTCCATTGGCGACGCCGATCCGACGCCGACCGATCTGCAGTACCACTCCCTGTATCGGCGCTTCCGCCCGCAGCGCTTTGCCGACGTCCGGGGTCAGGAACACGTGACCCGGGCGTTGCTCAACACCGTCCGCGAGGGCCGGATCTCGCACGCCTATCTCTTCAGTGGCCCCCGAGGCACAGGCAAGACGTCGACCGCCCGCATCCTTGCCATGGCACTCAACTGTGCCCACCCCGTTGACGGTGAACCCGACGGGACCTGCGCGTCCTGCGTCGATATCCGCAAGGGATCATCGGTCGACGTGCAAGAACTCGACGCCGCGTCGAACCGCCGCATCGACGAAATGCGAGATCTCCTGTCGCGGGTGGCCCTCGGGACGCGGGGTCGGTGGAAGGTGTACATCATCGACGAGGTCCACCAGCTCACCGCCGATGCCGCCAGCGCCCTGCTCAAGACGCTTGAGGAGCCCCCGGCGCACGTCGTGTTTGTTCTCGCCACCACCGACCCGCAGAAGGTGCTGCCGACCATCCGGAGCCGCACCATCTCGTTCGATTTCCACTTGCTCCCGAGCGACGTGCTCGGTGACCTGCTTCGAGACGTCAACACCCGTGCGGGCCTCGGTGTCGCCCCCGAAGCCATCGACCTCGTCGTGCGCCGGGGCCATGGTTCGGCCCGCGACGCCCTTACCGTCCTCGACCAGGTGGCGGCGGGCGGGGGCGGCGAGGATCCGGCGCAGGTCGTGGGTCAGATCGTCGACGGCCTGGCCGAGCGCGACGTCGCCCTGGTGTTGACCGCGGTCGCCGAAGGCATGGCCGCCGGTCGCGACGCCCGGCGGATGGCCGCCGACCTGCTCGAGCACTTGCGCAACGGCTTCCTCGCGACCATGGCTCGAGGATTGGTGATGCTGCCCGACGATGCCATCGTCGAGGTGGCCGAGCAGGCTCGACGGTTGGGTCTGGCGGCCTTGGTCCGGGCGATGGAGGTGATCGGCCAGGCACTCGCCGATATGCGGGACTCTGTCGATCCGCGAGTCACGCTCGAAGTGGCGCTGGTGCGCCTTTCGCGCCCCGATGCCGACGTCAGCCCGGCCGCGTTGCTCGAGCGAATCGAGCGCCTCGAGCGTGGGGCGGGATCGAGTGGTGCTCCTGCTCCGAGGGCGGCCGAGCGTTCGGCACCGCCCGGTCCACCGCCGCCGGCTCCCGCCCGGTCTCCACTTCCACCGCCTCCGCCCACGCCGACTCCGCACCGGGCCACCACCGCACGACCGTCGCTCCACGCACCGCCGCCGAGCCCTGCTGATCCATCCGTTCAACCGCAAGGGTCGAGCGAACGCCCGACACCGTCGGCTCCGAGTCAGTCGACGGGTTCTCGCCCGTCGGGCTCGCCGCCCGCCGCGCCGCAGCCGCCGGGCCACCCACCGCACCGCCGTCGCCGCCCGGCCGCGTCGGGCGAGTCCCCGCCGCCGTCCCCGCTGTTTCCCGACGCACCATCGGACCGGCCCCCCGTGAGCAGCACTGGGTCCTCTCCCCCCGCCGGGGGCGCCGGGGCGCCGGCGGGGACTTTTCCCAGTGCTGCCTTGCCCACACGTGAGGAGCTGACCAAGGCCTGGGGCGACGGCGTGCTCCGAGCCCTGTCGGGCAAGGCCAAGGCGTACCTGCAAAGTGGGCGGTTCATCGGGGTCGAGGCGGACGGCGCGGTGTTTGCGCTGCCCAACAAGCAGTGGCTGGCCCGCAGCCTGGACGCACGCGGGGAGGCGGAGGCGGCGCTGGCGGCGCGCTTCGGCCGCCCCGTCGCGCTGAAGCTGGTCGTGGAGCCGGTCGCGGCCCCGACCGAGGAGCCAACCGAACCGGCCGACGGGGGCGAGTACGTCGACCTGGATCACCTCACCGACGCAGAGGTGGCGGTAATCTCACCCGAACAGCGCCTCATGGACGCATTCCCAGGCGCCGAGGAGGTGTCGACATGACCGCCGAAGGCCCCGACCTGGGCAGCTTGCTGTCGCAGATGCAGCAGATGCAGCAGCACTTGATGGACGCGCAGGCCACAGCCGCGGCCACCGTCGTCGAAGGGCGCAGCGGCGGGGGCGCCGTGAAGGTGACGGTGACGGGCAGCATGGTGTTCCAGTCGGTCACCATCGATCCGTCGGTCGTCGACCGCGACGACATCGAGATGCTCCAGGACCTGGTCCTCGCCGCCGTCCGCGATGCCGTCGCCCAGGCCAACGAGCTCAACAGCTCGGCCTTGGGCGACGTGGGGTTGGGCGGTGGCCTGGAGGGTCTGCTCGGAGGCTGATGTATGCCCCTCCGGTCCAGGACCTGATCGACGAGCTCGGCCGGCTGCCCGGGATCGGCCCGAAGTCGGCCCAGCGCATCGCCTTCTACCTGCTGAAGGCGCCGCCCGAGGATGCGCTGCGCCTGTCCCAGGCCATCTCGTTGGTGAAGGAACGCATCTCGTGGTGCCGGCGCTGCTTCAACGTCTCGGAGACCGCGACCGGCGATGTTGCCGGCCAGAGTGAGTGTGAGATCTGCCGTGACGACCGGCGGGACAAGACCACCTTGTGCGTCGTGGAGGAACCGCGCGACATCGTGGCGGTGGAGAAGACCCGTGAGTATCGAGGTCGCTACCACGTGCTGCAGGGCGCCATCAACCCCATCGAGGGTGTGGGCCCCGACCAGCTGCGGGTTCGGGAACTCCTGGCCCGCATCGACGCCGAGTCGATCGTCGAGGTGATCGTCTGTACCAATCCCAACATCGAAGGTGACGCCACCGCCATGTACCTGGCATCGCTGCTGCGGGCGTTGCCGGTCAAGGTCACGCGGATCGCCAGCGGCCTGCCGGTCGGCGGCGACCTCGAGTACGCCGACGAACTCACCCTCGGAAGGGCGCTCGAAGGGCGTCGGGAGCTGGCATAGCCGCCCCTGGGTACGGGTACAGGCAGCGGTACCGTGACTCGGGCCGGCCGAGTCGACAAGCGATGGCATCGGGAGGAGTCGTGACCAGTACGGCGGTGGCCACGGGCGACTCGGGCGGGCGCTTGCCGCCGAGAGGGCGGTCGGCGTGGCGCGCCGTGCGCCAGACGCAACCGGCGCCTACCGCGTCGCCCGAGGCGCCCGTTTCGGGTGGAGGCGTGACCCGGCGCCAGCGTCTGCGGGACTCGGGCGCTGGTATGGCCCGGCGGGTAGCCAGATTCCCGGCCAACCTGCCCGACGGCGTCCAGGACCAGATCAAGCAGAGCGTCAAGCGATTGGCCAAGGTGCGCTCGCTCAAGAGCGCCAAGCGGGTGCTGGTCGAAGAGGCCGAGCGGCTGTTCCTCGGGGTCACGCCGCTCCTGGCGGCGGCGCCGCTTCCGCTCCACGGCTGGCGGGCCCGGATCGCCGCGGGTACGACCGGTGGCGCCGCGGCGGCGGTGGAGCAGGCGGAGGAGATCGCGGCCGTGTTCTCCTGGGGCGGGGCTTTGCCCGGTGCACCTGTGGTCGTGGGTGCCGTGCTTTCGGGCTGGGTGCTCGAGCTGTGGATCGCGGTGAGCGCCCGGGTCAACCAGCTGAAGGCCGCCGGTCGCCAGGTCGACCCCGACCTGCTCGGTCGGGAGTTGGCGGGAGCGTATCTCGGCGATCCCGACGCCGTTCGCCGCCTCGGGACGGCACGCGTCGTGCGCGCCGTCGCCGTGAAAGCGGCGGAGCGCTGGGCGGCCGGTCTGGTGCCTGGCGTCGGCATCGCCTTCGATACCTTCACGTCGCAGCGCACCGTTGCCCGCATCCTGCGCGAGCCCGTGACCGCCCACCCCCGCGCCAGCCTTTCTCGCGGGAATTAGCGTCGGAACGGAACGATGTCCCGCCGATACAGCGAAGTACGAGGCCGCAAGCTGAGCCTGTTCGAAGCCGGCGGCGAGACCTTCGTCTCGTCGAAGCCCGGCGCCTGGTTGTTCGTCCATGTGGTCAACCGCGTCGACAAGCGGCTCCTGCCGTTGACCAAAGGCCGGTGGAGCATGGCCGGCCCCGCCCAGAATGTCGGGCTGCTCACGACGACCGGCGCCCGGTCGGGCCAGGCCCGGAGCACCCCACTTCAGTTCGTCGCCGATGGCGAGCGGGTGCTTCTGGTGGCGTCCGCCGGTGCTGCCCCCACCGACCCGTCCTGGGCGTTCAACCTGCGCAAGCACGCCGCCTGCTCGTTGTTGTATGACGGCGTCGACCGTCGCTACACCGCACGCGAGGCGACCGGCGACGAACGCAGCCGGGCGTGGGATCGGGTCGTCGATTGGTACCGCGGGTACGCCATCTACCAGACGCGCACGGCCCGGTCGATTCCCGTGTTCATCCTCGAGCCTTCGGTGGTTACCGGGTCGAACCGGTAGCTTCGACTGCGTGACCAACATCGAGAAGCCCGTTATCGACACCCCCAGCGGTGAGCCGCCACGCGAGCTGGAGATCACCGATATCTGGGAGGGCGACGGGGCGCAGGCGAGCCCGGGCAACACCGTGACCGTGCACTACGCCGGGGTGGCGTTCTCGACGGGACAGGAGTTCGACGCCAGCTGGAACCGCAACGCTCCGTTCCGCTTCAACCTGGGCGGCGGCCAGGTCATCGCGGGATGGGACCAGGGTGTGGCGGGGATGAAGGTCGGGGGGCGCCGCAAACTGGTGATCCCGCCCGCCCTGGGCTACGGCGAGCGGGGGGCCGGCGGGGTCATCAAGCCGGGCGAGACGCTCGTCTTCGTGGTCGACCTCCTGGCGGTCTAGCGCGCCGGTGCGGCCGAGGATTCAACCTGGGGTCAGCGGAGTGCCGTCCACTCTGGTGGATACTTATGGCTTTCATGGCGTTCTATGGTGATGCAGCGCCCCTAACCCGTCCTCAGAGCCGTAGATGTACATCAGACTGTGGTCCACAGCACCCGCGCCGCGTGCTGTCGAGGCCGCTGTCTAAGGGGAGCGCAGGAGGCGCTTGATGTAGAACGCGGTCGCGCCAAGGGAGATGACGGCGAGCCCTGCGAGGGCGCCGACCAAGCCTCCCATGGACCCTGACCCATTGCCGTGTCCCGCCACCGATGCCGCGGCGGCCAGCTTGCCGGGAGCTGAGGACGGCGGTGTCGCCGGTGCCCCGGAGCCCAGGTCAGGCACCACGCTGGAGTCGCCTGCTCCCACGGTCGTCGGCACCGAAGCGGTTGTGGGAGGCGGGGAGGTGGTGGTGGCGGCCGCGCTCGCGGTCACCGGCGGTGTGGTCGTCGCCGGCTTCGTCGTGGTGGGCCTTGTCGTCGTGGGCGTGGTCGTCGCCGGCCGGGCGGTGGTCGGTGTGGTCGCCGGTGGGCGGGTCGTCGCCGGAGTGGCCCCGGGCTTGGCCTCGAAGTCCTGCGTCACCCAGAGGGTGTTGCTGCGGCCCACGGCCACGGCGACGCCGGTGAGGTTGTAGGTCGGGTCGAGCATGTTGCCCAGGTGGAACGAACTGTTGACGAAGGCGTTGAAGATGCCGGTGATGGTGCCGCCCTCGCCCACGTTCTCGCCCAGCTTGGTCCAACCCCCCGCCAGCCCGGCGCCCACGTTGGAGTTGTGACTGAGGGCATTTCCCGAGGCCATGTGCGCTGACCAGCTCTGCGCGGTCGCGGTGAGGGTCGGGTCGGCGTAGAGCGGTCCCAGCCCGTGCGACGCCCGCAGGGAGTTGACCAGGCCCAGCAGCACGCTCGCGTTGTCGGCCCGGGCGGGCGCCACGGAAACGACCAAGGGGAGGGCCGCGACCATCACGGCGACGAGGAACTGGAGCATCCGGCGGGGCATGTCCCCACAACCTCGGACGACCTGCATCCCACCTTGAGCGGGAGCTGCGGCCGTCGAGCGCCTAGAGAGTACTGAGGAGGATGGCGTCGCCCTGGCCGCCGCCACCGCAGAGGGCGGCCGCGCCGAGCCCGCCCCCACGGCGGCCGAGCTCGTACAGGAGGGTGATCGCCAGGCGGGTCCCGGACATGCCGATCGGGTGACCGAGGGCAATGGCCCCGCCGTTGACGTTGACCACGTCGTCCGAGAGACCGAGGTCGTCCATCGACGCCAGGGCAACCGCCGCGAACGCCTCGTTGAACTCGAACAGATCGACATCGGCCCGTGTGAGCCCGGCGCGTTCCAGCGCCCGGGCCGTGGCTCGCGAGGGCTGGCTGAGCAACGACGGGTCCGGACCCGCCACCTGGCCGTACCCGACCACCCGGCCGAGCGGTTGGACCCCGAGCCGCTCGGCCGCGGCTGGCGATGCCACGATGACGGCGGCCGCCCCGTCCGATATCTGGCTGGCGTTGCCTGCGGTGATCGTCCCGTCGGGCGCGAACGCGGGCCGCAGCCGGCCGAGGGACTCCGGCGTCGTGCCTGGACGAACACCCTCGTCGGTGTCCACCACCAGGGGATCGCCCTTGCGGGCGGGCACGGTGACCGCCACGATCTCGGTCGCGAAACGGCCGTCCTTGATGGCGGTGGCGGCCCGTTCGTGCGACGAGGCCGCGAAGGCGTCCTGCCGCTCCCGGGTCAGTTCCGGCCGCGCCTTCAGGTAGTGCTCGGTCCCGGCGCCCATGGCGATGTCCTCGAATGCATCCCAGAGCCCGTCGTGCATCAGCGAGTCGACCAACTGGCCGTCACCGAGGCGGTAGCCGGCCCGGGCGCCCGGCAGCAGGTAGGGGGCCTGGGTCATCGACTCCATCCCCCCGGCCACCACGATGTCCGCTTCCCCCGCGTTGATCAGCTGGTCGGCGAGGAAGATGGTGTTGAGCCCGGACAGGCAGACCTTGTTGACCGTGGTGGCGGGCACCGTCATCGGTATCCCGGCCTTGACTGCCGCCTGGCGGGCCGTGATCTGCCCTTGGCCGGCCTGCAGCACCTGGCCCATGAACACGTAGTCCACCCGGTCCGGCCCGGCATTCGCCCGGCGCAGCGCCTCGGCGATGGCCAGTCCTCCGAGGTCCATTGCAGTGAAGCCGCCGAGCGCGCCCGACATCTTGCCGATCGGGGTGCGGGCGCCGGAAATGATTACTGATCCAGACACGATGCCAGTGTACGGAGAGGTCGGGATGACGCGTATCTGGTTGGGTACTACCTCCCTCTAGCTTGGTGTCATGAGTCCGGGTCAGAGCGCAGCCGCCCCGTCTGCTGGACGCTGCGGGTGATCACGCAGGACACCGCCGAGGCGCAACGCTTCTGCGAGCGCTGCGGCACCGCGCTCGCCAGCGGCCGCTGTCCCTTGCACGGCTTCGACGTAAAGATCGACGGGAGCGCGTCGCCGTCGCAGGCCCCGACGGCTGTCACGACACCGCCGCCCATCCACAACACGTCGTGGTACTCCGACGTTGCCGCCGAGCCGAGCGCACCTCGGTGGGAACCCGCCCCGGCGCCGCGACCAGACCGTCGCCCACTGCGCCCGGCCTCGCCGACCTCGCCGCCGTCATCCTCCACGTCCTCCAGGTCCTCCAGGTGGGTGGCGGTGGTGGCCGCCGTCCTATCGGTGGTGCTGCTGATCGCCTTGGTCGCCGACCACCTCCACTTCCAGCGCGCCGCCGACGCCGACCATCGCGCGTTGGCCAAGCTCGACCAGCGCGTCGCCGACCAGCTGGCCGCCACCAACGCCCTGGCCAACCGCGTCGGTGGCCTCGGTACCGACACCGCGGCCGTGGCGCGCCAAGTCCTCCCCTCGGTGTTCACCATCGACACCCCCGATGGCCTCGGCTCGGGATGGGTCGTCGGCAGTTCGGGCGGAGCCTCCACCATCATCACCGACTACCACGTCGTGCAGTCGGTGTGGACCGGCTCCGCCGCCCACACCGTCCAGGTCAAACAGGACGGCAAGAACCTGACAGGCACCATCACCAAGGTCGACAAGGGTGACGACCTGGCGATCGTCAGCGTGAAGGTGGTGCTGACGGCGTTGCCCCGCTCGACCACCGACGCCCAGGTCGGCGATGCGGTACTCGTCGTCGGCTCCCCTCTTGGACTCAGCGGTACTGTGGCGAGCGGAATCGTGTCGTCGTTTCGCAACGGCCTCATCCAGTTCTCGGCGCCGATCAGCCCCGGCGACAGCGGCGGACCTGTGGTCAACCGCCAGGGCCAGGTCATCGGCGTGGCGGAATCCAAGCTGGTCGGAAGTGGAGTCGAGGGACTCTCCTTCGCCATTCCAATCACCACGGTGTGCAGCACCGTGACAACGTGTTGAACTGAGGGAAACTCCATGACCGACACCGGCGTTCGACCGACCGCCAGCAGCGAGTTCTGCGGGAACTGCGGGGCGGCGGTGCGGCCCTTCTGGAGCTCCTGCAACAACTGCGGAACGGCGCTCAAGCCTGCACCCGTGGCGTCCTACGCGCCGCCGCCGCCGGCCGCGACCCCGGTCTCGGCCGCGCCCGCTGCCGCGCCTGAGCCGCCCCCTGCCGCGCCGCGAACTCCTCGCGGCTGGTCGGGATCCGGGACCAGCGAGGACGCTGACGCCGCAGCGCCCGCGCCTGCTCCGCCGTCGTGGGCCGCGCCGCCCGCGCCCAGCTACGCCCCGCCGCCCAGCTACGCCCCGCCGCCGCCGCCGAGCTACGCCCCGCCGCAGTCCAACGACTGGTCGTCCACGGCCCAGTACCCGGCCGCCCCGCCGCCGTACCAAGCCCCCTATCAGGCGCCGTATCAGCCGTCCTACCAGTCCAACTTCCAACCTGACCCGCCGCCGAAGCGGTCGCCGTTGCTATTGATCGTCATCGCCGTGCTGGCGGTCGCCGCGATCGGCCTCGGGGCCTGGGCCGTCGGCAGCTCCAGCAGCCTGAACTCCAAGAAAAGCGAGCTCGTCAAGGTACGGCGGGACCTTGCCGCTTCCCAGGCCGATCTCGATCACACCAAGTCGCAGCTGAGCGATTCCAACAACACCAAGGCCAGCCAGAGTTCGCAACTGGCCGCCTACAAGGCGTGCATCAGCGACTTGAACATCTTGTTCAACGCCCCGACCGGCAGCGCGGCCGAAACGGCAGCCTCCAAGCAGGCGCAAAAAGACTGCGTCCCTCTGGGCCTCGGTTGATGCCCACCATGGTAGTTACCAACCGGTAACCTCTGTCGCATGCACGCTGTCCTTGACGCCATCATGGCGGGCGCACCCGGCGAGGAGCTGGCCGCTCTCGCGCTTCCCGAGGCGTACCGGGCGGCGGTGGTCCGCAAGGACCAGGCGGGGATGTTCGAGGGCTTACCGTCGGCTGACAAAGACCCTCGCAAGTCCTTGCACGTGGAGGAGGTGGCGGTCCCCGAGCTGGCCCCCGACGAGGCCTATGTCGCCGTCATGGCCAGCGCCATCAACTTCAACACGGTGTGGACATCCATTTTCGAGCCCATGCCGACGTTTCAGTTCTTGGAGCGTCTCGGGCGCGAGAGCGTGTGGGGCCGGCGCCACGATTTGCCCTACCACGTGGTCGGCTCTGACGGCGCCGGGGTGGTGCTGCGTGTCGGCAGCGCGGTGCGGCTCTGGAAGCCCGGCGACCGGGTGGTGATCCACTGCAACCACGTCGACGACCAGGATCCCTCGGCCCACGACGACTCGATGCTGGCGGCCAACCAGCGGATCTGGGGTTTCGAGACCAACTTTGGGGGCCTGGCCGACCTGAGCGTCGTCAAGGCCAATCAGCTGATGCCGAAACCAGCCCATCTGACGTGGGAGGAAGCGGCCTGCAACGCCCTGTGCAACTCCACTGCCTACCGGATGCTGGTCGGCCGCAATGGGGCCCAGATGAAGCAGGGCGACGTCGTCCTGGTCTGGGGCGCCACGGGCGGCCTCGGTGGCTACGCCGTGCAGTACGTGCTGAACGGCGGCGGCATCCCCGTCGGCGTGGTCAGCTCGGCCGCCAAGGCGGACCTGCTGCGCTCACTCGGGTGCGAGGCGGTCATCGACCGCCAGGCCGCGGGCTACCGATTCTGGCGCGACGAGCACACCCAGGACCCCGACGAGTGGCGCCGCTTCGGCAAGGACATCCGGGCCCTGGTGGGCGAGGATCCCAACATCGTGTTCGAGCATCCGGGCCGCCAAACCATGGGTGCGTCGGTCTTCGTCTGCGCCCGGGGCGGGACAATCGTGACCTGCGCCGCCACGACCGGCTACCAGATCGAGTACGACAACCGGCACCTGTGGATGAAGCTCAAGTCGATCAAGAGCTCGCATTTCGCCAACTACAAGGAGGCGTGGGAGGCCAATCGGCTCCTCGCCCGGGGCCGCATCCAGCCGGTGCTGTCGACCACCTTTCCCCTCGAACAGGTGGGAGAGGCCGCCTACCAGGTCCACCGCAATCTGCACGAAGGCAAGATCGCGGTGCGATGCCTGGCGCCGGCCGACGGCCTCGGGATCGACGATCTGGCGTTGCGGGAACGGATCGGGGAAAACCGCATCGGCCGGTTCCGGAGCCATGCGGGCGGGGACACATGAGGTGCCGGCCGACATGACCGCCGGTGGTGCGGAGCTGGGAAACGGCGACCCGGCCGGTGTGGTTGCGGGCCGAAGCGGCGTGCTCACCGAGATCGACCATGTGGCGATCGCGGTGGCCGATCTCGACGCCGCCGTCGCCTGGTACGAGACCATGTTCGGGGCGACGGTGGCCCATCGGGAGCGGATCGAACGACGACGGCGTCGAGGAGGCGCTGCTGAAGGTCGCCGATTCCTACATCCAGCTGCTGACGCCGGTGACGCCCGAGTCGCCGGTTGCCCGGTATCTCGAGCGCCATGGCGAGGGCTTGCACCACATCGGCTACCGCGTGGCCGACGTGACGGCGGCCCTGGAGACCCTGAAAGCGCAGGGGGCCCGGGTTATCGACGCGGTCCCCCGTCCCGGGTCCCGGGGCACGACGGTGGCATTCGTCCACCCGAAGGCGTCATTTGGCACCTTGATCGAACTGGTCCAGGAGTAGCGCCTCTACAGCGCCTGGCACTGTCCCGAGCGCAGGCCGACCACCGCGTTGGGGCGGCCCTCGTTGATCGGCGCAGGGGTGTTGTGGACGCAGTTGAGCCCGGCGCCCAGGTGATTGGACTCGATCTCGACATTGGCGTCGTCAGCGGTGAGGACGGTGGCGGGGTTGACGTTGTTCCCGGTGATCATCACGAGGCCCGAAGCGGTATTGCCCCCGAACTCGACGCCGCTGCTCGCCTCGATGATCCGGACGATGCCACCGATCTGGTTGCCCTTGCAGCTGGCGGTCGCGTCACCGCCGTCGCCGATCAGGATCGGCCCGGTCGACCTGACGACGGTGACCGCTCCCGCGATGGAGCTGTTGCATACGGCCAGTGCCGCCGCGCCGTTGGCGGTTAGCGATCCCGTGATCGTGGCGTTGATGGCGAAGAGTTGCGCGCCGGGAAGCACCGCAATGCTCCCGGAAACGGTGGCATTGCCCAGGCACGTCACGCCCGAACTGACGGTGACGTTTCCGGTGATGTTTCCGGTCAGCAGCGCCGTGCAATGCGAGGTGGCGGGGATGTCCGCGAGAGCGGTGACGCTGAACTGCAGGCTCCCGGTGTTACCGGGAAAGGCGCTGGCCGCCGTGAAGTAGTAGGTGTGGCCTTGGGACACGCCGAAGTAGTTGGTGGCCGGAGAACCGCACATCAACTGCGTGAGCGAACCCCCGATGACGGTGTAGGCCGCGACGCTCACGAGGTAGTTGCTCCCGCTGGCATCGACTTTGATCAGCCCGCTGGCTGGGGCGACGAACTTGTACCACACGTTGGCAGACGGCGCGACATTGCAGATCGGTGGGTCACCGCTGACGGAGGTGGCCCCCGTGGTGTCGACGTGGTTGCTGTAGGGCAGGCCCGCAATGACCGTCGCGTGGACGATGTCGTCGTTGGCAGGCGGCAGGATCGCGGTGATGTGGAGCATCAATCGGGCCGAGGTGTCGAAGAACGCCGCTTTGGCAACCATGATGTGGTACGTCACCCCGGCCGTTGCGTGAAACGACGTGGTCGAGAAGAAGTTGCCACAGCCCGCCACCGTGAGCGAGCCCCGTGACCCCGTGAATGCGGTCACGACCGGCGAGTAGGCACTGCCACTGGTGTCGACCACGATCAACTCGTTGACGGTTGGCGTCAGGTTGTACCAAACGGTGCTGTCCGCGGGCCCTACACACGTCGCCGGGTCGTCGGCGGCCGTGGTGGCGCCGGCCGCGTCGAGGCTGTCGCTGAACGGCAGGTTGGACACGACGGTCGCATGATTGAAGTCGTCATTCGGTGGGGCGACCGCCCCGGTGAAAGTCAGCGCAAGGTGGTCGGCGCCGGTGGAACCCGAGAAGGACGAGGCGGACACCATGACGTAATAGGGGACTCCCGCAGTGGCGGCCCATTTGGCCGCCGTGGATGTGGTCACGGTCTGGCATGCGACCTGGGTGAGCGAGCCGCGAGTCCCGGTGTACACAGAGACGGCTGGCTGATAACTGCTGCCGCCGGTAGCGGCGGCGATGGTCTCAGCTACCGGGGAGGTGACTCGGTACCACACCGAATTGGCGGCACCTCCGCAGCTTGTCGGGTCGTCGACCGCGGTCGTAGCACCTGAGGCGTCGACATTGGTGGTGAAGGGCACGGCGGTGACCGCGGTGGCGTGGTTGAAGTCGTCGTTGGCCGGCGGGAGCACGGCTGTGACTTCCAACGTCGTGGTCCCGGTGAACAAACCAATGCTCACGACCATGATGTGGTACGTGACTCCTGCCGTGGCAACCCACAACGCCGAGGGATTGCCGGAGCCGCAGGTGAGCTGGTGCAGCGATCCCCGGGTGCCGCTGTAGGCCGACACAAATGGGAAGGCGAAGTCCGAGGTCGCAGTGGCGAAGACCGTTTCGTTGACGGAGGGGGTAAACGAGTACCACACCGAGTTCTGAGTCCCGCCGCATCCCGTCGGGTCGTCTGCCGCCGAGCTGGCGCCGGTCAGGTCGAGCGTGTTGGTAAATGGCACCGCGGTGATCACGCTGGCGTGGTCGAAGTCGTCGTTAGCGGGCGGCGGCACCGCGGTCAGGTGCAGCGAGAGCACGCCGCTCGTACCCGCTTGAGCCGTCACCATGATGTGATACGTCACGCCTGCGAGTGCGGTCCACTGGGTGGGAGGACCGAAGGTCGACCCGCACGCCACCTGGCTGAGCGCCCCCCGGGATCCGGTGAACGCCGAGATGAAGGTCAAATAGCCGCTGCCATTGTTGTTGACGACTGCGGTTTCCTTGACCGGCGGCGTGAAGGAATACCAGACGGTATCGACCGGCGTACCGCAGGTCGTCGGGTCGTCACCGGCCGCGGTCGCTCCCGTGGTGTCGACGGTGTCGGTGAACGGCGTCGCGGCAATGACCGTCGCGTGGTCGAAGTCGTCGTTGGCCGGTGGCGTGGCGGCGGCGACGGGACTGGCGCGAAAGATCACCAGCGACAATCCAATGGCCAACGTGCCCGCGACCCGCCAATGTTTGGTCACGTGCCCCACGATGCGCCACCTTTTTCTGTCGTCAGCTGCCGCTTATCGAGAGCGAAAGCGCTTGCGCCCTGATACTGAAGACCCCTGAGGATTCGCAGCGGCTAGCGGAATGCCTCCAACTTCTGCTGGCGTCGGAATCCGGCGCTTCGCTCGGTGAGCGGACCGAAGATCAGGCCGATGGCCCCCCAGAGCGTGAGTTGGGTGGCCAGTGACCCAAGGCGGAATCGCCAGAGTGTGGTGGCCGGGAAGCCAGCGGGCACCTCGTTCAGGCCGGGCATGACGATGTAGACGACGGTGGTCACCGCCACGAAGGCTCCCGCGGTGATCAGCGTGGCGTTCCAGGCACCGAAGCGGGGTGTCAGCCACCGGCCCACGATGATCGCGCCGATCGTGGTCAGGATCGAGATGAGCATGAGTCCGAAGTAGATCTCGGTGCGGTGGTCGATGGTGGTCGCCTGGCCGATCGACGGCGGGTTGGCTGGGTATTTCAGGAACGGGACCAGGTAGATGGCCAGGAATCCGGCGGCCGCGACCGCGAGTGCGGTACCTCGAGGTCCGACCCGGCCGATCCGCCCGTAGGCGAACGCGAAGGCCAGGGCGAACAGGCCGCCGAAGGCGGTGCCGATGACCAGCACCCCCGTCGCCAGTCCCGCGGTGCTCTGCACGTCGCGGCTCACGACGACGGGGGCAGGAGCCTTGTGCTCCTGCTTGTACAGCTGTGACTCGACCGCGATCGCCCGGCTCACCTGCGGTTCTCCCAGGATCTCGGCCACTCCGAGCGCGAGGAGGCCCGCGAGCAGGCCGGCGAGCAACCCGCGGGTCAGAAGATCCCTGACCACCATCGGTTGCGCTCCGGTCGCTTAGTGGCAGGGAAAGCCGAGGAGATGGCGGGCGTCGTGCACGAACTCGTGCACGTAGTTGCCCGAGATCACCGACGCGGCACCCTGCTCGGCGCCGACGAAATAGATCATCTGGAGCGCAATTAGGGCCAGAAAGATCGCCCACGGCAGGATCTCCCGGATGGGGATGGCGATCGGAACCGGTTGTGCGACAGGAATGGCAACTGCGTCGGACACTGTTTGTCTCCTTGGGATTCCGCGTCCCCGTTCGGGTCCTCCCGGGACTGCGAGGGTCTGACTCCCGTGGGGGACCCCACGGTCACAGTGGCGCGAACCGCGCCGGTCTTGCACCGGCTTCCTCACCGTGTCACGGATTGTCGGCGACACTACTACGAACATGCACGCCGACTTGGTGCTCGTCTGCCACGCCTCGACCGCGGCCGTGCGGTTGGCATCGTTCCCCGCGGGGGAATCGCTCGACCTCCAAGGCGAGGCCGACGCGGTGGCGGCTTCGGTTGCGATCGGTGCCCTGCGGATCGCCCGGCTGTGTTGCGCCCCGTCGCCTGCCGCCCGCCAGACGGCGGCGGCGCTGGCGCTCGAAGCGGGCCTCAAACCAACGGTCGAGCAGGCTATTCGCGATTGTGACTTCGGCAGGTGGGCGGGGCGCCCCATGGGCGAGGTCGCCCGGGACGAGCCTGACGCCTTCAGTTCGTGGATGAGCGACGCCGACTCGTGGCCCCATGGCGGCGAATCGCTGGTCGACGTGCTGCGCCGGGTGGGGGAGTGGGTCGACTCCTGCTGCACCCTTCACGGCACGACCGTCGCGGTGACCCATCCGACGGTGATTCGCGCCGCCATCGTTCACGCCATCGAAGCGACCCCGGCAACCTTCTGGCACCTCGATCTCGGTCCCCTGTCCCGGACCTGGCTACGCAGCAACGGAACCCGGTGGACGCTCCGGAGCCTCCGCGACTAACGCCCCGGCGCCCGCCGGCTGGCTCCGGGGGCCGGATTCACGGGGTTCGGCGCTGGGCCTGGCAACGACGGCACAGGCCCATGATGGCGAAATGCCGCGGGTGGATGCGGAACCCGTAGGTCGTTGCCAACTGCTCGGCCAGTGGCGCGAACGTCGCTTCGGGTACCTCGATCACCTTGCCGCAGCGTTCGCATAAGAGATGCTGATGCCCGTCCTCGGTCAGGTGGTAGGTCGACGGACCGTGGCCGAGGTGGACATGCTCCACCACGCCGAGCTCCTCCAGGGTCGCCAGGTTGCGGTAAATCGTGGACTCGGCGACGTCGGGATGCTGCAGCTTGACCTGGCTGACGATGTCCTCGGCGCTCAGATGCGATTGGCCGGTGTTGAGCAGCACCCCGATGGTGGCCCGGCGGGCATCGGTGGCCCGCCCGCCGCGATCGCGGATCTTGCCGATGATGGCTTCTACCGGATCGGCCGTGGGCACGCCTGCCAGTCTATTGCGAGCGACTTGCGGGTCACTCGATGCCGTAGCCCGCCGCACCGATGGCGGCACGGACGGCGTCGTCGCTCGACGACCCTTCTACCTGCACCGTTTTGGTCGCCACCGTCACCTCGACACTCGACACGCCCGGGAGGGCGGATACCGCCGCTTCGATGGCGTGTTTGCAGTGGTCGCAGGAGATGTCGGGCACCTGGTAACGGCGAGCGGTCATTGGGCGGTCCGTTCGGCGGCGAGATCGGGAAGGGGCTCGGGCTCGTGGTGATGGCCGATCTCGTGCACGTGATGGTGGGCCAGATCGCCGTGCAGGTGGGTGTGCTCGTGGATCAGGTTGACACTGAGCAACAGGTCGCGGTCGGCCAGGATCTCGTTCGGCGGTCCCTCGGCGACCACCTGATGCTGCTCGGAGAACACCACGCAGCGGTCGGCCAGAATGTCGAGGGTTCCGAGGTCGTGGGTGGCCAGAACGATCGTCTTGCCGGCGTCGCTCAGCTCGACGATCAGCTCCATCAGCCACTGTTGGGAACGAGGGTCAAGGGCCGCCGTCGGCTCGTCGAACAGCAGCACCTCGGGGTTCATGACGAGGACGCTGGCGATGGCGACTCGTTTCTTCTGGCCGCCGGAGAGCTGGTAGGGGGCTCGGTCGGCCAGTTCGGCGATGCCCAGCATTTCGAGGGTGTCGGCGACGCGGGCCTCGACCTGGCGGCGGTCCATCGCCATGTTGAGTGGCCCGAAGGCGATCTCCTCACGCACCGTGGGTGAGAAGACCTGGGCGTCGGAGTTCTGGAAGATGAAACCGACGCGAGACCGGAATCCCTCGTTGAACTGCCGGTCCTCCAGTTTGTCCTCGGTCACCTCCTCACCAAAGGCGAAGTAGTTGCCGGCGTCAGGGAAGACCAGGCCGTCGATCACCTTCAAGAGCGTGGATTTGCCACACCCGTTGGCGCCGAGGAGGGCCACCTTTTCCCCCCTCCTCACGGACATCGCGACACCGTCGAGCGCGGGGAATCGGCCCAGGTACGAGTAGGTCAGGTCCTTGACGACCAGGAGTTCAGCGTCCGATGGCACGGTCAATCCCTACGGTCGCGGCGATGGTCACGATGCAGGCTGCGACCCAGATGGCCTCGAGCGCCCGGACCTGGAACGTGTCGATGCTCACGGCATTGCCGGTGTAGCCCCGGCTCACCATGGCCATGTAGACCTCCTCGGACAGGGTGTGGGCCTTGCCGAACAGTGCGCCGGCGGTCGCGGCGACGAAGGCCCGCCCCGCCTTGACGTCGGTCTCGGCACCGACCATCCGGCTCTTGCGGGCGGTGTACATGTCGTCGACCGATCCGAGCAGGTAGAAGATGTAGCGGTAGGCCATGCCCATGATCTGGATGAACATCCGGGGCACGTAGATCGCTCGCAGGGCGGCCATCAGCTTGGCCCACGGGGTGGTCAGGGTGAGAAGGACCACGATCGAGATCGAGACCGCCACCCGGCTCACGATGAGTGCGGCCGAGTGCAGGCCCTGGCTGGTCATGCCGATGCGGTGCCCGAACCACCAGTGCCCGAGGGGCACCACGATGTGGCCGGCGGTGACGATGTTGAGGGTGGCGGGGAGGACCACGACGCCGGTGAAGACGGGGATGAACAACCACACCCGTTTGACGAAGAACGACAGTTTCAGGTGCGACGCCACCGCCAGGACCAGGGTCAGGGCGTACAGGCCGAGCAGCACCTCGATGTTGCGCACGAGCGCCGTGCCGATCAGCACCGAGAGCATGGTGATGAGCTTGACTCGGGGGTCGATCCGCTGGAGCAGGCCCGGACCGGTCGCGACGTCCTCACCGAACATGGCCTGGCGCATCAACGTGGCCCCGCCGGAAAGGGTTTTCTGCACGTAGCTGCCCCGCTGGCGCTTGCCGATGCAGCCGCACGGGCACATCCCGACCTGGGCCTCGATCAGCCAGGCGGGGGTTCGCGAGAGGGTGGTGGTGGGTGGCGGGCGGTCGGCTGTGACGACGGCGGTGCTCGTCGTGGCGCCGAGCGTCGTGACGCGGGCGGTCGTGGGACCGAGCGTCGTGGGGCGGGCCGGTTCGGCGGCCGGGGGGCGGCGCCGCTGGACGAGACGGGACAGGCCGAAGAGACCGAACAGGACGAGGCCGATCAGGGCGGCGCCGACGAAGGCCGAGATGATGTAGCCCACTGCCGGGTGCTTGTCGTGGCTGAAGTCGTAGCCAGAGAACAGGACGTGATGCCAGACCGGTTTGGCCCGCGCAGGGTCCTCGCCGAACGCGCCCGAGTTGTAGATGAGGCCGAGCGGGGTGATCAGCGCGATGGCGGCGATCGGACCGAGGGCGTACCACCATTTCAGCCGGGCGGGGGGTTTGACCAGGTCGGCGTCGGTCTCCAAGGCGTTGGCGTGGTTGATGCGGAGAACCGGCAGGTTGGCGCGCTGCAGGTAGAGAACCACGCCGAGCGTGAGCGCGAACTCGACCCCGCCGGCGACGGTGAGGTGGGCGACCATCATGGCCGGAATCGTCTGGGCGAGGTGGTACGGGGCGTAGAGCGGTGCGCCATTGGCGGACTTGAACAGCTCCGGTTGGACGCCGAACTCGATGGCGGCGCAGAAGGCGGCGGCGCAGAGCCCGACGTAGCCGCCGAGCGCGGCCGCGAAGGCCCTCCTTGGGGAGGTGAGGCTGACATTGCGGGTGAGCGGTTTGTAGACGAGGAAGTACCCCACCATGGTCATGACGAACGCCATGTTGAAGGTGTTTGCACCGTAGGCGAGAACGCCACCGTCACCGAAGAACAACGCCTGGATGGCCAGCGCTGTGCTGATCGCGATGATTGCCGCCTCGGGTCCGAGGATTACCGCGATCAGCACCGCACCCACGGCGTGGGCCGTCGTGCCATCGGGGATGGGCACGTTCAACATCATCACGAGGAAGCTGAACGCTGCCGCCAGGGCCAGCAGGGGAACATAGCGACTCTTGACGACTCTGCGGACCCGCTTGCCCGCGGTGGCGAATACAGGGACCATCCCGGCGCCGAATACCCCACACGTCTCGGGACTCAAGTAGCCGTCGGGTATGTGCATTTCGCAGGTTCCTCGTTGGGGACGCGAGCCTGTTGGTCGCCGGAGACGAGCCTACACTTGCGTGCAGGTAGCAGCAAGGGGCAGCGGAGACATGGTCGCAGCCCGGACGGTTCTGTTAGTTGCATGCAGTACGCGGCAGGTGGGTCGGGTTTGTCTCCGTGGCCAGTAGGTGGGTCTACTCCGGTAGACTTGGCTGTTGTGACACCGATGATCAACACCGACGATCTCTGCGACGCGCAGGCGGTTGCCGACCTGGTGGGGCTCCGGCATCCCAACAGCGTCCATACCTATCTGCGCCGGTACGCCGAGATGCCTCGCCCCGTGATTGACCTGGGCCCTGGTCGGCCCCGGCTGTGGCTGCGGCCGCAGATACAGGCGTGGCTGATGACCCGGACCGCCGCGGGTCCGCCACCTGTCGGTTCCGTCGTCGCCCCGCCGGTGGTTGGTGCGATCTCCGATCGGGGTGCGAGGTGAACCGGGTCCTGCCCAAGGCCAACGATCCCTGCTGGTGCGGGAGTGGCCGCAAGTACAAGCGGTGCCATCGGGAGACCGAGGGCCGGATCGAGCCGGGAGTTATCAGCCCGTTGCGGATCGTTCCCGAAGGTATCGCCAGGCCCGAGTACGCGACTGGGTCATCCAACGGTGAGCCCAGGCGCTGGCGGGAGCCGATGGTCAAGTCGCCCGACGTGTTGGCGCGCATGCGCATCGCGGGCCGGGTGGCGGCCGAGGTGCTAGCCGAAACCGGGGCTGCGGTGCGGCCCGGCATCACCACCGACGAACTCGACGCCGTCTGCCATCAGGCGTGCATCGCTCGAGGCGCCTACCCGAGCCCGCTCGGATACCGCGGTTACCCCAAGTCGGTGTGTACCTCGGTCAACGAGGTCATCTGCCATGGGATACCCGACGATCGCCCCCTCGCCGATGGCGACATCATCGACCTGGACGTGACGGTCTTTCTGGGCGGCGTCCATGGCGATACCAATGGGACGTTCCTCGTCGGTGACGTCGACGACGCCTCTCGGAGGTTGGTGCGCGTCACCGAGGAATGCCTCCAGCTGGGGATCGCCGCTGTCCGTCCCGGACAGCCGATCTCCGACATCGGACGAGCGATCGACGCCCACGCCGCGAGGTATCACCTGGGCGTGGTGCGCATGTTCGTCGGCCACGGAATTGGCGAACAGTTCCACAGTGAGCCCAGCGTGCCCCACTACTTCACCCCGGCAGCCTCGACAGTTATGGAGCTGGGGATGACCTTCACCATCGAACCCATGATCACCATGGGGACCTGGCGTGAGCGGATGTGGGACGACGGATGGACCGCGGTCACGGCGGACGGGCGCCGTGCGGCGCAGTTCGAGCACACGATGGTCGTGCAGGCCGACGGGGCCGAGGTGTTGACGGTACGAGCCGACGGAAGGCCCGGCTGGTCCCTGTAGCCGGCTAAGGCACCGGCCGCGCACCGCGGCACCCGGGCTGGCACCGGGCACCGGGCACCGGCTCGGCGGTCGGGCGCACGACAACTTCATCAAGTGGGTGATGGACACCCTGGCTGTAGCGCAAGGCGCCTAGCCGCGGCCTAGCCCGGTCGCCCTCCGTAGGGTTGGAGGTCAGAGCGGAAGATGCTCGCGATACGGACGAACTCACCGGTCGACGGAGCTTCGATCATCTGACCCCCACCGATGTACAAGCCGACGTGATGGAGGTCGGAACCGAAGAAGACCAGGTCTCCTGGTTGGAGGTTGGCGATCGCGACATGGGCTGTGTTGGCGTATTGGGCCACGGTGTAATGAGGGAGCGACACACCCGCGGCGCCCCACGCCCGCATGGTGAGACCGGAGCAGTCGAACGAGTCTGGGCCGGCGGCGCCCCATTGATATGGCTTGCCGATCTGCGCTCGTGCATAGGCGATGGCCGTCGCTGCCCCTCCGCTCGGAGCGGGCGGCGGAGGCGGGGCCGGCGGCGGGGGCGGTCTGGGGGCGGCCGTCGTCGGGGTCGTGGCGGGAGCAACTGTCGTCCGGATTGTGGTCACCGCAGCCGCCGTCGACGGCGCGGCGCTGATGGTGCTCCCCGCAGACCTCGCCGCCGGGGCTGCCGCAACTGCTGCCTTCGCCGGAGCCGTTGGCGCTGACGCGGCCGCCACCGCGGACGCCACCGCGCTCGGCGTCGCCTCCAGCTTGGCCTTGGTCGCAACCAACGAGGCGTTGACCTGGGCTTGCTGTTGCGCCTCGATCTGCGCCTGTTGCTGGGCGACGAGCTGCGCCAGGTCTCCCTGGACCTGGTTCAACGTCGCCTGTCCGGCGGCGGCGGCGGCCTGAACCGCTCGTTGGCGGCTGGCGACCAGGGCCACTGCAGCCTGGCTCTCGTGTTGTGCCGCCTGCAAGGCCACTTGCTGCTGGTGCAGGGTCTGCTCACTCTTGCGGAGCTGGTCCAAGGCGTCGGCCTGGTTGCTGGTCGCCAGCCGGAAGTATCCCTCTTGGACGGCGAGATCGACGGTGCCGCTGAAGGACCTCATGGTCCGCGATACCGACAGTCCTCCGTGGACGTAGGCCACGACGGCCTCGCTGGCCAACGCGGCCCGATTTCGCTCGGCCTCGGTGCGGGCCGCCTGGATGCGCTGCTCGGCATCGGTGAGCTGCTGCTGGACTTGTGACAGGTGGTACTGGGCGCCGTTGTACTGCTCGGCCAGCACCTCGACCTGACGGGCGTCGGCGTTGATCTTCTGGGCCAGAGCCAGCGCTTGTGCTCTTTTGTCGCTCACGGGGTCGGCGAACGCGGACCCTGGGGCGATCGAGAGGGCGACGATCGAGGAGATCATCGTTGCCACAAGGCCGTATCCCAGTACCTTCGCCCGACCATGGCGTGCCATGCCCAGCGAACTGCGTCGAAAGATGTCGTAGAGGGTAGACACGTGACTAGAGCGCGTCAAGTGTCAGGAGGGACTGGTGGGAGTCGACCGGCGGCGGTCCCCGCCAAATCACGCACGCCCGTTAGCCGATCGGTCACCGCCAGCACCGCCCCCAGCCCGATTGGCGCCTTGACGCTGTCAAGCTGACGCCATGAGGGTCTTCCTGATAGACGGAACCTACGAGCTGTTTCGCCACTATTTCGGTGTGCCGCCACACCGTACTGCCGACGGCGCCGAGGTCGCAGCGACCCGCGCCGTACTGGGCTCGGTGCTCGGAATGCTGGAGGAAGGGGCGACGCACCTTGGGGTAGCGACCGACCACGTCATCGAGTCCTTTCGCAACGGCCTCTGGCCGGGGTACAAGTCCTCGGCTGGTGTCCAGCCCGACTTGCTCGGCCAGTTCGGACTGCTCGAGCTGGCGTTGCGAGCCATGGGCGTTCATGTCTGGGCCATGGTCGAGTTGGAGGCGGACGACGCCCTGGCCTCCGCCGCCGCCGTGGCGACCGACGACCCGGAGGTGGACCAAGTGGTCATATGCACGCCCGACAAAGACCTCGGACAGTGTGTCGATGACGGCCGGGTGGTCCAACTCGACCGGCGCAAGCGCCTAGTGCTCGACCAAGCTGCGGTCACCGACAAGTTCGGTGTGTCGCCGCAGTCGATTCCGGACTACCTGGCGCTGGTGGGCGACTCATCGGATGGCTTTCCCGGGCTGACGGGATGGGGGCCCAAGTCGGCCGCCACCGTGCTCGCCCGGTACGGCACCATCGAACGGATCCCCGAGCGGGGGTCGGACTGGGAGGTGTCGGTCCGAGGGGGTCCGGCCCTGGCTGCGACGTTGGCGGCGGGGCGGGACCTGGCCATGTTGTTTAAGGACCTGGCGACGTTGAGAGTCGATCGTTCGCTGCTCGACCACGTCGAGGACCTCCGCTGGCGTGGACCGACGGCTGATTTTGCCGCGGTCTGCGAACGGATCGACGCCGTGCCTGTTGCCAGGCGGGCCGAACGGTTGGCGGCCGCCCGGGCCTAGCGACCGCCGCAGTACCCGTTGCTGGCGGCCTGCAGCGGTCCTAGAGTGATAGGTGCGAGTCCGGGCGATGTCCGACCGAAGCGCCGGTGTTGAGGGTTAACCGGTCACCCAGGTGGGCTTCGTCCCGTGAAGTGGTCCCTCATTGACACCCCGGGCTCGCATCTACATGCGTATGCCGCAGTATCAGCAGGTCGACCCGCACCGGGGTTGTCACGACCGCCAAGCTGCCACGACCGCCCCCGCCCGACCTCGTGCCCACTACGGGATGGGCGATACATCCCAGGCGCTCGGGCGGGGGAACGCCAGCGCGGTGGCCAAGCGCTGGTGGTACTCGGCTCGCGGGATCGCCACGACGCCGAGAGACTCGAGATGTGGGGTGACCCACTGCACGTCGAGCAGGGAGGCGCCGCCCGCCCGTAGCCGGTCGACGAGGGCAACCAATGCCACCTTGGAGGCATCCGGTTCTCGGTGAAACATCGACTCGCCGGCGAAGAGACCTCCGACCGCTACGCCGTACAGCCCACCGGCCAAACGACCGTCAGGCGACCAAGCTTCGACGGAGTGAACCCACCCAAGACTGTGCAGGCGCAGGTATGCCCGCTTGATTTCCTTGCTGATCCATGCACCGGGCCGAGTCCGGTCGGCGCAGGCGTCGATAACCTCGGCGAACGAGGTGTCAATCCGAATTTGAAAGCGGTCGCGCGCCTTTCGTAGCGAACGGCTGATCTTGAGCCCGTCCAAGGGGAGGATGCCCCGCTGTTCTGGTGACCACCACGCGGTGACGCCCCGGCGCACGGGCATTGGGAACAGGCCGTGGCGGTAGGCAGCCAGGATGGTTCCCGGTTCGAGATCGGCGCCCACGCCGATCATCTCTCCCTCACCCGCTGCGGCCGCGATCGCGGCCACTGTCTCGGGAAAGATCCACCGGCTGGGCGGCGGTTCGACCGGTGGTACGGGCGGCACCGATGCAGTCTGCCGCTGCCCGGACACGATGCAGCGGCCACAATGACGGCCCGACCGCTCAGTCGACCTTTCGCTCGACCTCCATGCCTCCGCGGGCGGTAGCCGTCGCGAACGATGAGCTTCCGGCACCCGCCCCGCGCTCGTTTCGCGCCCGAACATCCTGCCTTACCGGCAGCGCCTTCTCCGCCGTCGGCCCATCTAGGCCTCGCGATGCCGGACCTGCCGGCCCGTCGTTGCCGGCGATTTCGGCGTTCCTTCGCGCCCTCAGGCAACCTTGGCGCGAAAACGCGCTCATAGCCCACCAACGCGCGGAAGTTGCCTGAGGGCGCGAAGGTTCGGTTCGAAATCAGCCGGCGCGGCATGAGAAGGGTGTGATACCACCTTCGAACGCTCATCGAAATGCCCGCCAGCACGTCGAACGCGAGCTGCGCCGGTGGTTGCGAGACCCGCTACAAGGTGGACTCGGGCGAATGGGAACGAATGCACGGCGGCGTCTCTCGAGACACCGCCGCCCCGCAAACACCCGAGCAGAGGTCCCGCCCGGTCCCGCCGGCCGCGGGCGAGGGCCATGCCTACCCGGCCGCAGCCAGCGGCCACGATCGGCCACCGACGCCACGGCGGTTTCGACCCGCCCCAGATAGCCTGCGGAGCGATGTCCGAACATCCCATGACCGAGCGTCTCGCGGACCTCGAGCGGCGCAAGGGCCAGGCAATGCACGCCGGCGCTCCCCACGCCGTCGAGCGTCAGCACGCCAAGGGCAAAATGACGGCCCGGGAGCGCATCGACTACCTCCTCGACGAGGGCAGCTTCCAGGAACTCGACATGCTGGCCCGCACCCGCGCCCCGGCCTCCCCGAGGAAAAGCGTCCCTACACCGACGGCGTCATAACCGGCTTCGGCACCGTCGACGGCCGCAAGGTGTGCCTCTTCTCCCAGGACTTCACCGTCAACGGAGGCTCCCTCGGCGAGGTCTTCGGTGAAAAGGTCCACAAGATCATGGACCTGGCCAGTTCCATCGGCGTGCCCATGGTCGGCATCAACGACGGCGCCGGCGCTCGCGTCCAAGAAGGCGTCGTCGGCCTGGCGTACTACGGCGGCATCTTCCACCGAAACGTCCAATGTTCCGGCGTCATCCCCCAGATCAGCGTCGTCATGGGGTCCTGCGCCGGCGGTGCCGTCTACTCGCCCGCCATCACCGACTTCGTCTTCATGGTCCGCGATTCGAGCCAGATGTTCATCACCGGCCCCGACGTCGTGCGCACCGTCACCGGCGAGGAGGTCACGCTCGAACAGCTCGGCGGCGCCATGACCCACGCCTCCAAGTCGGGCGTTGCCAGCTTTGTGTCGGCCGACGAGAAGGAGTGCCTGGACGAAGTCCGCTTCTTGTTGTCGCTCCTGCCGTCCAACAACCTCGAGGAACCCCCCTACGCCGACACCGGCGACGACCCGGAGCGCCGGTGTCCCGAACTGGCCGATCTCATGCCCGCCAGCCCCAACAAGCCCTACGACATGCGCGCCGTCATTACCGCCGTCGTCGACAACGGCAGTTTCTTCGAGTACTTCCCCTACTGGGGCGCCAACCTCCTCTGCGGCTTCTCGCGCATCGCGGGCCGGGTGGTCGGCATCGTCGGCAACCAACCCCAAGTCCTCGCCGGCGTCCTCGACATCGACAGCTCCGAGAAGGGGGCGCGCTTCGTCCGCACCTGCGACAGCTTCAACATCCCGCTCGTCACCTTCGTCGACGTGCCCGGCTTCATGCCCGGCACCGACCAGGAGTACGGCGGCATCATCCGCCACGGCGCCAAGCTGCTGTACGCCTACTGCGAATCGACCGTGCCCCGCATCCAGGTCATCACCCGCAAGGCATACGGCGGCGCCTACGTCGTGATGAACTCCAAGTCGATCGGCGCCGACCTGGCCTACGCCTGGCCATCTGCCGAGCTCGCCGTCATGGGCCCCGAGGGAGCCGTCGAGATCCTCTACCGGCGGGAACTGGCCGAAGCCGCCGACCCCGCGGCGCGCCGCCACGAGCTGGCCGAGGAGTACACCGAGCGCTACGCCAACCCGTACCTGGCGGCCGAGCGGGGCTACATCGACGACGTCATCGACCCCGCCGACACCCGAGCGGTTCTGGCCCGCAGCCTCGACCTGCTGCGCACCAAACGGGAGGAACAACCCCGCCGCAAGCACGGCAACGTCCCCTTGTGATCGACCCGAGCGACGAGGAAATGGCCGCCATCATGGCCGCGGTCGAGCTGCTTTGGCCCCGCCCGACGCCCGAACTCCCACCCGCCGACCCGTCCCCGAACCGGTGGCGGTTCTCAGGGCGGTGGTGGGCCCGCCCGTCGCCTGCCCGCCGGGAGCGGCCCTGGCTGCGATAAGCAGAGAGGGTGGGAAAAGCGTGGCGTTGGAGCTGACGACCGTCGCGGACGACGAGGCCGTCATCTTCGACGGACCCCGGCCCATTTCGCTGAACGGCCTCAATCCCGACACGCGCTACACCCATGAGGGCATCGAGTTCCGCACCCTGCCGCGACCCCCCGGTGAACGCCTGGCGACAATCACGACGGTCAATGATCTCCACTTCGGTGAGACCGAGTGCGGCCGCCTCGACATTCCGGGCCTTGACATCGGCCCGATCCTCTCGAGCGAACCGGGCGCAGACCCCTATCCCGACGTCATGAACCGGGGCGCGGTCGCCGAGATGGCCGCCCTTTTGCCTGACGCGGTCATCGCCAAGGGCGACCTGACCGATGCCAGCCGACCGGAGGAGATGGCGGCATTCCGGGCCCTCTACTGCGAGGCGTTCGGCGAGCGGTTGTGGTGGGTGCGGGGCAACCATGACACCGCGCTTCCCAAGGTGGGACCCCATCGGGTGGACCTGCCCGGCGTGAGCCTGGCGCTGGTCGACACCGCCGTCGGGGGCCTGCGCCAGCGGGCGTCTTGATCTCGACCAGTTGAATTGGTTGGACCAGGTGGGGGCCGACGCCGACCGGCCCGTCTTGATCTTCGGCCATCACCACTGCTGGAAACCGGGATCGCGGTCACGGCCCGACACCTATTTCGGCCTGCATCCCGACGACTCCGAGGCGCTCGTCCAGGTCGTCGCGCGCCGGCCTGCGCTGGTCGGATACTTTGCCGGCCACACGCACCGCAACCGGGTTCGCCGCTTTCCTGAGACGGGCAATGTCCCGTGGGTCGAGGTGGCCTGCGTGAAGGACTTTCCCGGAACATGGGCCGAGTACCGGGTCTTCGAGGGCGGCATCCTCCAAGTCAGCCACCGCATCGCCACACCCGACGCCTTGGCGTGGAGCGAGCGATGTCGGTCAATGGTGTTCGGCTACTACACGACCTACGCGCTCGGCCAGCTCAGCGATCGCTGCTTTCCCGTCGTGAACGGGGGCTGATCCAGCGAGGTTTTCCACCAGCTGTGGATAACTTTGGGGAAAAGCGGGGGACGCAGGCCGTGAAGTTGGGGGTTATTCCCAACAAGAGACCAACTCAAACCAAAGTCGACGCTATTCCGGACGCGTGCGGTCGCCACGGCGGCCCGAGGCCGCGCGACTCCTGCTGCTGCGCTGCCACTTGTCGACCAGCAGTGACCCCTCGACGACGAAGGCCACCGCCAGGACGATGGCGACGACGAGGGCGAGCCACTCGAGTCCGCTCATGCTCGCCGACCAGTCGCGCAGGCTGGAGCCCGGACCGGCCGCCACGACCACGATGGCTGCCGCGGCGAAGGCGACGTTGCGGATCAGCGTCTTCCAGCCGACCGGTGCCGAGTGGACCTGGCCGAAGCACCGGCAGTCGGGCTGGCGGCCCCGAGCGAGGCTGATCGTGATACCCGTGATGAATACACCCAGCAGCACCAAGGCGGCGATGGCACCTGCGACCGCACTGGCGGCGATGACGAGTGCGACGGCAACACCGAGCTCGGCGAACGGCAACGCCGTGGCGACCGGCGCCACCAGCGGCCCGGGCACGCCAAAGGCGCGAGCGGCGTCGCGGACACTGTCGCGGTCGATGAGCTTGGCGAGTCCCGCCACTGCGAACACCGCAGCAAGCAGGACCCGGGCTGCCAGGGCGGCGTCAGCGATGGTGTGTCACTCCGGGCCTCGGCTGGTTGGTGGGGGCGCTGCAGCGGTTGGGCGATTCATGGGAACTGACCGGCCTGCGTCGGGACAGTGCGATCATGGCCCGCCGGTGTGGGTAGCGCAAGCAGCCCGATCCGTCACCTCGAAGACTCGGATCAGCCGACGCGTGCCGCCCCGATCGGCCCTGAATAGCCGGCGATGACACGAACAGGTCGACCGGCTGGAGGTTCGACGACGGCGATCGTGTAGAGGATGTCGACGAACATTTCGTGGGCCCCCTGGGTCACCGACAATGGGAGGACCTGACGCCCGCGGTAGGTCATAGCGGTCGAGAAGGACATCGGCGGAACGACCGACACCGCGATGCGCTCCACCAGGGAGATGAACAGCAAGGTGTCACCGGACCGGGTGCGGTAGGCGGTGCTGTACCGGTACGGTCCCGCGGACGCTGAGAAGCGCTCCGACTGCTGTTCGCGGGCCTTCTTCGCCACGTCTTGGCGCGTGTTCTCGTTCCGCTGCGTCGTCCAGCTCCCCGCCGCCAGCGCGGGTGAGAGCGGAACCGTCGGATCGGCGTACCCGTTCCAGTACTCCGCCAAGTCGCGGGTGATGTCGTCCGCGCTGGTGCGCAGCTTGTGCGTCTGGCCCGCTGACAGGCGGACCGCATAGCCGTCCCGGTCGACCGCCAGCTCTGGAAGGGGATCGGGGGAGTCGGATGGCGCATCGATGTAGAGCGTGACCCGCCAGGCGTCGCCCGGCGCCAGGCGGACAAAGAGCCCCAGCGATGTGCCATGGGTGCCGTCGGCCCCGGTTTCGGTCCACTGGCCCAGGAACTCCGCGGGGTAGTCGTACTGACGGGGGACGAATGCTCGAGATGCGCTTGTGTGGACCACGTCGGGAACCGACGTCTTCCCCGCCTCGAGAAGTCGGCGGAATCCATCGTCGTCGATCCGTGCCGCGGCGCCCGTCTCGTGGCGATCCTGAAGGTCGACGTCGAGCGCCGCATTGGCCCGATCGTTGAGCTCGCGCTCGGTTCGAATGATCCCGAGCGCCGCGGTCGGCGTCAGCAGCGGCACCCGGCGGCGTCCGCAACCAGCGAGCAGGCCCGCAAGGACGACCACCGCGACCACGACGCCGACGACCGCGACAACCCCGGCGCCCCCGACCCCGGGGGCCGAATCAGGCGACGACGAGGCGTGAACGGTGACCGCCATGACCACAATTGCGCCATAGTGCCCGTGCCCGCACCTGACCGCCCGCTTACAAGTCCTTGCAATCGCATCCCATCGGAGGTCAGAGCCAGCCCTTGTCCTCGGCGATCCGCAGGGCCTCGGCGCGATTGCGGGCGCCGAGTTTTGTCATTGCCGAGGACAGATGGTTGCGGGTCGTTCCGGAGGAGAGGTGCACCGACGCCGCAATGTCGGCGACGGTGGCCCGGTCCCGACAGGCGCGGATCACGTCCTGTTCCCTTGGGGTCAGCGGGCAGTCGCCTTCGGTCAGCGCCGCGATTGCCAAGGCTGGGTCGATGACTCGTTCTCCCGTCATGGCGCGACGTATCGACCTGGCCAGCTGGGCCGCCGGTGCGTCTTTGATCAGGAAACCCTGGGCGCCGGCATCCATGGCTCGACGTAGGTAGCCCGGCCGCCCGAAGGTCGTGAGGATGAGGACGCGACAGGTTGGGACCTCGCGGGCAACGGCGGCGGCCGCCGCCAGCCCGTCCTGGCCCGGCATCTCGATGTCGAGCAATGCGACGTCGGGCCGGCTGGCCACGACTGCGGCCACGACTTCGTCGCCCCGGCCGACCTGGGCGACCACTTCGATGTCGGCCTCCAGGGACAGCAGGTTGGCCAAGGCCTCCCTGACCATGACCTGATCCTCGGCCAGCAGGACGCGGATCATTTGGACAGGCCGGCCAGTGAGGCCGCAGTTGGAATGCTGGCCTTGAGCCGGAAGCCGCCTTCGGGACGAGCCGCGACCTCAAGGCGACCGTGTAGCGCTCGGACGCGCTCGGCCAATCCGACCAGTCCGTTGCCGGCCCATCCCGGCAGCGTTTCGTCCACCGTGAGCGCTGTCACCGATCCCGCCAGCGGTTCACCTGGCCCCCCGATCCCGTCGTCGATGATCTCGGCCGCCGCCTCGACCAGTCCCGCCGTGACCTGGATCCAGCAGTGTTGGGCCCGACTGTGACGGATGACGTTGGTGATGGCTTCACGCAGTGCCCAGGCAAGCACCGTGTCGAGGACTGGAGGGAGCGCGACCGGGGCGATGTCGTAGGTGGTGTCGATACCGGCCGCGTCGAGTGCCGCCCTCCCGGCCACGATCGCCTCGGCGACAGTGGGTTGGCGGTAGCCGCTGACCGCGTCGCGGACCTCAGTCAGCGCCTGACGGGCCACGGTGTCGATGTCGGCGACCTCTTTGGCAGCCCGTTCGGCCTCCGCCGGGAGCAGCCGGCCGGCGTAGTCGGCCTTCAGGGCGATGACCGAGAGACTCTGACCCAACAGGTCGTGGAGGTCGCGAGCAAACCGAAGCCGTTCTTCGGTCACCGCCAAACGAGCCAGCTGTTCACGGGCCTCCTGGAGCTCGTTGATCGTGGCCCGCAGCTTGCGCATACCGACGGTGAACGCGCCCACCGCGAGGGTTTGCACCGCTATGGCCAACGCGTTCTCGATCGGCGCAGTGGACACCAGGGCGGCCGCCGAGAGGACGGTGCAGGCGGCGATGCCGTAGGCCGCCCAGGGAAGGCCCACCCGGACGCCGATGACGGCCGAGACGAAGATGAAAAGCGGCGCCCATCGCTCGGGACTGTCGCCGACCACCAGCGCGACCACCACCGCCGACGCCACAGCCAGCGAAATCCAACTGGCGCGCGACGGTCGGGGTGTCATGGGCCCGAAAACCAGCCGCCACAGGTACACCACGAAAAAGACCGCCACTCCGGCCAGTGCCAGACCCATCCGGAGTGCTGACACGTGGCTGTCGAACAGATCCTTGATCGGGAAAAACAGCAGGGCCGCGAATGCCACGGCGGCAACTCGACCGGCGGATTCGGACGGGTTGGCGGGGCCGGTTTCGAGATCTTCGCCGCCCCGCCCGTCGTTCCCGCGCACGATTTTCATGGTGCCTCAAACGACGCCCGGCCGAAGCCGAAACCGAAGCCGAAGCCGAACCCGAAACCGAGCTCCCGAATCAGACTTTGGCGAGCTTGGCGCCGCATTGCGGGCAGTGGCCGGGATCCATGGCTGCCATCGCCCGGCGCACCCCGTAGACGATAAACGGGAAGCTGACCGTGGGGACGCTCTTGGTGCCCTGCACGATCCCGTGGTTGGGGCAGCGCCCCGAGACGATCTTCTGCTGGGTCTTGGCCATTGGTGCTCCTCCTAGCTCGTGGTTCGGATCTGGATGGGCTTAGGAACGCGTCGGTCCCCATCGGAAGAAGCGCATCGAGGCGATTCCGACGGCGGCCCACAACGCGAGGACGACCAGGTCGTGGCCCCCGACGCCGGCACCGCGCGTGCGGGGGTCGTAGGCGAACTGCAAGGCGCCTGCCAACGCTTTGACCGGGAAAAGACCCGCCAGTTGGCTCAGCCACCGAGGGCCCTTCTCCGGCACGAAGAAGATTCCGGAGACGAAGGTCAACGGCAGCACCAGAGCCGCGGTGATCGGCTGGGCCGAGTCGGCGTTGGGGATGACGGCGGTCGCCGCGATGCCGAGGGCCGTGAAACACACCATGCCCGCCAGCAACGCCACCCCCAGGCCGGGCATCGTGGAGACGCGGATCTGGGTTCCGAAGGCCGCCCACCCGGTGGCCAAGATCACCGCCACCAGTTCCGTCATGGCCAGGGCCGAGGCGCCGATGCGCCCGGCCATGTACGCCCACGTCGGTAGCGGTGTTCCCCGCACCCGCTTCAGCACCCCTTGGTCGCGGAGCAGGGCCAGGCTGGAGGCCAGGTTCGAAAATGTGGCGGTGATAATCCCGTAGGCCAAGATGCCGGGGACGAAGAACGTGGTGTACGCGATGTTGCCTCGTTCGGCGATGCGCTGACCGGAGCCGAGGGCGCCGAAGATGACCAGCAATACCACCGGCATCACGAAGCTGAAGAACGCCCGGCTGTGGTTTCGCCAGAACGAGCGGTGCTCGTAGCGCACCTGGCGCACGGCCAAACCCAGCTGAGCCCACCGGGAACGGCGAGCGCCGCCGCCGCGGTCGCGTGTCCGGCAGTCGGCGGCGGTCGCGGCGAGGGTCATCGGACCAGTTCGCCTTGGGTGAGGGACAGGTAGATGTCTTCCAGCGTCGGCTGGGACACCGAGAAGCCCGCCAGGTCATACCCCCGCTCGAGTGCCCAGCCGGTCAACTGGTTGGTCACCCTCATCGCCTGGGCTGTCGCCACCACCAAACCCGTCGAGGTGGGAGCGATCTGGACGGGTCCCAGGTCGGGGAGGTCAGCCACGTCGACGCCGGCGGGCAGGTCGAAACGGACCTGGGTCGGGGCCCGGTCCCTTCCCCCCAAATCGGCGGGTGTGCCCGCCGCCACGATCTGCCCCCCGACCATGACTGCCACTCGGTCCGCCAGCGCTTGGGCCTCGTCCATGAAATGGGTGGTGAGGAACACGGTCTTTCCGAGTGAGCACAACGCCCGGATGCTCGACCAGGCGTGGCGGCGGGCTGACGGGTCGAAACCGGTCGTGGGTTCGTCCAGGAAGATGAGGTCGGGGTCGCCGACCAGAGCCAAGGCCAGGTCGAGACGGCGCCGCTGGCCACCGGAGAGGGTCTTGACCCGAGCGTCGCGTTTGACGTCGAGTTCGACCAGGTCGAGTACCTCGGCGATCGGGCGGGGGTGGGGGTAGTAGCTGCGATACATGGCGAGCACCTCCACGACGGAGAGGTCGTCTTGGACGCCGCATTCCTGCAACACGATGCCGACCCGCTCGTACAGCGCCGGACCAGCCGAGGCCGGGTCGAGGCCCAACACCTCCACCGTGCCCGCGCTGGCCCGGCGATAGCCCTCCAGGATCTCCACCGTGGTGGTCTTTCCGGCACCGTTGGGACCCAACAGGCAGAACACCTCGCCCTCGGCCACCTCGAAGGTCACGCCCCGTACCGCTTCGAAGCGGGCGTAGGACTTGCGCAGGCCCTCCACCTTGATCGCCGTCGCTGCCCTCGCTGCCATCACCGGCCCCCGTCGTCTCGTCGCTCCTTCGACAATGAACGAATCGGAGCCGTCCGAGAAGTGCCAGACGGTCGGAATCCGCCATGACGAATGTCACGGGCAGTGGCTACGGGCCGGGTACTCCCAGCTCCGCCGTGAACGCCGGCCAGGCGTGAGGGTCGTGACCGGGCAACAACCGATAGCCCCGCTGCTTGGCGATGCTCTTCAGCCGGCGGATGGCGTCGATCGTCTCCTCGGCCGTGCAGTCGATGAACGAACCCACGGCCAGTTCCGACTCGATGTTCTCCGTCAGATCGGCCGCGTCGAAGGCGAACACGTAGCCGGGGCAATCCGTCTCCGTGGCGTCGTCATCGCCACCGCCCCAGGCCCCGCTGACGACGAAGCTCTGATGCCCGACGGTGTGTCCATAGGTAGCGACCGCGTCGACGCCCGGCGCCAGCGAAGCGTCCCCGTCGAGCAGCCGCCAGTCGATTGCCGGGTCGTCGTAGTTGATACGCCACAGGCCATGCGACTCTGGCTCGGGACCGGGCCGAAGCCCGTACTCCAACTCGCGGCGCTGGCAGTACACCGGCACGTCGGGGGCGAAGAGGCGCAAGCCGCCCGCATGGTCGGAGTGCAGGTGGCTGAGCGCCACCGCCACCACGTCGCCTGGATCGACCCCGACCAGGTCGAACGCGGCCAGCAGCGGCTCGCCGCCCGGATCACACGGCGCCAGCTCGGGGACGTAATCGGCGTCGCCGTGGAATCGGCGGTGCCACCAGCGGTCCCGGACCAGCGCCGTGTTGTAGCCCGTATCCAGCAGGATCCACCCGCCGTCGACCTCGACCAGCACGCCCGGCACCGGCTCCCGCAACCGGATCGACGGGTCGGCGCCGTGGATCGAAACCGACCTCGGCAGCGTCTCCCACCCGTAGGTCAACGGGATGACCCGCCGCGGCGCCATCGATCAGGACTGGGGAAAAGGGGGCTGGTCGCGCCGGACGAGCTCGACCAACTCGGCCATGATCCGGGTCACCTCGAAGTCCTTCGGCGTGTACAGCGCCGCAACGCCGCAGCGCCGGAGTTCCTCGGCATCTGCGGCCGGGATGATCCCGCCCACGACGACGGGGACCGACACACCCGCGGCCGCCAGTTCCTTCATCACGTCGGGAACGAGCGAGAGATGCGATCCCGACAGGATCGACAGCCCGACCAGGTCGACGTCCTCGTCGCGGGCCGCGGCGGCAATCTCGGCCGGCGTCGAACGGATCCCCTGGTACACCACCTCGAAACCGGAGTCGCGGGCCGCCACTGCGATCTGCTCGGCACCGTTGGAGTGACCATCGAGGCCGGGCTTGGCGACCAGGATCCGCGGTGGGCCGCCCAAGTCGGTCGTGAGTGATGCGACTGCCGCTCGGACGGCCGAGAGCTCGGACCCCCGAAGGCCGACGGACCCGGTCACACCAGTGGGTGCCCGGTACTCGCCGAAGACGGCTCGCAAGGTGTCGGCCCATTCGCCCGTGGTCCCGCCCGCATGGGCGAGCGCGATGGTGGCCGGCATGACATTGGTACCGTCCTCGGCCGCTCGTCGCAGCTGATCCAAAGCTGCGCCCACCTCGCTCGGCGGCGCGCCCGGCGCGCCATTTTCCCACCTCCTCGGCCAGCGCCGCCTCCTCGGCCGGGTCGACGCGCAGAATGAGATCGCTGCCGTCGAGTGGCGAGGGGGCAGTCGTGGTGAAGACGTTGACGCCCACCACGGGCAACTCGCCGGTCTCGATCTTCCTGGTGCGGTCGACCTGGCTGCGCACCAGGCGGGCCTTGACCTCGGCGATGCCCGCCTCGGAGAAGATGCCGCCCAGCGCCAGCACCTGGTCGAGTTCGGCTGTCGCCGAGTGCATGAGCTCGGTCGTGCGGGCTTCGATCACCTTCGAGCCCTCGAAGATGTCGTCGTACTCCAGCAGGTCGGTCTCGTAGGCCAGCACCTGCTGGATCCGAAGTGACCATTGCTGATCCCAGGGGCGGGGGAGGCCCAGCGCCTCGTTCCAAGCCGGGAGCTGGATGGCGCGAGCGCGGGCATCGGCCGACAGGGTGACCCCCAGGGTTTCGAGCACGATGCGCGCCACGTTGTTCTCGGGCTGGGACTCGGTGAGGCCGAGCGAGTTGACCTGGACGCCGTAGCGGAAGCGGCGCAGCTTGGGATCGTCGACCGCGTAGCGGCGGGCGCAGATGCCGTCCCAGAGCCGGGTGAAGGCCCGCATCTTGCAGGTTTCCTCGACGAAGCGGATACCCGAGTTGACGAAGAAGCTGATCCGGCCGACCACGGCGGGGAACGCAGCCGGGTCGATCTGGCCCGACGCACGGACCGCGTCCAGGACCCCGATCGCGGTCGCCAAGGCGTAGGCAAGTTCTTGGACAGGAGTGGCGCCCGCTTCTTGCAGGTGGTAGCTGCAGACGTTGATCGGGTTCCAGCGTGGGGCGTGGTGGGCGGCCCAGGCGATGGTGTCGACCGTGAGCCGGCGGCTGGCCTCGGGGCCGAAGATGTAGGTCCCGCGGGACAGGTACTCCTTGACGATGTCGTTTTGGGTGGTGCCGGCCAAGAGGCGGGCGTCGACGCCGGTGTTGGTGGCGTGCGCCACGTACAGCCCGAGCAGCCAGGCGGCGGTGGCGTTGATCGTCATCGACGTGTTCATTTCGTCGAGGGGGATGCCGTCGAGGAGCTGGGCCATGTGGCCCAGGTGCGCCACCGGGACGCCGACCTTGCCGACCTCACCGGCCGCCTCGGGGGCGTCGGGGTCGTACCCCGTCTGGGTGGGCAGGTCGAAGGCGATCGACAGGCCGGTCTGGCCCTTGGCCAGGTTGGTGCGGTACAGCTGGTTGGAGGCGGCCGCGGTCGAGTGACCCGAGTAGGTCCGCATCATCCACGGGGCCCGGCGGGGCCGGGCCGCGGAGGCGCCAGGTGTCAGGCGTGGTTCAGGCATCACTCCATTGTCGCTGCAAACGCATCGAGTAGGGCGGGCCTCTTAGGGGAACCCGCCGGTGGTCACGGCCGTGGTCGTGGTGTCCGGGGGCGGCGGTTCGGTGGTGCTGGTCGTCGTGGTCGTCGGCGGCGGGGGCGGAGGATCGACGGTCACGGTCTGGGTGGCGCTCTGACCCATGCTGGCGTAGGGGTCGGGCGGGAAGCACGGGCTCACGTCCTGGCCGCTCGAGGCGGTGAAGTGGACCTGATACGTCCCGGGATTGGCATAGACGTTGGATATCGAGCGGTCGAGGTGACCGGGACCACCAGACTTCGGGGCAGGCCAGGTGCCATGCGGGGTCTGGCAGCCGGGGCCGGTGCTGACCGCGCCGGGCCGTGAGGCCGCCCCCGCCGCCCCGGCCCCGTCGCCGAGATACACGCCGTCGATGGAAACATTGTGGCCGTCGTCGGGGTCGTCGACCGCAACCACGAACGTCACCAGTTGACCAGCGATGGGATGTGCGGGGGAGTAGGTGAAGCGCACGGTGAGCGCCTTGTTGACCACCGCAGGCGACCACACGAGGGGGCCGCACGTGGACAGGTAACTCCGGTAGCAGGGGCTGGCGACGGGCACGGTCGTGGCGGGCAGCGGTATGCCGTTGTCCTTCAAACCGGCCGACGCGGCCGCCGCGGGGGGTTCGTCGAGCACGTTGCGCAGGCCGCCACCGTCGGGCCGCGAGCCTTGGGAGACCGACGCCGACGATCCGCCGGGATCGCCGGTGGTGCGAAGTTGGGTCGGCCCCGAGCTGCTGGCGGTGCGGCCCAGGGCGCTGGCGTCGCTGGCCACGATTGTCAAGGCGATCGCGAGCACGACGACGAGGGGGTAACGGCTGGCGACCAGCCGCTGGTGGTGGGCGTGAAGCGGACCTCGGTGCGCCGCCCGGTGGGCCCCGCCCCGGCGGGGGCTGGCGTGACCGGCACCTTCGAGGCCGACCTCGACGCCGTCGGTGGCGGTGATCAGCCCGCCGGAGTGGCGCTCGGGCTGCGAACCCGACGGTCCGTCCGCGGTCGCGGGCCCGGTCATGGCGGGCGTCGCGCTGGCGCTGGCGCTGGCGCTGGCGCCGCGAGTTGCTGCCGCGGTCCTCGCGGCCGCCGTTGGCATCGCGGTGCGACCCGTTGAGCCCCCGGTGGGGGCACCCGACCGAGCGCTCATCGCGCCGCGGAAGCGTCGGGGCCGGGCCGGCGCGGGCGGCGCCAGCCGCACGCTGAGCGCCTCGTCGTCCAGGCTGCTCTGACGGAGCTGGGCGATCCAGTTGGCCAGTGCGGTCGGGCGCCGGTCAGGATCGGGGTCGAGCATGGCGAGGACCCGCTCGACCAACTCCGGCGGGATGGTTTCCGCCGCATCGGTCGCGGGGGTCTCCAACAGGTGACGCAACTCGGCCGGCTTGGCCCCCGTCGAGGGATGGCGGCCCGTCAACAGGAAGAACACGGTGGCGCCGAACGCGTACCGATCGGCCGCCGCCGTGTAGCCCCCGCCCGCCACGACCTCGGGGGCGATATAGCCCGGGGTGCCCGCCCGCCCTACCGGGTGACCGGACAGCAGCCCCTTGGTGAGGCCGAAGTCCACCAGTACCGAGCCGCCCTTGCCGATCAGGATGTTGGCGGGCTTGATGTCGCGGTGCACCACAGGCACCGATCCCGTCAGCTGCCCGCCGTGCATGGTGTCGACCGCCACCGCCACCGGCAGGAGGAGCTTCAGCGCATTGCCCACGTCGACGCCCCGGTGGCGCAGCACCCAGTGGTCGAGGGCTTCGCCCTCGACCCAGTTCATCACCAGGTACAGGTTGCGGCCCGCGACCTCGGCGCCCTCGTGATGGGGCAGCGGGCCGACGAATCCTTCGCGGACCCCCACCAGACCGGGTATCTGCAGCGACCGAAGCAGCTCGACCTGGTCGCGCCACCGGGCGGCCCACTGATCGATGCGGGCCGAGTAGACGGGCTGGAGGGCCTTGACGGCAACGGGAAGCGAAAGGCGGCTCGTGGGCGTCAGCAGCTGGCCCCGATAGAGGATTCCCTCGGCTCCCGCTTCGACCGGCTCACCGATCTGATAGCGGTCGGGATCATCGAACGGCCCGACCCGGAAACCCTCCGAAGTCACCACCGTCTCGGTCGACGCCACGGTCCCCAGGACTTCGGCCTCCATTTCGCCTACTAGTTTCGCGCGGACTGAGCGTCGACCCCAACGAAATGGCCATTTGGACAGGTCCGAGGTGGGCGGGTCGCCGTCAGGGAGCCCAAGCAGGGCCGTAAGGTGAGGGTGTCGTGGTTCGAGAAACGGCAATGGCCGGCCCGGGAGCACCGGCGTCAACGGCATCGGCAGCCCAGGTCTTGGTCTGTGTCGGCGACGACCGGCTGACTGCCGCCATCGGCCGGCCGCTCATCTTCGGCCGGGCGGACCTGCGCGCCGAGACTGCCGCCGACGCCGCCTCCGGACGCCGTCGGCAGCCCCGCCAACCCGGCTGGCAGCACGGGCCCCGCCGGTAGCGCCGGCCCGGCGGGCACCACAGGCACCGCGGGGTCAGCCACAGTCACCCCGGGCGTCATCGGACTCGACCCCCAGGACATGGGGATCTCGAGGCGGGCGCTGGCCGTCGAGTTCGACCAGGGGGTTTGGTGGCTGGCCAACCTCAGCGCCAAACGGAACCTGCTGCTCGATCCCGGCTATGGCTCGGCCATGATCACCCTCCGGCCGGGGCAACGCCACGCCATCGCGGTCTCGCCCCTCGGCGTCCTCGTACCGGGCGCCATCTACACCCACCGCCTCGATATCCACGTGCCCGACACCGCCCTGGCGCTGCGTCGCCCGAGTGAACTCGGCGCCTCCGGCACGATCACGGCGGAGGATCTGCACCTGACCGAGAGCGCCCGCCAGGCCCTGGCGGCGGTGTTCTCACCCCTGCTTCGCGCCTGGCCTCGACGGGGGGCCCACCCGCTCAGCTACCAGGAGGCGGCCGATCTGCTGGGTTCGGGGTGGACCGGCACGGCAGTCCGAAAGCACCTGGAACGGATCCGGTTGCGCTTGGCGGACAGCGGGACGTTCTTCGAGGGGAGCCATGCCAAGGACGATCTTGGCCAGTACCTGCTCGACAACGGTGTCCTCACGGCCGCCGACCTGGCCCTCGTCGATCGAGCCGAGTAGGCAAGGGAACTCCAGCCCGCTGCGGTACGTTAGAGGGGTAGTCAGCCTTGCTTTCTCCCTGGGCTCCAGGGACCGAGACTGGCTTTTCGAGGGAAGAAGGTCTTTTCGAATGCCGACCACCTCCAATCGTTTCTCGCGGCGCGCACCCATCGAGGAGGCCACCGACGTCGTGGTCGGATTCCTTCACTGCAGCGAGGCCGACGCGCTGGCGTTGCTCCGGGCCCAGTCGCACGCCTCGCACGTAGAGGTCGCTCAGGTTGCCCGGGGCGTGGTCGAGGCCGACTCACGCCAGCGACAGTGGCTCTGGGGCGCCGAGCGCCGCCTGGCCCAGCCACTGACGGAACGCTGCGCCTGATCGACCTGATAGGGCAGGGCTCCCCCTAGACGGCCGCGGCGGCCGGGCGCATCGTGAAACACGAACGATCAGGAGTCTCGGAACGAGTCGTTCCGCGCGGGAGGAGAAAGCCATCACTGTCGCATCCGTGTCGCCCCTTGCGTACCCAGAAGAAGTCCACGCACCCCGAGGGCTCGCCCTCCATCAGGTGGTCCCGATGCCGACGGGCGGCTCTGTCGTCGGGGGGCCCGCTCGTTTCGTCCGGGCCGACGTCGAAGCCGACCAGCTGGCCCGTCGAAGCGGGCTGACACCACGCGACGTCACCGTCCTGGGGTTCTTGGCCCAGGGCTGGACGACCTCCGACATCGCCCACGAACTGGCCTACGCCGAGAGCACCATCAAGAAGGAGGTGCACATCATCGTGCATCGCCTGGGTGCCAAGAACCGGACGCACGCGGTCGCCATGGCGATCCGAGGCGACGTCATCTAGTACTGCGTTTTACGACGGGGCGGAGCAAGGGGGGGCCGCCCCGTCGCAGTCGCGTCAGCAGGTGACCGGCAACAGGTGGTGGCTCGAGGTTCCGGTGGCGTTGGCGCTGTCGATGGCGGTGATCCACCAGTCGACCTGACCCGTCATGGCGAAGGGACCCAAGGTTGCGCTGTAGGCGCTCCCAGTTCCCGTCATGGTGCGGGTGCCGGCACCATTGACGGAGCTCTGCCAGTGCAACACCACGATCTGCAAGGGCAAGGTCGTCGTGACCGTCGCGGTGACCATCGAAGTCGTGGCGTTGGTCGATGTGGTCGACGTGGTCGGTTTCGTGGTCGATGTTTGCGAGTTGCAACCGCTGGTGTACACCACCCGGGGCGCATAGTTCTCGCCGATGATCGAAGGGCCGGGGTCGACGATCGCGTTGACCGTGACGTTGATCGTTCCCCCCGGGCTGGCGATGACGATGGTGCCCGTGAAGGTTCCTGTGGCCGGAGCCGAGCGGTCCAACGCCACCGTAAGCGTCTGGCTGGCGCTCGGACCGAGTGTGCCCGTGACGGGGTTCACGGACAGGCCGGCGCCCGACGCCGTGGCCGAGTAGTCGAGGGGTGCCGGCCCGTCGTTGCCGACGATCAGCGAGGCGCTGCTGGCACTGGTTCCCAGCTCGACGGACTTGGAACCACCGACGATGAGGTGACCGACGGTCACGACCGTGGTGGGCGCCAGGCTGGTCGGCGGCGTCGTCGGCGGTGCGGTCGAGGCCGTGGTCGTGGGCTGCGAAGACGCGGTGGCCGTACTGGTCGTGACGCCGACCGCGATGGCGCCCGACGGGCTCCCCTTCGACCGGCTCGAGACCACGATCACGATGGCCGCGAACAGGATGATGAGGCCCGCCAGACCTCCGACCAGGATGCCCCGTCGGTCGTCGGGTGGGCGAGGGCGGGCCGGGTCGACGATGGGGACAAACGCCGTCGGGGCCGTCGCCGAACTCGCACCGGCCGCCACCGCGGCGCCCGCGCCGGCACCCGCCGCCATCACCGTCGTCGGTCGGATGCTGGCGAACACGGGCCCCGTCGAGCGGGGCCGCCCGGCGCGCTGGTCGCCCGTGAGATCGGGGAACCCGTCGCCGTTGAACACCCACCCAGCACTGGCCAGCAAGCGGCTCGGGCCGGGCCGGCCCTCGCCGTCGTGCTCCAGGGCGTCCATTTCCGCCTTGCCCAGCACGACCGAGCGCAGGTAGGCCGGGGCGGGCGCCATCGGGGCCGCGGCGATGAGCGCCAAGGGGCTGGGAGCGATGCGGCGCCGGCTGTTGCACTTCTCGCAGTCGTCCACGTGGGCGGTCACCCGGTCGCGGAACTCCGGCGTCAGCCGGCCGTCCCACCCGTGGAGGACGGCATAGAGCTCGGGACAGTTTCGCCGCCCGGTGCGAGCGACCAGCAATGCGCCGAGCGACCGATCGACCTGGGCCTCCAACCGCTGCACCCTGGCGTCGACCGGGCCGGCCGCGACGCCGCGCCCGCGGCGCTGGCCAGGTCCGGCCCTTCCAGTCCCTGGCGCAGGTGCAGATCGAGCAACGCCCGCTCCTGCTCGTCGAGGCCCGCGGCGGCCTGCCAGACGAACTCGGCCAGCTCGGCGCGAGAAGGCCGCTCCTGGGTGGCGTCGGATCCCCAGAGCACGTCGCCGGCCGCGTCGATGCCGACCGCCAGACCCTCGGCGCCCGTCCGGTCCAGAATCGCTCGGTGGGCAACGGCGTACAGCCACGCACCGAGGCGCTCCGGCTGGGCGAGCTGACCGAGGGTTTCGAAGGCGACCAGGAACGTTTCCTGCATGGCTTCGCTGGCATCGGCCCGGTTGCGCAGCATGGACGCGCAGAAGTCATAGACGCGATCGGCGTAGCGGTCGTAGATGGCGGCCCAAGCGTTGCGGTCACCCGCCCGCGCAGCAGCAACGAGCTCGGCGTCATCCATACCGCTGGGATGGTACGACCCAACAGGGCGCGACCGGGTCCGGGCGGGTCGCCGGCGGGCGGATCAGGGGTACTGGTAGAAGCCTCGGCCCGCCTTGCGGCCCAGCCAACCGGCGGCCACCATGCGCCGGAGGCTGGGAACCGGGGCGTAGTTGGGGTCGCCCAGCTCCCGGTGGAGCACGTCGAGAATGGCCACGCTGGTGTCCAGGCCGACCAGGTCGAGCAACGCCAGCGGACCCATCGGGTACCCGCACGCCCCCTTCATGGCGGCGTCGATGTCGTCGCGGCTGGCCACGCCGGCGTCGAGCATGCGGGCTGCGTTGTTGAGGTAGGGGAAAAGGAGGGCGTTGACGATGAAGCCCGCCCGATCCCGCACCTCGACTGGTTGTTTGCCGCAGCCTTCGGCGAAGGCACGGCAGGCCGCGACGGTCTCGGCGCTCGCGGTCAGGGGTCGAACAATCTCCACGACCGCCATGACCGCGGCGGGATTGAAGAAATGGATGCCGCACACCTTGTCGGGCCGGCTGGTAGCCATCGCGAGCTCGATGACCGGGAGGGTCGAGGTATTGGTGGCCAGGATGACCCCGACGGGGCATATCCGGTCCAGCTGGGCGAAGAGCTGTTGTTTGGCCGCCAGGTCCTCGACGATCGATTCGATGACCAAGTCGCATTCGACCAGGTCCTCGAGGTCGGTCGTGGCGATCACCCGGGCAAGGACCGTGTGCTGCTCCTCGGGAGGCATTTTCCCCAGGTCAACCCGTCGGGCCAGTGACCGTTCCAGGGCTTCGACCATGGCAGCCGCCGCTTCCGGCCGCCGGGCGCGCAGGACGACCTCGTAGCCGGCCCGGGCGGCGCACTCGGCGATGCCTGCCCCCATGATCCCCGATCCCACGACCCCGAGCCGCTTCACCGACATGGCCTCCATATTACCGACTAGTAACCTTTGAGGGAGCGTTCCTTCCCGGGACGCTACGGTGACCTGCGCCATGACGCGCCACTGGTGGGGCCCCGCCTTCTACGACTGGGTGCTGGCCGCCACCGAGGCGCGGGGCCTCGCCGACCGCCGGCGGCGTCTGCTGGCCTCGGCCCGGGGCGCGGGTGCTCGAGATCGGCGCCGGAACCGGGCTCAACCTGCGGCATTACCGGCCCGAGCGAGTGACGTCGCTCACCGCCCTGGAGCCCGACGCGGCCCTGCGAGGCCGGCTGGCATGGCGGGCGCAAACACTCAGCGTGCCCTGGGAGATCCTCGGTGTCCCCGTCGAGGAGGCCGACCTGCCCGAGGGCGGCTTCGACACGGTGGTGGCGACGCTCATGTTGTGCAGCGTGGCCGACCCGGCGGCCGTGGCGGCGTCCATCGTTCGGTGGCTGGCGCCCGGTGGACGATTGCTGTTCATCGAGCATGTGGCGGCGGGCGGGTTGCGAGGGCGGTTGCAGGGGGCCGTCTCGCCATTGTGGAGCCGAATGGCGGCGGGGTGCCACCTGGACCGGGACACGCTGACGACGCTGCGCCGGGCTGGACTGTCGGTGTCGGACTGCGACCGCTTCGCGTTGCCCGCCGCCGGGCCGCTGTTCTCGTCGTGCGTGCAGGGTGTGGCGTGGCGCCCGCCGATCGGCGAGCCCGACGTCGAGGACCGGGTGTGGCGGGCGCCTCGGACCCATTCAACGAGTGCCGGAGTTGGAGGAGCGCAATGACCACGACCGCACACCCGGGGATGCTCGCCCTTGTCGGCGGGGCCGAATGGCGAGACCAGTGCAGCTTCGACGCCGGCCTGCTGGCGGCGAGCGGGGGGAACGAGGTGCTGGTCCTGCCGACCGCGGCCGCCTACGAGCACCCCGACCGGGCCGTGGCCACCGCGGCCAGGCATTTCGAGGCCCTCGGCGGGCAGGTGCGGGGGTTGATGGTGCTCGGTCGCACCGACGCCGAGGAGGCCGAGATGGCGGCCGTCGTGCGGGGGGCGCGTTTCATCTACCTGGGCGGCGGGTCCCCGCTTCACCTCCGCTCGGTGCTGAAGGACTCCAAGGTGTGGCAGGCGCTGGAGGAGGCGTGGCATGACGGGGCGGTCGTCGCCGGGTCGTCGGCGGGCGCCATGGCGTTGTGCGACCCCATGATCGACCCTCGCGGCGGCGCCCTGACCTTGGGACTCGGGCTGATCGAACAGGTGGCGGTGTTGCCCCATGCCAACACCTGGTCGCCGGAGAAGGCGCACCGGACGTTCAGCCTGGCGGCTGGGGGGTTGCGTATCGCCGCCATCGACGAGCAGACGGCGCTCATCCGCGAGCGCGACGGGACCTGGCGAACCGAGGGTGCCGGCAACGTGCGGATCTTCGTCGACGGCCAGCCGTCCGACCTGGACGCCCTCAACGGGTAGGGCGGTCGGATTCGGCGGCCGCGTGGCCGGCAGGGCCGCCGAGCGCGCGTTGTTGCCACAAACCGATGAAATAGATACATCCAGTGACCAAAACGGTTTTGGAACCCCGCCGGACTACTGCTCGATGACGTACCCGTCGCCGGGCGCCATGGCGTGCAGCCAGGGCTGCGGTGGGCGAACGGCGGCCCGATCGGCCTGATCGCCTCGTTCGCCGCCGAGCAGCACCCGCGTGATCCGCCCGATTCGGCCCCATCGTGGCGGTTTGACGGCATGGCCGCCGTGGGTACAGGCGTGACGACGAATCGGCGGACCCGTGAAATTGTCGCCAACGTTGCCTTCGTCACGGGAAATCGGTCGATTGCGAAGGAGACTGGTCGGGGCGAGCCAGCCAACTCGCCCCGACCAGAGCCCCCGTTTTCGGCGGATCGGCGAGGGCATGACAGGTGGGAGGATGGGCCGATGACCGAAGCGGCGGGCGGTGACGAAACGCTCCGTGGGGCGATCTTTGTCAATCCGGGTTCGGGACCCAACGCGACGTCGGTCGAGGAACTCCGTTCCCGCTTCCCCGGCCACCGGGTCGAGGAGTGCCCGCCCGACCAGCTCGTCGAGGCCGTCAAGCAGGCCATGGCGGCCGGGTGCAGCTTCGTCGGCGCGGCCGGCGGGGATGGCACCATCAGGACGGTGGCCGAGCAACTGGTCGGAACCGAGGTGCCGCTGCTGGCGATTCCCGCGGGGACCCGGAACCACTTTGCCAAGGACGTCGGCATCGAGGACCTCGACGCCGCCGAAAAGGCGGCGACCGGCCGAGTCATCTCGGTGGACGTCGGGCGGGTCAACGGCAAATGCTTCGTGAACAACTCGAGCATCGGGCTGTACCCCAAGATCGTGATCCGCCGCGAGGTCCATCAGCGCCGGCTGCGAAAGGGCGTTGCCAACGTGGTGGCGGCCTACGAGCAGCTCCGTGAAGGCAGCCGGGTCAACGTCGAGGTGGACGGCGTCACCCACTGCGCCTGGATGGTCTTCGTCGGCAACGGAACCTACGGCGAGGGTCTGCTCGACTTGGGTGACCGCGAGAGTGTGGATGACGGCGTGCTCGATGTCCGCGTCGTTCGGGCCGACCGGCCCCTCTCGCGGCTGCGCATCGTGGGCGCCGTGGTGCTCGGTCGCCTGGCCCGCTCCCCGCTGGTGCTGCGCTGGCAAACGGTGGCGACGGTGTGCGACCTCAATCGCAGGCGGGTCGAGGTGGCCCTCGACGGCGAGGTCGAAGACCTGGGCACGCCCCTTCGCTTCGAGTGCCTTTCCGGGGCGCTGCGAGTGCTGGTGCCGTGACGGGTACCGTGCGGGGCCGAATCGGATGGCGGGCCGCATGACCCTCTAGGCGCCCGGGCATAGAGTTCAGTGATGTCCGCGCTCGGTTGGCTGGTCCTCGTACTCGTGTTGGTCGTCATCGCCGTCGCGACATTCGTGGTGCTGCGGTTGCGTAGCCGGACCGGTCGTGTGATCGCGACTCGAAAGCCCAAGCAGTGAAGCTGCTCATGATGGCGTCGAGCATCAACGGGCTCCCGGTGGTGACGGTGCACGGTGGCGAAGACGTCGCGGAGGTCCGCGACGTCATTTACGACCCAGAGGCGGGCCGGCTGGTCGGCTTGACCCTCAACAAGCGGGGGTTCTTGTCGGGACGTCGGCGAGAGGTGCTGCCGGCCGAGACCATTCACGCCATCGGCCGCCATGCCGTCATGGTGCTGGACGTGTCCAGCCTGGTCGTGCCCGAAGCGGCTCCTCCGGACGTGGCCAATCCGGCGACGGAACGCAACGTGCTGGGGAACGACGTTCTCACCGAAGGAGGAGAAAGCCTCGGCAAGGTCCGGGATCTGGTCCTCGTCGTGGGCAGCGCCGGTGAGGTGGTCGGCTACCGAATCGAAAAGACCGATGGCAGCTCCGGCTATATCCCACTACCGGCGCAACTGGCGGTGTCGGGATCGGCCCTGGTCGTGCCCGAGGTGACCAAGGACTTCGTTCGCGACGACCTCGTCGGCCTCGGCGCGGCAGTCGACGACTTCCGGGCCCGGCTGGGGCTCACATGAGCGAGTCGTTCCGCCAATCCTTGGGCCGCAAGGTGGTGAGCCGGGCGACCGCGCACGAGCTCGGCGTGGTCGCCCACCTGTTGCCCGCCGTCGATTGCCGCACCGTGGCCGCCATCGTCCTCGGTCGGGGTAAGAAGGCGCAGTTGGTGGACTGGGACCACGTGAGCGGGTTCGGGGCCGATGCCGTCATGGTCGCCGACGACGGGGCCCCACGCGCACCAATCGACCAGCGGGAACAGGACGCCGCGAACGGGAAGCTCGAACTGCTCGGCAAACGAACGCTGTCGGAGTTGGGCAACGAGCTCGGCACGGTGATCGACGTCCTCTTCGACCCCGTGAGTGGGATCGTCGAGGCCCTGGCCGTCGCCGGTCGCCAGATCCCCGCCGATGCCCTGGTCGGTGCCGGCTCCTACGCCGTGGTGATCGACGCCGGTCAAGACACCGACTGAGCGGCCCACCGGCGGCGGGCCTACCCGCGGCCCACCCGCGGCCCGCGGGCCTACTCCTTCTCGGTGATGGTCACCGACTCGATGACGATGCGCTCCTGGGGCCGCCCGGCGCCCGGCGTCCCCAGCGCGTCGATGATCGCCACCACGTCAAGGCCTGCCACCACCCGGCCGAAGAGCGAGTAGTTCGGGGGCAGCTGCATGCCGTGGGATCCGCTGATGACGAAGAACTGGCTGCCGTTGGTATTGGGGCCGGCGTTGGCCATGGCCAACGAACCGAGCTCGTAGCGGCCCGGCTTGGGCAGCTCGTCCTCGAACTTGTAGCCCGGCCCACCGCGCCCGGTGCCCTCGGGGTCGCCGCCTTGGAGCACGAAGCCCGGGATGACGCGATGGAAGGTGACACCGTCGTAGTAGTGGTAGCGGGCCAGGAACACGAAGTTGTTGACCGTCTTGGGCGCGGCCAACGGATCGAGTTCGATATGCATCGTGCCCTTGTTGGTGACCATCTCGGCCGAGTAGCGCTTGGCCGGGTCGATGCACATCGGCGGGCGCTCGCTGAAACGCTGGCGCTTGGGGCTGGAGCCGTCAGCAGCAGGGCAGTCAATCGTCATGGAAAAAATGTCCTCTCGAACAACAGGAAGCGGGAGGCCGCTCAGGCCTCGGTGATGGTCACCTTCGAAATCGTGACGACCCGGCTGGGCGCGCCCCCAAGGCAACTCTGGGAGCCGGTCGGGCACGCCTCGAACAAGCCCTCGACCTTCTGCAGCACGTCGAGGCCGGTGGATACATGACCAAAGGTGACATACGTTCCCTGGGCATCGAGGGCCGACGCCTTGGGGCCGACGACGAAGAAGTATTGCGACGAGGCGCTGTCGGGACCGCTGCTTCGCGCCATCACGACGTCGCCGGCCGCGTACTTGTAGCCACTGCCTTCATCCTTGATGTTGTATCCGGGTCCGGGGTCGGTGATGTCCTGGGTCTTGGGTGAACCGGTCTGCAGGATGTCGATCGACGTATCGATCCGGTCGATCGTGGTGCCGTCGAAGTAGTGGAAGCGGGACAGCACGACGTAGTTGTTGGCGGTATTGGGGGTCTTGTTGGTGTCCAAGGTGATGTCGACGTTGCCCTCGGATGTCGTCAGATGGGCGGTGTAGGTCTTGGCCGGGTCGATGCACGTGGGCGGTGACGTCGAGGGGAACTGGTCGGTCCGGGGCGAGGAACCATCGGCGTTCGGGCAGGACCAGGAGTTGAGCTTGGCGCCGGCAGCCACAGGCTGCGCTTTGGGCGGCCCGGCGGCGGGGTTCGCCGTCGTGCTCGGCCCGTGGTCGTGGAGTTGGTGGCGACGCTCTTGCCGCCGCCGCCTCGGGTCGCCAGGTAGAAGACGCCGCCCAACGCCACGACCAGCACCACCGTGATGATGAGCTGGCGACGTCGCTTGGCCTTTTGCTGCGCCAGCCGCAGCTCCTCCTGCCGGGCCTGCCGGCCCTCCCGCTGACGCTCGCGTTTCTCGCTCGGCACGGGGCGCCAAGCTAGCCGCTGGCGGTCAAGTTGCGGTAGGCGAGGCCCAACCACGTCGCGCCGACGGCTAACCGGGCGGCTACGGGCGGACCCGCTGGTACCCTCGCCTGCCGTGGCAGTGGCGTCGTTGATCGTGCAGAAGTTCGGAGGGACCTCGGTCGCCGACGCGGATCGCATCCGGGCCGTGGCCGATTACGTGGCCCGCACCCGGCGCCGAGGCAAGCAGGTGGTGGTCGTCGTGAGCGCCATGGGGAAGGAAACCGACGAGCTGCTGCGACTGGCGGCGCAGGTGTCCGACACCCGGCCCGGCCGCGAGATGGACATGCTGATCACCGCTGGGGAGCGCAAGGCCATGGCGCTGCTCTGTATGGCCCTGCACGACCTGGGCGTCCCCGCCGATTCCTTCACGGGCAGCCAGGCGGGCCTGATCACCGACAACGAGCACACCAAGGCCAAGGTCGTCGAGATCCGGGCCGATCGCATCCGGGCGGCACTGGACCAGGGCCGGGTCCCCGTCGTCGGCGGCGCCCAGGGCGTGTCGCTGCAAAACAACGTCACGTTCCTCGGCCGGGGGGGCTCCGACACCACCGCCGTCGCCCTGGCGACGGCCCTTCGCGCCGACGCGTGCGAGCTGTACACCGACGTCTCGGGGGTGTTCACGGCCGATCCCCGCGTCGTGCCCGGCGCCCGGCGGCTGCAGCGGGTGTCGTTCGAGGAGATGCTCGAGATGTGCGCCGCCGGCTGCCCCAAGCCGGAGATGCGGTCGGTGGAGTTCGCCCGCAACCACGGGGTGAAGCTTCACGTCCGGTCCAGCTTCACCTGGGAACCGGGCACCTGGATCCAAGAGGAGGACGAGCACGTGGAACAGCCCATCATCTCGGCGGTGGTCTCGGACGCGTCCGAGGCCAAGCTGACCGTGACCGGCGTGCCCGACCGTCCGGGTGTGGCCGCCCGGCTGTTCCGGGCCCTGGCCGACCGCATGGTCAACATCGACATGATCGAGCAGAACATCTCGATTCACGGCACCACCGACATCTCCTTCACCGTCCCCCACGCCGACCTGCCCGGCGCCCTCGACGTGTGCCGCACGCTGCAGGCCGAGATCGGCGCCACGGGCGTCTTAAGTGACGACGAGATCGCCACCGTGTCGCTGATCGGGGCGGGCATGAAAACCCATCCGGGCGTCTCGGCGACGATGTTCGAGACCCTCGCCAGCGAGGGCATCAACATCGAGATGATCTCGACCTCGGCCGTCCGCATCACCTGCGTGGTGCGCCGCGCCCTGGTCGAACAGGCGGTCATCGTGCTCCACGACGCCTTCAAGCTGGAGGCGGAGTAAGTGGGACTGACGGTTGGGATCTATGGCGCGACCGGGCAGGTCGGTGGCGTCATGCGGGCCATGCTGCGCTCCCGCGGATTCCGCTACGAATCGCTGCGCTATTTCTCATCCTCTCGTTCTGCGGGCCGAGAGTTGGACGGCATCGTGGTAGAGGACGTGGCCACCGCCGATCACCATGGGGTCGATGTGGCCCTCTTGTCGATGGGCGCGACGGCGTCGCGCCAGTGGGCGCCGGTCATCGCCGAGGCGGGGGCGATCGTGATCGACAACTCGTCGGCGTGGCGGATGGACCCCGACGTTCCGCTCGTGGTGCCCGAGGTCAACGCGGCCGCCCTGAACGACATTGCCAAGGGCATCGTGGCCAACCCCAACTGCACGACCATGGTGTGCATGCCGGTGCTGGCGCCGCTGCACGCCGAGGCGGGCCTGGTGCGGCTGGTCGCTGCGACCTACCAGGCGGTGTCCGGGGCAGGCCTGGCGGGGGTGGCCGAGCTTGAGTCCCAGGTGCGGGATGGGGGGGAAAAATCCGCGGCGTTGACCTTCGATGGTGACGCGGTCGGATTCGCGCCCGCCGCGGTGTTCCCCGGGACGATCGCGTTCAACGTGTTGTCAATCGCGGGAACGCTGGTCGACGACGAAACCAACGAGGAGCACAAGTTCCGCGACGAGAGCCGCAAGATCCTCGGTGTGGCGGATCTGGCGGTGTCGTGCACGTGCGTGCGGGTGCCGGTGTACACCGGCCATTCGGTTGCGCTGAACGCCGAGTTCTCGGCGCCGCTGTCGCCTGGACGGGCGTTGGAACTGCTGGCCCGGGCCCCCGGGGTGGCGGTGGTCGACATGCCGACCCCCCTGGCCGCGGCGGGCGGCGACGACTGCTTGGTGGGTCGGGTCCGCGCCGACCGCGGCGTCGCCGAGGGACGGGGTCTGGCGCTGTTCGTCTCGGGCGACAACCTCCGCAAGGGGGCGGCGCTGAACGCGGTGCAGATCGCCGAGACCCTCGTCGCCCGAGGCCTCATCCCCGCCTGACTCTGCCTGACTCTGCCTGAACCTGCCTGAGTCCGCCTCGGGCGCCCATGGCCTAGATTGCGTCCGCTTGGGCCCGCCTCCTCGCCACGTCTCCGCTCGCACCCGCCGACGCCGGCGACGCCAGTTCCGGTCACTTTGCCAGCTGGTCGCGCTCGTGACGACCGTTGCCGTGGTCGTCCAGATGGTGCGCCAGGGCGGTGGCCCCGCCACACGAACGGTGACCGTGGTCCGCGGCGTGCCCGGCACCGCGTCCGAGGGGAGCCGAGCGCTCGATGTCTCACCACGGCCGACCGTCTCGCCCACTCCGACGACCGCCCCGGTGGTCAATGCCACCGGCCTACTTTCGGATGCGTCGGTCCGCCGCTATCTCGCGGGGCGCAAAGGGAACGTCACCGCTGCGATCTACGACGTTGCCACCGGCTCCACGTCACTGTGGCGGCCGGGGATCGTGCAGTACGCGGCCAGCGTCGTGAAGGTCGAGATTCTGGCCACGTTGCTCGACCAGTTCGAGGATCAAGGACATCCGTTGTCCACGCGAGAGGCGTCGTTGGCCACCCGCATGATCGACCAGAGCGACAACACCGCAACAGACGCCCTCTGGACCGAAGCCGGCGGCGAGGGCGGCGTCGCCAGCTTCGGGCGCATTCTCGGACTGGCCGCCACCATCCCTGGTAGCGGGCTGCGTTGGGGATACACCAAGACGACCGCAGCGGACCAGGTCACGCTGCTGAAAGCGCTGGTCCTCCAGGAGTCGCTGCTTCAAGCCGCATCCCGCAACTACGCGCTGGGTTTGATGCGCCATGTCGACAAGGACGAGGCGTGGGGGATCTCGGCGGGCGTGGGGCGGGGGGTCGAGGTGGCGCTGAAAAACGGCTGGCTCCCGGTCGACGAGGACAACTGGCAGGTCAACAGCATCGGCTGGGTCAATGGCCAAGACCGCAACTACGTCGTGGCCATCCTCACCGATTCCGATCCGACCGAGGGCTACGGCATCCAGACTATTCAGGGGCTGTCGTCGTTGATCTGGGCCAACTCGTCGCATTGAGGGAGCAGGAAAACCGAGACAACGAGGGCCTCGCCGGTCACCCGGCGAGGCCCTCCCGATCCGACGAGATTGCGAGCTAGATGGTCTGGCGGCGGCGCCGCTGGAAGACCACCAGCACCGCACCGACGATGATCAGGGCGGCTGCCAGCAGGAGGCCCAGCATCACGTTGGCACCGGTCAAGGCCAACCCGCTCTTGGTCGTGGTCGAGGTGCAGGAAAGATTGAACCTTCCCGTCGACGTCCCGGTGCCGCCAGCGGCCGACGCGCCCGATGCAACCACGGTGTTCGAGCCACATACTGCCGCGGCGTTGACTGGGTCGTCGACGTGGAGGAGTGACTGGGAAACAACGGTGATCACGACGACCACCGCCCCATTGGTCGGCGGCTTGGTCAGCACGACAGCGCCGTTGACTGCGATCGAGACGGCGGCGCCCGGCGCGAAATTACCGCAGAGGGTGAAGGTGATGGTCTGGCCGACGGTGACGGAGCCCGCATCGGCATTGCCAACGACGCAGGGTGGCGCCGGTGGGCAGGCACTGAGCGGATAGCCGCAGGCCTGCTGCATCGGGAGGGCAGAACTGTGCGCGCTCGCTGGCCCTCCGTACAACAGCACGGTGCTGCAGATCAGGACGACCCCGATGAGGGCCGCCATCTTGTGCCGAAGCATGGGCACTTCAGTCTCCCTCCACGTAGTTCGGTGGCAAACAGTACCTTAGATCCGAGAGGGCATTCAGACAAGCACTAGCGGCGCGGGGCTAACCCCGCAGGACCGCGTCGGTGATCTGGCGGAGTTCGGCGATTACCTGGGTCCGCGGTGCTTCGGGGTGGAGGGAGCTCAGTCGACTCGGGTCGAGGGGCGGGACGGCGACGTGGGAGATCAGCGGGTGCAGCGGACGATCGTCGATCTCTCCGGTGCCGAGCAATACCTCGTGCAGTTTCTCGCCTGACCGAAGGCCGGTGTAGACGATGTCGATGGGCCGCTCGGCTCGCTCGACGAGGAAGCGGGCCACGTCGTCGATGCGAACCGGGTCGCCCATATCGAGCACCAGCGCCTCACCGTCACGCCCGACACCGCCTGCTTGGATGACGAGCTCCACCGCCTCCTCGACGGTCATGAAGTACCGGACCACGTCGGCATCGGTCACGGTGACGGGGCCGCCCGCGGCGATCTGGGCCTGGAAGCTGGTGAGGACCGAGCCCCGACTACCGAGGACGTTGCCGAAGCGGACGCTGAGGTAGACACCGTCGGCCCGGTCGGACATCCACGCCGTGAGCCGTTCGCTCAACCGTTTGGTGTAGCCCAACACGCTGATGGGGTCGGCGGCCTTGTCCGTCGAAATGTTCACGAATCGCGTGACACCGGCTTCGGCCGCCGCGTCCAGCAGGTTCAGGGTCCCCTGGACATTCGTCAGTACCGCCTCACCCGGGTATTGCTCCAGCATCGGCAGATGCTTCAGGGCCGCGGCATGGAAGACCACGTCGGGTCGCCGCTCCAGCATCAGCTCTCGGACCGCCGACCGGCTGCGGATGCAGAGGAGCACCGTGTCGGGGGTGTCGAGGAGGGCTCGGCCGTCGATGACCAACTTGACCGCGTGCAGCGCCGACTCATCTCGGTCGACCATGATGAGCTCGGCGGGGGCGAACTGATGGAGTTGGCGGCACAACTCCGAGCCGATCGAACCGCCGGCACCGGTCACCATCACCTTCTTGCCCGTCAGGTAGCCGGCGATGCTGGACAGGTCGGTCTTGATCTCGTGGCGACCGAGCAGGTCGGCCGGGGTGACATCTCGGATGTCACTCAGGCTGACCGTGTCGCCGAAGAGCTCCCGATGCGACGGGAGCACCTTGACCGTCAGGCCGATTTCGTCCACCAGCTTGCTCAACTGACCGACCACCGACGACCCGGCACTCGGGATGGCGATGAGCACCGCCTTGGCCTGATAGGCCTCGGCGACGGCCGCCAGGCGGTCCCGGGTGCCGACCACGGGCACGCCCATGATCCGCAGGTTCCGCTTGGACAGGTCGTCGTCGAGCAGGGCGACGGGAACGTAGGGACTGTCGGGGTCGTGCAGCATGGCCGTGACCACCTGGGCGCCGGCCTCGCCCGCGCCGAATACGACGATGCGCTCGGAAACGTCGGTCGAGGGCCGCATGAGCCGCTCGGCATCGAGCCGCCGGGCGTAGCGGATACCCGACATAAAGAAGATGGCGACAAATCCGCCGATGACGGGGGTGCTCAGGGGCACCAGGTGCGGTGTCACAGCCACGCCGTCGATGAAGCCGATGACGACCGCGGCCACGCCGACCGCCTTGGCCAGCGCCGCGACCTCCTCGAAGCTTCCGTATCGCCAACGGCCCACGTACAAGCCGAAGCCAACGCCGGACATGACCTGGGCGACGGACACCAGCACCACGACGATCGCCAGTCCCGCCCAGTGCACCTTGTGGTAGTCGAACTCGTAGCGCATGACGACTGCCATCGTCAGCGCCATCGCCCACGCCACCACGTCTCCGAACGCGTGCGTTCCCAGTTGCCGCGCCAGCCGGGGATGAGGTGCCGAAGGAGTTGCCGTCATGTCATGCCGTCACGCCGCGGGGGCATCGAATGACCCGAACGAGTGATCTTCGAGGCCTCGCGGATCCGGATACTAGTGTCGCCAGCCGCAGCGATGGTGCACGCTCGCCCGTCCGCCGTGGCAGCCCTGCCGAGGGCCCCGAGGCGTGACCTGAGCGGTGGCCCGAGCCGACAGACGCCGCGGGGTTGGGGCGCGAAGCGTTCTCTATGCTGGGCCGCCGTGGTCGACCTGAACACCTCCGACCACTAGGGATGCCGGGACGTTCGCACCGTTCGCACCGTTCGCACCGTTCACGCCGGGGCCGTCGAGCTCGGCGGAGAATGATCTGGATGGTTGCCGGCGGCCTTTTCGTCATCCTCGCGATCGTGGCGGCCGCCGGATGGCGCGATCTCATGTCGGCTCGGTCCCGGCTGGTGTCGGCGAAGTCGACGCTCGATCAGATCGTGAGCCATCCGGCGGTCCTGAACACCGGCGAGGGACGTTCGGCCACGACGCAGCAGCTGGCGTTCGCGGTCGACGAGGTGGCGGTGGCGCGCCGCATCGTCGAAGGATCCTTTCCGCTCAAACTGGCCCGTCTGATCCCAGTGGTCTCGACCCAGCGGTCGGGCCTCCTGCGCCTGGTCGACGACTCGGGTATCGCGCTCACCACCGGTCACTCCCTGGTGGTCGAGGCCGATCGGCTGGTCGCGCAGGGGAAGGTCAATGGTGCCCAGGTGCCCGTCGGATCCTTGGCCACCTTCGAGACCGACCTGCGCAAGGCAGGCGCCACGATTTCGTCCCTCAAACGATCAGGTGCGGGATTGTTGGGCCCGGTGGGGCGGGCCCGCAGCCAGTTCAACACCCTGGCCGGCGACACGGGGAGTCGGCTGCTGAACGATGCCGACGCCCTCGGGGTCGGCCAGCGCCTCCTCGGGGCGGGCGGTGTCCGCCATTACTTCATCGCCCTGCAGAATGACGCCGAGATGCGCGATCAGGGGGCGATCCTCTCCTACGCCCTGCTCACCATCGACAAGGGCCACATCGAAGTGACCGAGCATGGCCCGATCCTCACCCCGATCCAGGTGCCCGGAAAGGGTGTGAGCACGCCCCTGTTGCTGACCGCGCCCGCGCCGACCGCCATCCCCCCGGGCACTGCGGCGGTCTTTGGCGGCATCATGCCCACCCAGACGTGGCCGTCGGTCAACGCCACCGCCGACTTCCCGTTCAGCGCCAAGGCCATCCAGGACATGTACCACCAGTCGACGGGCAAGAGCGTCGACGGCGTCATCGCCTTGGACGTCCCTGCGCTGTCGTCGCTCTTGAGCGTCGTAGGACCGGTGTCGGTGCCGGACATCAACGAACAGATCACTGCCGAAAACGCGGGCACGGTCATCCTCCATGACCTGTATGACACCTTCCCCGTCAACCAGCAGGTGGTACGAAAGGAGCTGCTTTCCGAGGTCGTCACCGAGGTGGTCAACCGGCTCTCGGCCGGCTCGTTCGATCCCCTCCCGCTCGCCCAGCAGCTGGCCAACGCGGCTGCCGGTGGCCATATGCGGGTCTGGAGCGGCGACGCCCGAGAGGAGGGCACCCTCGAACGCGTCGGGTTGGGCGGAGGCCCCGCGGTCGCAAAGGCCGACCGCACCTTCCACCTTGCCGTCGAGAACCGCAACGCCACCAAGCTCGACTTCTATGTGAAGACCGGGGCGCAGCAGCAAATAACGGTCACCGACAATGGGACGGCCATCATCCGCACCACGGTCACGGTCCTCAACACTGCCCCGGCGGGCGCCAAAGCGTCGTATCAGCTCGGTCCCGACGGCTACGGGACGACGCAGCCCGGTGAATATTGGGCCTGGGTGCTCCTGTGGGGGCCGGCCGGTGCCGAACAATCGCGGTCGGTCTTCGAGTCTGGCCTGCAGTTGAGCAACACCACCCTGGACCGCATCTACGCCGGGCAGACCAGGCAGGTCGTGTTCCTCACGGTCATCCAACACGCGGTCCGTGACGGGAAGCTGGAGCTGCGCTACGTGCCCCAGCCCCGACTCACCCCTCCGGCCTTGAGCGTGACGATTCAGGCCCCGGGCTGGACGGTCGGCGGTAAGGCGACCTTCGCCGGGAGATGGGATCGAACCATCAACTTAAGCTGGAACCTGCACCGCTAGTCGCGGCGCGCCGACGGTCGGGTCCCCGACGGTACCGGCCGAGGCCCGCCGTTGCCGACCGGGCCCGGCGCCGGCCGGGTGCGCGACGGTCCCGGGTCCACCTGATAGGGCTGGTACACGTACGAGTAGGACCCTTCGGGACTGACGTTGTTGAGAACGGTCCCGATCAAGGGCGCGTCGACCTGCCGGAGTATCTCCAGTGCCTGCGCGACATGCTTCCGGGTGGTCGAGCCCACGGTGACCACGAGGAGCGTGGCGTCCACCAAACGGGTCAGCACGGCGGCGTCGGTCACGGGCAAGACCGGCGGAGAGTCGACCAGCACGATGTCAGCCTCCCCCTGGAGGGCCGCCAGCACCTCCGACGCCCGCTCCGTGGAGAGGAGCTCGGAGGGGTTGACCGGAAGCGGCCCCGACGCAAGGATCCGGACATTGGGCTCGCCGGGAACCTTCTGCAGTGCCGCGAACACCGGCAGTTCGCCGAGTAGCACCGACGTGAAACCGACCGAGTTGTCCAGTCCGAAGAACTCGTGCAACCGGGGCCGGCGCAAATCGCAGCACGTGATGATCACCCGCTGTCCCACTTGGGCCAACGCGATCCCCAAGTTGGCCAGAACCGTTGTCTTGCCTTCACCCGCGGACGGACTGGTAACCATGATCGTGCGCAACGGGCGCTCGAGTGAGATGAACTGGATCGAGGTGCGCAACCCCCGGAACGCCTCGGCCCCCGGCGAGGTGGGGTCGGTGAGGGTGACGAGGATCGGCTGATTCCGGTCCTTCCAGCCCGGAACCTGCGGGATCATTCCCACGTTGGGCGTGCCGCCCAACGCCCGGTCCAGGTCGTCGCGGGACTTCACGGAGTCGTCGAAGTACTCGAGGGCGAAGGCAGAGCCGACACCGAGCATCAGGCCCGCCACGATCGCCAGAACGAGATCCCGGGTTGGACGGGGCGATATGGGCGTGTCGGCGATGGTCGCCGGGCTGACCAGCTGAACGCCACCGGAGGTCAGGGATGCCTGCACCTGGATCTGACTCAGCTGCTGTTTGAACGTGCCCTGTTGCTGCAACAGGCTGTCGACCTGGGTGCCCAAGGTGGCGTTGAGCGCCGACTGGGACTTGGCGTCCGCGGCCTTGATCTGGGCGTTGAGGTCATCGATCTGGTGCTGGAGGTCGGCGATGCGGGCCTGGATCTGTGATTCGGCTGCCAAGGCATCGTTCAGATCCTGCGTCCGTCGGTAGTTGATGAACGCATCGGCATAGGTGTTCGCGATGGTGGCGGCGCTGGGCGGGTCGGTGCTCTGCGCCGAGATGTCGATGACGTTGGCCTGCCCGTGGGCGATCACCGTCACGTCCGGGGCCGATCCGAGTTGGGCCTGGACCGCTTGCTTGACGGGCTGGCTGGTGATCACCTGGATCTGCGTCTGCAGCTCCCGAGCGGGGTCGCCGGCGGCCGCGTTTGGGTTGAACAGGCTTACCGTGGCCGACGCCTTGATCAGAACCGAGGCCTTGCTGGCGTAACTGGGCGTTTGCACCAGCGCCGACGCCAGGGCGATGCTGGCCACGATGAACACCGCGAAGATAATCGTGGTCCGTCGCCGCGATACGACGCCCAGGTAGTCGCGTAACCCCAGAAGCGACTCGTTCGACGACTGCACTGCTGTGGAGATTACATGTGGCCCTGCCCCTCGTTGCCCTATTGGGAGATGTTGGCGCAGGTCTGGCTACCGGGCCCCAGTCGCCTGGGCGAGTGCCACCCACCCATCGTGGCCTACCGGGACCGTGAAGCCCGCGGTACGAAGCACCTTGGCGCTGGTCCCCTGACCCCGAAGGAGCAACTCCAACCATCGGAACCGAGACGTGAGGTACGCCGAGTGGCGGGCGACGCGGCCCAGCTGATCCAGTGTCGCGTTGGCTGCGCGCGGTGGGATCGCAATGATGTGGCGGGCGCCGAACAACTCGACGAGGTGGCGCACTGTCATCGCCTCGTCGGGTTGAAGGACGAGGGGTGCGGGCTCGTCCATCGTCGCCGCGAACAGGATGCCAGCCGCCACGTTTTCGAGTTGCGCCACCGGCACCGGTCGCTCACCTGGACCTTCGAGGGGCACCGCGGGGAGACGACGCATGAGCCGGGCGAAGTCCCGGGTGGCCTGATGTCGGATGGCCTGGACCGATGTCGGGCGGTACAGCACCATCTCCGCCGGGACCTCGCCGCGGGCTGGCTCAGCGTCGAGCAGCAGCAGCTCTCCTTCCGCTTTGGACGAGGCATACGGGGACAGGGGGAAGTGCGCAGTCGTCTCGTCAAGGGGATCCAATCGTCCCTGCACGGCCGCGGTGCTGACGTGCACCAGCCGTCGCACCCCTGCGCCATGGGCCGCTCGGGCCAGAATCGCGGGGAGGACGGCGTTGGCCGCGAGCAGGCTCTGGGTGTCCGAGCTACCCGCCCGCGGGTCGCCTGCGGCGTTGATGACCACGTCGAAGGGTGCCAGCGCCAGGCAGAGGTCGTCGAAGGCCGACCGGTTGCTGCGGCGCCATCGATCCGCGGCATCGGCGATGGGAGCGGTCATGGCAGAAAAGGGTTGCACTCGAGGCATGGTGACTGGGGTGACAGCGATACCAACGCTTTGGCCGTAGGCCGCGACGTGGGATCCGATGAACCCCGTCGCACCCAACACGGCCAACCGGTCCTGGTGGGTCATGGGTTGGTGACCGGGTCGGGGTGCGACGCCCGAAGCCCCGAGACGGCCCCGGGCAGCGCCAGATACCCCGCGACCAGCGCCAACGCGGCGATGTCGCCAACGACCCGAAGGGGCGTTGTGCCGGTCAAACTCAGCGCACCCAATGCGCTGACAGTCGCCATGACCGATGCCACCGCCAGGGTCGTCTGGCCATGCGACCATCCGGCCTGTACCAATCGTTGATAGGCATGTTGCTTGTGAGCTTGTGACCACGGCTCATGGCGGCGCACTCGTCGCAACAGCGTGACGCCGGAATCAGCCAGAAATACGGTCAACGGTGCCAGCACCGCTTCGGGCGCCACCCCGGCTTTGAGCCCGACGATCGCGGTCACGCCCAGCCAGCCGCCGAGGAAGTAACTGCCGACGTCGCCGAGGAACATTTTCACCCGGGCGACATTGAACGGGGCGAAGCCAAGCACTGCTACCGCGGGGATCAGTCCCGACACCAGGGCCGGGACGTGCTCGTGCCAGCCGACGATCCACCACGTGACACCCGCCACGACGACCTGCGCGACCGCCAGGCCGTTGATGCCGTCCATGAAGTTGAATGCGTTGACATAGCCGACGACCCACCCGACGATCGCACCCGTCAGCGCCGTCACGGCCAGCACGCCACCACCGACGCTTCGCACCAGCCAGATCGACGCAACGAGTGCGACCACCACCTGGCCGATCAAGCGCGGGACGGCACCTTGGGGGTGGATGTCGTCGGCGAGACCGATCAGCCCCAGGCCGACCGACGCAATCAGGACAGCGTCACGGTCGGCGCCCGAAAGCCGCGAGGAGAACAAAATAGCCACCACGCACGCGATGGCAGGTGCCAATCCCCCGCCCCGGGGGATCGCCGATGTATGCGACGAGCGGCCGGTCGGTACGTCGAGTACCCGAACCCGGCGCATGCCCCACAGAACAACCGGGGACCCTGCGAGCCCGAGTCCGAACGCCAACGCGACGTCGGGAAGTGTGTCCATCGAAGGGCTAGCGGCCCTGCCGATGTTCGGGAAGTCTTCCGCCAACGATCGCGCCAAGCCTAGGTCGGCGCCGGCGGGCCCGCCGAGCATCCATGTCGGTACCATAATCCGCGCTGGGTGAGTCCGAGGGACGTCACCCGGTCCCTCCGCCACGGTGCGCACGCCCGAACCGGGGGCCTGGGGCTGGCTAGGATCGAGCCAATCGCAGGAGACCTGGGTCAGTTGATTCACACGCCGCTGGTGACTGCCCAGGGGAGCGACAGCGATGCCAGTCGCGGGGTCGCACGGTGGATGTGGGCGCCGGCAGTGCCGGCAGTGCTGGCTGCCTCACGGTCTGGTCGGCCATGAGGATCGGCATCCTTAGCCAGTGGTATGCCCCCGAGCCGGGCCCCGCAACCTTACCCGAGGTGCTGGCCCGCCAGTTGGCCGCGCGTGGACATGAAGTACGCGTGGTGACGGGATTTCCCAACTATCCGACGGGAAAGCTTTTTGCGGGCTATCGCATGCGCCGGAGACTTGACGAAGGGGAACATGATGGTGTCCGGATTCGACGCGTCGCTCTCTACCCAAGCCACAACAGTTCGATTTCTGGGCGGTTCGCAAACTACGGCTCTTTCGCCCTGAGCGCCGCGCTCAACGGTCTCGACGTACTGCGCCATACCGACGCCTTCTGGGTGTACAACTCCCCGGCGACGATAGGCCTCCCGAGTGCCCTGGCGACCTCGGCTGGTGGACCGCCTCATCTGATGCACGTCATGGATCTCTGGCCGGACACAATCCGCTTCAGCGGCCTAGCCGACCGACGGACGTATCGAGCGGCCGAACTGATACTGCGAGACTGGTGTCAATGGACATACCGTCGAGCCGCTGCGATTGCCTGCATCTCGCGAACAGTTACCGCGGAACTTGAAGCCAGAGGCGTCCCGGCGGAAAAGCTCCACTATGTACCGGTCTGGACTGACGAGGAACTCTATTCTCCCCGCGACCGGCCGGACCGGCTGGCGCAGGACCTCGGTGTTGGAGATCGTTTCACGCTCATGTACGCCGGCAACCTGGGAGACGCCCAAGGTCTCGACGGGCTGCTCGAGGTATGCGCCCGACTGTCCGATCTCGACGATTTTCACTGTCTCATTGCCGGCTCGGGCGTGGCGGAGTCCCGGCTCCGTAGGAAGGCCCAGGAACTGGGTCTGACCAACACCACGTTTCTCGGTCGCCGTCCGGTATCGGAGATGGGCCAGCTGATCGCTCTTGGTGATCTCCACGTCTTGAGCCTCAACGAGGACCCTCTGTCGGCCATGACGATTCCGAGCAAACTTCCCGCAATTCTGGCGTCAGCGCGGGCGATACTGGCCTCAGCCACAGGCGAGCCCTCCCGTATCGTCAACGACGCGGGCGCCGGCTGGACGGTGCAACCGGGGGATTGCGACGAGTTCGAGCACGCCGTGCGCCAGGCCCATGCCGAGGGGCGATCGGGGCTGGCGAGCCGCGGACGAGCTGGCCGCGCGTACTACGACCGTTACTTTGCCCTCAGAGCCGGGGTCGATGCCGTCGAGAACATTCTCAAGCAGATCGCCAACTCATCAAACAGCAACGCTCGTTTGCTGCAATCGGCAGGGGATCCGACAATCCCGCAGCCATGGGACTAGGAGGTAGCACCGTCCTGGTCACTGGTGGCACGGGGTCGTTCGGCTCCGCGTTCACCCGCATGCTGCTCGCTGGGGATGTCGCCGAAGTGCGGATTCTCAGCCGTGACGAAGCGAAGCAGGATCAGATGCGCCGAGACGTCTCTGACAATCGCCTACGGTTCTATCTGGGTGACATTCGAGATCCCAGCAGCGTCGCTGATGCCACGGCCGGTACTGACTACGTCTTCCACGCAGCCGCACTCAAGCAGGTGCCTTCATGTGAGTTCTTTCCACTGGAGGCGGTGAAGACGAATGTCGTCGGCAGCAGCAACGTCATTCAGGCGGCTCATGAGGCTGGCGTCAAGGCGATTGTGTGTCTCAGCACCGATAAGGCGGTCTATCCGGTCAACGCCATGGGTATGAGCAAAGGCCTGATGGAGAAGACGGCGCAGGCGTTCGTCCGCAACCATCCCGAATCGAGGACGACGTTGTGCCTCGTTCGGTACGGCAACGTCATGTACTCCCGCGGATCCGTGATTCCCCTTTTCGTCGAACAGTTGCTGACGGGTCAATCTGTCACGGTCACCGATCCGTTGATGACGCGTTTCATGATGAATCTGGCAGACGCCGTGGACCTCGTCAACTATGCGCTGACCAACGGTGAGTCAGGCGATCTATTCATCAAGAAAGCGCCAGCTGCAACCATCAAGTCGGTCCTCGCAGCCTTGGGCAACATCTTTGGCGCGACATTCTCGACGAACGTTATCGGAGTCCGCCATGGCGAGAAGATATACGAGACTCTGGCCACCCGAGAGGAACTGATTAGGAGCGTCGACGAAACAGACTACTTCCGGATACCGCTCGACGCCCGAGGGCTCGACTACGGGCTGTACTTCGAGAAGGGAGAAGTCGAGGCTCGTCAGTTCGAAGACTACAACTCCAACACGACCCGACAACTCACGGTGGCCGAGGTGGAGGACTTGCTCCTCGCGCTACCGGAGATTAGGCAAACGCTCGCCCAGCGTGGTCGAGTCGCGTCGACGCAACACCGAGGAGACGACTCCTCGTGAGGGTGGCCATCACCGGTGCAGGGGGCTTCTTCGGGCGACATCTCCGCGTCCGGCTGTATGCCGCGGGCTCTCGATGAGATTGTCGCGATCGAGCGAAATGCGTTTCTTGACCCGGCGTCGCTCGCAAAAGCGGTCGCCGACGTGGATGCGGTCGTACATCTGGCGGGAGTCAATCGGGGGGAGCCCGATGTTGTCGAGTCGCAGAATGCAGCGCTCGCCACGCAGCTCGTATCCGCTCTCGATACCGCCGGCAGTACCGCCTTCATAGTGTTCGCCAACACCATCCACGCCGGCGCCGACACCCCCTATGGGCGCGGAAAGCAACGGGCGTGTGAGATCTTGGATTCTTGGGCCACTCGGCGAGGAAGCGCACTCGTCAACGTCGTGTTTCACAACCTCTTCGGGGAGGGCGGACGGCCCAATTACAATTCGTTCGTGGCAACATTCTGTGATCGTCTGTCCGTCGGCGGCCAGCCCGAGATCGAGACCGATCGACCCCTCGAACTGATCCATGCGCAGGAGGCGGCGTTGGCAATACAGGCCGTCCTGGCCTCCGATGCTCCACCGAAGTCGACGACGCTTCTCACCCATGGCGTTGCGACCACGGTGAGCGAGGTGCTTGCTCGGTTGACGGCAATCGCCGACTGCTATAGCGACGGCTCATTCCCCGACCTGGGTGACCGATTCACCCGGCAGCTCTTCAATACCTATCGCTCCTTTCTCTTCCCAGGGCACTACCCGCTCCCTCTGCTGCCCAAAGAGGATCACCGCGGGATGTTCGTGGAGGCTGTGCGGTCAGGCGGCGGAAAATCTCAGGTGTCGTATTCCACCACCGCGGCTGGCGTCACTCGCGGCAACCACTTTCACTTGGAAAAGGTCGAACGGTTTCTCGTTCTCAATGGACGAGCGAGGATTGCAATCCGACCGGTCTTCGGAACCGAAGTCCATGCCTTCGATGTATCGGGAGATCAACCCGGCGTTATTGATATTCCGACGCTGCACACGCACAATATTACCAACGTTGGTGGCGGCGACCTGTACACGCTGTTCTGGACAGACGAGATATACGATCCGACGAATGCCGACACGTTCATGGAGCCGGTCGCATGACCAGCGCCTCGTCGCTGCGGGTGATGACGGTGGTGGGAACGCGCCCGGAGATCATTCGGCTGTCGTGCACGATCGCCCGGCTGGACGCCACCTTCGAGCACACGCTCGTGCATACGGGTCAGAACTACGACTACGAACTGGGTCAGGTGTTCTTTGAAGAGCTCGGCCTCCGCGCCCCGGACCGAAACCTCAAGGTTGATACGTCGACTCTCGGTCACGTCCTCGGGGAGACGCTGATTGGGATCGAGGATGCGCTTCTCGAAGTGAAACCACACGCGCTGCTGGTACTCGGTGACACCAACTCGAGCATCTCGGCTGTCATTGCCAAGCGCCTCCAGGTTCCGGTGTACCACATGGAGGCCGGCAACCGTTGTTTCGACGGGAACGTTCCCGAGGAGGTCAATCGCCGCCTCGTGGATCACGTGGCGGACTTCAACTTGGTCTACACCGAGCACGCCAGGCGGAATCTCATTGCCGAAGGATTGCCGGCCCGACGAATCATGCTCACGGGGTCTCCAATGGCGGAGGTGCTGGCCCGGTACGCACCAGCGATCGAGGGGTCTCCGATCCTGAGCCAGCTTGGATTGCAGCCGCAGGGCTACATCGTGCTGAGCGCCCACCGGGAGGAGAACGTCGACGAGCCCGGTCGTCTTGCGACGCTGGTCGAGACCATGATCGAGGTGTCCCGTCACTTCGGCCGGCCCGTGGTGGTCTCCACCCATCCCCGTACCCGTTCGAGACTGCAGGAGTTGGGCGTGGCGGCAGGCGAGGGCGTCGGGGGGTCCAGTTCCACAAGCCGTTTGGGTTTCTCGACTATGCCCAGCTCCAGCGCAACTCGTTCTGCGTTCTCTCTGACAGTGGGACGATCAGTGAGGAGTCGTCGCTTCTTGGCTTCCCTGCGGTGACGCTCCGAGACGCCATCGAGCGACCCGAGGCGCTCGAGACTGGGTCCATCGTGACCTCCGGGCTGGAGTCAGGCGTCGTGATCGATGCGGTTCGACTGGTCGTCGAGCAATGGTCGAACGGAGACGTGCCGCCGGTGCCCGACGACTATCAGATCCTCAACTGCTCGCAGCGGGTCGTCAACTTCATCCGCTCCACGGCGCACGTGCATCATGCCTGGGCCGGAATCCGCCGGCGGCCCCCGATATGGACGGAATGATCGGCGCCCACGCTCGCCCGACTCGCCGACCGCTCCTACGACGAGCCTGTCGGTGAGCCGGCGTCCCGCGACCAACGCCCGAGTCCGGGCGCGAGGCCGGGCCCGAGACGCAAACGTGTTTATCGTCTCCTCATAGATCGCCTCAAGGCTTTCGCCGACGACCTCGGGCGAGAAACGTTCGAGCACGAGACGTTTCGCAGCCGCACCGAGGCGGGTCGATTCGGCTTCGTCGAGACTCGAAATGCTCTGGGCGAACGCGACGGGGTCGGGCGTCGATACGAGCACGGCTCCGGAGACGGCCTCGGCTATCTGACAGGTGTCGGTGATAACTGTGGGGCGCCCGCACGCCAGGGCCTGGAGGACGGACATGGGAAAGGTGTCTCGCCGGGCTGGCAGCACGAAGACGTCGCAGGTATTGATGATGTCGGTCATCTCGCGCCGTGGTGCCGGCCCCATGAACCTCACTCGGGATTCCACTCCCAATCGGGCCGAAAGCGAGCGGCACTCGGCCGTGAAGGCCGGCGCTACCGAATCTGGGCCGACCACGACAAGATACGTCGTCGCCGGCAAATGCGGGAGGGCCGCGATCGCGATGTCGAGCCCCTTGTTCGGCGCCAGGCGGTGGGCGTAGAGCAACAGCCGGGCGTCGGGTGGGCAACCCCAGCCCGCTCGCCGTTCCAGCCTTTTCTCCTCGGACTCCGAGACAAGGACCGAAGGCATCGGGTTCACCAGTTCGTGGATCCGAGGGGACCGGCCGAGCGTCTCCGCGATCTCCACGCTCTCGGCGTGGCTCAGGGCGATGAACACCTCATCTGGCGCAACGCGATGGGCCACGTTGAAGCCACGATGCATGAGGTTGTTCCAACCGGGGTCTCGATGTTGGATCGATCCATGCGGCTGCGCCACAAAGGGCTTGCCCGTCCTCTGGGACAACCTTCTCGCGAGTTGGACCGTTGCATACGACCACTCATGAGCGTGGATGAGGTCGGCCCAATCCACGGCGTGGCGAATGAGTGCGCGAGAACCGGGACTAATGATCGGACCCACCGATCCGGGCCACCAGCGAAGACTCCAAGCCTTCGAATACTCGACCGATGCGCCAAAGGGACGGACAAGATCGAATGTGGGCAGCTTGGCCCGCCGGCCCTTCCAGACCAGGTCGGTCGTGACAATGCGGACCTCATGACCCCGCGCCACCAACGCCTTGGCCTGTTCAATCGCCACGGGCCCCGGGCCGCCCAAGAGCGCTTGGTCGGCGACGCCATGCGCGATCAATGCTATTTTCATGTGTGTCAATAACTTTCGACGCATGTCGCGTTGGCGGGCGAGCATCCGCCGGGCGACGGCGTTGCCGATGTCGATCTATCCACTCCGGGTGACGAGGCTATGGCAAGACCCCTGCGCTAGGTTCGGCAAGCATATTCTGACCATGCGATGGAGATGACTGCTGGCGATATGACGACCCAGGAGGATTCGCCCGCCGCTGGCAAGATCTCGACTCGATCGGCGCACATACCTCGGTCCGGCTACCGACTGGGCCGGTTCATTTGGACCCATCCAGAGGTTCAGGGCCGCCGTGTCCGGGCGCTCACACGAGCCCTCGCCTGGCAGACCTGGCAGCGGGTCGTGCGACGGCCCTGGCCGGTGGCGCTCTCGCCGACCATCGAATTGCTGTGCTATCCCCACAGCACAGCATCGGCAGCTGTCCTGTATTGCCGGTACCCGGACTGGCGGGAGATGCACCTCCTCCTCGATGTGTTGCGGCCTGGTGATCATTTCGTGGACGTCGGCGCAAATGTCGGCGTCTACTCCCTGCTGGCATCAACCATTCCTGGCATCGAGGTATGGGCTTTCGAGCCGGCATCGGTCGCGGCCGAACGGGCCGCGGAGAACATCCGCCGTAATGGGTTGGAGGGCAGGTGTCATTTGCTCAAGGCCGCGGTCGGCCGCTCACGCCAACAGGGATACCTCACCGTAGGGCTGGGGACCATGAACAGGATCACGAAGTCGCCGAGTGGCGAACCTACGACGCACGAGGGGATTGAGGCCGTCGAGATTGTCTCCCTTGACGACGTCATTCCGGCGACTGCGCAGGCGGCAGTCGCGGTGCTCAAGATCGATGTTGAAGGAGAGGAAATGGCCGTTCTTGAGGGCGCCGTGAATCTGTTGGCTCGATCGAACGCGATCGTTATCGTCGAACCGAACGAGCCGACCCAACTTGCGGCCTTCTTCGCCAAGCATGGATTCGAACCGTGTACCTACGACCCACCCACACGGCAAATCACCCTGACGGCAATTCCCCCCCCGCATCAGGCGAACAGCATCTATATACACGACGTCGAAGCCGTCCGCCGGCGTCTGGCAGCAGGGGGCTCGCGGCAATGAAGGCAGCGGGACCGGACCGTGTCGCCGAGCGCTACCTGAACGGCAGTTACCTCGACGCAAATCCCGGTTGGCATGAGGGTGACGGGCGATGGAAGGCAGCCCAAGTCAGAGAGATGCTGGCGCGCCACGCGATCGTACCCGGCTCCATCTGTGACATCGGGTGCGGCACCGGCGCCGTCCTGAGCGCGCTTCGAGAAGGTCTTCCAAATGCGGAGCTGTACGGCTACGAACCCGCAGCGTCAGCACAACGCGTGAGGTCGGATAACCCGAGGATGTTCGTGTCTGATCAGGACCCCCTGACCACTGGTCGGCACTGGGACCTGATGCTCATGATTGACGTTATTGAACACATAGAGGACTACATCGGGTTCCTCCGTGATCACCGTTCTTTGGCTCGCTACGCGATATGTCACATTCCGCTGGACATGTCGGTCCAGACGGTTCTCCGGAGTACACCTCTTGTGTCCGTCCGCCGAACCGTCGGACACCTTCACTATTTTTGTCTCGAAACGGCTCTTGCGACCGTCGAGGATTCAGGATATCGAGTAATCGACCATTTCCTTACGCGAGGCGGGGTGGAGTCTCCGTCACTGAACAGGAAACAGAAGCTTGCCGCCATCCCGCGACGGGCCGGGTTTGCCCTCAACCAACGACTGGCCGCCCGAGTCCTCGGGGGCTTCTCGGTCCTCGTGCTGGCAACGGGGTCCTGAGATCGCATTGGGCCTACCCCGGCGTCGGGCCCGCCCCGCTCAAGACCTGAGGCAGACCCTGATTGCCAACGTCGCCTTGGCCGGCCTCGGATTCGTGACAGGCGTCACGGCCGCTCGACTTCTTGGTCCGACCGGCCGAGGCGACCTCGCGGCGATTCAACTCTGGCCGGGCGTCCTCGCCGTCTTGGCGATGCTCGGGATGTCCGATGCCCTCGCCTTTTTCTCCGCGAAGGACGTCGAGCGAGTGAACGTGTATCTCACCACCGCAATCGGTGTCGCCCTGGTGTCGTCGATCTTGTTTGTCGCCGGAGGAATGTTCATCATTCCGCTCGCCCTGCACAGCTATCCGGAGGGCGTCGTCGCCGCGGCGCAGCGGTATTTGCTGCTGATCCCGCTGTATGCCCTGGTGCTCCTGCCCTGCCACGTGCTTCGAGGTATGACCGAATTCGGATGGTGGAACGTCTTGCGGGTTGCGCCGTCGGTGGCGTGGCTCATCGTGCTCGCAACCTCAGCGATCCTTGGCACCGCGTCGCCAGGGGGTTTGGCTGACGGCAACCTTGTTGCGCTCGCGGTGCTCGGTATCGCGGTCGCCGTCGTGGTGCTCCGGAAGGTTCCGGGACCCTATCGGAGCGGGACGGCCGAGGCCCGAATGTTACTCCGGTTCGGGCTTCCGGCGGCGGGGGCGTTCGTGCCACAGCTACTCAATCTCCGCTTGGATCAACTGATCATGGCGGCGGTGCTGCCGGCCCGCTCGCTTGGATTGTATGTCGTCGCCGTTGCATGGAGCTCCGCGGTAAATCCCCTTCTGTTCGCGATCGGCATGGTACTGCTCCCGAAAGTCGCAGGGGCTCCCGACCACGAAGTGCGCCAACAGATCCTGGTTCGCACCATTCGTATCGGCGTTTGGGTCGCGGCCGGGACGGTCCTGATTGTCGCGGTATTGACGCCGTTGGCGTTTCGGCTGCTCTTCTCCAACGCCTATCGCCCAGCCGTCCCCGCGGCGATCGTCCTCGTCGTTGCGGGCGGACTTTTCGGTCTGAACTTCATACTTGCCGAAGGGATACGAGGGCTCGGCCGGCCTGCCATTACGCTCTATGCGGAGGTAGGAGGTTTGGTGCTCACCGGCGCATCGCTGGCGTTGCTCCTCCGCCCGTTTGGGATCGTCGGCGCTGCCTGGGGTTCGGTCGTCGGTTACGGCACCGTCACCGCAGGGTTGTTGACCTATCTGCGACGCGAAATCCCGGATCTGCGAGGCTCGATTCTTACCTGGCCAGCCCTACGCGAAACGGTGGCGGCCTGTCTCAGGTTTGTCCGACGGCACCCTGATGAGTGACCAGGACCGAAGTGGAACTGCGTTCGGTCGCGGCAGGACCCTCGTGGTTGCGCCCGAACCTCCGTGGCCGACGATCAATGGCGTGCGAACGAAGCTCGCCGGTTTCATCAACCAACTGGGCTCGTCAGTTGACGTCCTGTCGCCTCCCGGCAATGGCGGCCAGCCACCGCCGGCCGCGACCTGGACAGTTTTCACCGCGCCTGCGACCGAGCGCTCGCGTGCCCGTGCCTTGGCGAGCCGAAACCTGCCGATAGCGGCTCGTTTTCCGACGCCCCAGATTCTGGGAACAGTCGGTCGACTCCTTGATTCGGGGGCCCGGTACGACGTGCTTCATCTCGACACATTGGCGACGGCGCATCTGGCCGCGCCATTGCGGCGGTTCATGTTGGATCGCGGCCATCGACCGACGATCGTCGTCTCGCTGAACGACAGCTATTCGCTGCTCTTGTCGAGTGGCGGGCTCAATGATCGGTTGAGACCCCGAATGTATTGCCACTACGTCAAGGCGGTCGAGCGTCGGCTCCTCCCAGACGCCGATTGGGTGGATGTCGTGAGCGAACAGGACCTGGCTTGGCTTCGGGACCTCGTCCCCCGGGCGCGGACGCGCCTGATACCGCTCGGGGTTGACATGGCTGAGTTCTCTGGACCGCGACTCGAACCAAGGTTTGAGGTCCTGTATCTCGGCACGATGGCCCATCATGGGTTCCATTGGCTGAGAATGGCATTGGATTCGACCCTCAGTCTTCTACGATCCCGCGTCCCGCAAGCCCGCATCGCGGTCGCAGGCCCTGATGCCACGCCCGAGGCATTGGAGTACTTCGCCCGCCACGGCGTCGTGCACCTTGGCTTCGTCGAGGATCTATCAGCTCTCTTGCGTTCCACTCGCCTACTGCTCGTCTCGTCTCGGCAGCGCGCCGGTACACCCACCAAGGCGCTCCAAGCGATGGCGTCGGGTACGCCAGTCGTGGGCATGGAGGCACTCGACGGTATTCCGCACGGTCGTGACGGTGTGGCGTTCTCCCGGGCCACCAACTGGGCCGACCTCGCCGATCGAGTTGCGGGCATTCTCTCCGACCGGGAGTTGGCGGCGCGCTTGGGAGCTGGTGGGCGAGACCTTGTTGGCCGCCAGCATGCATGGCCGGCGGTGCGCGATCGGTACTTCGACTTCGCGGGCGAACGGGGCCAGGAGCAGCCGTGCTGAAGGTCGATGTCGTCACCAACATTCCCACGCCCAACAACGCTGCCTTCTTTGGGAAGCTCAGCCGGTTAGTGGATTTGCGTGTGCATTTTGAAGCCCCCGTACGTGCTCTGCGGTCATGGGTTGGTACGTCAGACTTCCTCGAGGGCTACGAAAGTGTGACGCACGGCGGAACGCGAGTTGGGCGGTGGGGGTTTTGGACTCCCCAGGTAGGGCGGTCGCTCCGGCGCGATGCTGATGTTCTGCTCCTGACCGGCAGCTATACCTCGCCCACGGTTGCCATGCAGCTACTCCGGCCGCCCAACGGTACTGCCCGGATCTTTTGGGGCGAACGGTTCATGACGACGCGTGTGGTGAACACCTTCGTCAGGCGTCGGTTGCTGAGTCGTGCCGATGCGTTGTTAGCCGTCGGGGAGCATGCTGCCGGGCAGTACCGAGATGTGGCGGAGGCTCCGGTCCATGTTCTGCCCTATACCACTGTTGCCAATCAGGTCGTGCATGAAGGCGCCCCGGATCGCCTTGGCTTTGTCGGCCAGCTCATCGAGCGAAAGGGCCTCGATCTCTTGTTCGAGGTATGTAGCACCCTCGACCTTCCAGCTATCGACGTCGTCGGGAGTGGGGCCCTGGAATCGAAACAACGGCACGACGCGGCTGCTCGTGGGTTAGACGTCACGTGGCACGGCGAACGCCCGAACGCCGCAATAGACGACATTCGATCGAGATGGGTGTGTCAGGTTGTCCCGTCGCGTTATGACGGCTGGGGCGTCGTGGTAAATGAAGCGTTGGCCTCCGGTACACCCGTCGTGGTGTCATCGACGACGGGGGCCGTAGAGCTGGTTCGAGACGGTGTAAACGGCTGGACACACCTCGGCTGTGACGTGCCCGCTCTGGCATCGTCGCTGCGGCGAGCGCAGGAGCGATGGCTTGACCCCGACATCCGCCGCGCCGCGGCCGTCACGGGGGATGCCTTCTCGGCCGCGGCCGCCGCCACGTTCTTGGTCGAGGTACTCGCCAGGCCGGGGATCGAGCGATCGTTTATCAGGGAGCAGTGGCAGGCGGCGGAGGAATGCTTGCGGAGGGGGGCTTGATCCAAAAGACGGTGTCCCACACGCCGTTCGTCGTGACGATCCGCCGCCAGGTCGAGACCGAGCTGTCAAACTGAGCCCAGGACTCGCTCCAGATGGTCCGCGGGCGCCGGGATGCGGGGGTACGAGTGCCGGTACGGAAGTACCAGTCTGCATTGTCAATGACCAAGAGGCCTCCTGAACGTAGCTTTTCGTACGGCCCGAAGGGCGCATTCGTCACGATGAAGCCCATCGACGAGAACGACATCGACCGTCTCGTCATCGGTGCGATCGATCACCGCGACATAGTCGTTTCTCGTGCTGTCGGTGGCCCCCTCGGAGCTTTCCACGAGATATCGCTCAAGCGTGGCCTGCGGGCTGCGCTCCAATCGTTCGCCCACGATCGCGTACCAGCTGGGGTCGTGCTCGACGCTTATGACACGGCCGGCATGTTCGGCAAACCAGATGGTGCTCTTCCCGGATCCCCACTCGAAGACCGTGTCCCCACCGTCGAGCCAACCACCGAGGATGCCAACACCGATAGCGGTCAACCACGGTGCATCCGGGTGCCGCCGCTGCCATAAGTCGACTGCTATTCGATCGACAATATAGCGAGGTGTCAGATGCCGGATTGCGCGCATAACTCCCTTAGGCGCAACAGAACGCCGGCGACTTGCAGCCGTGCCTGGTCGTGGTTTTGATGGATACTTGCCACAAGTTCCCGAATCATATAGCATGATAGTATAGGTTCTCCGGTGTTTAGATCGTATGTACTGCTGGGAGAGTTCGGGCGTTGTGAGCTCGCTGTTGGAGCCATGCCATTTGAGCCAATAGGGTTGCCGATCGTGACCGCTCCTGGAGACCTGATGAGAGGCGTCGGGTGCGTCACGGGGTACCGGATCCGGATCGGGAACCCGACTCGTCGTGCTGGCGCTGGCCTTGGTCGCGGGCGCCGTCTTGATTCCGGTGGGGGCACATCAAGCCCACGGCTCGACCTCAGTCCTGGTGGGCTTGTTGGCCGCGGTGGCCGGGCTCGCGTGGCTGGGCCGATCGTGCCGGCCGTACGGCCTGTTCAGTCTTGGGGGTATCACCTGGGCGACGGTTGCCGTGCTGTTTGTCGGCCGGTGGTTTTTCCCACCTGTGTCTCAAGCGTTTCTCACGCCGATTGCCGTCGGCTACTACGACCGTAACCGTGCTCTAATTGCCTCCGCTGTCTTCGTCGCGGTATTCGCCCTGGCGTATTCGACCGCCAGACGCGAACGTCCCGGCCGCTCGACCGCCGACCCGACCGCCGACCCGACCGCCGACCCGACCGGCGGACGAGAGGCCAGAGGGCCGTTCGCGACGTCGGTCAGTGTCTCCGATCTTGTCGTTGCTTCGGGGCTGTTGATCGGTGTCCGGCTGGTGACGGCCCTGGCCTTTCAAGTCGGAGTTCCCGGTCGGCAACCAGCAGGAATTCCGTTGGTCGGGATTATCTACTACGCATCAAGCTACGGGCCGCTGGCGGGCGCGGCGCTCATCGTGTGGTTCGCCCGCGACGTCAGGTCGGGCGCCCGCATAGCAGGAGCGCTCCTGCTGTGCGATGTGCTGGTTGAAGCGGTGGTCGGGTCGCATGGGACAGCATTCCTCGCGATCCTCGTATTCGGTGCCGCTCGGGCAACCGTCGGTCGGCCGGTTCGGATAACGGCCGCCCGAGCTATCCCGGTTGGCCTGCTCGTGTCTCTCGTGGTTGCGTCAGCCTTGCTGATCTCGTTCGTCGCTCGAGAATCTCTGAATGGGGGCGCACGGCAAAAGCTCGGCGACGTGCCGAGCTTCGTCGCGACTCGATTCGGCGGCATTGAATACCTTGCCCCAGTGATCGGCGCCGTGGACCATACCGGAAGTAGTATTCGATATCTTCGTACGTCCAACTGGGGACGCTATATGTCGGCTGAGGTGTACGGGCTACCGCCGGATGCGCAGACCGGCTTCGCCTCCACCGCCGTGGGCTGGTGGTATGGCCTCGGCAATCTCCGGGGTGTTGCCATCGGATCGGCGATAAGCGGCCTTCTCGCCGGTCGGTTCGACCGATGGTGCTTCCGGCGCAGGAGGTCCCCATCGCGGCTGTCCGCGGCCGCCGCGATCGGTGTGTTGCTTGGTTGGGCCACCTTCCTCCTGGGTGGGACGATCGGGTCGCTCGGCGGTATTTCGATTGGCTTTACCGCTATCGCCATGGCGTTGGTGTACGGCCACAACGTCGTGTCACAAGCGGCGTCGCACGACGACAGTTCCGTGACCATCCTTCCGTGATGCGCCCGCGGACTGTTGATGAGTGAAGCAAAGGCCGGTCCGCTGCGTTGGCGTCTTGCGGCACGGCTGGCCAGGTGGTTGCCACAGATCCGGGGGAGCGACCGTCTCGTCGTTTGTGTTCGAGGACGCACCGAGGTGTCTGGCCGGATCACCGGTCGTTTGACCAATGGTATTCGGTTCGATTTTGAAGATGCGTCAGATCCGGCTATTGGTGCCTTGATACACCTGCAATATGTGGCGCCCGCGCTGGCGCCGATCTTGGAAGCGGCACTCTACCCAGGTGCCACCTTCTACGACATCGGTGCCAACATCGGCCTTTACAGCCTCTGGGCGGCACGGATCGTGGGTACCGAAGGCGACGTGCGGTCCTTCGAGCCGGTGCCCGAGACCGCAGCGCTGCTTCAGCATTTCGCCAGTATCAACGGGTTGCACAACATCACGGTGATTCCGTGCGCGGTGGGCGCCGAGCGGCGAGAGGCGTGGTTGCACTTCGCGGTCGGTGAGTCGGCGCAATCCCACATCGCAGTGACATCCAGCTCGACGTCGCTCCACGTGTCGATGGTCCGGCTCGATGACTGCGTCGTCGATGCTCCGCCGCCGACTCTGGTGAAGATCGATGTCGAGGGCTACGAGCTGCAAGTGTTGGAGGGGGGCCAATCAGTACTGAAGCGCCACCGGCCGGTCATCGTGCTCGAGGTCATCGCCGCACATCTGCAGCGCCAGTCCACGTCCTATCCCGAGATCTACCGAAGGCTTCGTGTCCTCGGTTACGTCGTGTACGACTTGACTCAACGAGGGCTACGACCGTCGGTACTGGACCGGCCGACGGCGAATGTGCTCGCCCTCTGTCCTGATGTGATGTCGCACAACGCGGTGAAAGACCGGTTGTCGAAGACCTGCTTCGCGAGGAACCAAACGGTGTAGCGGAGATGTGCGCGATCAGCCGGTGCCGCTCGACCCCGTCGCTGCGACCGATGTCGAGGTCGTCACGACTCGGACGGGCTGGTCATGGTGCGTGGTGGGGATTCCGGCAATGCCGATGGCCAGGATGGCACCCACCACAACGATCATGACGTAGATCCAACGATCGCGCCGCATCGAGCGACGTCACAGCCTCGAATTGTTGGCGATACGCGGCGACGGGTTATCCCCATTGGTGCCAGCCCCATTCGTGCCGCCCCCGTTGGTACCGGCGCCGTTGGTACCGGCCCGGTTCGCCCCGGCGCCGTTGGTACCGGCGCCGTGCATGCCCGCGCTGTTGGTACCGCTGCGGTCGGTCGTGGTGTCGTCCGGAGGCTCGACGGCCAAGTGACGGTCGATTCGAGCCAGTTCGTTGCCGAGCGTGACGAAGCGCTCCGAGACGGCCTCGACCAACCATTGGAATCGGCTGTCGAGATCGGTCACCGACACGGCGGTGGTGGCATGGGCGTCGGGGACCTCGGGGGCCTGGCGCATAGCGTCGTGGAGCTGGGCGATGTCGTCGACAATCTTGCGTTCCATCGCGCCGAATGCTTTGAACATCGAGCGCCTTTGGGCCTCGAGGGCGCTGGTGACGACCTCCCTGAGCTGCTCGGGCAAGGCTGTTGCCACCGCCCCGATCTCCCTGGCGGCCTGCACCAGCTGATCGCCCGGCGCCGCGGCTTGGCGAAGTTGGTCGAGTTTCAGCATCAGCACCTGCATGTCGATGCGAAGGGCCCGCACATCCGACGGTTCGAGAGCCACCTGGGCGACCACGACCTCGGTCTCGGCCCCGGACGGAGCCGCCTGGGGCGCTGCCGCCTTGGGCGCTGGCCCCTTGGGCGCCGCCTGCGCCACCGCAGTCGGGACCGGCATGAGGTTGCCTGACTCTTTGGTGGGTTTTGTCAGCGTCACCCGCCGGGGTCCCGCCGCCCACACGCTGGCGCAGCCCGGGAACAGCCCCCGGCATACCGCGGCGCACTCGGCGCACGAACACGAGTCCGAGCCTGCGACCATGGCATGGTCGCAGCCTTCCCGGATCTGCGGGCCGAACGCGTGGCACCACCCCATTGGGGCGAGTGTACCTCCGCGCCTCCCTCCGGTTGCCTCATGCCCGCCGCGCCCAGAGGCGTGGCGGGCCCCGGTGGTGGTCCATCAGTGGTATCCCTGAATGCCTCCCGGGCGCCACCTGTCGGGCTGGTAACGGCCGAGGTGGCCGTCATCGGTCACGTAGAGGCGCAACCCGCATTCGGGGCAGACGGCGTCACCGGGCTGCTCGGCGAAGGAAACCACGGCCTGGCAGTCCAAGCATTGGCTATCGAACATACGTTCGAGCGTACCCCGCGATGACCGGCCCGTGCCAGCGAGGCCTCGTCGCGCAGCACGTCCGACTTCGGCCTGGACCCGGCCCGCGGACGTCACAACAAGTCGAGGCAACGGCCGACCGCGGAAGATGCTCTACTGATCGCCACGATGCATCTCGACCTCGCCGCCGTGTCGACATTGACGGCCGCCGTCAGCCACCACCGACCCGCCAACCCGGCCTTGTTGGCGCTCGCGGGCTTGCTCGGTGGTTTCGCCGTCGGTCTCACGGGCATGGGTGGCGGGGCACTGATGACACCGGCCTTGGTGCTCCTGTTCAAAATCGACCCCAAGGTGGCGGTCGCCAGCGACCTGGTCAATTCCCTCATCATGAAGCCGCTCGGGGGGGCCGTCCATACCCGGCGCGGGACCGTCCAGTGGTCCCTGGTGCGGTGGCTCGTCATCGGATCGGTCCCGTCGGCATTCACCGGCGCCTTCCTGCTCAACCAATTCGGCGACGGTAATCAAGGCAAGATCAAACTGCTGCTTGGCTGGGCGCTCTTGGTCGCGTCATTGGCCATCGTCGCCAAAGGGGTGTTGACCGCCCGAGCGAAGCGGAGGCTCACGGTCGGCGAGCAGGCCAACACCGAGCCCCACTCGATCAAGCCGGTCCCGACGCTCCTGGTCGGTGTCGTCGGGGGTTTGATCGTCGGCATGACCTCGGTGGGTTCGGGGTCACTCATGATCGTCCTGCTGATGCTGCTCTACCCCCGCCTGTCGTCGAAATCGCTGGTCGGAACCGACTTGGTACAGGCGATTCCGCTGGTCGCGTCGGCGGCGCTTGGCCAACTCGTCTTCGGGCACATCAACTTCGGCTTGGTAGGAGCCCTGATCCTCGGCAGCATTCCTGGCGTCTACGCCGGCGCCCGCTTGTCGTCGAGAGCCCCCGACGGGATCGTGCGTCCGGTCTTGGTCGCAATCCTTCTGGCCACCGCCCTGGCCCTGCTCATCCCCTCCAACTATTCGGCCCTTGGGGCGGCCCTGATCTTTGCCGCGGTTGCCGGAATCCCCCTGTGGGGGGCGGTAGATGCGACCCTGCGGCGCCAAGCCGACTGGGAGTCCGTCGGACGCAGCCGGACGAAATGGGTGGCGGTGCAGGGGATCGGGGCGCCTTTCGGCGTGGGACTTCTTGCGTCCATCTTGTATTTCACGAGAATCCGCAAGGAGGTCGAACAAGCCCAGATCCTCCGCGACCAGGTCGTCCGCGACGCGGTCGTCTCAGACACGTTCTAGGACACGGGCTAGGCCACCTCGGGCGGCTCGCGGGCTTCGCTGCGGATGACGTGGATCACGGCATTGATGAGGGCCAGGTGGGTGAAGGCCTGGGGGAAGTTGCCGAGATGACGACCGCTGCGTGGGTCCAACTCCTCGGCGTAGAGGTCGAGCGGGCTGGCCAGTGAGAGGAGCTTCTCGCACAGGCAACGGGCTCTCGTCTTCTCACCGACCAAGGCGAGGGCCGACACCAGCCAGAACGAGCAGATGGTGAACGTCCCCTCTTCGCCCGTCAGTCCGTCGTCGGTTTCCTTCACCCGGTAGCGCAGCACCAAGTCGTCGTCGGTCAGCTCGTCGGCGATCGCGACCACCGTCGCCCGCATACGAGGGTCGTCGGTGGGCAGGAACCCGAACAACGGCATCAGCAGCACCGACGCGTCGAGTGCGTCGGTGTCGTAGTGCTGGGTGAAGACCCCACGGTCGTCGAGGGCATGGGCGCAGATGTCGGCGTGGATCTCCTCGGCGGCGGCCTGCCACCGCTCGGCCAGTTCGAGGTCGTCGCGCATGCGGGCCAGGCGGGCGCCGCGGTCGGCCGCCACCCAACACATCATCTTCGAGGAGGTGAAATGCTTCGGGTCGCCCCGGACCTCCCAGATGCCGCAGTCGGGCTGGCGCCAATGGGCGAGAGCCGACTCCACCTGGTGCTTCAAGATGGGCCAGATTCGGTCGTCGAGGTGGTCGCGATTCTTGGTGTGGATGTAGACCGAATAGATGACGGCGCCCCACACGTCGTGTTGGCGTTGGCGGTAGGCGGCGTTGCCGACCCGAACCGGGCGAGAACCGCGATAGCCGCTCAAGTGGTCGAGTAGCCGCTCGTCCAGTTCCTGCTCGCCGCCGACTCCGTACATGACCTGCAGGTCGGGGTTGCATTCCGCCACGTCGGCGATGAACCAAAAGAAGTCGTTGGCTTCCCAGTCGAAGCCCAAGGTGTAGAGCCCCCACAGGGCGAAGGTCGAGTCCCTGATCCAGCTGTAGCGATAGTCCCAGTTGCGTTCGCCGCCGATCGTTTCGGGGAGCGACGTGGTGGCGGCGGCCACGAGCGCCCCGGTCGGGGCGAACGTGAGTCCTTTCAACGTCAGGGCGCTGCGCTCCAGGTAGCGGCGCCACGGATGGTCGGGAAAGTCTCCCCGCGCCAACCAGTGTTGCCAGTGGTGCGCCGTCCACACCAGCCGGCCGTACGCCTCCTGGAACGTCAAGGGGGGTCCGTGTTCGGTCCAACTGAGGGCGCAGAACCGGCTGTCACCCTCCTTCAGCAGCGTCCGAGCCGTGGCCCGGCCGCCCTCGAAACCGATGCGCATATCGCTGGTCAGCGTCAGCTCGAAGTCGACGCCGTCGGCACGGGCGGTCGCTTGGTTGTAGCCCAACTCGGTGTGCGACCAGTGGGCTGCGGTCAGGCCGTACTCGAAGCGAGGCTCGCAGTCGAGGACGACCTGCACCTCGCCGTTGACGCAGCGCACCGTCCGCAAGAGCACGTGGTCGGCGTCGTAGTCCGTGGGCGCCCGGTGGTGGGTGTGCGAAATCTCCCGACCGCAGTGGTGCCACGGGCCCATCACCAACAGGTCCCGCACCACGATCCAGCCGGTTGGGGTGCTCCAGCTGGTCTCCAAGATCATGGTCCCCGGCAGGTAACGCCGGGCTGCGGGGACCATACGGTCCGCCGGTCCGATACGGAAATAACCCGCGTCGCGGTCGAGGACGGCACCGAACACGCTGGGCGAGTCAACCCGGGGGAGGCACAGCCACTCGACGTTGCCACTGGGCGCGACCAGCGCCTGGCTTTCGCAATCGGACAGGAAGGCGTACTCCCCGATTGGGGGAAAGGCGGCATACGCGAGCGACGCGGCCCTGGAATCCCGGAACTCCCCCGGCATCACCACCACTCCATGGTGCCATTTCGCCCCGGTTCCTGCATTGCCGGCTTGCCCCGGGGAGGCCGTCGCTCGGCGCACGACCGGCCGCACCCCCTCGAAGGCTTGGTGACGCGTCCGGCGGGGACCTTTTCCCCGATCGCGTTGGCCTGCGCTCCCCGGGCGGTCAGTCGGCGATGGCGTTGCGCTCGGGTGTTTGACCCTCGAGGATGCCGGGTACATGAGGCGCCGCCCCAACCAACGATGATTTGCCCTCTGGAGTCGCCCTTATGCCGCCCGAACTTGGACTCACTGTTGACGCCAGCCACCCCGACTACTCCATGCTGGCGGTGGAAGGTGAAGTCGACGTGTACACCGCACCCCTCCTCCGCCAGAAGCTGGTGGAGTTGGCCGATTCGGGCGTGTCCCGCATCGTCGTCAACATGGAAGCGGTCGAGTTTCTCGACTCCACCGGCCTGGGCGTCCTCGTGGCGGCGCTCAATCGGTTGCGTCGCCAAGATGGCGATGTCGAGTTGATCTGTTCGCAGGCTCGGATCCTGCGCGTGTTCGAGATCACCGGCTTGACCAAAGTCTTCACGATCCACCAGTCGCTGGACGCCGTGTCGAGCGCAGCCCCGGCGTAGCCGGTCCTCGCGGCGGAACAGGCAACGAGAAAAGGCAGAACTTGTCCACACCTCCCGGCCCCCTCGGCCGACTATGGAGCCACGCAATCCCGCCGTCGGCGTGGGGCGGAGCAGTCTCGAACCAAGCATCCGGCGCGCCGGGTGCGCCCGGGCGGGCGCGAACCGGCACGGACAACGAGGGCCCCATGAACCAACCAGACGAGCAGACGGGACGAGGCGCCGATCAGCCAGGCTGGTCCGACGAGGTCGCGCCCGCAACGCACGGAATCGACTCCTGGGCTCCGACGATCCGACGTTGGACGGCGGCCGGCTGGGCTTGTTTCGTGGTCACCGGCAACGACGCCGGCAACGACGCCGGCGCCGGCCCGGCAACGCCCGGCGATGTGGCCGACGCCACGGCCCGATTGCATGAGAACCGCCCGGCGAGTGGCGACTAGCGCGGGCCAGGCGACACATGGACGACGACAGTACAATCCGGCCCGTGCCCGTGGCTGAGCTCTCACTCGGGGCCGACGCTCGCAGCGCCGGAGTCGCACGACGCTTTTTGACCGCCACGCTCGTCGACTGGGACAAGACCATGTACGGCGACAATGCGGTACTGCTCCTGAGTGAACTGGTCACCAACGCCGCCTTGCACGCCAAGACCCAGATCGTGGTGCGCGTCGAGTTGCTGCCTGAGTGCCTACTCGTATCGGTAACCGACGGCTCGCCTCGGCAACCGGTCGTGCGCCACTACAGCGACCAGTCCACCACCGGTCGAGGACTGGCCCTCGTCAGCGCGCTGGCCCGGCGGTGGGGTATCGCGAGCAATGACGACGCGACCAAGACGGTTTGGGCCGAGATCGAGCCCGACGAGGTCGATCGCCGTCCGAAGGACGCCACCCGGGACTTCGGCGTGGTCGGGGACCGGAAGGACGGCGAGTTCCGGCCCACGAACGATCCCCACGCCTCGGGAGAGGCCACCGCCCTCGTCCGCGCGGCATGAGCGCCTCGCGGCCGGAACTCGTCGCGGTCCCGGTCCTTGGTATCCCCGTTCCGATCTGGGCCCGCACCCAGGAGCACATCGACGAGTTGCTCCGCGAGTTCACGTTGATCGCGGCCCAACTTCGGGACCGGCCGAGCGCCGCAGACGTCCCGGTGCGCCTGATCCAGCTGATCAAGGAGCTGACCGACGACTACGGCGACCTCAATACCGATCAGGAGGATCGCCTCGCCAAGGCGGCCGAAGCCGGCATCACCGAGATCGACTTGATCTACCAGGTCCCCCGTGAGGCGGTCGTGGCCTGCCGCCGCCTCCAGGAAATGCTCGACGAGGCCGACGCCTACTGCCTGGACGGGGCCCACCTCCTCACCCTGGCCACGCCCATGGAACTCAACCGGTTCCGCCGCTGGTTCCTGGATGAGTTCATCAGGCAGCTGGAGGGCGCCGCTCCGACGCCCTGGCCCGACTACCCGGGCTGACTCAGACGATCCAGCGGTGCTCCCGGTACCACCCAATCGTCGCTCGAATCCCGGTTTCGAGATCGGTGTCGTCGAATTGGAATCCGGTGGAGAGCAATGCGTCGATGCTCAGGCGGTTGTTCGGATTGGCCTTGCGCATGAATCGGAACCGCTCCTTGGTGAGCAGGATGTCGGGGGCCATGCCGGCCGCCAGCATCTCGTCGCGGGTCGTTTCCCTCGCCTCGAGGCCGAGCCCGCAGTCGGGGTCGTCGTTGTAGCTCGACGTCCATGCCCAGCTCGCCCGCGATCACTCCGGCCACCTCGTGGCTGGTCGGATAGCTGGGAAAAACCACGTTGTATGCGCCGCCGACGCTCCAGGGGTGGACCGCCAGGTGCAGCGTCGCCCGGACGACGTCGTCGATATGCACCAAGCGCTGCTCGACCGGGGTGGCGGGGACGGGGAGAACCCGGCTGCCGGCGAAGCGCTCGATGGCGGCGTCGAGGATGGCGCTGGCGAGCAACTTCACGTTTCCCGGCCCGTAGACCGATACCGGTCGCATGATGATCACGGGCGCCCCCGCTGCGTCGGCCTCCCACAAGACTTGCTCGGCGGCCCACTTGGCCTTGCCGTAGGCGCGACTTGGTTGGGGCTCGATCTCTTCGAGGACCGGGCTCGGAAGTTGGACCTCCTCGCCGTAGACCGACGTCGAACTCATATACAGCAGCCGCTCAAGGGTCTCCGAGCGGCTGGCGGCGTCAACCAGGCGCTCGGTGGCGACCACGTTCCCCCGGTACATCTCGTCCTCCGAGGACTGTGAACTCGACGCGCCCGCCAGGTGGAACACATGGGTCACCTCGCTCAGCAACGGCGAGAGGTCGTCGTCGCCCGCCAGGTCGACGGTCTGGTACTTGACTGCGGCGGGAAGGTCGTCTGGTCGCGGGCGCCGCCCACCGGCGCGCACCAGCCATCCTCGTTCGAGCAGGGCGGGGACGAGCCGAGCGCCGATGAATCCTGTTGCCCCAGTGACCAGGGCGATGCGATCAGCCATGCCCGTAGCGTGTCACAACCGCTGCGGGGCCATGTCGGGGTGGATCCGTATCGCTACCGGAAGGCGGCGGCGTCCAGCGGCCCGGCCTAGCGCCGAACCTTCGCGCGCTCAGGCAACCTCCGCGCCTAAGTGGGGCTATTCCGCAATTCCGCGCGGAGGTTGCCTGAAGGCGCGAAGGAACGGGGCCGCGGGGTCCAACCGCTGTGCCCCGGGCGACGGGCACAAGAGGTTCGGAAAGAATCCACAGCCCGCCCGCGATCGGGCAACGCCTCGCCGACGGTACGTTTCCTCGGGTGATCGGCGCGGTTGGAGTGAGGTCGTGAGCCGGCGGGTGGCGACGGTCATGCTCGCCCTCGTCGTGCTGTTCGTGGGCGCCGTCGTCCTCGGCCAGGTGATCGTTCGCCCCACCGACGCGGTAGGTAGCCCGTCGCAGTCACGCCTGCGGCTGGTAGAGGACGTGTTCCCCCCGCGGCAACTGACCGCGCAGGACATCCAACGAGGCGGACGCACGTGCCTGGAGGGCACCACCTTGGTCGTGGCCCCCGGCGGGGGCGGCTGCAGCTTCATCCTGCCCCGTGCGGTGCATGTGGTCGTCTTCCGAGGCACTCCCGGGAAGCGCGGCCATGACGATCACCCTCAGCCAAACGGGGGATCTGACCCAGACGGTCGACACCGGTCGGCCCGGACCTGATCCGAGCGACCCTCTTCGGTGGCGCTTCGCGACGGTGCGCGACGGGACGACGGTGACCTTGAGCGGCTGCCGGGGCCCAACCAGTTGCCGGCTGGCGCTGGGCGGGTGACAGACGACCCGTTGACGCCGGCCACCAGTGGGGTTGCCGCCGGTGGGGCCGCTTGCTGCCGGTGGGGTTGCTGCCGGTGGGGTTGCCGCCGGTGGGGTTGCCGCCCCGAGCGGCATCGAGGGTCTTCCTCCTCGGCCGGCCCGGCGCCGGTTGCTCGTCGCGGCGTTGGTCCTCCTCGCCGCCGTCGTGATCTTCGAGCTGGCCGCCGGCGCCGCCGTCCGGCCCGGGTCTTGCCCCCCAACACACCAGCCGAGGTGTTCGCCATCCCCGGCGTCGCCGGCATGATCCACAATGCCGAGCTTGACCCGAGCGAGGTCACGCATTTGGCCGCGAGCCGCCGTCGCCCCTCGCCCCTCGCGTTACCCGCCCAGGCGCTCCTCGACGGACTGCTCCTGGTCTGCGTCTCGGCGCTCGCCCTCCCGCGCCTCGTACCTGGACGGGACGTCGCTCGTCGCGCTCGCTTCGCTTCGTTCATCGCCAGTCTGGCGCTGCTCCTGGTCGCCATCGCGGTCGTCGTGGCGAGTGTGGCACGGCTGCGTCACCTGGTGGCCCTCTACCTCAGCCCACCGTTTGGAACACTCAGCTACCTGCTGCTGTACGGATCGTTTCCTCGCAGCGGCTCGCTTCTGGCGGTCGCGGTGCTCATGGCGCTCAAGGTGGCGGCCTGCCTGACCCTCCTGCAGGCGGACCCGGGGGTGTCCTCGCAGCGGGGCATCGCCGGTCTGGCGCTCACTTCGTTGGCGGTCACGGTGCTGAGCGCCTTCTGCTACGCCCTGGCGTCACCCAGCCTGGCTGGAATCACCGACGCCCTGGCGGCGGCGGTCGCGGCCCTGGCCGCGGTCCTCTGGGCGGGAATCATTGTCAGCGGCTCGGTCCGGCGCCTGGCGTAGCCCTTCTTAGTCGGCGCTACTCGTCGAAGTCCATGAATGGCACGTCCCGGGGGAACTCGTACACCTGGACCCCTCGGAGCCGGGCAACCAGGGCCATGACGAGCTCGCGGTCCTCAGGTGACAGCTCGCGGAACTCTCGCAGCAGTATCTCGGCCGGGTCGTCGCTCACCCACGCCACGGTATTCGAGCGCCCGTCGTGTGGCGATTCGGCGTCGGTGAGACCGGCCGCCGACGACGCTCGACCAGCTTCAGGCACGGCCACCGCTCTGGTCGGGAAGGGGGGATTTGAACCCCCGGCCTCAGCGTCCCGAACGCTGCGCGCTAACCAAGCTGCGCTACTTCCCGGCGGCGCTGATGCTACCCGAAGCCGGGGCGACGAGGACTGGGGCAACGACGATCGGATTCGGTTTGTACGATTCGTCGTAGTACGTACCGCCTGCGAGCACCGCCTGGCTGGCACGCCTGAGGCGGATGGGATCGAGGGGCCGGACCAGCCAACCCTCGGCTCCTGAGCGGCGGGCAAGAAATACATCGGCCCGCCGATCCAGCAACATGATGACCTTCACGGGCTCAAGGCGGCCCGCGCTCTCCTCCAGGCGGAGGTCGAGGCACACCGCCATGCCCCCCATGTTGCCGATCTGAAGGTCGAGAATGACCAGGTCAGCGGCTCGCCGGCGCAGCGCCGGCAAGACTCGCGCCCCCGTGTTGACCATCCGCACCTTGGTGTCGGACGTCGCGAGAACCGATCGAAGCTGGTCCCGAACCCACTCGGCATCGCTTGCCACCAAGATCTCGGTCACACTGGCGAGGGTAGCTCTCGCTTCCGTATGGGTACCATCCGGGACACGCCAGGCAGTTTTTCCCCTGCCCCCGGGGAGGACGTGTGTTGAACATAGAGCTCGACCAAACCGAAAACGGGCTTACCATCTGTCGCCCTGTGGGCGAGTTGGACGCGTTCACGGTGAGCCAGTTCCGCCAGACCCTGGCCGAGCTGGCGTCGAGCCCCCGGCTGTTGATCGATATGTCGGGGGTGCCGTTCGTCGACTCCGCCGGCCTGGGTGCCCTGATCGGCGGGATCCGCCGGGCTCGGGAGCTGGGCGGCGACGTGGCCGTTGCCTGCAATCGCCCGACGCTCACGCGGCTCCTTCGGACGACCGGCTTCGACCGCATCGTGACCGTGGCGGAAACCATCGAGGAGGCCGCGGCCGCTCTCGAGCCCCGCGACGACCGAGACGGTGCCCGAGGCTCCGACCACAGCTGACCGCCTGAGTTAGTTCGGCGCCCCGGCTGACCCCAGCTGAACGGCGACCCGGCTGACCCGGCTGACCCGCCGACGCGCCTGACCCGCCTGACCCGCCTGAGGGGCTCCGTCCAACCGGCTCACACCGGTCAGGCGCCGTCCTCGAAGCCGAGCAGATAGCGGCCGACCTGGCTGAGCCCGTTCAGGTCGTGCACGTCGTGGTCGAGCAGGGGGACGCGCACGACCGGCGCCGGGGCGACCTGCCTGGTGAGGCTCTTCAGATAGCAGCTCCTCGCGCTCGGCGATGCCTTCGAGGTCGCGCAGGTTGCTGACGAGCGCCGCCAGCGGCGCCGCCGCGGGTGCCGCGGCCGCCTCGGGACTGGTCAGCACCGACGGCACCGGGCCGAAACGGGGATGCAGGCGGTTCACGATCAGCGCCTCGACCTCGATGTCTGACTCCTGCAGGCGGCTGGCGAAGAACAGGGCTTCTTCGATCGCATCCCGCCGTGGTGCTGCCACGAGCACGAAGGCGGTAACGGGTTCTGAGAGCAGTTGCAGGACTTTCTGGGCCCGGTCTCGGAAGCCCTGTTCCATGCCCTCGAAGGCGGTGAAGAAGTCGACCGCGTCCTTCACCACGTCCGAACCCACGACCTTGGCGACGGTCCGCAGGAACGCCTGAGTGGCCACCCCGACCATCCGCATATAGGTCCGGGCCGGCATGACGAGCAGGCGGAAGATCCGGTTGTCGAGGAAGCGAGTCAACCGGCGGGGGGCGTCGAGGAAGTCGAGGGCGTTTCGCGTCGGGGGCGTATCGACCACGATCAGGTCGAAACGGCCCTCGTCGTGCAACTCGAAGAGCTTCTCCATCGCCATGTATTCCTGGGTGCCGGACAGCGCGCCGGCGATGTTGCGGTACAGGTGGTTGCTGAGGATGAGCGTGGCCTGCTCCGGTGTGGCGGCGTAGCGGCCGACGAGGTCGTCGAAGGTCGTCTTTGTGTCGAGCATCAGGGCCCACAGCTCGCCGGGTTCCGCCCAGTCACCCTCGATGCGACCCGGCTCGTTGGTGAGGGACTCAAGACCGAGGGCGTCCGCCAACCGTTTGGCCGGGTCGATCGTGACGACGCAGGTCCGGCGCCCGAGGCGAGCGCCTTCCACCGCCAACGCGCCCGCCGCCGTGGTTTTGCCCACGCCGCCCGACCCGCAGCACACCACGATGGTGCGCTCCTCGATCAACGCCCGCAGGTTGTTGGTGGTATCGCTGGCAGTCACGTCACGTCACGCCCGGCTCGGCCGGCTGCCCGACCAGATCGCCGTCGCCGTCGCCGTCGCCGTCGCCGTCGCCGTCGCAGTCATCTTCGGCCGCCACGTCCGGCGCCGCGATATCTGGGAGTTTGGCGATCTCGGCTTCCAAGGCCTCGGCCAGGGCGTCGATTTCCTCTGATCCCAACTCCGTCGTGAACAAGAACGGGAGGTGGAGCTGCGACAACGGCAGCGCCCGGGCCAGTCGATCCGTCTGCTCAGCCTGCAACTGCTGGCGGTGCATGCGGAACCCGGCCGCCCGGCTCAGGCTCGCCAACTCTGCCTCGGTGAGAGGAATGCCCGCCTCTGACGCCGCCACGGCCGGGTCGATGTCCAGGTCCTGGACCGGGTACAGCCCGTTCACCACGACCGGGGTGAGGTGGACGTCGGCCTGATCTTCCAGCTTGAACGCCGTTTCGACGACCTCGTTGACCGGCGTCTCCTCGGGCAGTGTGACCAGCATGACCTGGCAACGCCCCGGATCCGACAGCATCTCGAGCACCTCGGCGGCCTGGGCTCGGATCGGCCCGACGGTCACGGCATCCAAAAGCGCCCGGGCGCTGGTGAGGAACGTGAAGGCATGGCCCGCCGCCGGGGCGTCCAGGACCAGCAGATCCGCAGCACCGGGGGCACGAGCGGCGCTCGCCCGCTCGAGCTGTTTGACCTTGCCCAGCACCAGGATGTCCTTGATGCCCGGCGCCGCCGTCGCCACGACGTCCAGGGCTCCGCTGCTCGCCAGCCGCTTCGAGATGCGGTTCATCCCATGGTCCACCAGGTACTCCAACAACGCGTCGTCGGGCGTCAAGGTTCGCGCCCGGATTTCCCCCGAGCCCGAATCCGGATCGGACGCCGCCAACACGACCTCCTGATACGTCAGCGGCGCGTAGTAGCCGAAGATGTTGCCCAGCCCACTTTTGCCCTCGACGTCGATGATCAGCGCGTCGCGCCCAGAGCGCGCCGCCAGGCGCGCCAGCGCCGCCGTGACCGTCGTCTTGCCGACTCCGCCCTTCCCGGCGACGATGAGTAGCCGGGCCTGGGCGCAGAACGCTCCTGGATCCAATCCCTCTCCTCTGGAGGTCGTCGCATTCGCAGACTAGCCATGGTCGCTGGGTTGATCGCCGCTCTCGTCGCGCTGGCGTCCGCCCCAGCCGCCGCCGCCCAAGGCCCCACCGCACCTCCAAGCCGCGGCGCCAGCCCGCGGCGCCAGCCGCGGTCCCAGCCGCGGCACCAGCCCTGCTCGGCCACATCGACGTGGTTCAGATCAATGGGCTGATCGACCGTATCCAGGTTGACTTCCTGCGCCGCGCCGTCGCCTCGGCCGACAAGGGCAGGGCGGTTGCCCTCATCGTCCAGCTCCAAAGCGGCGGCGGGGTCATTTCCCCGACTGTCCTTCATCAGCTGACCGACACCATCGCCGGCGCCCCGGTCCCGGTCGCCGTCTGGGTCGGGCCCAACGGCAGCCACGCCTTCGGCGCCGCCTACGCCATCTTCGGTGCCGCCCCGCTGCGGGGTATGGCGCCCGGGACGCGGGTCGGCGATGCCGCGCCGCCTGACCCGTTGGCCGGGCGGACGCTCGACGCCGGCCAGGCGGCGGCCCAGGGCCTCACGACGCAACACCTCAACCAGCCGACCCTCGGCGACTTCATCGTCAACCTCGACGGCCAGCAGCTCGGCGCCCGCACCCTGCACACCGCGGCGGTCGTGCAGTCCAACGGGCAGCCCCGGCGCCAGCCCAACGTCGCGGTCCGCTTCGAGAAGCTCAACCTGGTCCAACAACTACTGCACACCGCGGCCAGCCCGTCGGTTGCCTACCTCATGCTGCTGATCGGGTTGCTGCTGATCGCGCTGGAGTTCTTCACCGCGGGTGTCGGCATCGGGGCGGTCTGCGGCACCGGGGCGCTGATCCTCGCCTCCTACGGGCTTGGGGCGCTGCCGGTGCGGGTGTGGGCGCTGCTGCTGATCGGCGTCGGCGTGTTCGGCTTCTGCGTCGACCTGCAAGCGGGCGTGCCCCGGGTCTGGACGGCCCTCGGCGGCATCTGCCTGCTGGCCGGCTCACTGTGGTTGTACCGGGGAGTGCACCCCTCCCTGCTCGCCCTGGCCGCGGGCATCCTCGGTACCCCACTGTTCATGGTGGCGGGGATGCCGGCCATGATCCGGGCCCGGTTCTCGACGCCAACCATCGGACGCGAGTCCCTCGTCGGCGAGATGGGGGTGGCGCTGGGACCGGTCGAACCCGAGGGAACGGTCGAGATCCGCGGCGCCCCCTGGCGAGCCCGGACCAATCGGGCGACGCCTATCGCGGGCGGCGATCGGATCCGGGTGGTCGCGATCGACGGGCTGCTACTCGAGGTCGAACCCGAGACCGGCGGTGCACGCGACGCTCATCACTGATGCTGCTAGTGTCAGCGTCACACCGGTCGTGGTCGTTCTTCGGGGCTGACCGGTCACAGATCAGGGCAAATCGGGTCAAAACTCCTGATCATTCACGCGCTCGCGAAAGTTCACCCCTTGTTGGCGGCAGCAAACGGGAGTAACTTCCCCGCCAGAAAGGGGGGGCCCCTTTGAGCGTCCAGCAACTAGACCAGCTTTGGCAGGCGAAAGCAGCCTGTCGTGGACCTCATGCGTCGGTGTTCTTCCCTCCGTCGCATTTCGAGCGCAAGGACGAGAAGGAAGCGCGGGAAAACCGGGCCAAGACGATCTGCGCCAGTTGCCCGGTCAAGCGGGCGTGCCTCGACTACGCCCTCCGGATCCGTGAGCCGCACGGGATATGGGGCGGCCTGAACGAGGTCGAGCGCAAGCAGATCCTCGCTCGCACCGCTTCCTAGCCGCCAGGCTAGCCGCCAGGTTCCTAGCTGCCAGCTTCCTCGGCGTCCTGGCTTCCGAGCCGCTCCGGCCTGCCTCGGGGCAGTCGGCGAAACGCACCTTGCGGCGACGGTGGTCCCCCGACTTATCCTGTGCTTGCAGTGGCAAGCGCGGACCCGGCCGACCACCTGGTGTGGCGGCGCACGACAGTCGACGGCAGGGAAGCGTTCTACGGGACAGCCGGAGAAGGCCTGGCCGTGGTGTTCCTGCACGGCTGGGCGCTCGGCCAGCGCTCCTACCGCCGAGCCCTGAAACGCCTCGTCCATCTCGGTTGCCACGTCTACGCCCCGGCCATGCCCGGTTTCGGGGGGACGCCGAACCTGCCCCATCCGCCCAGCTTCGACGGCTACGCCGAGTGGGTGGCCAACTTCCTCGACGCCGTCGGTGTCGACGAGCCCGCATTCGTCGTCGGGCACAGCTTCGGCGGCGGCGTCGCCATCAAGCTGGCCCATGATCACCCCGAGCGAGTCCGCTACCTCGTCCTGGTCAACTCCGTCGGCGGCACGACCTGGTCGTTCGGGAACCTGGTGCACGCCGCCACCTCCCGGCCCCCGTGGACCTGGCCGTTCCATCCGCCCGAAGATCTGGTTCCGGTGCGCTACCTGCGGCGGATGCTGCCGATCATCGTCGAGGACGCCGTTCCCAACCTGCTCCGCAACCCGCTCGGCCTGCTCAACGTCGTCAACCTGGTCCGCCACGCCGACCTTCTCGCCGAACTGCAGGAGCTCAAGCGCCGGGAGCTACCCGTCGTGGTCCTGTGGGGCGACCAGGACACCGTCATCCCCCGAGCGTCGTTCGCCGCCCTGTGCCGTGCGATCGGCTCCGAGGGTGAGGTGGTGGAGGGACGACACTCGTGGCTCCTCGCCGACCCCGACGCCTTCGGTGCCATCCTCACCAACTCGATCGCCGTGGCCAAGATGGCCGGTGAGTTGGAGGAGGAGGAGCAAGAAGAAGGGGGAAAAGGCGACGCTGGTCCCGGATTCGCCCGTCGCCTCGCCCGTCATGTCCCCCTCGGCCATCGCCAGGAGCCGGCTTCGTAGTCACGCTGGGAAACGCCGAGTTACCCGTGGTTCTGGTGTGGCTTTGGGTCTTTGGTAGGGATTTTGCACCCGTGTGGGGTGACAAACCCCCACCAGAGCCTCAGATCCCCACCAGAGTCGGCGAGGTGCGGCGCTTCTGCCAGATCGAGCGCAGGTCCGACCAGAAAAAGGGCACGAATGTGCCGATCACGAGCAGGCAGGTGGTCCACGACACCAATTCGTGGACCATCACGTAGGTCGTGGTCGAAACCCGCAGGATCATGACGAGGGAGATCACGGCGGAGACGATCTGCTCGCCGCCCCACACCACCGAGCCGATCCGGCAGAGGCGGGCGGTGCGGGGGTCGTCGGTGTCGATCCACGAGGAGGGAACGAGATCGCCGATCACCCGGCCGAGCAGCGGTTTGGCTCCCGCCGCCGAGACGATGTAGACGAGCCCCATCACGATCGTCACGAGCGCGGGTGCGATGAGGTAGGCGCGTTCGGAGTGCAACGCCAGGGAGACGCCGGCGCGCAGGATGAGCGTCGTCATCCCGATAACGAGCAGGCCGGTCATCCGCCGGCCTCGAAGTTGGCGCAGCGCCATGCAGGCACCGGTCCAGCCAAGGGCCAGCGCCAGCGCCCCGTTTACCCCCCAAAGTGCTCGACCGGTGAGAAAGCAGGCCGTCGGGCCGAGCGTCGCCTCGAGCAGGTGCGGGCCGGCGTGGCGCACGACGCTTCGGACCGGCAGCAGCAATCGGAGGAGGTTGGTCGCCGCAGCCATCTCCTACCTGTCGGCACGGCGCGGCCCTTTCTTGCCCAACCTTCGTCAGTTCTCTCAGGACTGCTGCGGAAGCCGGGGCCCGGCGATGCGCAGGTCACCTCGGCGACGGGTCACTCCGGTCGCGTCGAGCTGTGCCAGCAGGGGTAGGACGTGCTTGCGGGTAATGCCGAGGGCGGTGCGCACGTCGGCCACCGTGACCCCCTCGGGTGCCTCGGCCAGCAGTCGGGCCACGACCACGGCGGCGTCTTCGACGGCCTCGGCCGCGAAGTGCACGCCGTCGCGCTCGATTACCAGGCCCCGCCGGACCAGCTCCCGTACGACCTGGCGGTCGATTCCGTCGGTCGTCGGGGGCGCCCATCGTGCGGCGCGCAGGGCTAGCAGCCAGGGATGCTCGGACAGTTGCGCGGCCATCGGGTCGGCCGTGGGCACCGCGACCTTCCCGGCCCCCCCGGCCGCCCCGGGTCCCGGGTGACCAGGTTGGCCGGGCGGGGTTGCCGGCCAGACCCGGCCGTTGTGCACCACGACTCTGTCGGCCAGCGTGGCCAGGGCGGCCCGTTGGCGGGTTTCGAGGGTCGCCAAGTCGAGCCCGAGCGGACCGGCCGCGCCGACGGCGTCGACGACCCCTTGCTGGGCCTCGGCCAGGGCGGCCGGGGAAACGACCCAGCGCCCGACCACCGCGGGGCGACGCTCGCCCGTCACCTGTTCGAGGACGGCAGCATCGATCCATCCCCGCTCCGCGATGACCCGGTCGACCGAACGGTTCGGCCGGGCCTTCGACGCCGGCAGGACCGGCGCCACGTCGAGGACCTCTCCACCGCCGACGGTTTCGGAGCGCCCGCTTTCCCGGAGCACATACCGGTCGCCCGGCAGGAGGGGCAACGCCACCGGAAGATGGCAGCGGATCAGGCCGTCGAGGCCGGGCGTGATGACGCCGTCGCCACCGCCGATGACCCGGACCCGTACCGGGTACTCGCCCGACCCGGCGTAGAGCAGGTAGGCGCCCCGGCGGGAGACCTCGTGGTCGAGGGCCTCGAGGACGTGCAGCGTTGCGTCGAAGGTGGTCGTCGGGGCCCACTGCCCCGTTCGGACCAGGGCGTCGCCCCTGCGGACGTCGCCATGGCGGACACCAGTGAGGTTGACGGCGATGCGGTGACCGGGCCCGACTGACTGGCGTGGGAGCTGGTGGCTTTGCAGCGCCCGTACCCGAACCGGAGCCCCTTTTCCCCTCGTTGTGGCGGTCACGACGCTGAGCTCGTCGTCGACCGAAATGGTGCCGCCCGTGAGGGTGCCGGTGACGACGGTGCCCGAGCCTTTGGCGGCGAAGGACCGGTCGACCCACAATCGGGGGCGGTCGAGATCGGGCGACGTGGGCGTCGCGGCCACCAGCTGGTCGAGGGCGGCCCGCAAGTCGTCGAGGCCGGTGCCGGTGGGGGCGTCGACCGGGATGACGGCGGCGTGCTCCAGGAACGTCCCGGCGACGCGGTCGGCAATCTCGAGGGCCGCCAACTCGCGCCATTCCTCGTCGACCAGGCCGACCTTGGTCAGCGCGATCACGCCGTGGGTGATGCCGAGCAGTTCCAGGATGCGGAGGTGCTCCTCGGATTGGGGTTTCCAGACCTCGGTGGCCGCCACGACGAACAGACAGGCGTCGACCGCGCCCACCCCGGCCAGCATGTTGCGGATGAAACGCACGTGGCCGGGGACGTCGACGAAGGCCACGCCCCGGCCCGAGGGCAGCGTGGTCCAGGCGAAACCCAGGTCGATGGTGAGACCACGGGCCTTCTCCTCGGCGAAACGGTCGGGATCCATCCCCGTGAGGGCCAGCACCAGGGTCGACTTGCCGTGGTCGACGTGACCGGCCGTCGCGATGACGTGCATCAGGGGAGCGTGACCGCGGCCAGTGCCGTCTGGAGAACCGGGTCGTCGGCGGGATCCACGGCGCGCAGGTCGCAGACCGTCGATCCGTCGTGGGCCCGGGCGATGATCGGGGGGCACCAGGCGCGAAGGGCGGCGGTGTGGTCGCCCCCGACCAGGAGGCCGGCCGAGGGTATTTCCATACCGGGCACCGACCCGCCGCCCGGGACGGCGGCGCAATCGGCGACGGTGATACCGGCGCGATCGAGGTTGGTGACGAGGGTCTCGCGCCCGCTCGCGCAGCTCGCTGACCGGGAGGGTGGCCATGGCCCAGAACGGAAGGGCCGCCAGGTCACGGCGGAGGTAGGCGAGCGCCGTCGCCTGGAGCGCCTCGAGGACCAGGCCGCCGGGCCGCAGGGCTCGGGCGAGGGGGTGGCGGGCGCAGCGCTCGATCAGGTCGCGACGACCGGCCAGGACGCCGGCCTGCGGGCCGCCGAGCAGCTTGTCGCCCGAGAAGGTGACCAAGGCGGCGCCCGCCGCCAGCGTCTGGCGGGCCGCGGGCTCGCCGTGGAGCCAGGCGGGTGGGGGGCCGGGCAGCCACGGTGTCGTGGCGTCGAGCAGGCCCGAGCCGATGTCGGCGACGATCAACGGACCGTCGGCGGAGAGTCGGCTCAGGTGACTCAGCTGGGCGACGGTGGCTGAGGCGGTGAAGCCCACCATGCGGTAGTTGGACTGGTGGACCTTGAGGATGACGGCGGTGTCGGCGGTGACGGCGGCGGAGTAGTCGGCGACCCCGGTGCGGTTGGTAGTCCCTACTTCGATCATCCGGGCCCCCGACGCCGCCAGGACGTCGGGGACGCGGAAGCCGCCGCCGATCTCGACGAGTTCCCCCCGGCTGACGACGACGTCGCGGCCGCTCGCCAGGGCGGTGACGGCGAGGAGGATGGCGGCGGCGCCGTTGTTGACGACGAGCGCCGCCTCGGCGCCCGCCGCCCGGGCCAGCACGTTGGCAGCATGGCGCTGGCGCGAGCCCCGCCGGCCCGTCGCCAGGTCGAACTCCAAGTTGGAGTAGCGCACCGGGCCGGCCCCGCTGCCCCCGCCGGCCGCCCCTGGAGCCGCAGGAGCCGCAGGAGCCGCAGGAGCCCGGCCCAGGTTGGTGTGCAGGAGGACGCCGGTGGCATTGATGACCGGCCGCAGCAGCGCCGCGGCCAGGGCTTCGGCGCCGTCCCGGGCCGACGCCGGATCGCCCGCCGCGATGGCTGCCCGGGCGGCGTCGACCAAGAGGGCGTGAGGCAGGTCGACATCGGCCAGGGTCCGGGCCAGGGCGTCGACCGAGGGCGGGTGGGGGGGCACTGACATGAGCCTATTGGCGCCTGTTGCATGACCCGCGGCCCTCGGGCTTCCCCGCTCGCGCGAAGCTCTGGGCACGATGCTTCCTCGCCCGGCCCGGATCGTCGTCGATTCGGTCCTTCTCCTCGTCACGGTTTCGGTTGTCGTCCCCATCGCCGTGGTCGTCACGATCCTCGGCGCGCTCATCTTCCTGCCTCTGCCCGCGACCATTCCGCCACCGAAGCCCATCGTGTCGATCGCACCCACCCAGGTCTTCGACCGCAACGGCAACCTGATCGCCACCTTCCACCAGTTCGACCAGCGCATCCCGGTGACGGAAAAAGACATCCCGACGGTGTTGAAGGAAGCGGTGGTAGCAATCGAGGACCGCAACTTCTACAACCACGGTGGCGTCGACATCCGCGGCAGCCTGCGAGCCCTCTTCGCCGACCTGCGCAACGAAAAGACCGTTCAGGGTGGCTCGACCATCACCCAGCAGTACGTCAAGTTGACCTACACCAACGGGCAACGCGATCTGTCGCGCAAGATCAAGGAAGCCATTCTCGCCAGCCGCCTCGACCGGGCCAGCTCCAAGGACGAGATCCTTTTCCAGTACCTGAACACCATCTACTTCGGCGACGGCAGCTACGGCATCGGGGCGGCGTCGGAGAACTACTTCCGCACGCCGGTCAGCGAACTCACCCTGCCCGAGGCGGCCATGCTGGCCGGGCTCATCCAGGCACCCACGACGCTGGCGCCGCGGGAGAATCCCTCGGGGGCCGAAGCCCGCCGCGAGGTGGTGCTCGACAAGATGCTCGAACAGGGCTACATCACCCAGGACGTGCACGACTCGGCTGCTGCGGCCCCAGTGACCAACCAGGCCGCCGGCTCTGACCCCCTCCCTGATACGACGAACATCTTCCCGCCCCAACAGGACAAGCCCAAGTACCCGGCGTTCGTCGATTACCTGCTTCGGTACCTGCTCCAGAAGTACGGGCCCGAACAGGTGTATCAGGGGGGACTGCGAGTCCAGACCACGCTGGATCCCGCGGTCCAAGCCGAAGCCGACCAGTCGGTGCAGAATTCCCTCAAGGGGACCAAGGCGCCACTGGAGATGGCGCTGGCAACGGTCGAGCCGCAGACGGGTTTCGTCGACGCCATCGTGGGTGGCCGGGACTTCGGCGGCTCCGGTACCTACGCCCAGGTCAACCTGGCCCTGGGCGGCTGTGAACCCAAGCCCGCCCCGACCGTCACCGTCGAGGTGCCCGCGGACTGCTGGAACGGCAACTACATCACCAGCCGAACCGGGATCGCGGGCCGCCAGCCCGGGTCCGCCTGGAAGCCCTTCGTGCTGGCCACCGCCTTCGCCGAGGGCATCCCGCCATCGAAGGTCTACTCGGCGCCTCGGGTGTACACGATTCCGAACTGCAAGGCCACCCCGACCAACCCCTGCACCATCTCCAACAACGAGGGTGAAGGGGGCGGCAGCGCCACCTTGCGGGTGGCCACCGCACAGTCGATCAACACCGTCTTCGCCCAGCTGATCCGCGACACCGGCTGCACCCAGGTGGCCCAAATGGCCGAGAAGCTCGGCATCACCTCGGCGTGGTACAGCTCCCAGGTCCACACCTGCAGCGGGGCGTACGCCCTCGGTGAGGTCGGCGTTTCCCCGCTCGATATGGCGTCCGCCTATGGCGTCTTCGACAACCATGGCCTGCGCGCCGTCCCGACGCCGGTGCTGAAGATCATCGACGGCAACGGCAAGGTCCTGGTCGACAACATCGCCAAGGCGCCCGACGCGACCCAGGTCATCGACCCCGTCATCGCCGACAACGTCACCGACGTCCTGCGCGGGGTGATCGCCGTCGGGGACGGGCACGGGGGCCAACATCGGCCGGCCCGCGGCCGGCAAGACCGGGACGACGAGCAAGTTCACCAACGCCTGGTTCGTCGGCTACACGCCCGCCCGCTCGACCGCGGTCTGGATGGGCTACGCCAACAACCAGTCAACGACGATGGTCCTGCCTGGGGTCGGGAACGTGTTCGGCGGCACGGTGCCCGCCACCACATGGAAGAACTTCATGAACCTGGCGCTGGCCAAAGTGGCTCCTACCGATTTCAGCCAGCCACCGCCGCTGGCGTCACTCACGGACCAGTTGAACGCCGCGAAACGGGGCAACATCAACCCCGGGGCTCCGATTCCCCCGGCCGACACACCTCTCGGGGGTCCCTATATCGTCGGTCCGGTGGCACCGAACGCCGTCCCCCCGCCGACGACACCGACCACCACCGGGATCCCTCCGGTGTTCGGCTCGACCACTACCAGCACGACGCGCCCCTAAGGCGCAGCCGACCTGTCGGCCCGGGCCTTAGCTGTGGGCGCCGGGCCCTGAAAGGGTGCCGTTCGGGCAGGTCAACACCCGGCTGCACGCGGCCCGGATCATGGGCGCAAACCACACCGAGTCGCTCTGGAAGTTCAACGGGGCGTACCCCCGCGATGCCACGGCCACGACCTGGCCCTCGGCATTGACCATCGGTCCGCCCTGGAAGGCCGGCCCGACGGGTGCGGTGTGCTGAACCCCTTGCGCCGACACGTCGCTGATCGTGCCCTGAGTCGCCTGGGCTCCGAGTGAGCCGATGCCGGCGACGCTGAAGAGCCGGTCACCGATCTGCGGACCGGGCGATTCCGGCGCCGGCTGGAGGGCGGGCGTGTTGCCCTTGGGCAGCAGGATCAGGGCCAGGTCGGTCGTCGGGTCCCAGTTGTACACCGTCACGGTGGTGGTGGCACCGCCCTGGCGGACCGTTACCGGCGGTCCCGGCTTCTTGGTCGCCGCCGCGATCGTGGTGTACGAGGTCAGGAGCAGCGTCTGGCTGGAATCCGACGCGATGGCGAACGCGGTGCCGACCGACGCCTGCCCGTTCTGATCGAGCGTCGAAACGAAGAACAGCGACGGCGCCAGCTTCTTGTCGAGGTTCTGGAGGGCGGTGCCGCTCAGGGCATTCAGCGGCCCCAACGCGCTGTCGATCTGGGCCTTGGCCTGGTTGGCCTGGTTGGCCAGGTCGCCGGAGGCGCTCTCGAACTGCTTCTGGTAGGTGTTGATCAGGGTGTTCACGCGGTCGTTGGTCTTTTGCAGCCGGTACTCGTAGTACGAGTACAAGATGGCGCCACTGAAGGCGGAGCCGAATGCGGCTGCCAGCACGACCGCGGCCACGCCCGCGGCAGTGCGTGGAACCAGCCGCTCCCGGACCGAGCGGCCCGATACCCGGTTCATCACGAGCCCTGATCCTCAGTGCGGAGGCGACGGATCCGAGCGCTACTGGTGTAGGTCCCCATTTGCCAACCGTAACGCCCCGGCGATCCGGTCGAGGTTGCAGCGCCCGTCTCCCACCCCGGCCGCGCCCCGGCTCCCGACCGGAAAGCTGAACAAAGGCTGAAAATCGGGCACGACCGACAAGTCGACCCTTTACTCTGTTCGGGTGCAAACCGAAGTTGATCGTGCTACCGGCGCGCCCACCGGGACCCGGCCGCCCATCCTGGTGGCATCGGGCGTCTCGAAGGTGTACCGGACCGGGGCCGAGTCGGTCGAGGCCCTCCGGGACATCGACCTGGTGGTGGACGCGGGCCAGTTCCTGGCGGTGATGGGGCCATCCGGCTCGGGCAAGACGACGCTGCTCAACTGCCTGTCCGGTCTCGACGAGATCGACCAGGGCCGCATCGAGATCGACGGTGAAGATCTGACCGCCATGAGCGACGGCCGGCGGACGGCGCACCGGGCCAAGGCCATGGGTTTCATCTTCCAGGCGTTCAACCTGATCCCGGTGTTCACCGCCACCGAGAACGTGGAGCTCCCCTTGCTCTTGGCCGGCGCCGCCCCCCGAAAGGCCCGGGCGGCGGCCCAGTCGACCCTCACCCGGGTCGGGCTCGGCCACCGCCTCAACCACCGACCACCTGAGCTGTCCGGCGGGGAACAGCAGCGGGTGACGATCGCCCGAGCGCTGGCGGGCCAGCCCAAGATCGTGTGGGCGGACGAGCCCACGGGCAATCTCGACACCGAGACCGCAGCCCAGGTGATGGGACTCCTCGAGGAGCTGCACCACGAGGGCCTCACCATCATCCTGGTCACCCACGACAAGGAGATCGGCGCCACCGCGGAACGCCGAATCGAGGTGCGCGACGGGCGCATCGTCTCCGATGAACGCCTCCGCGCATGACGACCGCAACCGCCCCCCCGGCGCCCCCCGCCCCCCCACCTCTCCCGCCGGTACCGACCGATCGGGCCGAGCCCCGCCCGAGCCCGGCGCGCACCGAGCGGCTGGTGGGGATCATCGCCGTCATCGCGGCGCTGGCCCTGGTGGCCGTCGGACTGATCCCCGTCCCGGCCGTGATCCTCTCGCTGCCGTTCATCTACATCCTGATCCGCAAGCCCATCTTGCGGCGACTCGCCATCCGCAACGCCTCACGGCGGCCCCGCGAGACGGTGCTCATCGTGATGGGCGCCCTGCTCGGGACGGCCATCATCACCAGCTCCTACGTGGTCGGCGACACCCTGACGGCGTCCATCCACCGCTCGGCCTACACCCAGCTGGGACCGGTGGACGAAGTCGTCCTGGCCAACGGGCCCCAATCGGGCCAGCAGGTGGCCGACGCCATCAACCAGGCGAACATCACCGGCATCGACGGCCGGCTCTCGCTGCTCGCCCTCCAGGCCGCGGTGTCCACCGGCGGTTCCGCCCCCCGCGCCGAGCCCCGGGCCCAGATCCTCGAAACCGACTTCGCCGCCGCCCGGACCTTCGGCGGCGACCCGTCGGCCACCGGCATCGCCGGCCCGACCCCGACCGGTGACAACGCGGCCATCGGGACCGACCTGGCCCAGACGCTCGGCGTCAGGGTCGGCGACCCCGTCACGGTCTTCGCCTACGGCGCCTCGCGCACCCTCCGCGTCGATCGCGTGCTGCCCCGGCTCGGTGTGGCGGGCCTGACCTCCTTCTCCGCCTTCAGAGGCAGTTCGTCGCCCAACTTGTTCGTACCGACGGGAACGCTGACCGCCCTTCAGTCGGCCGGCCCGGCGGGGAGCACGTCGGCCCCGCCGCTGTCGATCTTCGCGGTGTCGAATGTGGGAAATGTGACGGGCGGGATCCGGCGCACGTCGTCGGTTCACTCCGAGTTGGTGTCCGCCTTGCACGGCCTCCCGGCGCAGGTGCAAGACGCCAAAAAGGATTTGGTCGACATCGCCGACACGGCCGGCAAAGGCTTCAGCCAGCTGTTCCAGACCTTCGGCTACTTCAGTGTCGCCGTCGGCGTCTTGCTGCTGATCAACATCTTCGTGATGCTGGCCCAGGAACGGAAGCAGACCCTCGGCATGTTGCGGGCCGTAGGACTGCGGCGGGCCAGCTTGGTCGGCTCGTTCTCGCTGGAAGGGTGGCTGTACACCCTGGTGTCGGCGTTGGCCGGAATGCTCGTCGGGGTGGGCATCGGGCGACTTGTGATCACCGCCACCTCGCGGATCTTCAACCAGGCCGGCGGCGGACGGTCGACGCTCAGCCTGCAGTTCGCGGTCACCCGGCGCAGCCTGCAGGCGGGCTTCATGTTCGGCTTCGTCGTGGCCCTGTTGACCGTGGTGGTCACGTCGTTCTTCATGTCCCGGCTCAATGTCATCCGGGCGATCCGGGACCTGCCCGAACCGCCCCATGACGGGCGCAGTCTGTGGATCGCAATCCCCGGCGGCGTCCTGACGGTGGTCGGTGTGGCATTGACGATCGTCGGCATCGCAGGGAGCTCGGCCGTCCTGGCCCTGGTTGGCCCGGCCCTGCTCGGGGTTGGTCTGTCGCTCGCTGTCCCTCGGCTGGCTGCCCACCCGACCGACGGTAACGGTCATTTCGGCCGCGGTGATCGTCTGGTCCGTGGCCGTCTTCGGGATCCTCCACGACGCCTTCGAGAAGGCCGGAATCGCGGTCTTCTTCGTCCAGGGCGTGATCCTCAATGTCTTCGCGGTGCTGCTGGTGACGTTCAACCAGCGCACGATCGGCGCAGCCATTCGCGCCATAGGCGGTGGGGCCCGCAACATGTCGCTGCGCCTCGGTTTGGCCTACCCGCTGGCCAAGCGGTTCCGCACCGGTCTGCTGCTCGCCATGTACGCCATCATCGTCTTCGTCCTGGTGCTGCTGACGACGATCTCCAACTTCTTCAGTGGCCAGATCAACGACCAGATCCGCAAGGTGGGCGGCGGCGCGGCCATCATCGTGGACTCCAACGCGGCCGAGCCGGTACCCGTCGCCGGCGTCCAGCAGCTGTCCGACAAGGTCACCGTGGTGGCACCGACGGCCGCCGTTCCCGTCGACTTCAGGCTGGGCGATAGCGGGAAGTTCAACACCTTCACCACGGTCGGCTACGACGACTCCTTCGTCGGCCACGGCTCCCCCGACCTGCACGCCTGGTCTTCGCAGTACGCGACCCAAGGCGACGTCTATCGAGCGGCGGCGGCCGACCCGACCAAGATCATCGTGGGCCGGGACTTCGGAGGCAACGGCTTCGGGCCGAGCAATAACGAACCCAGCGCGGGCGACGCCGTGACCATGCGCGACTCGATCACCGGCCAGCTCGTCCGGCTCACTGTCATCGGGATCGTCAGTGACTCCTTCTACGACGGGGCCGACCACGTCTATCTGGCCCGGACGTTGAGCGACCGGGTGTTCGGAGCCCGGTCGAGCTCCAACCTGCTGTTTGTCTCCACGGCTGCGGGCACCGACAACGACTCGTTGGCCAGCGCCATCAACGGCCGCTACGTCGCCAACGGTGCCGACGCGGCATCGTTCCGGAAGTTGGTGAACGACCAGTTCTCGATCCAGAGCCAGTTCCTGACCCTGATCCGGGGCTACGTCGCCCTGGGCCTTCTGGTCGGGATCGCCGGCCTCGGGGTGGTGATGGTGCGGGCGGTTCGCGAGCGCCGGCGCGAGGTCGGGGTATTGCGGGCGCTGGGTTTCAGCTCGGTGGCGGTGCGCCGGGCGTTCCTGGCCGAGAGCAGCTTCATCGCGCTCGAGGGGATCTTCATCGGCGTCGCGCTGGCACTCGTCACCGCCTGGCGGCTAGTGAACAGCGGCAGCTTCGGAAGCGGCACGGCGTTCACCGTGCCGTGGGCCCAGCTGGCGATCCTGGTCGTCGTGACCTACATCGCCTCGCTCTTCGCCACCGCGGCGCCCGCCATCCAGGCCTCTCGGATCCGCCCCGCGGTGGCCCTGCGGATCAACGACTGACCGGCGCCCGCTCAGCGCCGAGCCGAGTCCTCGTCCTTCTCCGCGACTGCGGCGTGGACCAGGTCGAGGATGCGGGCGGTGCAATCCTGCATCTCGACGACCGGAACGGCCTCGATGACCGCGTCGGCCAGCGCCGAGAAGGCGGCCGCCACCCGCCCGCCGCCGAGCGCCGCCGGCTTCCCCTCGTCGCCGCCCGCGGAAACCGCCGGTTCGAGGGGGATGCGGCCCAGCAGTGGCGCACCGATCTCGTCCGCCAGTCGCTGGCCGCCGCCGCTGCCGAACAGCTCGTAGGTGTCGCCGTGCTCGCAGGTGAATCCGCTCATGTTCTCGACCACGCCGACCACCCGCAGGTAGCCCTTGCGGGCCATGTCGGCGGCCCGGACGGCGACCTTCTGGGCCGCCAGCGCGGGCGTGGTCACGATGATCATCTCGGTTCGGGGGAGCATCCGGGCCAGGCCCATCTGGATGTCACCGGTCCCCGGGGGCATGTCGACCAGCAGGTAGTCGAGGTCGCCCCACACCGCATCCTCGAGGAAGTGCTGGACCGCCCGGTTGAGCATCAGGCCGCGCCACATGATCGCCTCGTCCTCGGGCGACAAGAAGCCCATGGACAAGACCTTGACCAGGCCGGCGCCGATCCGTTTCTCGATGGGGCGCATCCGGGGTCGCTCGGGATGGTCCTCGTTGGCCTCGGCCGAGATCTGGCCGTCGATCCCGAGCATGCGAGGCACCGAGAACCCCGCGATGTCGGCGTCCAACAGCCCGACGGTGTGGCCTCGGGCCGCCAAGGTCGCGGCCAGGTTGACCGTTACCGAGCTCTTCCCCACCCCGCCTTTGCCGGAGGAGATGGCGACCACCCTGGTACGGCCGGGAATATCAGTGAGCGGGGCATTTTCCCGGACCTTCCAACGGGCCCGGGCCATGAGCGCCGATTTCGCCTCGCGCGTCATCTCGCTGGTGCGTACGTGGACCTTGGTGACGCCCGGCAGGCTGCCGACCCGGTTGACCGTGTCGCGTTGGAGCTGGGCCCGAAGTGGGCAGCCCGCGGTCGTGAGGGCCAGGTGCACGGTCACGTCGCCGTCGTCGCGGATGTCGGCCGATTGGTACATCCCGAGATCGACGACGTTGTCGCCCAGCTCCGGGTCGATGACGCCCCGCATGGCACCTTCGACAGCGGCGGCAGAAATCGACGGCAACATAACTGAATACTACCGGCAGGGCCCGGTAATATTGGTGTTCGTGGATCGATTGCCGGTGTTCAAGGCCCTGGGCGACAACACCCGGTATGCCATCTATCTGGAGTTGGCCCGCTCAGCCGGTGCCCCTGTCGACCACCGAGATCGCCGACAGCCTCGACCTGCACCCCAACACGGTGCGGCCTCATCTGGAGCGCATGCGCGAGGTCGGGCTGCTCGATGTCGACGCCGACAGTCGGGGGACGGTGGGCCGGCCGCAGCATCGCTGGTCGCTGGCGCCTGAGGCTCCGTCGCTCGGGCTGGAGCCGTCCGGGTTCCGCCTGCTGGCCCGGCTGCTGGCCGGCGTGGCCGCCGCGGGCGGGGCAGATCCCGAGATGGTGGCCGACGCCGGGCGGGCCGAGGGGCGGCGCTCGGGAGCCTTGCGGGCCGCCGCGGGCACCCAGTCGTGCCTCGAAGCGCTGGTCGACGAACTGGCCGACTTGGGCTTCGATCCCGCCGTGGGCGAGGACGGGGACCTGACCACCGTCGCCTTCGCCAGCTGCCCGTTCCGGGAGGTGGCGTCGGAGTTTCCCGCGCTCGTGTGCCACCTGCACCGGGGAATTGTCGAGGGCATTGTCGAGGGAGTGCCCAACGCCGAGGTGGTCGTGGCGACGTTCGCCACCCTCGAAGACCGAGATCCTTGCCATGTTGACCTGCTCAGCCGATAGCATGGCCGGTCAGGCACACCTTTTTGGAGGCGAACTGTGAGCACCACGCAGGAGACCACGACCACCATCAACCTCACTGACGCCGCTGCGGCCAAGGTTGCCGAGCTCGTGAAGCAGGAGGGCAACCCGGAGTTGGCGCTCCGGGTCGCGGTCCGTCCCGGTGGTTGCTCGGGCTACAGCTACGAGATGTTCTTCGACAGCGAGTTCGCCGCCGACGACCTGGTATCGCAGTACGGCGACGTCAAGGTCGTTGTCGATCCGTCGAGCGCTCCGCTCATCATGGGTGCGACGCTGGACTTCAAAGACGGCCTCCAGGGTGCGGGTTTCTCGATCAACAACCCCAATGCCCAGCGCAGCTGCGGCTGCGGCCAGTCCTTCAGCTAAGGACCCTGCCCCCGCCCGGTAGCGGGCGTTGCTCGACCGTCACACCCGCCTGAAACACTCTTCTTCAGGCGCGCCCCAGCGTGCGAGGCGCCGGAGGGGAGCTTGAGCGATCAGGCGCCGGCGGTCGCCAAGCGGGCCAGGGCGGCGGTCGCCTCGGCCTTCCCGAAGAGGGCATCGATTCGCTCGACGACTGTGCCGTTGGCGTTCGCCAGGAACAGGACCGGCTCCGACTGCAGGTGATACGCCAGGACGGCGGGCGTGTTGGCCGAGTTCCGGGACAAGGCGGTGAAGATCTCGCTGTGCACGAAGTTGATCTTCCCGGCATAGGGGTCGGCTGCGGCGATGAGCGTGTCCAAGACCGGCCCGCAGAACGCGCTCTGGCACAGGGCGGGCGTGGCAAAAAGCAGCGCAACCGGCAGGTGCTGGGCGAGCGCCTCGTCGAGGCTCTGGGTATGAAACTGGCACGGCGGGTTGCGGGTGCAGATCGGTTCGACGCCCCGGTGATCGCTGGTCGTCGGCGTCGCGGTCGAGATCATCTGCTGGCCGGGGAGGAGAATCTTGGCGTCCTTGCGGTCGATCACCACGACCGGCGAATCGGCCGTTTGGCCTTGGAACGACGCCCGTAACCAGTAGGTACCTGCGGCCGGGAATCGATAGGTGGCGGTGAGGTAGTTGCTCGTGGACGCGCCCGTGTCGGAGTGGATATCGACGGGAACGGGCGGGCCCCAGTGCTTTTCGTCGGTGCCGACCTGCAAGGTTGTCGACCCCGGCGCCGGGGTGAGGAGGCCGTTCTTGCCGGTGAGCACGTACGCCACCCGCTGGTCGATTCCCGCCTCGAAGACCGAGAGTGCTTGGTCGGACGGGCCGTCGACTGCACCGGAGGTAACCAGGAGATTGAGCTGGGCCGCCTGGCCGTCGCCCACATGGATGACGCCCTTGCCCTTCGTGCAGGCTGCGGCACCGAGCGCCGTGGCCGCCCCGATGAGGAAGTTGCGGCGGGTGAGGCGGCTGTCCACCAGGGCGAACCTACTCTCGGGGTGTGGAATTGGCACTTCAGGTCGACGGGCGCGCCGTGGTTGTTCCCGACGATGGCTCGTCGTTGCTCGAGGTGCTGCGCGACCGGCTGGGATTGCGCACGGCCAAGGATGGGTGCAGCCCCCAAGGCCAGTGCGGGTGTTGCACCGTCTTGGTCGACGGCAAGCCCCGAGTGGCGTGCGTGACCCCGGCGCGCCGAGTCGCCGGTCGGGCCGTCACCACCCTCGACGGCCTGCCCGAGGCAACCCGCCAGCGGTGGGCCGACGCATTCGCGGCGACCGGGGCCAGCCAGTGCGGGTTCTGCACACCCGGCATCGTGGTGCGCCTGGCCGCGATCAACGACGGTGCGGCGGTGGATGCACCGAGCGTCGAGCGGGCGCTGCTGGCCCACCTGTGCCGCTGCACCGGTTGGCGGACGGTGGTCGAGGCAGCCACGACGCTGCCCGGTCCGGTGGCCGGCCGGGACCTGGAGGCGGCGGGCCAGCGGGCGACCATCGAGGGCGGCACCGGCCAGCGGGTCGGGTCCGACGTGGCGGCTGGCCGGGCCGGCTTCGCCGACGACCTGGCGCCACCAGACGCCCTGGTGGCGGTGCCCGACGGTCACGGGGGTTGGGCGGTCGGCGAGTCGTTGGCTGAGGCGCGGGCCGCGGCCGGGCAGGTTCCGGGCCGGCGAAGTGGGATGTCGTTGCGCCACCCCCTCGAGGTGCCGGCTGGCGACTGGGCGGCTGTCCTGCGCACCACCTGGGTGGAACCGGCCTACGTGGAGACCGACGCTTCGTGGTGCGTCCCCGGCGGTGAGCCGGCGACACCCCTCGGTAACGGCGGGGCGTTCGGCGCCAAGCAGGCCAGCCCGGCGACGGCTCTGGCCCGCCGACTAGCCGACCAGCACGGCCGGCCGGTTCGAGTCCTGCTGTCCCGGGAGGACGTGGTCCGGCTGGGTCCGAAACGGCCGCCGGTCGCGGCGGGCATCAGGGCCGATGGCTCCGGCATCATCCGGGTGGTGCGGACCGACGGCATCGCGGCTGCCATCCGGTCGGCGGCGCCCGGCCTCACCGTGGAAGAGGTCGATGTCGCCGGCCCCCCGACATCGGCGGCGATCCGGGGGGCGGGCTGGGTTGAGGCCGCCGTCCTGTTGGCGGCGAGCGTGGCGGCAGACGCGGGCGCCGCGGGCGGCTACGGGGCCGGCCTGGCCGGTGTCGGTGGCGGCGGCCACTGTGTCGGTGTCGGTGTCGGTGGCGGCCCGGCCGTCACTGTCGTGGCTCCCGGCGAGGGGCGTGGCCGGGCCACGGCCGAGGTGGAGCTGGGACCCGGTGGTCGCCCGGCGCGGGTGGCGGTGAGGGTGGCGTGCGGAGCCCCCCTGGACGAGATCGTGCTGCGCTCCTACTGCGTCGGGGCGGCCCATATGGCGCTCAGCTGGGTCTGCAGCGAGGGCATCGCGGTCGATGACGACGGGGAGGCGCAGGACCTCACGATCCGTTCCTTCGGGGTGCTGCGGGCGGTGGACACGCCGCCCATCGAAGTGTCGATCGAGCCCTCGGCGGGGCCACCGGTCAACGGCAGCGACGCCGTGTTTGCGGCTGTCGCGGCCGCCACGTGGGTCGCCCAGGGGCTGCCCCCCGAGTGGCCCACCATGCGAGGCCGTTTCACGTAGCGGCCTTGCCGCTGCCTTCCGTGGGAATGCCGTTTTGGCGGCCAAGTCGACGGGTACGCGGGCGGGGGACGGCAAATGCCCCCCTCGGCGGCCAAGCCCGGTGCGAAAGGCGGACCAATGGCGAACGACGGCGCGAAAAAGCCTCGCAGCAAGGTGCAGTACGGCGACGAGCGAGTCGAGCGCGGCCAAGGCGGTGAGACCCATCAGCTGGCCAACGGCCGGCCCAGCCTGACCACCCAGCAGGGGACTCCCGTCGCCGACGACCAGAACACGTTGCGGCTGGGCGAGCGAGGCCCCAGTGTCCTGGAGGACTTCCATTTCCGGGAGAAGATCTTCCACTTCGATCACGAGCGCATCCCCGAACGAGTCGTCCACGCCCGGGGGTTCGGGGCCCACGGCTTCTTCGAGAACTACCAGCCGTTGAGCGATATCACCCGGGCCGACCTGTTTCAGCGTCGCGGCGAGCGCACCCCGGCGTTTGTGCGGTTCTCGACGGTGGCCGGCAACAAGGGGTCCCCCGACCTGGCCCGCGATGTCCGCGGTTTCGCCGTCAAGCTTTATACCCGGGAGGGCAACTGGGACATCGTGGGCAACAACATCCCGGTGTTCTTCATCCAGGACGCCATCAAGTTCCCCGACCTGATCCACGCCGCCAAGCCGGAGCCCGACAAGGGTTTCCCGCAGGCTCAAACGGCCCACGACAACTTCTGGGACTTCGCCTCCCTGATGCCGGAAGCCACCCACATGCTGATGTGGATCATGTCCGACCGGGCCATTCCCCGATCGTTCCGATTCATGGAGGGCTTCGGCGTTCATACCTTCCGGCTCGTCAACAAGCAGGGCAAGTCGACGTTCGTGAAGTTCCATTGGAAGCCCAAGCAGGGCATGCAGTCGGTGGTGTGGAACGAGGCGCTGAAGATCAATGGGGCCGACCCCGACTTCCACCGCCGCGACCTCTGGAACGCCATCCAGCAGGGGGCCTTCCCCGAATGGGAACTGGGCATGCAGCTGTTCGACGACAAGTTCGCCGATGAGTTCGAGTTCGACGTGCTGGACGCCACCAAGCTGATCCCCGAGGAGCAGGTGCCGATCCGTCGGGTGGGCCGGCTGGTGCTCGACCGGGTGGTCGACAACTTCTTCGCCGAGACCGAGCAGGTGGCGTTCTGCACCCAGAACATCGTGCCCGGCGTGGACTTCACCAACGATCCACTGCTGCAGGGGCGGAACTTCTCCTACCTGGACACCCAACTCAAGCGGCTGGGCAGTCCCAACTTCACCTACCTGCCGGTCAACGCCCCGAAGTGCCCATTCGCCCACTTCCAGCAGGACGGTCACATGGCGATGACCAACCCCGTCGGCCGGGCCAACTACGAGCCCAACTCCTGGCCGGTGGATAAGGGGGGGCCGCGGGAGGACCCGGTCCGCGGCTTCCAGTCCTACCCCGAAGCCCAAGCCGGGGAGAAGCGGCGGCTGCGGCCGGAGAGCTTCGCAGACCACTACAGCCAGGCGCGGCAGTTCTATTTCAGCCAGACCCAGATCGAACGTCGCCACATCGAGGACGCGTTCGTGTTCGAGCTCAGCAAGGTCGAGAATCCCGCGATCCGCTCCCGGATGGTCGCCGGGCTGCGCAATGTTGACCAGGACCTGGCCAAGAAGGTGGCGGACGGACTGGGTATTGAGCGCCTCCCCCGGAAGCTCGACCCGGCCCGCCAGCCGGTCGACCTGCCCGAGTCGCCCGCCCTGAGCATCATCGCCAACGGCCCCGAAAGCTTCGCGGGCCGCAAGCTCGGCATCCTCGTCACCGACGGCGCCGACGCCGCCTTAGTCGCCGCGATCCGGGCCGCGGCCGAGGGCGAGCAGGCGAACGTCGAGATCGTGGCTCCGGTCATCGGCGGCGTCCGGGCCAGCGACGGTAGCCAGATCGAAGCCGACCAGAAGATCGACGGCGGTCCTTCGGTGTTGTACGACGCCGTCGTGGTCGTGCCGTCGAAGGAGGGCGGCCAGACGCTGGCCCTGCATCCGGCAGCCCGGGACTTCGTCACCGACGCCTTCGCCCACTTCAAGTTCATCGGCTACGTGCCCGAGTCCCTGCCGCTGTTCGACGCGACCGGGCTCAGTTCACAGATGGACGGTGGCTTCATCGAGCTGGACGGTGGCCGCACCGCGACCGACTTCGTCGCTCAGTGCCGCCAGCTGCGCTTCTGGGACCGGCTGTCGGCGATGGTGACCTGACCGTCGACGCAGCCGGGCCTGGGATTCCCCAGCATCGTTGGAAGCTGTCGCGAGGACCGCTAGGGTTTCCCGCCGGATGAGTGCCGCCGAAAGCGATGCCCCAAAGCCGGTCGGTCCGTACACGCCGATCGTGCGAGCCGGTGACTGGTTGGTCTGTAGTGGCCAGCTAGGGCTCTCAGGGGGGAACCTGGTCGACGGCGTGGCGGCCCAGGTGACCCAGGCGCTCGCCAATGCGGAACGGCTGTTGCAGGCGGAAGGGGCGTCGCTGGACGATGTTGTGAAGACGACCGTGTTCCTCGCGGACATTGCGGATTACTCAGTCATGAACGAGGCCTACGTCGCGGCATTTGGCGATCACCGCCCGGCCCGTTCCGCCTTTGCGGTCGCGGCCCTGCCGGTGGGCGCGGCGGTCGAAATTGAGGTGTGGGCATTCGCCGATCCGGGAAGGTCTGCGTCGTGATCATCGGAGCACTTGTCATCGCCGTAGTCATCGTGTTTGCCCTACCGATCGCCTTCCTGATGAGCGGGACGCTCGGAGCGATCACCATGGGCTTGCTGCTCAAGGAGAACGCCGAGGCCAGCCACCCCGATAGCGAGCTGCTCGAGACCAACTATTAGTGGGAGGGGGGCAGGTCCCCCTCCCGGCCGCCCCCCATGGGGCCGTCGCGCGATGTGAGGTTGTCGGGCCGGCATAGCCGACCCTCGTGCGGATCGGGAACCGGTTCCGCCGTCAGGTGAAGACCTTCACCGCAGACAATCAGATCCCGGTGTTGCACCTGAAGAAGCCCGACCGGACGCGCTGGGATGACCGCAAACTCGACCCTGTCCGCCGTTACCTGGACCAAGCCGAAGCCGACCGGCGGGGGGCATGGGGGTCTTGTAGGGGTTTGTGGCTCTTGTACAGGGTTGTTACCGCTGAGGGGTGATAACCCCGACCAGAGACTCAAACCCCTACCAGAGTCGCGAGCGGACCAACTCGGGGGGGCGGCGCCCAGCGCGATCACCGGCTCGGCCCTCGGCTCGACTACCGAGTCGACGGGCGGCAGAGACACAGGCCGCCCTCGGCGTCGGGCGACGAACTGTGGTTCCCAGGACTCCAATGCGCCCCCCGGCCTGGCCAGCAGCGGCAGTATCGGGCCGGTGCCGAACGTCATCTCGGCCACGCCGTTGATCGCCCGGAAGTGCAGAAGTCCGATGCGGCCGTTCTTGACCGCCCCTGGCACCTGAACCCGCTGCCGCCCCCGGCACCGAACCCGCTCCCTACGGGACCAACTGAAAGGGCGGGTATCCCGCTTGACCGGGAACCCGCTCGGCCGCCCGACCAGCCAGCCCCCTCGCCGCCCAAAGACCCGGGCGACCCGACCCCTCGCGAGGCCTTTTCCCCGCCCTGCTTCGACAGCCTGCGGTGCCCAAGCCCCAGCCCCCAACGCCACGCACCGCCCCTCCCGTGCCCGCGCCACGCAGAGCCGAGAGCTACACGCTCCAGCGGCTCTGGCCGAAGCGGTAGCCGACCGAACGCACGGTCGAGATCAGGTTGGCGTGTTCCTCGCCCAGCTTGGCCCGCAGCCGCCGGATGTGGACGTCGACCGTCCGGGCCCCGCCGTAGTACTCGTAGCCCCACACCCGGCTGAGGAGGGTCTCCCGGGTGAAGACCTTGCCCGGATGGGTGGCGAGGAACTTGAGGAGCTCGTACTCCATGTACGTGAGGTCGAGCGGCCGGCCGCCCACCGCCGCCTGGTAGGTCTCCAGGTTGAGCACGAGGGGGCCGTACTCGACCAGTTCGGGCCGGGCGCCGCGGCCGGTGCGCCAGAACAGGTGCGCCAGTCGGGCCTCCAGCTCCCGGGGGTGGAACGGCGCCAGGCAGAAGTCGTCGAACAGGTCCTCCCGCAGTTCAAGCTCGCTCAGCTGGGCGCCGGTTGCCAAGAGCAGGACGGGCTCGAAAGGCAGGTCTCGCTTGCGCAGCGCCCGGCACAAGGCGAAGGCACCATCGGCGTCTTCGTCGGCCCCGATGATGGCGCCCGACCAGCCGTCCTCCGGTTCGAGGCGGTCGGCGGCCTCGGGTGATCCGGCGGCCTTCCAGGGATAGCCCGCCAGGTCGAGCGCCTGCGCGAGCGCGGGCGGAGCGGGGTCCGGGAAGATGAGCAGAGGCTCCATCGGCTTGATTGTTCGCGGTCCTACAACGAGGTCAGGTAGCGTCGCAACTCGAATGGTGTGACCTCCGCTTTGTAGTCCGCCCACTCGGCCCGTTTGTTGCGGATGAACCACTCGAAGACGTGCTCGCCGAGCGTTTCGGCCATGAGTTCGGAGTTCTCCATGGTGCGGATGGCGTCGGAGAGCGAACCGGGTAGCGACTCGATGCCCTCGGCCAGGCGCTCCTCGGTCGTGAGCTCGTACAGGTTGGCGGCCGCCTCGTGGGGGAGTTCGTAGCCGCGGTCGATGCCCGCCAGCCCCGCAGCCAGCATGACCGCGAAGGCCAGGTAGGGATTGGCGGCCGAGTCGGCGGCGCGGTACTCGATGCGGGTGGATTCCTTCTTGCCCCGCTTGGTCGGGGGCACCCGGATGAGGGCGGAGCGGTTGTTGCGGGCCCAGGAGACGTATGTGGGCGCTTCGTAGCCGACGATGAGGCGCTTGTAGGAGTTGACCCACTGGTTGGTGACCGCGGTGATCTCGTGGGCGTGGTGCAGCATCCCGGCGATGAAGCGGCGGCCGGTCTCGGAGAGGTGGTACTCGTCCGCCTCGTCGTGGAAGGCGTTGGTGTCGCCGTCGAACAGTGACAGGTGGGTGTGCATCCCCGATCCCTGCACGCCCGCCAGGGGCTTGGGCATGAAGGTTGCGAGGACGTCCTTGGAGGCCGCAATCTCCTTGACGACCTGGCGCACCGTCATGACCGTGTCGGCCATCGTGAGGGCGTCGGTGTAGCGCAGGTCGATCTCGTGCTGGCTGGGCGCATCCTCGTGCTGGCTGTACTCGACGGGGATGCCCATGTCCTCGAGGGTGATCACCGTCCGGCGCCGCAACTCGGTCGCCTTGTCGGCGGTGGTGAGCTCGAAGTACGACCCGTGGTCGAGGGGCTCGGGGGGCCGCGAGCCGGCGTCGTCGCCCGGCTTGGGGAGGGGGAAGTAGAAGAACTCGAGTTCCGGGGCGCAGTAGAACGAAAAGCCGTGTTCCCGGGCTTTGACCAGCGCCCGGCGCAGGACGTGGCGGGGGTCACCCTCGAAGGGGGTCCCGTCGAGGTTGGCGATGTCGCACACCACCCGGGCGACCGGCTGGCCGTCGGCCAGGTAGGGCAGGAGCTGGAACGTCTTCGGATCCGGGTGGGCCAGGACGTCGCTTTCCTGGACCCGGCTGAAGCCGTCGATTGCCGAGCCATCGAAGGTCATGCCTTCTTCGAGGGCGTTCTCCAGTTCGGCGGGCGTGATGCTGAATGTCTTGGCGATGCCGAGCACGTCGGTGAACCAGAGTTGGATGAACCGCACGCCCCGTTCTTCGACGGTGCGCAGGACGTAGTCGGCTTGGCGTTCCATGGTCCGTCTAGTCTCGCAGGCTGCATCCGTGCTAGGACAAGCCAGGACTTGGTTTCACAAGCAGTTCACAGAGACGCAACGGACTCGACATTGGCCCGGAACAAGCTCCAAACTGGCCGTTTCTTGGGAAGGGAGACACGACTGTGCAACAGCGCACCCCCGCGGAGGTCCTGAGCCTCGTCGAGAGCGAGGGGATCGACATCGTCGACTTCCGCTTCTGCGACCTCCCCGGGCTCATGCAGCACTTCTCGGTTCCGAGCCATCAGCTCACCGAGGACGGCTTCGAGGACGGGTACGGCTTCGACGGCTCGTCGATCCGGGGCTTCCAGGAGATCCAGGAGTCCGACATGCTGCTCATGCCGGACCCCAACACGGTCGTGATCGACCCCTTCCGCCAGCACAAGACGCTCAACCTCAACTGCTTCGTGCGCGATCCGGTCACGGGAGAGTCGTACTCGCGCGACCCGCGGTATGTGGCCCAGAAGGCGCAGGACTACCTGGTGTCGACCGGGATCGCCGACACCGCGTACTTCGGGCCGGAGGCGGAGTTCTACATCTTCGACGACGTGCGTTTCGACCAGAACAGCCACGAGGGGTTCTATTCGATCGACTCGGTCGAGGGCATCTGGAACTCGGGCAAGGACGAAGGGCCCAACTTGGGGTTCAAGCCCCGGTACAAGGAGGGCTACTTCCCGGTTCCGCCGATGGACCACTACCAGGATCTGCGCTCCGAGATGATCATGGTGATGGAGCAGTTGGGGATCGAGATCGAGGTCCAGCACCACGAGGTCGGCACCGCCGGCCAAGCCGAGATCGACATGCGCTTCGACAAGCTCCTGATCATGGCCGACAAGCTGATGCTCTATAAGTACGTCGTCAAGAGCGTCGCCCGTAACCACGGCAAGACGGCCACGTTCATGCCCAAGCCCATCTTCCAGGACAACGGGTCGGGCATGCACGTGCACTCCTCGCTCTGGCGCGGGGGCGAGCCGTTGATGTACTCCGAGCTCGGCTATGCCGGGCTTTCGGATCTGGGCCGGTGGTACATCGGCGGCCTGCTGGCCCATGCGCCCGCGATCCTGGCGTTCGCCGCCCCCACGACCAACAGCTACAAGCGGCTGGTACCGGGCTACGAGGCGCCGGTCAACCTGGTCTACAGCCAGCGCAACCGCTCGGCCGCCTGCCGGATCCCGCTGTACTCGAAGAGCCCCAAGGCCAAGCGGGTCGAGTTCCGTTGCCCCGATCCGTCCGCCAACCCGTACCTGGCGTTCTCGGCCATCCTCATGGCTGGCTTGGACGGGGTGCAGAACAAGATCGAGCCGCCCGACCCGGTGGACAAGGACCTGTACGACCTGCCGCCCGAGGAGCTGGCGCAGGTGCCGCAGGTGCCCGGGTCGTTGGAGGAGAGCCTGGCGGCGCTGGAGTCGGACAACGCGTTCCTGAAGGCGGGCGGGGTGTTCACCGACGACCTGATCGAGACGTGGGTCGCGTACAAGCGCGAGCATGAAATCGACCCTGTGCGGCTCCGGCCGCATCCTTGGGAGTTCATGCTCTACTACGACATCTAGCCGTTTTGGCCCAGTCGTTGCTGGCTGGCCGCTGGGCTTGACGCTGGCCGCTTGGTGAGGGGTCGCAGATGAGTTGGGACGTGTTCGCATTCGTCGCGCCGAGGGATCTCCGCCGTATGGAGGAGCTGCCGACGGGCTACCAGATGCCCTCCATGGGTTCACGTGACGAGTTGATCGGAACGATTCGCCAGCTGGCCCCCCAGGTCGACGAGTCCGATCCCGAATGGCTCGTCGTCCAAGGTCCCGACTACCTCGTGGAGGTCAGCCTGGGCAGCGAGCTACGCGTGGACAGCTTCATGTTCTTCGTCCGCGGCGACGCGCCGAGCGAGGTCCGAGCCGAGAGTGGCGCGGTTCCCCTGATGTTGGCGATCGCTGATTCCGTCGGGGCCACCCTGTTCGATACCGCTCAAGGCACCTTCCTGACGGCGTCCTGATCAGGAGCGTCAGGCCGGTCGTCCTATCGAAGGTCGCCGCCCGCCCTTGCCCCCGCCCCCGGCAACCGACCGGTTTGGGGGCCTACGCTGCCGACTGGCCGGACATAACTGGACGATCGGGGATGGCGATGGCAGGCAACAAGGGACTGCTCGGCGAGTTCAAGGACTTTCTCCTCCGCGGAAACGTGGTCGATCTCGCCATCGCCGTGATCATTGGCACGGCATTTGGCTTGGTCGTGGGCGCCTTGGTCAAGGACCTGCTCACGCCAATCGTCGCCGCCGTGTTCGGGAAGCCGGATTTCTCCAACCTCACCTTCACGATCAACCACAGCCGGTTCCTCTTCGGCGATTTCATCAATCAGGTGATCGCATTCCTGTCGGTCGCGACGGCGGTCTTCTTTGTCGTCGTGAAGCCGGTCAACGTGCTGGCGGAACGCCGCCGGCTCGCTCCTGAACCGGAGAGTTCGGACCGCCCGTGCCCGGAGTGCCTGAGCCAGATCCCAAAGGCGGCCCGCCGCTGCTCCTACTGCACAAGCGAAGTGGCCCCCCTGGCGTAACCTCTCCTCGCCTCTCGGTCCCAAGGTGTTCGGGCCATGTGCGACGCCTGAAACACCCGAGCCGGTTTCGATGTCGTCAATGGTTGGTAAAACGTGGCGTACGGCGGCGGGCCTCGGACGGGCGACCGGCATCGGCGGCTCGGAACGCCCCCCAGGTCCGTTGCCGTGCCAGGCTGGTCAACAACACTCTCGCTTGGTTGCGTGCCGCCCGGTAACGGTCAGCCCTCGGAGAGCGATGGCGACCTAGCCCCGACCCGACACGGTGGCTCCAGATCCCGGGTCTCCCTCGCGGTCGACGGTGCCAGCGGCCTCCTCGTCGAGGTCGTCAGTGTCGTCGGTGTCGAAGTCGTCAGAGCCATCGAGCTCGAATTCCGGCCTCGACGCACGGATCCCGATCAGGGCACCGATCGCCACGCCGAGGCCGAGCCCGAGGGAGATGACGACGGTGACACGATCCACCGAGAGGGGACCGCCAAACGGCGCCTGGGAACGCGACAGCACCGTGATGTCCAGCAGCCCGGTGAACAGGGCAGCCGAACCACCCGCGAACACTGCGGCATATAAGCCGTCGACCCGGCGGCGCATCAGCAGCCAGGCGCCGACGATCCCGAGCGCCCACCCGACGAACGAGTAGAAGCTGCCGGAGAAGAACTGCTCGACGCGGTACACGAAGCTGCCCGACCAGAACGAGGCGATGCCGACGGCGTGGTAGAAGTCGTTGACCGTCACCACCAGCAGGGCCACGGCGAGCGGTACGCCCCACGCCCCCAACAGTCCGAGCGCCGCTCCAAGCGCCGCCAGCGCCAGAGCCACCAGCAGCCACGGGAGGGGGCTCGAGCCGGGAATCCACGTGTAGTTGCCCTTCACCGTGATCGGAGTCGATCCCTGGGTCATCGTGATCACCCAGTTCGCTTCCTGGTGGATCTTGTTGGGTGACTGCGCCACGTCGGGCGGGAGTTGGCTGCCCATGAAATGAGCGCGATGGTCGTGCCAGCGCGTCGTCTGACCCGAGGAGATCTTCTTCCACTGCGGCGGACCGTCCTTGTTGAGCCCGGCAGGAAACGAACACCCGGTGCGACTGCAATTCAGATACGTGGCGGGCGACTGCAAGTTCTCGAAGACGCCCTGGGGTCCGACCCGAAGGTATGGCTCGCCCTCGTAGCCAAACACGAGGACCTCGGGGCCGTGGTTGATCAGCTCGATCCTGCTTCCGCCTTCGACCAGCTTGACCGTGAGGCCCGGTACTGCCGGCGTGACGCTGGTGAGCACCGACTTCCAGTTGGTTGCGCCCACACCCGACACGGTGTGGGCTGACGCCGGCTGAGCCAGCAGCAGCACGAAGCCCAGCACCGTTGCCACCATCAACGCCGCTCGTTTCACCAGGCCCATTCTGATGGCTGGCGCCTCGATCAGGGGGTCGAGGATGGCTTCGCGGTGCTGACCTCGGCGCCCGATCGCCGTCGAAGCGCCAGCAGCGCCACGACGAGCCCGGCGGCGCCGACGACGATGCCGATCACGCCGAGGGTGCTGGCTGCGGAAACCGAACTCTTCTTTGCCAGCTTTGTCACATCTACCGTCGATCCCCCTGTCCCTGCAGCGGTGCCGTCCGTCGCGCCGGTCAAGGTGAGAATCGGCGTCGGGTGGTCAGGAGCGGCTTGGCCCGCCACGACAGGGTCGATCCACCGCACGACGGTGCCATCGCTGTACGTCTGGACGGCCTTGAACACCGACTGATCGGTGTCGGTCGGTAGTCGCTGGACCAGGACCGGGAACTCCTGGAACTGGCCGGGTCCGGTTCCGCCGCCACTGGCAGCGGTCCAGACAATCTCGCTGACCGCCTGGGTCACGGGTCCGTCATCGGTCGGCACTGGCGGGTTGAGTTGGACCTCGGTGACGGTGGAGGTCCAACCGGCGACAGGTTCGACCGCCACACCAAGGAGGGGATGGTCGGTTGGGAAGGCAACATCGACCTTGACGACGTTCGTGGTGCTCACCTCGTTCGGTACACGGAACCGCACGGTGACTTCACCGCCCTTGGGCGCAGCTTCGGGGTCGGTGGTCACATGCGCCAGGGCGGGTGTCGCCGATGCGAGAAGCATCGCCGTGCACAGCGCCATTCCCGCGAGGAGTCTGAGTTTCATTGTCGTGGCAGTCGTCGGGCGCTCGTCAAAAGTTCCGCGGGTCAACGCATGTGAACCCGGACCGGTGTCGCGTTGAACTCGTCGAACTCGGTCGTCCGGACGGTGATGTTCAGCGTCCAGGTGCCCCGAAGCGGGACCTGGAAGCCCCCCACGAGGTAGTGCCCGGCGCCGCCTTTCTGCAATGGCACGGTGAGGTTGGCGATCCCGGCCGATGAAAGGCTCATTGATGCCGTCACTTCGGGCACGTCGAGCTGGCCGCCGTCCGCGCTCAGCGTGTAGAGGTGGATGGCAACCGGTCCCGCTTTGGCCGGGTCGACCACGACATCGACCAGCACATTCGGGCCGGCATGAACCTCAGCCGAGAACGGCTTGCTCAGCGCTTGGCGGGCGGGCTGGGCGTTGACGAGTACCGCGGAAACCGCCACGATCGCGGCGGCCAGCACGACCTCGACCAGGACGGTCTTGCGCAGGTCGGATTGCCGTTGCGCCCTGGTCCGCCGCTTAACGGGCCGGCTGCGCTGCCCGCCGCCTGCGCCCCACGTCGCACGCGTGGCGGTCGGCACGGCCAGGCGCCGGGGCCGGGCCGAGCCGGGGCGGGCGGGCCGGGGCCGGGGCCGGGGCCGGGCGAACCCGGCCGTGCCGCGGCACGATCCGCCGCCTCGACGGCTATCGCCGTGGCGCCGGGGGCGGTTGTCGCGGGTGCGGGCACGGTCGCCGTTGTCGCGGGCACGGCGTTCGCCGGTGTCGCCGCCGCCATCGCCGTTGTCGTGGGCGCCGTCGCGTCGGATGGCGTCGAAACGGCGGCGCTGGCCCGGGCGACGGTGGCCGGCCTAGGTCGACCCGCCGCCCGGAATGGCACGTGCAGAGAACCGTGGGTCAGGCGACGGCTTCGCGACGCCGCAGCGACGAGGACCACGAAGATGACGGTCTTGGCCAGCACGAGACGGCCGAAGGTCGTCGTGGTCACCGCTGACAGGCTGCCGATCTGTCGCCAGGCGGCGAAGCCACCGGTGACGGCGATGGCCAGAACCGAGATGAGGGCCCACTGCGAGAAACGACGGGCCACGGTCGCCAGCGGGTTTGGCCCTTCCTTGCCACTCCTGCGGATCAAGACGGCAACCGCCAGCATTGCCAAACCGCCCACCCACACTGCCGCCCCGGCCAGGTGCACCAGGTCGAACGGGATAGCCAGCGCCACCAGCGATCCGGCTGCCGCGTGCCCCGCCAGACCCGGGGTGACGAGCAGGCCACCCGCGGTCGCGACCCCTACCCAGCGCCACCACCGCGGCAGGGGTGCAGGAGCGAACAGGCGCCGGACGAGCGGCGCCGCGGCGAGTACAAGAATCAGCAGCCGGAGCAGGTACACCTCCCCGAAACGTGTCCGGAGTACCTCCCACGCGACGGCGGGCGAGAACATCTTTGGCAGCGGGAGTCCGCCTCCATAGGCCCCCTGCAATCCGATCGCCAACGCCGTGGTGACGATCGCCCCGACCAGCCCGGCCAACAGCAGGCGCTGTGCCCGCGGCTCGCTCCGGCCCTCAGGCCATGCCCCGACCACCAACGCGGCGCCGCCAATCAGTACGAAGAGGGCCAGGAACGACGCAAAGCGGTCCGCCCCGAAGAGCACCCCAACGGTGCGGCTGCCGCCACTTGTGGCCAGTAGGCGGGCCGCCTCGACCCGCGTGGCCTCGGCCGATGTGGCCTTGTCGGAGCCGATCAGGAACGTGAATGCACCATGGACAGGGTGCGAGTCGGCCGAGATCACCCGCCAGGTGACGACGTAGCCGCTGTCGGGGAGACTCTTCGGAAGGTTGATCGCGACCGCCCGAGCGTCGCCAGTCGGGTGGTATGCGCCCCCCGTGTCGACCCGTTTGCTGGACGAGTCGAACACCCGGATGGCGCCGAACTGGATCTCGACGGCCTCGCCGAAATGCAACACGACGGTCCCGGGCGAGCGGGCGAGCACGGTGCCCGACGCCGGGTCGGTCGACTGCAGCACGGCATGGCCGAACGCCGGCATCGCCCATCCGGCCGAGGCCACCGAAGCCACGGCCAAGACGAGTATGACCCGACGCCACAACCGTCTCATGCCGGTCTCGGGGCGCGGGCACGTGGCGCCCGCCGGGCTTGGACGTCGCGCGCCAGCAGCCACAGCAGCCCGAGGCCGACGAATGCCAGGCCATGAGGTGCCTCGGCCGCCGCCTGGGTTCGTCCCGCCGAGATGTCCAGCGCGGTCGTGAGCGCCAGGCCAGCCGCCAGGGCAGCGACGAGCGGGAGCATGGCGGCAGCCCGGCTAGGGCGTAACGCCACGACCAACAGGCCGACAGCCAGCGCCAGCGCCCAGGAGCCCTGCTCATGGGCGATGTGTACCGAGGCACCGGGATCGTTTCCGAGCAGTGCGGGAACCGCCAGCATCAGTTGGGCGCCCGACACCAGCAGTAGGCCCAGTCGAGCGACGAACACGGGCGAGGGCCGTGAGGTGGACATCCCCCGTGCGGCGGCTCGCATCCGGATGGGCGGGGGGGCGATGGCGGTCATGATGGCGGCGGTGAGATCAGGCACTGGTTCCGCCAGGCCGACGCGAGTCGATCGGGTGACCGAGGTTGCCGCTTCCGCCCACGCCCGACACTGCGGGCACGTCGCCACATGAGCATCGACGCTCGTGGAATCGATGCCGCCGTCCTCGCCGTCGATTCGAGCCGAGAGTGCCTCCCGGTAGTCGCTGCAGTCCATGTCTGATAGTCGCCGCCCGTGCACACCAAGTTCCATCCTCTCCGGCGCCTGCCCCTCGGGGCGGATGTCATTGCGCCGCGACGTGCCATAGCCTGGCAGCCATGGACGAGGTCACCGGCTTCGCCCTGGATGCTGCCGCTGGTGACCGCGTTGCCTTGCAGCGCCTCGTGCGCGCCACGCAAGCACAGGTATGGCGATTCTGCGCCCACCTCGGAGATGCCGGCAATGCCGACGACCTGACCCAGGAGGTCTATCTCAGGGCCATCAAGGCCTTGCCACGCTTCCGTGGCGACTCCAGTGCACGAACCTGGCTGCTCGCGATTGCCCGCCGCACGGTGGCCGATCACATCCGCACGCAGCGGCGTCGCCGGGCAACGACGGCCAAGACCATGGCGACGACGACAACCAGCGCATCCTCGGTCGCCGCCCACCCAGACGAGCAGGTGGTGCTGCGGACCGTCATCGGGCAGCTGCCCGAGGACCGTCGGGCGGCGTTTGTCCTTACCCAAGTGCTCGGTCTGTCCTACGCCGAGGCCGCCGAGGTCTGCCGTTGTCCGATCGGCACGATCCGATCACGCGTCGCTCGGGCCCGGGCCGAACTGGTGGCAGCAATCGGCGAGGACGGCGACGACGGGGAGGCCGATGGCGATCGCACCTCGTTCCAGCTCGGAGGCTGACCGCGCCGGTAACCCCAGTCGCCTCGACGAGCACTTAGCCACCTGGCTCGGCCAGTGGCCACCCACCGGCGACGTGGTGGTCACCACCTCGCCCGGCCGGGTGGAACCGGGATGGGATGGCCGGGTTCATTCGGTGCTCGGGATCAGCAGCCCGATGGGAGCGGTGCTCTCGGTTCCGCCCAGCATCCTGGCAGAGGCACGAGAGGTGGCCGCCAGTGGCGGCCTCGAGGGGCTCGGCAACCGCCTTGGTGAGTTGTTGGGGCAGCCCAATGCCCGGCTGCGGGCGGGCGTGTTTCGCTGGACCGATTCACCCGCGGCCCCCGAGGTCCTGCCCGATGCCGGGATCTGGTTGCCCGCAGACGAGCCCAGGGTTCCGGCCTGGCTGCACCCCTTTGGTGGCGAGGTCCTCGTCGCCCTCGTCGACGGCAGCTATGCCGCGGGCGTGGGCATCAAGCGCCACGACCGCTTCGGCCGGGAGCTGGCGGTGGGCACCGAGGAGCGCTTCGCCGGTCGGGGGTTGGGCCGCCGCCTGGTGGCTCAGGCGGCCCGCCGGGTGATCGCCGAAGGAATGGTTCCCACCTACCTCCACGACCCGCGCAACACGGCGTCGGCCAAGGTCGCCGAGGCCGCCGGTTTCCCAGATCTCGGCTGGCAGATTCTCGGCCTCTGGCCCTGAAGCCACGTCGCAACGCGGGCCGGCCCCCGCAACCGAAGCGGCCCCCGCCAGACCGAAAGGCCCCAACCGGAGCGCTAGGCGAGGACCCGCTTCTTGAAGCCCGCGATGCCCTGCCACAGCAACACGGCGCAGATGGCGAGCAGGACCGGGTAGATGACATACAGGTGCATGTGCGACGTCGTCGTCAACGCCGCCCGGAAGCCCTCGGTCACGTAGATCAACGGGTTCACGAGCACCAGCGTCTGCAACCACGGAAACCCGAACACCTTCACGTGCTGCAGCGCCGTCCACGTGTAGTACGTCCCGCCCAGGAACGTCATGGGCAAGACGATGAAGCCGAACATGGCCGAGATGTTGCGGGGCTCGACGCGCGTCCCGAGCACCAACCCGAAGGCGGCGCACATCACGCACGCGATCGGCAGCAACGTGACCAGGATCGGCCAGTGGATAGCGAGATGCGCCGTGACCCCGCGAGCGTGCACGAACCGGGCCACGGGGAACACGATCGCGGCGGCGATCAGCCCCTGCACGGCGCCGGCGGCGACTTTGCCGATCGCCACCAGCGAGACGGGCATGGGCGCCAGCACCCGGTCCTCGATCTCCTTGGTGTAGCCGAACTCCGTCGCCATCGGCAGCGCCACCGACATGATCCCCTGGAACATGATCGAGATCCCGATCACGCCCGCGATCAGCACGCTGGCGAAGGCCGACTCGCCCGCCGTCCCGCCCGAACTCCCGATCCCCTGCCCGATCTGGGGAAACACATACAGGAACACGAACACCAACAGGAACGGCTGGATGATGGTCCGGCCGATGAACTCGCCCGCGTTCTTCTTCAGCACCGTCAGGTCCCGCTGCATCAACGCGAGGAACGCCTGCCGGCTCGCCAGCGCAGCCGTCCGGCCCCGCTTGGCCCCGACATAGGACGGCACCACAGGACCCGGCGAGGGTGCCTCGGGCGCCGGACCAGCGACGCCATCGGGCCCAGCACTCACAGCATTCACAGTGTCGGTCATCAGTCCCGTAGTTCCTTTCCGGTCAGGTTGATGAAGACGGTCTCAAGGGTGGGCTCGGCGACCGACAGGTCCTGCACGCTGAACCCCGCCTTCTCGGCCGAGGTGACGATCGGCGGCACGACGCTCGACGCCCCCTTCACATGCACGCGGAGGCTGCCGTCGACCTGGTTGACCGACGTCACTCCGGCGACCTCGTGCTCCAACAACATCGCAAGTGCGTTGAGGTCGCCCGACGCGTGCACCGTCACGATCGAGTCGGCACCGACGGACGCCTTCAGACCCGCCGGTGTGTCGAGGGCGAGGATTTTCCCATGGTCCATGATTGCCAACCGGTTGCAGAGCTGGTCGGCCTCTTCCATGTAGTGCGTGGTGAGCAGGATCGTCTGGCCGGCCCGGTGCAGCTCGCCCAGGATCTCCCACAGGGCGATCCGGCTCTGCGGGTCCAGCCCTGCTGTCGGCTCGTCGAGGAACAAGATGTCCGGCTTGTGCAGGATCGACCTGGCCACCATCAGGCGCTGCGCCATGCCGCCCGAGAGGGCGAAGACCGACGCCTTGGACCAGTTGGTCAGGTGGAACTGCTCGAGCAGCTGGTCGGCCGCCGACTTCGCTTCCTTGCTCGGCATGCCGAACAGTCGCCCGTGGTAGAACAGGTTCTCCCACACCGTGAGCGCCCGGTCGAGGGTGTTCTGCTGGGTGACCACGCCGATGACCTGCTTGGCCAGCGCCGGGTGGGCGACCACGTCGATCCCGCCCACGATGGCCTGGCCCGAGGTCGGGATGACCCGGGTGGTCAGCATCCCCGCGGTGGTCGTCTTGCCGGCCCCGTTGGGTCCGAGGAGGCCGAAGATCTCGCCACGCAGGACCGACAGGTTGAGGGTGTCGACCGCCTTGAAATCGGTGCCGGGATACACCTTGGTCAGGTCGATGGTGCGGATGACCTCGTCGGCCGCCCCGCCCGGGGCCGCCGGGGTCTGGCTATCCAGCTGCGTGGTTGACATCAGCCTCCTCCGTGAAGTGGTCTCGGATGCGGTTCAGCAGCGACACCAGCGTCGCCGCCTCTTCGGGGGTGAACATGCTGCGGAACTCCTTGTCGCGCAGCTGGGCGTGGGTTTCGACCCGGTCGAGGTGGGTGCGGCCCGCCGGGGTGAGCTCGACGTAGGAAACCCGCCGGTCGGAGGGGTTGCGGGCTCGCTCGATCAGCCCGTCGGCCGCCAGGCGGTCGAGGTGGTGGGTGAGGGTGGGGCCCTCGATGCCGAGCGAGGTTGCCAGCTGGCGCTGGCTGACGCCGGGCCACTGGGAGACGGTCCGCAGCACCACGTAGGTGTTGAGCGACGATCCGATGGCCATGAGATCGCGGTCGAAGTACTCCCGCGCCACCTTGCCCGTCATTGCCAGCAGGCGACCCAGACGCTCTTCCATAGACCACTAATGATTAGCACTCGAATCATTAGTTGTCAAATGATCTGGGAAAAGGCCGCCCCGATTGTGGGCGACGTCGGGTGGACGGAAGTTGGCGGCGTGCGCGGCGGCCCGGCGCCTCCCTGCGCAGGCGGGGAAGCGCAGCTCGAGCGCTGGTGCGTCCTGACGCCGGTTTAGCCGGCCCGCCCGTAGAAGAGTCGTTCCACGACCTGGCGGCTCCGGCGTGTCCGGCGGCGGTACTCGTCGCGCAGGTCGGTGGGCGTCGTGCCCAGGCTGCGGGCCAGGTGGGTGAGCACCGGCCCCGTCGCCGGGAGGGCGTCTCCCGGCTGGCCCCGGACGAGGTAGAGCCGGTTGCGGGTTTCCTCGCAGAACCGGTACGCCGCCCGCAGCACCCCCGCGTCCTCACCGTCGATGGCGCCTGCGGACACGAGGGCGTCGAGGGCGGTCATGGTGCCCTCGGCCTGGATCTGGTGCTGGAGCTGGAGGAGTTGCACGGTCCACTCGACGTCGGAGAGGGAACCTCGGCCGAGTTTCAGGTGGAACTGCGGGTCCTCGCCCGCCGGGATGCGCTCCCGTTCGATCCGGGCCTTCATCTTTCGGATCTCGCGGACGTCGTCGACGGTGAACGCGGCGTCCCAGACGAACGGCCTCACGATCTCCTGGAAGCGCCGGCCCACCTCGGGGTCGCCGGCCACGACGCGGCCCCGCAGCAGCGCCTGGCGTTCCCAGAGCTGGGCCCACCGTTCGTGGTAGCGCTGGTAGGCCTCCACGCTGCGGGCCAGGGGGCCTTGGCGGCCCTCGGGCCGCAGGTCGGCGTCGGTCGTCCACAGCCGGGTGGCGGGAGTGTCGCCGTTCAGGTAGCGCATGAGCGCCGTGGCCGTCGCCTCACCGACCGCCGTCTGGTCGCTGTCGTAGACGAACAAGACATCGAGGTCGCTGGCATAGGAGAGTTCGCCGCCACCGAAGCGGCCCATGGCGACCACGGCGAAGGGAACCTTGGGCTGGATCTCGTTCAGGGCTGTTTCCAGGACGACTTCGGCGAGGGTCGACAGGCCCCGTTCGGTCGACGCCACGTCGCGTAACCCGAGCACGTCGCCCGCGGCCAGGCGCAGCCATTCCGAGCGGACGAGGCGCTCGAGCCCGTGGCGCCGTTCGTCGGGCCCGGCCCGCCACGAAAGTGAGGTGGACGCCTGGACGCGCAGTTCGCCCTTCGTTCGTGGTCCGTCGCCCGACGCGAACGCCGCCGGGGCGAGGGTGCTGGACCCGCCCCGAAAGAGCGCCAATCCGGTGGATGGGCGGATGGTGTCCGCGGGGTCGTCGTCCGGGTTGGCGCTCTCGGTGGGCCGATCGCCGGCCGGGGCGCCGCTCTCGGTGGGGGTGTCGTCGCCGGGGGCGTCGCTGTCGGTGGGGGTGTCGAGCGCGACCGCCACGGGAGCGAGGAGGCGGGGGAACCCGGCGCGGCTGGTGGCGTCGAGGAACCCTTGGCCCCCGTCACCGATCATCTCGGCCCTCGTGTGGCCCCCGAGCACGTCACCCGATGCCAGGTCGGCCAGCAGCTCCGGCTGGCGCTCGAAGGCCCGGTTGAACAAGGGGCTGGTGCCGAGCAGCAAGCACAGCCGCCGGGCCGCCTCCGGTGACTCCCGGAACAATGCCACCAGCTGGTCACGGCGGTGCTGCCCGGTGGCAAGGGACCGCAGTCCCAACAAGCCCAGGTCGGGATCGGGGGAATCCGAAAGCCATCCGAACAGGAGCGGCAACAGCTGCTGCATCAGCCGCGACGACCGGGTGAAACCCTTGGTCAGTTCCTGCACCGCCTGGCGGGTCCGCTCGGCGTCGCTGAATCCGAAGGCGGCCAGGCGGTCGGCGATGGCCGCCCCGCTCAGGCCGGTCGTCGGTTCCTCGGGACTCGGCTTCTGGCGTTTCGACGGCGCCCGGGTGAATGCTTCCAGCAGGGGTCGGAAGAAGACCCGTTCGTGGATCGAACGAACCGTTGCCTGGTGGCGGCGCAGCTCCGCCTCGAAGTAGGCCGTCGCGGTGGCGCGGGAGTCGTCGCGGAAGCCCATGACCCGGGCCAGCCGGGTTCGACCCGCGGCGTCGGTCGGGAGGGCGTGCACCTGCTGGTCCTCGACCAACTGCAGGCGGTGCTCGGCCGCCCGGAGGAACCGGTACGCCAGCTCCAGCGCCTCGGCGTCGGTCGCCGCGACGTAGCCCGCGGTCGCCAGTTCCGACAGGGCCGTGAGGGTCGTCGGTGAGCGCAGGGCGGAGTCGGCCCGTCCGTGGACCAGCTGCAGCAGCTGCACCGCGAATTCGATATCCCGGATACCGCCCGGACCGCGCTTCAGCTCACGGGCCGACAGGCCCTTGCGGGCCACGTCGCCTTCGGTGCGGGCTTTCATGGAGCGCACCGCTCGGAGGTCGTCGGCGCCGAAGGGCCGGGTCCATACCCGCTCGGCCGCCGCCTGCATGAAGGCGGCGCCGAGGTCCGCTTGACCGGCGACCGCCCGGGCCTTGATGAGGGCTTGGAACTCCCAGGTCTGGGCCCACCGGTCCCAATAGCTGCGGTAGGACTCGAGGGATCGGGTCAGGGGACCACTGCGACCCTCGGGGCGCAGGTCGACGTCGACTTTCCAGGCCTGGCGGGCGATGGCCAGGGGCTTTCGGGCGTCGGCTTCGCCCACGAACATGATGTCGATGTCGCTGGCGTAGTTGAGTTCTCGGCCACCCAGCTTGCCCATGCCGATCACCGAAAGGTCGGCGTCGTCGAGGCCCGCCAGGCGGATTGCGTCCGCCAGCACATCGTCGGCCAGCCGGGCCAGGGCACTCCCGGTCGCTTCGAGGGCGTCGATCCCTTGCAGGTCACGGGCCGCGATGCGCAGCAGTTCCAGCCGCTTCCACCGGGCGAGGGTGGCCGGCTCCGACCGGTCGAGCTCCGGGCGGTCGTCGAGGTTGGCCAGCACGTCGAGCGCCGCCGAATCGGTGGTGATCAGGCGCGACAGGTGCGGGCTGGCGGCGCCCACGGCGACGGTCGCGGCCAGCAGGTCCCGGTTGGCATGCAGGCGGGCGGCAACCTCGGGTTGTCCTTCGATCAGGCGGCCCACCACCAGGCGGGCCGCGACCGGCTCGGCCGATCGTTCCGCGGCCTCGGCCAGCACCGTGTCGGCCACGCTCAGCACACTGGCGATGGTACGGGGTCGAGGTGACGACCGCGCCTTGGCCGGGCGGGTCGGGCCGGGCCGGTCGGGTCGGGCCTTGGCCGGGCCGGGCCGGGCCCGGCCGGGTCCGGTCGGCGGGGCCGGGCCGATCACGACCGGCGCCTTGGACCGGCCGGTCTGGGTGCCGGGTGGGGTCGCAGCTCGGTTCATGGGTCGGACGTACGCTGGAAGCGCGATGACCGTCCTGCGCTTGGCCCTCTGCCAGTTGAACGCCGTTGTCGGTGACCTGGGTGGCAACGCCGAGCGGATTGTCGCCGCGCTGTCAGCCGCGGAACAGGCGGGGGCCGACCTTGCGGTGTTCCCCGAACTTGCGGTTACCGGCTATCCGCCGGAGGATCTGCTGCTGAAGCCCGGCTTCGTCGCCGACAACCAGGCGGCGTTGACGAAGGTGGCTGCGGCCACCGAAGGATGCGCGGCCATCGTCGGCTTCGTGGACCAGGGCATGGACCTGTACAACGCCGCCGCCGTGTGCGCCTTCGGGCAGGTGCAGGGCGTCTACCGCAAGCAGGTATTGCCCAACTACGGGGTGTTCGACGAGAAGCGGTACTTCGCGGCCGGCACGGGGGCCCGGGAGCTGTACCTCATCGGCGGCGTCCGGGTCGGCGTTTCCATCTGCGAGGACGCCTGGGACCCGGCCGGCCCCATCGCCGCCCAGGCGGCGGGCGGTGCCGAGTTGATCGCCAATATCAATGCGTCCCCGTACTACCGGGGCCGCTTGGCCGAACGGGAACGCATGCTGGCGACGCGGGCCGCGGATGCCTCCTGTGCCGTTGTGTACGTCAACCTGCTCGGGGGCCAGGACGAGCTGGTCTTCGACGGGGCGTCGGTCGTGCTGGCGGCCAACGGCGACATCGTCTGCTCGGTCCCGCAGTTCGAGGAAACGGTGGCGCTGGTGGACGTCGACATCCGCCCCGTCTTCCGCAAGCGCCTCCTCGATCCGAGGGGCCGCGCTGAGGCGACACCGCTGCCGGTGTCGATCGTCACCGAGCGCCGCCGTCCGGCTCGCCAGGTGGCACGGCTGCCAAATCCCATCGCCACCGCACTACCGGTCGAGGAGGAGATCTACCGGGCGCTCGTCGTCGGGACCCGTGACTATGTCGCCAAGAACGGCTTCACCGACGTCGTGATCGGGCTCTCGGGCGGGATCGACTCGTCGTTGGTTGCGACCGTCGCGGCCGACGCCCTCGGCGCCGAGCACGTCCACGGTGTCGCGATGCCGTCGCGGTTCTCGAGCGACCATTCGCTCTCCGACGCCCAGCAGCTGGCGGCGCAACTCGGGGTCGACTATCGGGTGATCCCGATCGAGTCGGCCCACGCCGCGTTCACGGACATGCTTGCGCCATCGTTTGAGGGTCGGGTGGTGGATCTCACCGAGGAGAATCTGCAGAGCCGGATCCGGGGTGTGACCCTGATGGCCTTGTCCAACAAGTTCGGCTGGATGGTGCTCACGACCGGCAACAAGAGCGAGTTGGCGGTCGGCTACTCGACGCTCTACGGGGATACTGCGGGCGGATTCGCGGTCATCAAGGACGTGTTGAAGACCATGGTGTATCGGCTGTGCCAGTGGCGCAACGCCCAAGGGGCGGGCGCGGGGGGCGCCGGCCCGATACCGGAGGCGGTGCTGACCAAGCCCCCCTCGGCCGAGCTACGGCCCGAGCAACGCGACGACCAGAGTTTGCCGCCCTACGACGTCCTCGATCCCATCCTCGAGGCCTACATCGAGTCGGACCTCACGGCGGCCGAACTCGTAGAAGCGGGATTCGACGAGGAACTGGTCCGCCGGGTGGTACGCCTGGTCGACCTGGCGGAATACAAGCGCCGGCAATACCCGCCCGGGGTGCGGGTCACGCCCAAGGCATTCGGTCGTGACCGGCGCATGCCGATCACCAATCGCTACCGCTAACGACGGCCGCTCAGCGCCTCCCGCCCGCGCCCTGACATCCCTTGCGGCTCAAGGGATGGTGGCGTCCTTTGGGTATGTTTCGGATTCGGCCTCCGCTGGACATGGAGGGATGGATGGTCCCGGTAAACGTGATCCTCGGCGCCGCTGGCACGACGGGGTTTGCGTTCGGCCTGGTTCGCAACCGGCTGACGGCGAACAAACGCGTGGGCGCTCCCACCGGACCGGGCGACGCCGACAGCCTGTCACTCGAAGCCGACTCCGATGTCGTTGCAATGCCGACCAGCTCGGACACCGTCGAGGATCTCTGAGTCCAGCCACGGCGCCGGGTAGCGTCACTGAGACGAGATCGCCTCCCAACCAACTCCATCGTCGGACCTTCGAGGGGCGACGGCAGCCGGAGGCGACCCGAGGCTTGGAGAAGTCCGAGGTCTTCGCCGTTGTCGCCCTGGCGGCTGCCGCCGCGGGCCTGGCCGTCGTGGTGCTCAAACTTGTCTTCCCGCACGGCTCGATCAACAACGATGAAGCCATCTACCGCCTGCAGGCCCAGGCGATACAGCACGGGCACTTCTTCGTGCCGGTGGTCCAGCCCGTCGACGCCTTCCGGCCATGGTTAGCGGCCGCGGTCCACAACCATTGGGTGTTGAAATACATCCCCGTCGAGGCCGGATTCCTGGCCCTCGCCGGGGCGGCCACGGGCACGCCCGCGGCCGCGCTCCCGGTGGTGGCCGCGGCGCTCGCTCTGGCCACCTGGATCCTGGTGCGTGAGGTACTACGGGATCGGTGGAGTGCGATCGTGGCGACGGCGCTGGTGGTCCTGTCGCCCCTCGTCGTCGTCCAGAGCGCAATCCTGGTGGCGTATCTGCCGACCATCGTGGGGCTCGAGGTCTTCATGTGGTCGGCCATTCGGGCGGTCGCCGCAGCCGCCGCCGGCGAGCGTCTCCCCGCCTGGCAACTCGCGGTCGGTGGCGTCGCGATCGGGCTGGCGGTCGTGGCCCGCCCCTACGACGCGGCGCTCTTCGCGGCACCGGTCATGGTGTGGGCGCTCTTCCGGTTGCGGCACCAGCTCGTGCGCCCGCTCAGCTGGTACGTCGCCGGAGCGCTGCCGCCGGTCATCGCCATGCTGTTGTACGACTGGGCCGCGACCGGCAGCCCACTACGGCTGCCGTTCAATCTCCTCGAGCCCGCCGACCGCCCTGGTTTCGGCCCCCGCCGAATGTTCCCCCAGGAGCCCTATCACGCCTTCGGCTGGCACAGCGGAATCCGAGGATCGGGGAGCCACCTGCTGCTCGTCATCCTGTGGGTGTCCGGCGGTCCCGCCCTCGTGCTGCTGGCGGTCGTGGGGATCTGGCGTCGTCGACACTCCGCCCCCGCCCTGGTCCTGGCGGCCGTCGTGGTCGCCTTTCCCGTCGGCTATGTCTTCTTCTGGGGGGCGTGGAATGCCAGCAAGCTCTGGCGCGGGGTGCGGTTTATCGGGCCCTTCTACTTTCTCCCGATGGTCATACCGATCGCGGCATTCGGAGGGGCCGAGCTGGTGTCCCTCTATCGGCGCTGGCGGCCCGTGGCCGCGGTCGTGGTCGTCGTTGGCGTCGTGAGTTCGGTGCTCGTCGCCGCCCCAGCGGTCGCCGCCGATGCCCGCTGGAGCCGCCAGGACGGGGCCGTGCTGGCCATGGTCAAACAACATGCCCCCGCGACGGCACGGACAATGGTCCTCATCCAGGCGGACCAGGAGTATGTGATGCACCCGATCTCCGGCCTGGCCAACCGTTGGGACGGTGGGGGAGCGTTGCTCTACGGGCTGTGGAGTGGCACGGCTCGGGACCTCGCGGTCGTGGCCGGCCAGCGAGATCGCCAGCCCTATGTGCTGACGCTGTTCGGCGCCTTTGCCCCCCATCCGGCTCACCTGGCCGCCACCCTTCGACCGATTCGCGTCGAGTCGGGTGACTCCGTGACCGTGCACGTCAGCGGTGGAGCCGGGGCGCCCCACCTGGCGCTGACGACCTCAGCATCGGCTCTGGGCTGCGCGGACTCGGTGGTCGGCGGTTGGGACGTGACCATCGCCGCCCCCGGGACGATCTCGTGTACGCCGTCGGGCGGCCTTCCGGCCCAGATGCCGTCACCGGTACCGCTGTCGCCCGCCGGGCGTTGGGTTGGGTCGTTGCAACTCAGCTCGGGAACAGGGACGCGGCGGTCTCACGCTTCCGCTCCAGATCAGCGGTGGGACGGTGACGGTGCTCGTCGTCGAGCCCGCGGTCGGGGTGGTGGGAGCGCCCCCCTTGGGGCTGTTGACCGCCGAGTAAGCGTCGCGACTAGCTTCCGTGCGGCGTGGCGCGGGATCTCGACCAGCGGCAAGTTCCTGCTCCGGCTCGTGCCACGATGCCGGTCGGCCCGATGTTGGCGGCCTGTCTGGTCGTGGCGGCCCTGTCATTGCTCCTGCCGTCGACCATCACCTTTGATCCGTTCACCTGGACGACGTGGGGGCGGGAAATTGCGCATCTGCGTCTTGACACGAGCGGCGGCCCGGCATGGAAGCCCCTTCCGGTACTGGTGGACACCTTCTTCGCACCGCTCGGAGCGGCCGACAAGTGGGTGTGGTTGGTCGTGGCCCGGGCGGGGGGGCTGCTTGCGGTGGCGGTGGCCTATCGACTGGCTCGGCGTCTGGCCGGGCGCGGTGCGGGCGTCATCGCCGCTGGGGGCGTGCTCCTCAGCTCGTCGTTCTTGGAGTACCTCACGCCGTTCGGCATGTCAGAACCGCTCCTGGCGGGACTGGCCCTGCTGGCCGTCGAGCGACACCTCGACGGTAAGTACGCGCAGGCCTACGGATTGACGTTCTTCTCGTTGCTGCTCCGGCCCGAGGCGTTTCCCTTCTTCCTCGGATATTCAGTCTTCATGTGGATCCGTGTCCCCCGGTCCCGTCCATTGGTCGTCGGTCTCGTGGCGAGCCTTCCCGTGTTCTGGCTGCTTCCCGACTACCTCAGTTCGGGCGACTGGTTGCGGTCGACCAGGCGAGCCCAGATGCCCACCCAGGGCGGTCCACTGCTCAGCAGCAGCCCCGCGCTCGCGGTCGTGGAAAGCGAGTTCAACGTCGTCGTCCTGCCGATCGTGGTGGGCGCGGTCATCGCCATGGCCATGGCGGTTGTGGACTACGCCAAGCGACGGGAGGAGCGCACCGTCTTGGCCCTCTCGGTCCTGTGCGTCGGGTGGTTGGCCGAAGTGGCGCTCACCACCCAGGCCCGCTTGGGGGCCGGTGACGAGCGCTACCTGATCGTGTCGGTCGCGCTCGGCTGCGTGCTGGCGGGGGTGGGATGGAGCAGGTTGGTCAGCGCGGTCGCCGCGAGGCGCGGGTCCTGGGCGCGGATGGCGGTCATCGGGATCGTGGTCGTTGGTTCGGCTCCGTTCGTCGGCCAGCGCCTCGACGAACTGTCCGGCACCATCGGTGAGGTCCCGTATCAGGCCCACAAATATGGGGAGTTGGCCAAGTTGATCGACCTCGCCGGTGGCCGAGACCGGGTCTTGTCCTGCGCGCCGATCACCGCCGACATCTACCAGATGCCGGCCGTGGCGTGGCATCTGGGGATTCGTCAATCCGACGTCGTCATCGCAGCCGGACCGAAGGGCACGCCGGCGGTGGGGCGTGTCGTCCAACTGGCGAGCGCCGGGACGGTGTTCCGAACCCGCACCACGAGGGCGTCGCCGCTGTTGCCCGCACAACTCGGGTCGACCGAGTTCCGGCTGCTTGCGACCACCGACCAGTGGCAGATCCTGAGCACCTGTGGCCGTCCGGCGGCCTAGCAACGGCCGGCCAGCCGAGCCGCCCGTGTCGGATCAGCCCGTGCCGGATCAGTCCGCGCCGCGGCAACCCCTGCCGACGGATCGGCCCGTGCCGGATCGGACCCAGCGGACGGATCTACCTGTGCCGGGTCCGCCCGTGCCGGGTCAGCCCGTGCCGGGGCAGGCCGTGCCGGGTCAGCCCCTGCCGGACCAGCCCGTGGAGCGGCGTCACTTCGGGCTCGTCGGTGTTGGCGTCATGGCGGCGCTCGGGCTGGTACACGCACTGGTTGTGGCGCCGCGCTATCACGTGGGCTCGTTCGACGACGACGCCAGTTACGTGCTGGCGGCTCGTGCTCTGGCGACGGGCCATGGCATCACCAGCCGGGCGGCAGGCGGCTACCCGCTGATCGGTGTCTACCCGCCCGGGTACCCGGCCCTCCTCAGCCCCCTGGCGGCACTCTGGCCGTCGAGCGTCGTCACCTTCCGTGTCGCGTCGCTGCTGCTATTCCTTTCGATCTTTCCCCTGACCTGGGTGTATCTCCGGGTCCGACGGGTTACACCATGGCTGCGACTGGCAGTTCTGGCGCTGCTCGCCATGAGCCCGGTGCTGGCGACCTACGCCACCATGGTCATGTCGGAAACCGCCTTCGTCGTCGTATTCCTCCTCATGCTGCTGGCACTCGATCGATGGCAGTCGCAGCGGCCGACGTTCACTTGGGCTGGGGCTGCGAGCGTGCTTTCGGCTGCCGCCCTGCTGTGGCTGAAAGAAGCGGGGATCGGCGTGGTGCTGGGCGTCGTGCTGTGGCTGGTCCTGCGCCGGCTGTTCCGCAAGGCGCTGGTCGCCGCCACCGTCCCCGCCCTGCTGCTCCTGCCGTTGCTGATCATGCGGAGCTTGGCCGGCGCCAATCTGATCGGTTCACGGTATTCCGGCGATCTCGGCGGCGTCTTCAAGGGGGGCCTGGTTGGCCGGGTGATTCACGTCGTGCCCCACGCCGCGAGGACCTACGTCACCGAGGCGCTGCCTCGCACGATCGTGCCGACCACCAACGGGTTCCTCCCGACCCACGGTGCCATAGGCGCCGTCATGGTGGTGCTCACGTGGACCGCGGCCCCCCTCGTCGTAGTGGGTTTTGTCGTGTGGTGGCGACGCCACGCTGACGCCGCGTGCCTGGCGGTGGCGGTGTACCTGGCGGAGACCCTCATCTACCCGTATACCAACGAACGCCGCGTCGTCCTCGTCCTGCCAGTCATCGTTGCGTGGTACGCGGTCGGGGCGGCATCGGTGTTTGCCGTGATCCGAGGCGCCGCCAGTCGGGCCGAAGTTCGCCTCGGAGGTGGCCTCGGCCGTCGCCTCGCCCCTCGCCTCGGCCGGGCGCTGCCGATGGTGGCGTCGCTGCTCGTGGTGGTGGCGCTCATCGGCCAGTTCACCCGGGACTATCTGTACTTCGAGGGTGCCGACAGTTCCTCGCCGGGCGGGTCGCCGTACATGGCCGTCCTGCGCCAACTTGGCTCACCGCTCGACGTTGTCGAAACCGACTACCTCTGGACGACGGCGCTGTACAGCGGGCATCACACGGCCAACGGGGCCTACCTCGCAGGATGCGATCCCGGCCCGGTCGCCGATGCCGTGCGTGCCGACAGGGCCGCCTACCTCCTGACGGCCGCGCTCAACGGGTCGGGGCCGGTCGACGGCGGCTGCCTGCTCCCGGTGGTCGCCAGCCTCCCGGAAGCGGTCAGGCTCTACCGCACGACTCGCGACCAAGCGTCGGTCTTCGAGTTCGTCGGCCCCGGAACGTTTCACCCTGATCTGGTCGACCATCTCGCCACCGCCACCGCCACCGCCACCGCCACCGCCGACGGCGGCCCCTCCTCCGTCGCCCAGTCGGACGAGCAGCCGCAGCTCCCGGGCGATCCCGCCGGTCGGTATTGGACCCTTCACGCCGACGGCGGCACGGCCGTGCTGACCTGGTCGTGGAACAGCCCGGTGCAGCTCTCGCAGCTCTCACTCGGTGCGGCAGGCGGTGTCGAGTCGACCACGTCGTCGGTCCAGGTATCGGCGCGCTCGACCGACGGTTCGTGGCGGGTTCTTGGAGCAGCACCAGGAGCGGTCGGTGCCAACGAGCGCACACCGTTCCTGCTCATCCGGCCGCCTCGACCTGAAACCGTCACGGCACTGCGGGTCACCGTTGGCGTCAACGGTGGCCAAAACCCCGGATCGTCGACCGTGGCGATCCACGACTTCCACGTCCTCGGCCCACAAACCTGAGGCGGGCGGGCGTTCATTCAACCGTGGGTCGCGCCGCGAGCCGAATGGCACGCACGTCGATCGGGTACATCAAGGTGGGAGCAAACGACCCTCATAAGGAGGTAGCGGTATGGCCGATCAGGATTCCCACCTCGAACAGCCCCAGGATCCCCGTGGGGACCTGCTCAAGGAACGGCCGGGCGGCAACACCGAACCCGGCGGATGGGTCCCGCCCTACGAGGGGCGAACGACTGGATCGCATGACTTCGAAGACACCGGAGCCGGAGACAGTACCGGCGGGCTGGGCCAGGCCTCGGAGCACGAAATCGATGCCTTGGACTTCGAGCACCACAAGGGCAAGCCCGAGGATGCCGAGCCCGAATTGGTGCCCAGCGAAGGTCAAGCGCTTTATCCCAAGCCCTGACGCCGAATCCCCGATCGGCTGAATTTTCATTGGCATTTCGGCGGCCGCGGGGGTAAAAAGGAAGGGACAGCGCAAACGGATAGGGAGGTCTGCAAAATGACTGACCCACAAGAGGAGGATGGCCCGCCGGTCCACTGACAGGGATCGGGCCGATGCCCGATCCGGCACAGTAGGCCACTGCGGCCGACGAGCTCCCGCATATCTCACCCGGCTTCGTACCTTGTCGATCCACGGCGTCGGCAGGTGACACGGCGGGCGCCAACCGTTCGGGTAGCACGCGTCCGAAAGTGGCGGACAACTGAATCAATGCGCAGCAAGAGGGCGGTCCCCACGTGGGGCCGCCCTCTTCGCGCCCCGTCGTTCGCCGTCACGGGTCTCGCTTTCGCTCTTCGCCACGTGCGGCTAGTTACGCGTGGCGGTCAGTTCTTGCCGACACGCTCTGGTCGCGGCCCTGCGACCGGTCATAGGTCGAGGACGACGCCCTCCGTCGGCTGCGAGCAGCAGATGAAGGCACTTTCCTTGGCGGGGGGCTCCAGCGGGTCAGGGTCGTACACAACCTGGCCGACGACGAGGCTGTGCGGACCGACATCGGTCGGGAAATCATGATCAAGATGCTGGAGGACGGCACCATCGAAGGCCGCCCGGGTGACGACGATCCAGGAGCCATCGCCTTGCTGCGCAAGTTGTCGATTGTGTCGCGGCGCCGCTGGCCCGAACAGGCGCTCCCGTTCCCCAAGGTCGGTGTGCCCCCGCCCAAACCCAAGGCCCCGAAGCCTGCGGAGGCCCCGGCGGCGACCTCCTCAGCGACCTAGTACTCCAACCTCCGCGCGCTCAGGCAACCGTGGCGCGATAACGCGGCTATGCACCGATAACGCGCGAAGATTGCCTGAGCGCGCGGAAGAATGCCCAAAGCCTCGAAGAGCATGAGCGACCCGCAGGCCCACGCCGGCCCCCGCCGGCCCAGGCCGCAGGCCCACGCAGGCCCACGCCGGCATTCCTGGTCGAATTCGAACTCCACATCCCAGAGGGAACCACCCAGTCAGAGGTCGAGGACCGCGAGCGCGACGAAGCTGCCGCCGCCGCCAAGTTGATCGACCAAGGGCACCTCGCCCGGGTCTGGAAGGCCCGTGCGGCGTCCGGCGAAACCAGGATCCTCGGCCTGTACCGCGCCGACAACCAGAGCGAGCTCGACGGTCTGCTCGCGGGCTTGCCCCTCTACGAATGGATGCGCGTCAGCGTGACGGCACTCGAACAGCATCCCAACGACCCGGCCGCAGCCCGAAGCGACAGCCGCCAACCATGACCATTCGACTTCCTGACCCTCGCCTGACCAAGGTCTACCGATTGGAGGCGACACTCGGCGACCCATTGGATTTCGGCGACATCGCGGCGGGCCGACGGCGCATCGTTCCCCTAATCGGAGGAACATTCTCCGGACCTCAGATCAACGGGACGCTGCTCCCAGGTGTCAGCGCCGACTGGCAGATCGTCCAAACCGACGGCACCGCGTTCGGAGACATCCGCTACACCCTGCAGACCGACCGCGGCGACCTGCTTTACGTCCAATCCCGAGGGGTGCGCCACGGCAGCGCCGAAGTCCTCGGCCGCCTCGGGCGAGGCGAGGACGTCGATGCCGGCGAGTACACCTTTCGGACCTCAACGCAGATCGAGACCGCGGCCGCCGACCTCGACTGGCTCAACAAGGGCGTGTTCGTCAGCGTCGCCGGCCGCCGCCCCGGTGGGGTCGTCTACGAGACCTACCTTGTCGGATGAGCCAGGAAACTGGCCCGGCGGTACGATCGCATCGATCTTCCAGAGGCGGAGGGGGGAAAAGGCCTCCCCGGTCCCGTTGCCAGCCCGTTGCCGGAGTTCGAGGAGGTGGCGTACATCGCTCGGCCCGCATCCCCGATGGGGCGCTCCACCGCCGAACTGCCCGGCGTTCTGTCGACATGACCACCTTGCTCGCCGACGCGGCACGAGTGGTCGGCGGCTACGCCTGGCTGGAGGAGCGACTCTTCGAGACCCTCGGGGCCTGGGTGCCGGCCGTCGCCGAGCCCGAGGTCAAGCTGCAGCTGGCGGCTGACAGCCACCATCACGCCTGGCACGCCTCGCTGTGGCGGGAACGGCTGCCCGAGCTGCGGGAACTCGAAGCGGAACAGTTCGTGGTGGCCTCGGGGCCGAACGTGGAGGCGTTCATGACCGGGCTGCGGTCGTCGGCAAGCACGATCGACAAGCTGGTCGGCGTGTACCGGGTGCTGCTCCCCCGCCTGGTCGCGACCTACCAGCGCCACCTCGAGGGGGCATCGGCGGTGACCGACGGTCCGACCATCCGAGCGCTGCGCTTGGTACTGGCCGACGACCTGGCCGACTGGCGCGACGGCGAACTCCTGATCCAGGGGCTCCTGGCCACGCCGGGCGATGTCGAACGCGCCTCGGCGCAGCAGGCGCGTCTGGAGACCCTGCTCATCGACGTCTGAGCTCATCGACGTCTGAGCTCATCGACGTCTGACCCTCACCGTGATGGTCGGGTACGGTGGACAGCCATGAAGAAGCTGCTCCTTTTGGCTGCGCTCGTGGGTCTTTCGGTCTTCGCCGTCCGCAAGCTCCGGACCGGCTGACCCCTCCAGAACCCATTCAGTCGTTCCCAGCCCGCCGGCGGTACGGGCGGGGCGACACGCTGCCGCACCCGGGCCCGCCAGACGGTGAGCGCCGCCGCGGCCAGCCCAACCGAGATGCCGGCGGCCGCGGTGGCCCGCACGGGCGTCACCGGCACTCGGTCGCGCAATCGAACCGGCCGGACGAACTGGCGCACCATCCAGTCGCGCTCGCGCGCCACCTTCGCCAGCACCCGGTCGGGGTTGACCACCACCGGATGGCCGACGACTTCGAGCATGGGGAGGTCGGTGTAGGAGTCCGAATAGGCGAAGGACCCGTCGAGGTCGACGCCGTCGGCGGCCGCCGCGGCCCGGATCAGGTCGGCCTTGTACGGACCGTAGGCATAGACCTCCATCTCCCCGGTGTAGCGGCCGTGCTCGTCGACCCGGGCCTGGCTGGCAATGACGCTGTCGACGCCGAGGAAGCGGCCCAGCGGCTCGACGATCTCTGCCGGCGAAGCCGAGATGATGTAGACCCGGCGGCCCGCCGCCCGGTGCAACTCGATCAGGTCGAGCGCCTCGGCATAGATGATCGGTTCGATGACCGCGGTGAGGGTGTCGGCGACGATCGCCTGGACGCGTCGCTGTTCCCAGCCCCTGGTGAGCGTCAGGGTCGACTCCCGGATGCGGCCCAGCTTCTCCTCGCTGGCCCCCAGGTGGAGATAGATCAACTGGGCCCATAGGCCGCGCACGAGCGAGCGGCGTGAGATGAGGCCTTCGCGGTAGAAGCGGCCACCGAAGGCCACGATTGACGCCTTGGCGATCACGGTCTTGTCCAAGTCGAAGAAGGCCGCCTCCATTGTTTTTCAGTGTACGGGGGAGGAGGGATCGCCCCTTTCGGGGCGGTTCGGGCGCTTCGCGTGGCCGGTATTTATGTCCCGCTTAACCACCGCTTCGGCGGTTTGTGTCAGGGTGGGAACACGACGGGGGACGTCTGCCACGTAACGCGCGCCGATAAGAGCGCCCAGGGTGCCTGGGGAGCGCGACTTGGTCCGACTATCCTGCCATGACCGAAGGTGGTGAGGCTGTGGACAAACTAATCGGGTTTCTGCGAGCGAAGCGCTGGGCAAGGCGGACCCTCACCGGGGGCACCGCGTTGCTCATCGTGGTGGCCGTAGTTCTGCTCGGCTTTCCGCTGTATTCCAACTGGGTTCACAATCAGCTGCAGCATCGTCTGCGCAATCAGCTGGCCAGTCCGCAACTGAAAGACGCCTACCAGAATCACCGGCTCAAGGAGGGCGACAGCCTCACCAGGCTGCGGATTCCGACCCTCGGCGTGGACGTAGTGGTGGTGGAGGGCATCTCCGCTGACGCCCTGAAGGCGGGCGCCGGGCACTACCCGGGCTACCCCCTGCCGTGCGACGTCGGCAACGTCGCCATCGCCGGCCACCGCACCACCTACGGCAAGCCCCTGGCCAACGTCGACCAGCTCAACGTGGGCGACCAGATCATCTTGGACACGCCCGTCGGCAGCTGTACCTACCAGGTGGACACCAAGCCGTTCGTGGTCCTCCCGAACGACGTCGGCGTGATCAAGACCCCGCCCACTCCCGCCGCGCCCAAGGGGGCTGACCACCTGCTTACCCTGACGACGTGTACGCCCAAGGGGTCGGCCAGCCACCGGCTGATCGTCCAGGCGACCATGCTCAGCTCGCAAAGCGCCTAGGGCGCTTGCCGGCCATTTCGGACATGCGCACCCGCGGGCCCCGGAGTCTCATGGCTCTGCTTCTGACGGCCAGCGCGGGTGCGTTCGGGATCGCCGCCCTCTCGGCGGCGCCGGCCGCAGCCGTACCCGAGGCGGGATCGTGCTCGGCGAGCCCGTGCGCACCGGTTATCGAGGTCGACCCCATGGCAGCCGACGGCAGCGTCCATGTTGTGTACACCGACCCCCACGCCGGTCTCGAAACCGTCGACCCCAATAGCTTGTCGCTCACCGTCAGCTGGAGCCCTCAAGGCAATGTCCCCGGTACGGCGCCCCACCCGATTCCGACCTCGGTCAAGTTGACCAGCGGAGCGTGCACGGGCACCGGACCGGTAACGTGCAACTACCCCTTTCCGGCAGAACTGAAGGTGCCCGCGGCCAGCGGGTTTGCGCTGAACGGCACCTATCAGCTGATTGCATCGGGCCAGGATTGTGTTCCGCTCAACATCGTTCCATGTAAGGGCACGACTACCGCACCCAAGTCCACGACACTGGCCAATCCGCCCTCGGTTCCCGGTGGGGTCAAGGCCGACCTGTCGACGGACAAGTCCAGCGTCGCGATCTCCTGGACCCCGAGCCCCGAGCCTGATGTGTTCGCGTACCGGGTGTTGCGCAACGACGGCTCCGAGGCGTGCAACAACACCGCGACGCCGACCGTGTTCTCGTGCACCGACAGCACCTCGGGCGGGGGGAGCTTTGCCTACCGCGTCGTCGCCTACCGGTACGGGGCCGACTACGACCCGAAGTCGCAGGTAGCCAGCACCCCAAGCCCTGCGACCAAGTCGGTCACCGTCGTGGGGCCGCCGGCGACGACAACCACGACCATTCGCGGGGGAACCCTCCCGCCGCTGACCCAGCCCGGCCTCACCGCCAAGCCTGGGGGCGCCAAGCCGGCCGGCGGAAGCAGCACCGGGACCTTCAAGGCCACGCCCGGCACCACGCCCCAGGCGGCGGTCGGGCCCGAAGCCGGCGGTGGCCGTTCGCGCCGACGCTGCCCTACGGGCAGCAGCCGTCGACCACGGTGCCCGCCGAGGATCCTGGATCGATCGCCGCCCCGATCGTGCCCAAGAAGGGCAAGTCATCGGTCGGAACCATCGCGGTGGTCGGAGCCGGGTTCCTGATCGCGGTCATCGCCTTGCACGGGCTGTGGCTGCGCTCCGAGGTCCGCCGAGCGGGCACGCTAGAGGTCCTCGAACCCGAGGCCTGAGGCGATGTGGTCAGGCGCCGGACGAGGTGGCCCGGTGGCGCCTGGGCCCGGGCGCTCTGGGCTGGTGACGATTGACAGCGCCGGCGCCTGTCCCGGTTCGCCCGCGTCGCAGATGGGTACCCTGGCCCCATGACCAGCTATGGCTCGGCGATGGAATCGAGGGCGACCGAGCTGCGCCAGCGTTACCACCGCAAGCTGGACGAGATCAACGAAAAAATGGTGCAACTCTTCGCGCTGGTCGGCGAGGGGATCGCCGCCGCCACCGACGCCCTGCTCTCCGGCGACCGGGATGCGGCCCGCCTGGTGGTCGAGCGTGACAGCCTCATCGACTCGCTGTATCGAGACATCGAGCATCTCGTCAACCAGGAGCTGGCCCTGCAGAACCCGGTGGCCACCGACCTGCGCTTTCTCCTGTCCGTACTGCGCATCGTGCCCGAACTCGAGCGCAGCCACGACCTGGTCGAACACATCGCACGCCGGGCGCTGCCGGGTCTGGCCGACGACCTCACGCCCCGCACCCGGGGACTGATCGCCCAGATGGGGACCGTCGGGGTGGAGATGTGGCGCACCGCCTCCGACGCCTGGTTCGAGCGCGACCCGTTGTGCCACCGGCGCCTCGACGTCCGTGACGAAGAGATGGATGACTTGCATGCCAACCTGACCGCCGAGCTGGCGTCGGGGAAGACCCGGGTGCCCGTCGCCATGGACATGGCGCTGGTCGCTCGCTTCTACGAGCGCCTCGGGGACCACGCCGTCAACGTTGCCAACCGCATCCGCTACCTCGCGGGTGAGGACGGTTGACCGCGGCGCGGTAGTTTGTACTCCGAATCGGGTCGAGGAGGACAGCAGCGGATGGATCTTGGTCTCGCGGTAGACGACAGCCACCCCCCTTACACCGTCTTGGCGGTGAAGGGTGAAGTGGACGTCTACACCGCACCCCGACTGCGGGAGAAGCTGGTGGAGCTGGTCAGCCAGGGCAAACACCAGATCATCGTCGACCTCGAAGGGGTCGACTTCCTCGACTCCACCGGGCTCGGCGTGCTGGTGGGCGGTCTCAAGCGGTTGCGCAGCCACGACGGAGATCTGGGCCTGGTGTGCACCCAGCAGCGGATCCTCAAGGTGTTCGAGATCACCGGTTTGACGAAGGTCTTCGCCATCCACGACTCGGTCGAGGCCGCGGCCGCCGGTTAGCACGGCGTCGCGCCCCTGCCCCATGGAGACGATCCTCGAACTCGAGATCCCGGCCAGTCCGGAATACATCGCCATCGCCCGGCTGGTCGTCTCGTCGATTGCCTCGTCGAGGCGGAACCTGCCCGACGACCGCATCGACGATCTCAAGCTGGCCGTGTCGGAGGCATGCACCAACGCGATTGAGGCGTATGGGTCCAACGTCGACGAGGACGGGAACGACGGACGAGTGCGGATTCTGGTCCAAGACGACGACGAGAAGCTAGAGGTCGACGTCGCCGACAATGGTCCCGGGTTCGACCCCGACGACCTGCCGACGCATCCCCCGGTGACCGATCCCGAGCGACTCAACTTCGAGCGCGGGCTCGGCATCCCGCTCATCCGCACGCTGGTCGATGACGTGCAGTTCGTCTCGACGCCCGGCGGCACGTCGGTGCGCATGACCGTCTACGGCGAGCCGTTGGACCTGCACCCGCCCGAGGAGTTCGGCTCCGACGAGACGCTCACCGAGGGCTGAACGCACGGACCGGGACTGCGACTTAGGGCCCCTTGGTCAGGCCGTGTAGGGCTTGACATTTTGGTCGTCCGAAACCTAAGATTTCGTCGGCCAAACTCATGGATAGCGCTGATCACGAAATCCGAACGCGAGACGCTGAAGTCGATCTATCGCCTGACCTCCGGGCAAGGGGCCGGTCTCTCGGCTCATACCGGCGACTTGGCGGATCGGCTCGGCGTGACCCCCGGAACCATGACCTCGGTCGTGAAACGGCTGGCTGATCGCGGCCTTGTCGACTACACCCCGTACCGGGGAGTGGAGCTCACCGCAGGTGGGCGCCGGATTGCCGTGTCGGTCATCCGTCGCCACCGCATCGTCGAGCGATTCCTGTCCGACATGCTGGGATACGCCTGGAACGAGGCCGACCGCCTGGCACCGAGCTTCGAGCACGATTTGCCCCAGGAGGTCGAGGACCGGTTGTTCGTCGCCCTCCACCGCCCATCGACCTGCCCTCACGGCTTTCCCATCCCCGAACCCGAGGTCAGTGACATCCCTGCCATGCCGTCGCTGTACGCCTTGGAACCGGGCGACACCGCCGTCGTCGCCATGTCGGGGTCGACCGACCAGGAAATGATCACGTTCCTCGACACGCTGGGCGTTCGCCCCGGCGTGGAGGTCGAAGTACGGGAGAAACACCCCTTTGACGGCCCGATCGTCCTCCGAGTCGACGGCCATGACCGCACCCTCGGCGAGCGTGTGGCCGAGCAGATTTTCGTGAGGAAGACCCGGCGCGCCACCAAGCAAACCATTGCCTCGGGCACCGACCCTGACCACAGGAAGGAACAGGCACTATGACTCGCATCCTCGCCGCGGAAGGGGGGTACCAGTCATTCCACCTCCACGGGGGTGAGTGGTTCTGGCTCATCTTCTCGGCCATCACCGCCCTGCTCGCCATCGGCGTCGGCCTCGTGCTGATGAAAGACGTCCTGGCTCAGGACGAGGGGACGCCGAAGATGATCGAGATCGCCAAGGCGATCGAGGAAGGGGCGCTGGCCTACCTGCGCCGCCAGTTCAAGACCATCGGGATCATCCTGGTGCCACTGGTGATCCTCGTCTTCCTCACCGCCACCAAGGTCGTCCGTCCCGACGGCTCCGTGGCCTTGAGCTACGCCCAGTCCGGCGTGTTCCGGACCCTGGCGTTCCTCCTGGGCTGCTTCATGTCGGGCCTCACCGGCTTCATCGGGATGAGCCTGGCGGTCAAGGGCAACGTCCGCACCGCCGCGGCCGCCAAGCGGGGGTCCCTGCCCGCCGCCCTCAAGGTGGCGTTTCGTACCGGTGGCGTGGCCGGCATGTTCACCGTCGGCCTGGGTCTCATCGGGGCGACTCTCATCATCATCATCTTCCAGAACACGTCGTCGGCCATCCTGATCGGCTTCGGGTTCGGCGGCTCCCTGCTGGCGCTGTTCCTCCGCGTCGGCGGCGGCATCTTCACCAAGGCCGCCGACGTGGGTGCCGACCTGGTCGGCAAGGTCGAGGCGGGAATCCCCGAGGACGACCCCCGCAACGCCGCCACCATCGCGGACAACGTCGGCGACAACGTCGGCGACTGTGCCGGTATGGCCGCCGACCTCTTCGAGTCCTACGAGGTCACCCTGGTTGCCTCGATCATCCTGGGCGTCGCCGCCTTCCGTTCCATCGGCGCCAACCCCGCCCTGGGCCTGATCTTCCCGGTCGTCGCCCGGGCCCTCGGCGTCTTGTGCTCGATCGTCGGCGTCTTCGCGGTCAAGGCCACCGACAAGGACAAGTCCGCCATGGCGCCCATCAACCGGGGCTTCTTCGCGGCGGGGATCCTGACGGTGATACTGACCTTCTTCGTTGCCATCTTCTACGTGGGCAACAAGCACGGCAACGAGGGCTGGAAGGTGTTCGGCGCCGTCACGGCCGGCCTGATCCTGGCGCAGCTGCTGTCGCGGCTGACCGAGTATTTCACCTCCACCGAGCGCACCCCGGTGCGCGATATCGCCGAGGCCAGCCGGACCGGCCCCGCCACGGTGGTCCTCTCGGGCATCGCGTCCGGCCTCGAGTCGAGCGTGTATGCCGTCATCCTCATCGCCATCACCATCGGGGTGGCCGTGGCCATCTCGGGCGGCAACATCGAGTTCACGTTCTACCTGGTCGCCCTCACGGGCATGGGCATGCTGGCCACGACCGGCGTCGTCGTCTCCGAAGACACCTTCGGCCCGGTCTCGGACAATGCGGCGGGCATCGCCGAGATGTCGGGGGAGTTCGAGGGCGAGCCGGAGCGCATCATGGTCAGCCTGGACGCGGTGGGCAACACCACCAAGGCCGTCACCAAGGGCTTCGCCATCGGTTCCGCGGTGATCGCGTCGGTCGCGCTCTTCTCCAGCTTCATCGAGACGATCGGCGACCAGGTCCCGGCGCTGCGCGCCCTCGGGCTCAAGGGCTCGGAGCTGTTCAAGGCGGTCCCGGTCAACGTGGCCGACCCCAAGACGTTCATCGGGTTGCTGATCGGTGGGTCGATCGCATTCATGTTCAGCTCCCTCGCCATCCGGGCGGTGGGCCGCACCGCGGGGACCGTTGTCGAGGAGGTTCGGCGCCAGTTCCGGGAGCACCCGGGAATCATGGACTACACCGAGAAGCCCGAGTACGGACGGGTCATCGACATCTGCACCACCTCGGCACTGCGGGAACTGGTCACGCCCGCCCTGCTCGCAGTCCTCTCGCCGGTGATCATCGGCTTCGGCATCGGCTACCTGGCCCTCGGTGCGTTCCTCGCCGCCGTCATCCTGACGGGCCAGCTCATGGCCAACTTCCTGTCGAACTCGGGCGGGGCCTGGGACAACGCCAAGAAGTACATCGAAGACGGCAATGAGGGAGGCAAGGGGTCCGAATCCCACAAGGCGGCGGTCATCGGCGACACCGTCGGCGACCCGTTCAAGGACACCGCCGGTCCGGCCCTGAATCCCCTGATCAAGGTCATGAACCTGGTCAGCCTGCTGATCCTGCCCGCCGTCATCTCCCTTGGCCGGGGCTCGCTGCGGACCCGACCGAGCGGGGCGGGATACGTCATCGCAGGGCTCGGCCTCGTGGTGCTCATCTGCGCCATTGCCTATTCGAAGCGCAAGGTGAACCCGCTCGAAGCTTCGCCCCCAGGAGCGGCACCGATCGGCGTGACCGTCGGGGTGGGGGCTGCGGTCGACGGAGCCGGCGGGGCGAGCGGTTGGGCCGGGGCGCCCTCGGGCCCGGCGTGGAATGCGCCGACCGAGGTTCAGCCGTCGTCGCCGGTCCTCGCGGCTCCCGCGCCAACGCTCCGCGCCGACGACACCCGCGCCCGGGGCGCCCGGGGCGTCCGGGGCGGGCCGTGCCACGTGGCCCCCGCCCCCGCCCCCGCCGACTCCGACTCCCGCCGCCCCGGTGGCTCCATCGGCGCCGGTCACGGCCGCCGCGCCGGTAGCGCCGGTGGCGCCGGTGGCGCCGCGGAGCCAGCCGGTCTTCATCTTCCCGACCGACCAGGCCCAGATCGACCCCTCGAAGCCGTTCAGCTGGGCGCCGGTTCCCGGAGCCAGCGAGTACTGCCTCACGGTGGGAACCGCCCGGGGATCCGACGATGTGGTCAACAGCGGCCCGCTGGCGGCCGGCCAGACCACTTACCAGGTGCCATCGATACCGTCGGGGCGGCCGTTGTGGGCCCGCATCTACAGCTCGGTCAACGGCCAGTGGAGCCACGCCGACGTCACCTTCGGGGCTGCGTCCAACCAGCCCGCCTTTACGTGGCCGCTACAGGGCCAGACCGGCGTCGGCAGCGACCGGCCCTTCAGCTGGTCGCGGGTCCCCTGGGCGACCAACTACTGGCTCACCATCGGCACCTCCGAAGGGGGAACGGACCTACTCAACACCGGCAGCCTCCCCGCCGGCCAGACCAGCTTCTCGGCCCTTCCCCCACTTCCGGCCGGCGGCGCGCTGTACGCCCGGTTGTTGACCAACGACGGCGCCAACTGGACCTACGTCGAGGTGACGTTCACCGCCGGTTAACCGCCCGCGGGCGCTCCTTTCCTAGCAGTACATGCACTGTGGCGGTCATGTACTGCTATGAAAGGACCCAGGCCGGCCCGATCCCGCGGCCCCGCCGCCGGCCGCCCCGAAGGAGCCCTTACCGCGCCCGGCTGCGCTTTTCCCCCCTGGCCTTTCGTACCTCCAGGAAGACGGGGATCAGCGAGATCAGCACCACCAGGGCGATGATCGGCAGCAGGTAGTGGTCGACGTTCGGGATCGACTTGCCGAGGAAGTACCCGGCGATGGTCACGCCGGCGCCCCAAGCCACGCCGCCCACGATGTTGGCCAGGGTGAACACCCGGCCGTCGATCTCGGCCACGCCCGCCAGGGGGTTCATGAGGGTGCGCACCACGGGTACGAAACGGGCCAGCACCACCGCCTTGGCCGGCCCGTACTTCTCCAGGTAGACCCGGGTGCGCTCCACGTACTCCTGCTTGAACAGCCGCGAGTCGGGCCGGCGGAACAGCCGGGGACCGAAATGACGGCCCAGCAGGTACCCCGTCTGGGCCCCCACCACCGCCCCGACGATGGCCGCGACGAGCACCACCGGAAGGTTCAGGTGCACGTCGCCGCGCCGTGTCGTCGCCGACAGGAGCCCGGCCGTGAAGAGCAATGAGTCGCCAGGCAGTACAATTCCGAGCAGTATTCCTGTTTCGGCGAACAAGATCACCAGTACGCCGAGCGCGCCGAAGCTGTTCAGAAGGTGGGTCGGACTGAGCACGGCGGCAAATGCTAGGCGACGTACCCTCCTGGGTTGACACCGCCCCCCTCTGCGACTCACTCTCTTGCCACTCATGCCCAAACCGCTTGTCATCGTGGAATCTCCCGCCAAGGCGAAAACCATCGCGGGCTTCCTCGGCCGCGACTACCTCGTCGAGGCGTCGATCGGCCACATCCGCGACCTGCCCAACGGGTCGGCCGAGATCCCCGAGGCCTACAAGGCCGAGAAGTGGGCCCGCCTCGGCGTCGACGTCGACAACGGCTTCAAACCCCTCTACGTGGTCCCGAAGAAGAAGAAGGATCAGGTAAGGAAGCTGAAAGGACTCGTCAAGGAAGCCAGCGAGGTCTACCTGGCAACAGACGAGGACCGCGAGGGCGAGTCGATCGCCTGGCACCTGCTCGAGGTGCTGAACCCCCAGGTCCCGGTCAAGCGCATGGTCTTCCACGAGATCACCCGCCCGGCCATCGAACGGGCGGTGCGGGAGTGGCGCGAGCTCGATCGCCGCCTGGTCGACGCCCAGGAGGCCCGCCGCATCCTCGACCGCCTGTACGGCTACGAGGTGTCGGCCGTCCTGTGGAAAAAGGTCATGAACGGGCTCTCGGCGGGCCGGGTGCAATCGGTCGCCACCCGTTTGCTGGTCGAGCGGGAACGGGCCCGAATCCGCCACACGTCGGCCTCCTACTGGGACGTCGAGGGGCAGTTCATCCGCCAGGATGGGGAAAAGGGGGATCGTTTCGGGGCCACGTTGGTCTCCATCGACGGCCGTCGCCTGGCGACGGGCAAGGATTTCGGTGAGGACGGGCGGGTAACCGGCGCTTCGGTGTTGGTGCTGGACGAGGCGGGCGCCACCGGCGTTGCGGCCCGGCTGGACGGCGCCGATTTCTCGGTGCGCTCCGTCGAGGAGAAGCCGTACCGGCGCTCGCCCTACCCGCCGTTCATGACCTCGACCCTGCAACAGGAGGCGGGCCGCAAGCTGCGCTTTCCCTCGCAGCGCACCATGCGGGTGGCCCAGGACCTGTACGAACAGGGCTACATCACCTACATGCGGACCGACTCGACGACGCTGTCGGACCAGGCCCTCGACGCCGCCCGGGCCCAGGCCCGGTCGCTGTACGGGCCGGCCTATGTCCCCGACAAGCCCCGGCGCTACGACAAGAAGGTCAAGAACGCGCAGGAGGCCCACGAGGCCATCCGTCCCTCGGGTGAGACGTTCCAGACGCCGGAGCAGACCCGATTGTCGGGGGACATGTTCCGGCTGTACGACCTGATCTGGAAGCGGACGGTGGCGTCGCAGATGGCCGATGCCCGGGGCCAGAGCATGCAGGTCAGGTTGGGTGCCCGCTCGTCGTCGGGTGAGGACGCCGAGTTCGCGACCAGTGGGAAGACGATCGAGTTTCCCGGGTTCCTGCGGGCGTATGTGGAAGGGTCCGACGACCCCGACGCGGCGCTCGACAACCAGGAAGTCCGACTACCGGTGCTGGTCGTGGGCGACGCCCTGTCCGCCTCCGAGTTGGCGGCCCGGGGACACGCCACCCAGCCGCCCGCCCGTTTCACCGAGGCATCGCTGGTGAAGGCGCTGGAGGAGATGGGGGTGGGCCGGCCCTCGACCTATGCGTCGATCATCGAAAACATCCAGGCCCGGGGTTACGTGTGGAAGAAGGGCACCGCGTTGATCCCGTCGTGGATCGCGTTCGCCGTCGTGGGCCTGCTGGAGCAGCACTTCTCGCACTTCGTCGACTACGGGTTCACGGCTCAGATGGAGGAGGACCTGGACGGCATCGCCAACGGGTCCGAGGAGACCATCCCGTGGCTGCAAAAGTTCTATTTCGGTGACGCCCAGAGCGACCAGCGCGAGATCCAGGCCGGGCTGAAGCTGATGGTGCATGACCAGCTGGCCGAGATCGACGCCCGGGAGGTCAACTCGATCCCGGTGGGCCCGGGGATCGTGGTCCGGGTCGGCAAGTACGGGCCCTACATCCAGTCGGGCGACAGCCGGGCCCAGGTACCGGAGGATCTGCCCCCCGACGAACTGACCCTGGAGAAGGCCGAGGAGCTGCTCGGCGCGGGGTCCAACGACCGGATCATCGGTGTCGATCCTGCCAGCGGGCTGGCGGTGCTGGCCCGGGCGGGCCGGTTCGGGCCATACGTGCAACTCGGTGATGGTTCCAGTGAGGGCGCGAACGGCAACGGTGCGGGTGCTGGTGCTGGTGCCGGTGCGGTGCGGCGGCGGTGGCGGTGGCGGTGGCGGTCAAGCCCAAGACGCAGTCGCTGCTCGACGGCATGACGCTGGAGACCGTCACGCTGGACGAGGCGTTGCGGCTGCTGTCGCTGCCCCGTGTCGTCGGCCTCGATGTGGATGGCGAGGAGGTCGTGGCGACCCATGGGCGGTACGGGCCGTACCTGAAGAAAGGCGCCGATTCACGGTCGCTGGACAACGACGGTCAGCTGTTCACGGTCACGCTGGACGAGGCACGGGCGATGTTTGCCCAGCCCAAGCCGGGGCGGATGGCCCGCTCGTCGGCGGCGCTGCGCGAGCTCGGGGCCGATCCCGCGAGCGGACAGCCGGTGTCGGTGAAGGATGGCCGTTTCGGGCCCTACGTGACCGACGGGATCACCAACGCGTCGCTCCGCAAGGGCGACACCGTGGAGGGCGTCACGCTCGAGCGGGCCGCCGAGTTGCTGGCCAACCGGCGAGAGGCGGCACCGCGGCCACCCCGGGCCCGCAAGGTCGGGGCTGCGAAAAAGGCGCCGGTGAAGAAGGCGGCGGCCAAGAAGACGGCCGGAACGGTGAAGAAAGCAGCGGCGAAGAAGACGGTTGCCAAGAAGCCCGCTGGCGGGGCCAAGAAGGCCTCCGCCAGGAAGGCCCCCGGCACTCCTTAGGGTCGAGTGTCGATGACCACCCTCGACGAGGCTCGGGCGTTGGCGCTGGCACTGCCCGAGACGGTCGTGGAGGACCACCACGGTCTGGACTCGTTCCGGGTGGGGGGCAAGATCTTCGCCACTGTTCCCGACGACACCCACATCCGAGTGATGGTGGCCGAGGACGAGACGAAGGCCGCGGTCGCCGAGTTTCCCGAGGTCTGTGCACCGTTCTATTGGGGTGCCCGGCTGGCGTGTGTCGTCATCACGCTGGCCGACGCCTCGCCAGGCTTGGTGCAGGAGTTGCTGACCGAGGCATGGCGCCGCAAGGCACCGAAGAAGCTGGTGGCCCGGTTCGATGGCTGAACCCGGATCAGCTATTTCGCTTCCCTTGCCGTTAGCCTCACGCTCGTGTCAGAGGCGCCGGCGCCGCCGTCAGAGGTGTGAGCATCGGTCGATTCATCGCGTTCGAGGGCGGTGAGGCGTCGGGCAAGTCGACCCAGGCGGCCCGGCTGGCGTCGGCCTTGGGCGCGCGGCTGACCAGAGAGCCGGGCGGCACCGAGTTGGGCCAGCACATTCGCGAACTGGTCCTGGGGGCAGGCGGTGCGGAGGGGGTCGGGGTCCGGGCCGAGGCGTTGCTGCTGGCCGCCGATCGGGCTCAGCATGTGGCATCGGTGATCCGTCCGGCATTGGAGGCGGGAAGGGACGTGGTCACCGACCGGTATGCCGGTTCGTCACTTGCGTACCAGGGGTACGGCCGGGGCCTCGATGTGGCGGACATACGGCGCCTGTCCGACTGGGCCAGCGAGGGTCTATGGCCTGACCTGGTGATCCTGCTCGACGTTCCCCCTGAGGTGGCGCAGAAGCGGCTGGCGGCATCGGGAGTCGGGCTCGACCGGCTGGAGGCGGCTGGTGACGAGTTCCACCAGCGGGTCGCGGCCGGGTTCCGAGCGTTGGCTGCGGCGTGGCCGGAGACGTGGCGGGTGATCGACGGTACTGGTGACGTCGACCAGGTGTCGGCCGAGGTGATCGAGATCGTCAAGGCGTTCTTCGCGGCATAGAGAAGATTGATGAGCGTTGTGCCAAAATCCTCAGCGCATGGGTGAGGGTCGGCGAAAACTCGCCGCGTCCGTGGCTCTGGCACTAGCCGCTGCCGCCTGCACCAGCGGCGGAGGTGGAGGCGGCAAGGCCACCTCCTCCTCGACCGCAGTGTCGACCTCGATCACGGCAGGAGTGACCACAACAACCCTGGACCCAACCAAGGCGGCCATCCTCGCCGCCTACCGCGCAAGTTGGGCCGACTACATCGCAGTCGCACATAACTTTCCAGTGAAACCACTCGATCCCCGCCTGGCACAGCACGATACCGGCAAGCGAACTACATCGGTGATCAGCAAGGCTCTCACTCAGCTCAACCTGATGGGTCATTACAACGTGGGAACAACAGACCTTGCACCGGTGGTTACGTTCGGTAAGCTGGTGACTCGGCTGTTGTTATGGACTGTGTGTTTGACCATTCATTTGAAGTCGATGCCGGAACAAAGAAGCCTGTCGAGCAACCTGACGTCGGGCATACACTCGATCATTTCAAATGACACAGAATCGATGGTAAGTGGTTGTGTCCGATTCGACGATCCTAAAATCGGGAAAGACGGAGGACGCATGCTCACCCGTCAGTCGGTTGACATTTCTTGCTGTCGCTTATGTGCATTGGTGCGATCATGCTATTGCTGCCGTGGCCCAGCGATTGCGGAGACAATTCCGGTCAACGGGAATGCACTCCCACTCCCGAGCGGGAACGGGACTGATCAGACGGCGCAGTCTGGGTCTGGTTCGCCCGGCCAGTAGCGGGGGTGGTGGGGGAGTACAAGGTCCCGTGACTTGTACGTTCACGCCCGTGCCTGCGGGCGACCCGGCGAACCCGTCGGGATCACAGGGTGGCGTCACCAGCAGCGGTCAGGTGATCGCACCGAATACCCCCGGTACCTGGGTGTTCGAGATCTGCCGGTATCGCGACCTCACCCTGGCCAGCCTCCCGAAGCTGACATTCTTGCCACCGGGTCGAGCGGTGAGCCCGGCCCAACTGCTCGTCGAGGCCCGCAGCCATCTCGGTCTCCCCGCCCCGCCGGTCCAGATGAGCCCGGCGCCCGACCACTGGCAGTACGTGCAGATGCCGACTTGGGCCTGGGTTCCTCGGACCGCCTGGGTTCCATTGACTGGATCCGCGACTGCCGGCGCGGTGAGCGTGACTGTTGTGGCAACACCGGTACGGCTCATGTTCTCGTACCAGACAAAGGGAGACGGGTCTTCGGCAACCGCGACCTGCAATGGTCCGGGGACGCCGTACGACGACCAACTGGCGCTCAGGGAAAATCCGCAGCGACCAGTGCTCGCGCCCTCACCCGACTGCGGCTGGATCTGGCACCAATCAAGTGCCGACACGCTGGACAAGAAGTACACGATTACCGCACACACCGTCTACCACACGGTCTGGACGATTCGTGGTGCGCCCGGCGGCGGCGACCTGGGTGAATTGAGCAGCTTTACTACAACCTTCCGAGTTACCGTCGGCGAGATTCAAGCCCTCAACACCGCCCCAAACTAAATCCGGCGGGGCATTTTCCCCAGGGACCTTCAAATGCGGTTGAATGGAGGGGAATGCCGGATACCCAACTGTTCGCCAACGTCATCGGCCAGGATTCTGCCGTCTCGTCCCTACGGGCCGCCGCCGTGCGCCCGGTCCACGCCTACCTGCTCGTCGGCCCGCCCGGGTCGGGCAAGCGGGCCAGCGCCCTCAGCTTCGCTGCGTCTCTGCTGTGCGCCGCGGGCGGTGACGGAACGTGCGACATCTGCCGGCGCGTGCTCGGCGGCATACACCCGGACCTGGTGGCCATCGAGCGGGAGGGTCCGTGGATCACCATCGACATGGCCCGGCGGATCGGCTCGGCCGCGGCCCGAAGTCCGGTCGAAGGCGACCGGAAGGTGCTGATGCTGAGCGACTTCCACCTGGTGAAGGAGGCAGGTCCGGCGCTGCTCAAGACCATCGAGGAACCACCACCGAGCACCGTGTTCGTGATCACCGCCGAGTTTCTTCCGCCGGAACTGGTCACCATTGCCAGTCGGTGCGTGGTGATCGAGTTCCGGCCCCTGTCGCTCGAGGCGGTCGCCGCCGCCTTGCAGGCGGAGGGGATCGAGGCGGGACTGGCGCGGGAGCTGGCCGCCGCGGTCGACGGCCGACTTGATCGGGCCCGGCTACTGGCGGGCGACGCCGAGTTCGGGGTGCGGCGCCGGGCCTGGCAGGCGGTGCCGGGGCGACTGGACGGAAACGGCGCCACGGCTGTGGCCATTGCCGGCGAGCTCGTGGGCCACTTGGAGCGCAGCGTCGCCCCGTTGCGGGTGCGCCATGAGGCGGAGGTAACCGAACTCGACGCCCGCCTGGCCCGGGCCAACGAGGTCACCGGCGGGAAGGCGGGCAAGCGAGCCGCCAAGACCGGGGCCAAGGAACTCGAGGAGCGCCACCGCCGCGAGATCCGCCGGCAGCGCACCGACGAGCTCCGGGCCGGTTTGGCTGCGCTCGCCGGCGTTTACCGTGACCGGCTGGCATCGGGCGGCCCATCCCCGGTGGCGGCCGATGCCATCGAGTCCGTGCGCCTCATCCAGGAGCTGTACGAGAACCTGGCCTACAACCCGAACGAATTGTTGCAACTCCAGGCGCTGCTCGTGAGGCTCGGTCGCCAGCCCGCACGACTCGGCTGAGCGTCTCGGCCGCGGGTGCCGGCCGCTATTTCCAGATGCGGACCCAATCGATCTGGGTGGTCGCCGGCAGCGGGGTCACGCTCGGGACATAGGCGTTGGTTCCGACCCCCAGCGCTTGCGTGAGCGCGATCAGGAATGGTTGGTTGAACGGCTGGGGCGCGACGAGCGGCGCCGCGGGTTGCCAGTGGTCGACGAGGCAGGTCTTGCCGTCGTAGAGGATCGTGATCGACGACGAGGTCCACTCGACGCCATAGGTGTGAAACTGGTTCCCGTTGGCGATCGTGCAGTTGTATGCGGTCACGTTGGGGTCCGGTCGGGCGGCGTTGTAGTGGATATAGGGGACGTCGAGCGTGGGGTACTGGCTGTAGAACTCGCCGAAGTCGATCTCGCCCGAGCCCGGCCAGGCGCCGTATTTGATGTCGTTGGACGGCCACAGCCACAGGGTTTCCTGGAGGCCCTTTGTCGTCGCCGCCGGGAGCTTGGCGCTGACCTCGAAGAGTCCGTAGGCCTGGCTGAACAGTCCGTAGGTCGAGACCATCCCGCCGCTGTACTGCGTGGTGAAGTTGCCGACGGGATCGGGACAGGTGAAGGCGTGGGCTTCCTTGCGGACGGTCAGGTTGAGGTAGCCGCCGGTGACCGAGACGTTGTTGGTGCTGTTCAGGTAGCAGACGGTGCCGGGAGCGGTGCCGTTGGTGTAACCGCTATTCGCCGTCTGTTGGACGACCCAGTTGCGGGTGTTCAGCGTCGTCCCGGTGAACTCGTCATCGAACGAGCACTGCCAGAAGCCGCCGCCCGGCTTGGGCAAGGTCACTCCCCCGCACGGGCCGGGCGGAGGTGTCGTCGTACTGCGGCCAGTCGCGGTCGAATCGGCGGTACTCGCAGTCGCAGTCGAGGGCGGTTGGGGCGCTGGTGGGGGAGCCTGCGACGCCGCCAGCCCTCGTTGCCCTGCTGCTGTCGCTGTCGAGGTCGAGGTCGCGATTGAGGCGACTGAGGTCGGCGAGGGTGCGCCGAGCGCGGCCGCCGTGGTCTGGGCCGCTGCGATTGCTCGCGGCGTCGCCGCGGGCCCGGCGGGCGCGGCCGGCGCGGCAGCCGTGCCGCTCGACGTCGCCGAGCAGGCCGCGAGGACGCTTGCGACGGCAAGCCCAGCGATCCATCCCAGACGCGGCACCCAAGACTGATCGGCATCGGCCCGGAAACCCTGTAGCCCGGGCGAAGCCGTGTCGCGCCGCCTTCGACTCCTACGGCGACGCGGCCGGGGGTGGAATGCGGTCGGTTGCCGCCGAAGGATCGGATGGGGCCTGGCGCTTCCGGTAGCGGGCGAGAACCACTTCGGCGTCGATGATCTGGTAGGCGTATCCCTGCTCGGCCAGGAAACGCTCGCCGCCGGGCGGCGAACTCCTGGTCGTTGGTGTCCCGCGACACCACGGCGTAGAAGTGCGCCTGACGGCCGTCGCTCTTCGGACGCAGGATGCGACCCAGTCGTTGTGCTTCCTCCTGGCGGCTCCCGAACGTCCCCGAGATCTGGATGGCGACCGACGCTTCGGGCAGGTCGATGGAGAAGTTGGCCACCTTCGACACCACGAGCACCGGCTCCTCCCGCCGGCGGAACGCGTCGTACAACCGCTGGCGCTCGGCCGTCGGCGTCTTGCCCGTGATGATGGGGGCCCCCAACCGTTGCGCGACCTGGTCGAGTTGATCGAGGTACTGCCCGATGACCAGCGTCGGCTCACCCTGGGCGACCGCCTCCTGGCAGAGCGACTCCACAACCGCCAGTTTGCTGAGCGCCGTGGCGCCCACGCGGTAGCGATCGTCGGGCTCGGCCAGGGCGTAGCCCATCCGTTCCTCGTCGGTGAGGGTGACTCGGACTTCGGTGCAGTTGGCCGGGGCGATCCACCCCTGGGCCTCGATGTCGCGCCACGGGGCGTCGTAGCGCTTCGGTCCGATGAGGCTGAACACATCGCCCTCGCGCCCGTCCTCCCGGACGAGGGTCGCGGTCAGGCCGAGACGCCGGCGGCTCTGGATCTCGGCGGTCATCCGGAAGACCGGCGCGGGCAGGAGGTGGACCTCGTCGTAGATGATCAACCCCCAGTCTTCGGCCGACAGCAGCTCGAGGTGCGGGAACAGGCCACCTCGGCGGGTCGTGAGGATCTGGTAGGTCGCAACGGTGACCGGGCGTATCTCCTTGCGTTCGCCCGAGTACTCGCCGATGTCCGCCGCGACAAGGCTCGTCCGAGCGAGAAGTTCGGCCTGCCACTGGCGCGAGGCCACCGTGTTGGTGACGAGGATCAGCGTGCGGGCGCTGGCCCGGGCCATGGCGGCCATGCCGACGAGGGTCTTTCCCGCCCCGCACGGCAACACCACGACACCGCTGCCGGCGGCGAAGAACTCCTCGACCGCCTGTTCTTGGTATGCCCGCAGTTCCCAACCCTCGCTCTGGTCGAGGGCGATCAGGTGTGCGGCGCCGTCGACGTAGCCGGCCCGGTCCTCGGCCGGCCAGCCCAGCTTGAGGAGCGCCTGCTTCAACCGGCCCCGCTCGCCCCGGGGAACAGCCACGGTGTCTGCATCGATTCGAGGCCCGGTCAAGGGGGCGACATGCTTGGCCCGTATGACCTCTTCGAGCACCGCCCGGTCGGTCGTGCGCAGTACCAGCCCGTGCACCGGATCCACCTCGAGCACCAGGCGGCCGAAACGGGCCATCCGTTCGGCAACATCGATCAGCAGTGCCTGGGGGACCGGATAGCGCGACCATCGCAACAAGGCGTCGACCACCTGCTCGGCATCGTGGCCGGCCGCGCTGGCATTCCACAGCCCCAGATCCGTGAGCCGGTAGGTGTGCACGTGCTCGGGCGATCGCTCCAGCTCGGCGAACGCGGCGATGTCGGCGCGGCACACCGACGACTCTGGGTGGTCAACCTCGAGCAGCAGCGTCCGGTCGGACTGGATGATGAGCGGCCCGTCGGTCACAAAGCGTCCTCCTCTTCCTCGGTCATCACGCGTGCCCACGCGATCCGGCTGATGGTCAACGTGCGAGACGTGTAGCTGGGGATGTCGACGACAAAGGCCTTGGTCTCGTTGATGCGGTAGACGGTGGCGTTTGTCAGCCGGCGGCGACCCTGACGGTCCATGTACTCGAACCGCATCGCCCACTCGTGTTCGACCGCCAGTTCGAGCAGGTCGAGGATGTCGTCGTAGGACTTGGCGATCTCCCGCGGTCGAACCGAATCCGCTTCCAGCAGCTCGATCGGGAAAATGGCGGACGATTCCGGCGAAACGGCACCCCAACTGGGACCGTCGATCGGCCGGGCCGGGGCCGCCGACGGTCGAGAGTCGGAACCACTGCGCTGCTTGGCGCTGAGAAGCCGGCGGGCCAGTCCGTCCAGAGTGTGTTCGTCGCCGCTCGACCGTTCGGACAGGTCCCGGAACGAGAAGTCGCCACTCGTGGTCCGCGCCGCGCGACAACCTTCCGATGCTCGTGCCACCTCCCGCCGGTGCACGACCAGCGTGCGATCGGCGCGCTCCTCGGCGGGCAGGTAACCGCTGTTGCGCAACGTGGAGATCACCGTCTCGGGTGTGGCCGTGCTCACCAGCACCGTCGGGGCCAGCTGGTGCAACCCCAGCTTCGCCGCCTTGCGGGCTACCAGTATCTCCGCCAGCAGGGACGGATCGTCGCTGCGGACATAGCAGCTGGCGCTTCCCACGCGTACCGTGCCGTGGCGGCGCCCGACGTCTTCGACGAGGTAGGAGAGCGGCTGGGGAACACCCTTGGTGGCGTGGGCCGCCAGGAACGCCAGGATTTGGTCGGCGCTGCGGCCCGCGTCGTAGGCGCGCCGGAGCGACTGCTCCCCGAATCGATACACGGTGGCGGCGCCCGAAGACTCGAGGTCGGCCACCAGCTCGATTTCGCGGCGAACGGACATCGCCAGCGGTCCCGGGGCGACTGCAGTGAGGTCCGCCTGGATGACGAACTGGGACGTGATCGGCGGCGCATGGGCTGCCAATGCGTTCACCGCATCGTCGAATCGCCCGCTCACGATGGCGCGCCCGTGCGTGCTGAGGGCACCGGACGCGCTGAGGCCGAGCATCTGCGCTTCCTCCTGAATCCACGAGATGAGCGTCGGTCCCGGCGCCGGACCGCGTTCCCATATGGCGGGGGCGTCCCATCCGACTCGGGCCGCCAGGCTCTCGGCGTCCGCGGCCTGGCCGGGCGCCCCCTCGAGGAGGGCCCGGAGTACCAGACCTCTCCCGTTGCGGGCCGAGAACTCGGCCCATCTCGGCTCCATCGGCGCGATGGGTTTCCCGTTGATGCCCTTGGCGCCCGCCAGGTTGATGTACAGCTCGGTCTCGAGCCACGAGGAGACGAGCGCGGCCCACCTGGTGGCAACGTCGAGGTTGAGCCAATCGTCATACGCCGGACTTGGCTGGGCGACCGTCGCATGCGAATCCCAGCCGGCAAGCCCGGCGGCGAATGCCAACTCGATGAGCCTGGCCGCCTCGACCTCAGTGCCGCCGATCGCCGAGGCGGCTCGCCGGATGTCACGCACGCCGATCCCGCCAGCCTTCAGGAGCTTGGCGGGTGTGTCGTCCCAGCCGTCGAGGATGGTCGTGATGTCGGCGACGACGCGGAGGCCACGATCAGTGCTGGCCCGGTCCACCGAGGCGGCATCGACGGGGTGCCATCGAAGGGCTGGTGGGCGCAGCGTGAAGTCTGGAAACGGTCGGCCGCCCCGCAGGGCCAAGCCGACCTCTCGGGGCATCACGACCCGTTCCCAGTCGGTCGCGAAGATGAAGCCCCGCTGCGCCAGCCATCCCAGAGGCGATTCGGGCCGGATGTAGTAGGCGCCGGAGGGCACGGTCCCGACTCCGTGGTCGGCGAGTCGGGCAGCCAGCGCAGCGGTGCCGGCCGGGGCGTCGAGCAGGACCCGCTGCACATGCTCGGGGTCGCTCAGGGCCGCCACGACCGCGTCCAACGTCTCGCCCTTGACGCGCCCGGCCTGGACGCCGAGTCGTTGGGCGACGGTGGCCAGCATGTTGGAGTCCTGTGACCCGAGCGCCGCTCGCAGCGGTGGGCCGAGTCCAGCCGGGTTGGGGATGGCCGACAGATGGGGGAGGACCCGCAGCTCCCGGCCTCGCCGGAACACCAGGGCCTGGTCGGCCAGTTGGCCCAGCGCGGCGTCCAAGTCCTGCGGGTCGATCTCAAGGTCGAGCAGGCGCACCAACGCGTCGACGGTCGTCGGCTGCGGCAGCAGGCAGAGCGCGTCGAGTAGCTGTGCGCTGGCCCGGGACTGGGTGGCCAGGCAAGCGTGGATGCTCGGCCACGCCGTAGCGCGGGCGATAAAGGCGGCCCAGTCCTTCGGCGGCGGCGAGGCCAGGTCCGGACGGACGCGGAGCAGCTGCACGAGCTGGTCGCGGCTGAAATCACGTAGAGAATTCGCTGGGGAGAAGCCCTCCCAGGCAGGGGTGAGCGCTGGTTGCGCCACAACGCCTCCAACTGAAGTCGATGGATCCTGAGCCGGGGGAAGCTGGTGACGACGTTACCAACCACCTGTGACGGTATCGGGGACCTAACTGGGAGTGGGCGCCAGGGGACCTGGGATACCATCGGGCCTCCGCCCGAGTAGCTCAGCCGGTAGAGCAGCGCACTCGTAATGCGCAGGTCAGCGGTTCGATTCCGCTCTCGGGCTCCAGGTCAGGTGCAGGTCAGAGGACCTATTGTGACGGGTCGCCTGCGTGCGTGTCGTCATCGAGGGAGTGGGGGGTCCGGTCCCGGGAAACCGCCATGGCTCCGCCACCCGACCGGGCAGGCGATGTCCGGGGGTTCGTTCGCGGGTGTTGAGCTCGTCGGGTCACCACGCTGGTGCCAGCATCAGGGCCCGACCCGGGCGCCCAGGCCCAGGTTGCGGGCCAGGACTGCGAGGTCAACCTCGACCCGGTCGGCGGCGGCGAACGCAGGGGGCCGAGGTGGCGGTACAGCAGGCAGCAGCTGGGCCCGCTCAGCGGCAGGCGGCAGTGCTCGACATAGACGCTGTCGGGCGTGAAGCCGATCGGTTCCACCTCGCGGTCCTCGAGGGCACAAAGGTCACGCGGGGCGCGATGCCAGCAGGGGGTCGCACGTCGGGGCGCCCGTTGGCGCCCAGCCTCGAAGTGCGGCCGGCCCCGCCACCGCGCTGGACCGGTTCGAGTTCGGCCCTCCTGGTCGTCGGCGCAGTGCTGGTCGGTGTCCCAGTTGAACTCGCGTAGGTCGCCACCTCAGGTACGGATGCGGCGCCACCTCAGGCGGAAAACATTTCCCCAGACTTCTGGCGAGACATCGCAGCGTTGCGGCCGCGCAACGGGCACGTTCGCGGTGACGATCCCCTGCTTCGAACCCACGTTCCATCAAGCGAGCAGCGCAGCCGCACCCTCAACGCCAAGCGATCAACGCCGCACCGGCTACTCCAGCGGCCCCGCAAAGGAATGCCTGTCGGGGAGGATCCTCCCGTGCAGTCAGTCCGGATAGCCGCGCACAATCGGTCCTGACCCGACAGCATCGCAAATCACGCGCCGGGGTCAATAAGACCACTGCGGTCACCCGCCATTCAGGCGCGAGCCACCGCTGGCCATCGACCATCACCGAATTATCGGGCGCTCACTCACGGCAGAACGCCGGTTACCGAGCGGGCGCCCAATGCCGCGCGGCGCCGCCAGACCATGACATATCGCGGCACGAAGTGACGCGACGATACCCGCTAGGACGGTTCGATCTGTCGACTGCCTGAGAAGCCGACACCCAGGATGCTCGCGCTCACGCATGGAGAGCCGACCAGCGCTGTTCATCCACGGTACACCTGCCTACAATCTCATCGCCCCACCGGCCCCAACATTTACAGGTAACCGAGGCAATATGACCACCTCATCCACGACCGCACAGGGAGATCGGTTTGAGCAACGGGTCGGTCGTCTCTTTGAGCTACTCGGGTTCGTCGTCGGGCGACTGTCTTGTTTGCGGTCGACAGGTCGACCTCAAACTGGAAGAGCGGAAGAAGTCCGGATAAGCAATGTCTTTCTCGTCGAATGCAAGGACCAGGCTTCCAGGGTCACGGTCGCCCAACTCGATGCATTCCATGCGAAGATTCATGCCGCCCGGTCCTCCGTTCTACCGCACGTCGGTGGGATCTTCGTAACAACGGTCGGCTTTACACGCGAAGTTCGGGCACAAGCGCCTAGCCTTGGCATCCTAACAACTACCATTTCCGAACTCGAACTCTCCCTCATTGACCTCCGCCCGATTGTTCTGTCACAACTGCGTGAGCTAGAACACGATAGGGGGGTCGCTGGATTTGTCGAGCCACGACTCCACCTAGATGGTCAGTCAATCGATGCACCCGCCCTCGATTATTGTACGAACTGGCTAAGGACCCCGAGACAGAATCACCTCACGCTTCTGGGGGACTATGGAACGGGAAAGACGACTCTCCTCCGCAAACTGGCAGTTACGCTGGCTCACCGATATCTAGATCCGTCCTCGGGAAGCGGAACTCCGGCGCCAATCTACGTGGATATGAGGGAGTTCTCACACGTGGTATCTCTGAGACAGATAATGCTGGACTTACTTGACCGAAGTCAGGTCCACTTATCCTCTTACGAGGCGTTCTCGCACGTATTCACGGAAGGTCGGATAGTTCTCCTGTTGGATGGCTTTGATGAACTAGCAGGCGAGTCGAATCTCCAGGTTACGCTCGCAACTTCCGGGAACTCAACAAGAGCGCGCTCGGGAAAGCAAAGCTCATTCTCTCGTGCCGACAACATTACTTCGTGGATGACGCTCAGGTACGGCACTTTCATGGCGCACCGGAGGACACACGCGTCGGGCCTCGGACCTATACGGATCTATACCGAGAGATCGCTGGCCGGCCGAACTTCCAGATAGGGTATCTGGGAGATTTCGACGACATGCTCATTGCGCGCAGATGCCTGCCGCCAGCGCCACGGAGAGGCAGCGGAGGCAGTAATGCTGGAGACGATCAAGGGACAGTATAACCTTCAGGATCTGGCTCGAAGGCCAGTCCTTCTCGAAATGATATCCGACTCACTCCAGGAAATAGTAAGTCAATCGGGCCTTGTCACGTCCGCCGTACTTTACCAGGTGTACACGGATATTTGGCTTGAGCGGAACGACTGGAATACAACTCTGACTCCAGACGCCCGGAATAACCTAATAGAAGAGTTTGCCGCCCACGCATCCAGAGAGCCGGACACGTGTCTCCACTACTCGGAGATACCACGGATAGTACAACGAGCTTAACCCGGATCTGAGTTCGTTGGAAATGGACCAATGTGACCGAGAACTACGTCGTGCCGGGTTCCTCGTAAGAGATAGCGGTGGAAACTATAGATTCTCACACCGATCGTTTCAAAATTCTTTCTCGCCCGTCATGTGATTCGATCGATCGCCGATGCCACCACGCCCGATAGCCTCAACTTCACCCGGGAACTACCTGTGGTCACGTCTGAGGTATTCCGATTCGTTTGTCACTCGATTGAAGGTCGCCCGGATGCAATGTCCTCTGCCATTAGACTGCTTAACGATCCGGACCTAACCGACCAGGACCGCGGGGTTCATCATAAAATGCGTCTCTCGGGTCCGCAGGCCAGATGTGGCGGCTGTACTTGTCCGGATTATCCGTCGGATCATTGGAAATGGCATGCAGGGTCGGTCTGTGACAACACCTTAGCATTCGCAATTTCGGCACTCAGCTGGACAGATCCCAACCAGGAACCCAGCTTCTTCATAGATCTCATCGACAGAGACCTGAATCCGGAGAACCGGCGTGTACTCAGAACGCCGTACATAGTTTGTCACAACGCAGTTCTGGCGCTCCTGCGTTCCCGACACCCGGAGGCTGCAACTCTTCTTACTAGGCGCAATTCATGCGCCTGAGAGCGTTGTGGCGAGAGTTATTCTGGGGAGTCCGTATATATTTGATGATATAGCAAGAGAGAATCGGAAGGATATCGCAGACGCTATCCTCTCGCGATGGACGGTTGATCAGAGCATTCAGCACGGCGGCCACTCGAGACTCCTTATCATCACTGAACTCTGTCGAACCAGCAGGCGAGTATTGAGGCCCATGCGATCGTGCGTCAGGTGGCGAGGCGTACAGGGGATGGAAGGGTGTTTGCGGCTGCAGCCACGATGCTTGGCGACTCCGAATTGATTGAATTCACACAAGATCTGCTATCCCGTGGCGAAATATCAGATCCACGAAGTGTTGTCGCTCTCTTTCCGGTCTTTGAACGCATAGGCACAGCTGACGCGGTGTTGTTTATTGCAGCACAGGCCGAACGGAGGAACCAAGGTATCGCCAATGCGGCAGTTGAAGCCTTGGCTCGTTGTTCGCCCCAATCCCTGCTCGTGGTCTCCCGGCGGGCCCACAAGTCTTGGAAAGGGACCCACTGGGAGAAAGATGCCCGCCTTCGGGTTGCAAGGCTTCTGCAGCCAATGTTTCGGGAGTTCTCATGTGAATCTGTGCGTCGTTTGCTTCGGTATGGCGCACTGACCGAGATTCAGCGTGGAATGCACTTCGATTTGTGGGGGAGAGAGTATGACAAAGAGAATATGAAGAAGATAGCAGATGTAGTCTGGGAGAAGTATCGATCGCCGGGGAATTCTCGTCACTGCTTGCGAGGAACTCGGGCGGAGTCATCCTGAGTGGGCCCGAGAGATGTTGATTAAGCGTGGCTTGGGGTCCGCTATCCGGTCGCTTCGGCAGCGGACCTGTCGGTCGCTTCGCGCTGACATCTCGGATGAGGTTACTGAGGCCTTGATACATGTGGTGGTCGCGGAAGAGGACCCTGATGTTCGGGTTGAAGCGGCGCATGCCATTACTACCCCCGGCAGGGACATAACGAGTGGTCAAGTGTCGGCGCTAAAGCAAGCCGTGCCTGATCCGATGGTATTGGAGATCCTTGATGTGATTGCTCGAACTAGGAGCCTCATTAGGTCCCGGTCATTTGTCCGAATAGTTCGCCTCAGGGTCTCGCACCGCCTCCATTCGGCACGATTCTCGTGCTCGGGAAGAGCTGACGACGGCGTATAGTCGAGTTCCTGATGAGCATCCGAAATCGCCACGTTCACGGACATGGGGTATGAGACCGTCATCCCGAGCGATGGCGGTGGTGGCTGTCCTCGTCTGTGTGTTGGCGGCAGCGTGCGCCACTTCCCCGGGGGAGGTTGATTCCACCACATCGGCCGGCGGCTGCCGAGGCGTCAGCATATCGGTACTCTTCCGTCCGCAGGTTGATTCAGCGGCCTTTCCGCCGGTCTGTCTCGCCCTCAGAAAGCGAGGAGTCGTCGAAATAGGGTTTCTTTCCAAGCAGCAAGCCCTGGACGAGGATGTCAAGGAATTTGGCGGGGCGGGACTTGCCTTCACTCTGGGGATGCTCCACGTCCTACCAGGTTATCGTTCAAGCGCCGTCGATGCACGGCGGATCAAGACGGATGTGGCGACTTTTCAGGGCGTCTATGGGGTGGTCGTTGGTCCGGACATTATCGACCGTTCGTCGCCGCATGTCTTGAACCTGTTGGGGTCGTTGACACGGGCCTGTTCCATGTCGGGACCGATCATTTCGAAGCATTGTCCCGCCTCGTTTTCCCAGGTACCCCAGGACCCTCAACTAAGTTCCGACGGCGGTGTTGTCACCCTCACCCAGCCGCTCGGGAAC